>JBPOIU010000093.1:0-13770 GCA_052034255.1 Planctomycetota bacterium | reverse complement strand
GGTTGGGGGGGGCCCCGGGCGCGGGGGTCCAACGAGGGGGTCGTAGGGGGCCTTCGGCCCCCTACCTCCGCAGAAGGCGGAGCGGCCTTCGGCCGGTCAGTAGGACGGGGTCGTAGGGGGCCATCGGCCCCCTACCTCGTCGATGCCCGAGTTGGCATTCCGCGGAGCGGCGCTTATTCTCCCCACTGCCGCTGCCAAGGAACTTGCGCTCTTCGTCGAACGGTCCGACTTGCCCCCGACGTGCGACGACGTCCGTCTCGAACCGAGGCCTCCATGCAACGCACTTCAGCGGCTCTATTCCTATTCGCTGCACTCGCAGCGCCCGCGCTCGATGCCGGCACCCTCTACGCATCGCGCGCCGACGTCAACGAACTCTGGACGATCGACACGCTGACGTTCCAAACGCAGTTCATCGGCTCGTACACGGTCGCCAACCCGAACGAGTTCGGGATCCCGCAGATCACGCGCATCCCTGACGGCAGGCTCTACGGTTTGTCGACCGGCTGGTTCTCGGGGTCGCTGTACGAACTCGACGTCAACACCGCCGCGGCGACCGAACTCTCCGCGTTGTCGATGCCGGTCGGCCCGCTCGCGATGGCGACCGATGCGGCGGGACTAGTGTGGTGGATCAACACCGGCGGTTTCTTCCCCGCGCCGCAGTTGTTCAGCATCGACCCGCAGACCTTTCAGGTCGGCATCTTCGGCAACATCGGCTCGTTCACCGAGACGTTCTCCGGCATGGTGTTCGACGCGAGCGGCACGTTGTACGCGCTCGAGACTTCGACGAACTCGCTGTGGGTGATCGACCCGTCGAATCCGACGGGGCCGGGCTCGCATCCGGTTGGTCCTGGCTTCGGCACCACGATGGACACGTCCGGCGGAGCGGCGATCGCCTACGACGCTTCGACGTCTTCCGTGATCGCGTACACGCAGAACGACCACGCGCTGTTCGTCGTCGATCTCGTCAGCGGCTCGGCGCAGATCCTTCATCAGTACCAGCCGAACGACCCCAAGTTCGCATCGCTGACCGGCGACCCGTGCCCGGGCTCGTCGACGTCGTACGGCGTCGGCTGCGCGGGGAGCGGCGGCATCGTGCCGGAACTCGTGTGGAACGGCTGCCCGTCCGCGGGCAGCTTCGTCGAGCTGTCGATCCGTCGCGGGCTCGGCGGCTCGTTCGCGGTGCTCGTGTTCGGCGCGCAGCAGGCGAACCAACCGCTCGGCGCCGGATGCTCGTTGCTCGTGTCGCCGCTGTTGCCGGCCACGATCACGGTGCCATTGAGCGCAGGCGGTCCCGGGCAAGGAATGGCGGCCGCTGGCGTCGTGATGCCGGTGCTGCCGCCGGGCATCACCTTCACGATGCAGGCATTGATCGCGGATCCAGCGACCGGCATCGGCGGGTCCGTGACCAACGGCATCGAGATCTTCGTGCAGTGACGTCGCCGCACCGCGTCGAGTCGCGCGGCGACAACGCTTCCGCACGATCGCGACGAGGTCGATGACCGAGCACGGGCGTCGCGGGGAGACTCGCGGCGCCCGTGCTCGTTCGTCGGCGAGTCGTTCACGCCGCCGCGGCGAGCGCGGGCGCGGCCGGAGAACGCGGCGCCGCCTGCTTGCGCAGCTCCCACCAGAGCGTCGGTGGGCCGACGATGAACAGAGCGAACAACGCCGGCGCGGCGCCCATGCTCTGCAACCACGCGATGTCGCGGTCGAGCCCCATGCGGATCAGCGCTTCGAGCGCGGCGACCGCGATCGTCACCACGTACTGCCCTGTGCGATTGCTGACGATCGTGCGCGGGTCGGTGACCATGAAAAAGATGAACAGCGTGTACATCGGTCCGCTGAGCGGTCCCATCTCGAGTAGCCAACCGTCGTAGCCCGTCGTGCTGCGCAGCCACGCGAACGCGGCGAACGCGGCGACGTACGTCAGCGTGATGTGCACCACGCGCGCGCGCGTCACGACGATCAGGCCGATCGCGTAGATGACGAGCAGCGTGATCGGCTCGTTGCCCCATTGATGCGACAACGGTGTGACCTGCGTCGGCGCCAGGAACAGCAGTGCGGTGACGCCGAAGTTCGTCGGGTTCCACAGGTGGCGGCCGCGATAGCGCAGCACGTACTTCGACGCGATCGAGACGAACGCGGCGATCGCGAACGGCCACAGTGGCGCCGCGGCGGGTTTCACGAGCATCAGCACGCTGTTGCCGCTGATGTACGCGGACACGAGCCGCGGCCACGTTCCGCGCAGCCACAGCGACAACGCCGCTTCGGCGACCACCGCGGTCGCCAGCGCCGCGACCATGCGGTCGTAACCGCCGAGGATGTCGTAGCGCCACTCGCCGAGCACGAGCAGCACGGTGATCAGCGTCGCCGAGTAGTAGGGCGGCGGCGACTTGAACGTCAGGAACCGCTTCAGCGTCTCGAGGATCGCGTTCATGGCGTCGGCTCCGTCACGTCGTGGATTCGGTCGGACGCGGGTTGCTCGAGGATCTGCTCGCGGCCCGACGGCCACCGGATCACCGCGCGATCGATGACGCCGGACTCGCCGAGTCCGAAATGCAGGCGCTGATCGTTCTGCGACGCGAACCCCGAGCCGGCGGCGACCACCTGCATCTGTCGATGGCCCGCGAACTCGAGTTCGACCGCGGCGCCGATCGCGCTCCGATTGCTGGTCGTCCCGCGCAGGCGGAACTGCACCCAATGCATGCCGGGCGCGAGCTCGGAGCGATAGACCAGCGCCCGCGCCGATTGGTTCGCGACCAGCACGTCGAGCTGACCGCGGTTGCTCAAGTCCGCGAAGGCCACCGCGCGGCCATCGAGCGTGTCGTTGACGCCCACTTGCGTCGCGACGTCGGTGAACGTGCGCCGTCCGCTCTTGTGCAGCGGCGTGTTGATCAGCACGCGCGAGATCTCGTAACCCGACAACGAGCGATTGCCGATCGGGGGCCAGGCGGTGGCGTCTTCGAACAGATCGCCGACGGCGCTCGAGACCTTGCCCATCGCGTACCAGTAGTCGAGTTTCGGATCGGCCGAGATGAATCCGTTCACGACGAACAGATCCTGCCAACCGTCGTTGTTGAGGTCGCCGAACTGCGCACCCCACGCCCAGCCGCAGTTCTCGGCGACGCCGTTCGCGATGTTCTCGAAGCGCCCGGCCTCGCCGAGCATGTTCTTGCGCAGGTTGTTGCCTTGGATCAGGTAACCGGTGCGCGTGATGTTCGTCACGAACACGCCGAGCTTGCCGCAGTTGTCGACGTCACCGACCGCGACCGACATTCCGCTCTTGCTGTCCTCGTCGAGGCCGATGTCGTTCGCGCGCGTGAAGCGCGTGCCGTCTTGATTGAGGAACAGCTCTTCCGGACCGTAGTCGTTCGCGAGATAGAGGTCCTGGAAGCCGTTGCCGTCGAAGTCCGCCGCGGCGATCGCGAACGTCCAACGCGTGCTGTCGACGCCGGCGCGCGCGGTGACGTCTTCGAACCGTCCGTTGCCGAGATTGCGGAACAGGACGTTGTGTCCGGCGTTGTCGGCGAACTCGAAGCTCGACTGCATGATGCGCGTCGACTTCAGATTCCACAGCACGTGCTCGTCGCGGAAGTACCCGCCGACGTAGAGATCGACCAGTCCATCGCGGTCGTAGTCGAGGAACGCCGCCGAGTTGCTGTTGATCCAGCGCTCGAGGCCCGAACCGACGCTGGCGTCGACGAAGCGACGATGCGCGTCGTTCAACAGCAGCCGCGGATAGCCCCAGGTGTAGACCAGCAGGTCTTCGTCGCCGTCGTTGTCGACGTCGGCGAACAACGCGCCCATCGCGGCCCCGCGTTCACGCGAATTGAGGCGGTCGATGCCCCACTCCGCTGCGACGTCCACGAACGTGCCGTCGCGCTGATTGAGGTACAGCGCGTTGCGGCCGTCGAACGAACTGCTCGTGAACAACACGTCGGGCCAGCCATCGCCGTCGACGTCGCTGACCGCGGTCGCCGCGCCGACGCCACTGACATGGGGCTCGATCGGAGCGAGCTTCGGATCGACCTCGACCTTCGCGTGCGTGAACCGGATGCCGATCCGATCGGCGCATTCCTCGAAGCGCAGACCGAACGCGCCGACCGCCGCCGCGGGGCGGCCGCCGCGATGCTCCTGCCAAGCGGCGTAGCCGAGTGCGCCGATGAACGCCGCGACGACGATGGCTTGACGCAGGTTCGGCATGGTGCAGCGGTTCCGGAGGGGGAGCGGCGCAGCCGCAGTCTCGCCATTGTGCCGCGCGCGCGGGGCCGGACGCGAGCCCGGAAAAAACGTCGCTGTGGCGCGCTACCCGGGTCCGCCACGGGCCTACGATGCCGGCTTCCGTTCCCCGCCTGTGTTCGTAGGAGCTCCCCGTGCGGTCGATCGCTTGGTTCGCGTCGGTGCTGGCGTTGTGTGGATCCGCGTCGCTGATCGGTGGCGCAGCCGGCGCGGAGGACGCGCCGGAGTGGACGAAGACGCCGAGCGGCCTCGAATATCGCGTGCTCTCGCGCGGGCCCGAGGGGCCGAGCCCGACCGCCGAATGCGGCGTGCGCGTCCACTACTCCGGCAAGCTCGAAGATGGACGCGTGTTCGACTCGTCGCTGATCCGCGGAGCGCCGGCCGAGTTCGAGCTCGGTCGCGTGATCAAGGGCTGGACCGAAGGCATGCAGCTGATGCGCGCCGGAGATCACTTCGAATTCCGCATCCCACCGGATCTCGGTTACGGCGCGCGCGGCGCGGGCAATGTGATCCCGCCGAACGCCACGCTGCTGTTCGACATCGAACTGTTCGAGATCGTGCAGCCGTTCCAATTCGCCGCGCTCGACGAGGCCAACGCGAAGAGCACGGAGTCGGGCCTGAAGTACGAAGTCGTGGTTCCTGGCGACGGCGAGGCGTTGACGGATCAGGCCATGGAACTGCGTTTCGCATTGTTCGACGAGACCGGCAAGGTCCTGACGACGTCGCTGCGCGAAGGCCAGATTCTCGGTCGCGGCGACGAGGTCGCCGAACGAATGGGCGGCTCGATGTTCCGCGAACTCCCCGGCCTGATGCGCGTCGGGACCAAGTTGCGTTGCGTCGCGCCGGCGCGGATGGCGTTCCGTGACCCGACTCGCGTCGGCATGCAGGCGGACACGCCGACGCATTGGGAGATCACGGCGACGCGCGGCGTGAAGGTGCCGGCGTTCATCGCTCCGGACGAGTCGAAGCTCACCACGACCGCGAGCGGCTTGAAATACCAGGTCCTGTCGCGCGGGACCGATCCCGACGCGAAGCAGGCGAAGTTGGGGGACGGCGTCGCGGTCGACTACGCCGGTTGGCTGACCGACGGAACTGCGTTCGATTCGTCGTACTCTCGCGGCACCCGTTTCGTCACGGAGCTGAAAGAGGGCGGGCTGATCCAGGGCTGGATCGAGGGCATGCAACTGATGAAGGAAGGCGATCGCTTCCTGTTCGTCGTGCCGTCAGCCCTCGGCTACGGCGCCGCCGGTTCACCGCCGAAGATTCCGGCCGATGCGACGCTGGTGTTCGTCATCGAGCTGCACAAGATTCCCTGAAGGTCGATTCCCAGAAGGTCGCCAGCCGCGAACCGTCCCGAGCGTTCCGCTGTCCAAGATGCGGAATTCGTACTGGACTGCTGTTCCAGTGGTGAGGGATTCCCGATTGCGGTGAACTCCTGAGGATTTTTCCTCCGAAGCCAGTCAGGACGCGCACTCTTACGACCGAGTCGACTGGTTCCGGCTGGCAACGACATTCGTTCTCGTGGCGGAGTGGATGTCGCGGGGTCGGGGCGCGTGATCTAGGCCGCGCGCTGAAGAGGAGACGCGGTCGGAACCGGTTGACTCACTTCTCGTCCGACGCGCTGACCTAGGACGTTAGTTCTTCTGCGACAATGGATTAGGCGCCGTCTCCCCCGGACTATCCGCCAATCGCGAACGAAACCGCGCCGGGTCCGCCTCGGCCAGCCACGACGCCAATCCACCTTCGGCTCGCACGACGCCACCAGCGCGGAACTCGCGCATCAGTTGTTTGCACCGCGCGAGCGCGCCTGCCGGTGCGAAGCCAGCGCGGGCGAGCAGCGTGTCGAAATACTCGATGAGAAATGCGCGTGCGTCGCCGGCGCTGGCGACGAACCCGCTGAAGATCCACGGATCGCGGAGCGCGCCACGTCCGACCATCGCGTAGCGCGCACCGGTGCCCGCGCGCATCCGTTCCAGGTCGGCGTGGGTTTCGATGCCGCCGTTGCCGCAGACCGGGATCGAGACCGCGCGGACGGCGCGTTCGATCCGACTCCAGTCCACGGCGTCGTCGCGGTAACCCTCCGCGCGGGTGCGGCAGTGCACGGTCAACAGCGCGGCGCCGCCCGTTTCCGCGGCGCGCGCCAGGTCCTCGAGCAAGCGGTCGTCGTCGTACCCGGCTCGGATCTTCGCGCTGACCGGTGTTCGGTCGGCGACTCCCCGCACGGCCGCACGCACGAGCCGTTCGACTTGACCGGGATCGCGCAGTAACGCCGAGCCCGCGCACGTCGACAACGCCCCGCGCGCGGGGCAGCCGAAGTTCAGGTCGAGGAGCGCGACTCCGACGTCGGCGGCATGCGCGGCGCTGGCTTCGACCGCGGCGAGGTCGCTGCCCATCAGCTGCAGACCGACCGGTGGCTCGGTGGACGGGGCGCCGACCGCCGCGCGGCGAGGCGGCTGCGCGAGGCCCAGATGGCGTCGCATGACCGCCCGCGGCACGGGATGGTCGACGACACGGACGAATTCGGTGAACGTCCCGCCGAGCGCGTGCGGTGGATTGCGTGCCAGGACCAGATCGCGGAAGCACGGCTCGGTGATGCCTTCCATCGGTGCAAGCAGCGCCGGCGCTGTGAACGGCAGAGAGCGAGCCATGCCCCGATCCTGCCGCCGAACTGGTCGGCGGGGAAGGCGCGACCGGCCGTTCCATCGGTGCCTCGGGGGGCTGCGCGACGGACGAGTCGAATTCGCGGTGTTATGTTCCGCGCCGGCGCGCATCTGCCAGGGACCGACGCGCTTGGCGCTCGCAGCGATCGCCGCGAGGGATTCTCCTCGCAGCAGCCGCGTCGGAGGAGTGGTCGGGAGGTTCGCCGTGAGTACTCCGTCTCCAGTCGCGCCGCGGGCGCCGTCAAGAGCACGCTCGCCGTCCCCGTGGACACCGCGCTGATGGCGTCGGTGGCGGCCGGATCCAAGAAGTCGGCGGCGCGTCGCGGAGCGATGCGTCTCGACGCCCACGAGGAGATCCTGCCGCGCCTGCGAGCCTTGAACGCGCGGTTGCGCGCCAGCGGTTGTCCCCTGCGCGTGCCACGACCGCGGGCCGGGAACGACGCGGACCGCGAGCGCGTCTCGCGAGCGCTGATGGTCGTCGTCCGCGAGCAGGGAGGAGGCGACGCGCTCGAGCTGCTGTACCTACTGAATCACCGCGTGCTGCTCGCGTTCTGTCGGGCCAAGGCCAGGACCTTGGCGTCGAAGGCCGACGCCGACGACGCGGTCGCCGAAACGTTCCTGACGCTGCTGACGAAGGCGTCGATGTTTCGGCCCACGGCCCACTCGAGCTTCACCGGGTGGATGTTCGTGATCGCCGCGAACATCCTGCGGCAATGGCAACGCAAGCGCCGCCATGAGCCCGACGTCGACGCGAGCTTGGTGCGGGAGCCCGAGGCGGCGGGGGACGAGCCATGGGCGCTGGTCACCGCGTCCGAGGCGTGCGATGCCCACGCGCGCGCTCTCGACCTCTTCGTCCGACTCGCGGCCGCGGGGCTTGCGCGCTTGCCGCCGCGCTGGCGCCGGGCGTTGGAGATGCGCGAGAGCGAAGGCCGCTCCTACCGCGAGATCGGAGCGGCGCTGAACCTGTCCCAGAACCACGCCGGCATGGTGATACGGCGTGCCCGACTTCGCGTGTTGAACGTCGTCGCCGCCGCGCTGCGCGGCGAGACGAGGAGGTCATCGTGAACCCAGCCCAGCCATCGACTTCGCGATCCGCCGCGGCGCGGGCCGCGGCCAAGCGGCGTCGTTGCGCCGCCGTCGTCGCCGCGCTGTCCGCCTATCTCGACCAGGAACTCGACGCCCGCGCGATCACGCGCGTCGAGTCCCATCTGCCGCACTGTCGGCGCTGTGCGCGTGCGCTCGCGACGCTCGTGGTCGTGATCGACGGCTCGGCGCGCGCTCGCGGTCAGAGGCGCGACGACACGCTCGCTCGCGGCTTCCAGCGCTTCACGGCGGTCGTCGCGCGCCTCGCGGCGCGCGGTGTGGCGGAGCGCGCCGCGACGAACGGCGCTCGCGCTCGGCTCAAACGGCGTCCGATTCCGGTGCGCCGCAGCGTGCGAACGCCGAACGCAAGTCGTCGGGGACCGCGGTCGACGTGAACTTGCGCATGTCGACGGCGACCGTGTCCGCGACGCATCGAGCGAGGCGCGTTCCGCGGTCGCGATCGAAGAACGTGTAGCGCCACTGCGTCGACTTCGTTCCGACCTTCAGGACTTCGACGCGAACGGTCACTTTCATGCCGTATTGGAACGGCGACTCGAAGCTCGCGTCGATGTGGCCCATCGGGAAGCCGAGGTGGCGCTCGTTCACGAGAGTCGGATACGGGATGCCGACGCCGCGCTCGAAGAACTCCTCGAACGCCACGTGGCAGTAATGGAAGATCACCGGGTAGTACGCGATCCCGGCGCGATCGCAGTCGCCGAAACGGACGGTGAGTTCGGTCGCGAACGCCATCGGTCAAGCTCCTGGGGCGAGTGCCGCGATCACCGCGTCCTCGACCATCTTCGCCATCACCTCGTAGAGCCGATCACCCTCGGCGGCCGTGGCCTGGGCCGGGTCTCCGAAGTACGCGCGAGGCCCGCCGGCGGCGATCGCGTCGGTCGCTCCGTCCTTCATGCGTTGCGCGAGGTCGACGAAGTTCGGCGGCAACGAACGGCGTTCGTCCCGCACGGCATGCGGCTCCGCCGCGAGCACCAGCGACGTCTCGAAACCGCCGGCATGGCCGCCGCCGCGCCCGAATTCGTCGCCGAGTTGCGACACGGTCGGAGGGCGGCGCTGGTCCGGGAACACGGCGATGCCGCGACCGGTCGCGGTGATGCGACGTGCGCAGTCCTTCAGCATGCGACCGTGTTCGGGTTCGAGGTGGCCGTTCACCAACGCGAGCACGCGCACTCCCTGCGCGAACACCGACGCCGCGATGTCGTCGATCAGCGCCGCGATGGCGTCGGCGCGCACCGAGATCGTCCCGGAGAACGGCTTCAGGAACTCGGTGACCGCGTACGGGATCGCGGGCAGCACGAGCGTGCCCACGCCAGCGGCGGCCAAGCGCGTCGCGGCCCGGGTCGCGGTCGTGTGCGCGATGACGACGTCGGTCGCCAGCGGCAGATGGGGGCCATGCGCCTCGGTCGAACCCAACGGCAACAACGCCGCGCGAGCCGCCGTGCCCATGGCATGGACGTCGGCGGTCGTCGCGAGCCGCAGATCGAGTGATCGCGTCACGCGCCGGCTCCGCCGCTCGTGGTCGACGCGCTGCGCAGCAGTTTCTTCTCGCACTTGCCGCGGTCATTGCGCGGCAGCGCGTCGAGGAACGTCACGCGCCGCGGGTACTTGTACGGAGCGAGGCGCGTCTTCACGAACGCCTGCAGCTCCTGCGCGAGCGCCGAACCGGCGTTCGCGCCTGCGTTCACGACCACGAACGCTTCGGGCTTCACGAGATCGTCTTCGGTGTAACCGACGACCGCGACTTCGCGGACGGACGGATGCTGCAGCAGGCAGGACTCGATCTCGAGCGGCGACACGAAGATGCCGCCGACCTTGAGCATGTCGTCGGTCCGACCCTCGTAGTGGAAGTAGCCATCGGCATCGAGCCGGAATTGGTCCGCCGTGACGACCCAGTCGCCGAGGAACGTCGCGCGCGACTTCTCGCGCGCCGCGAAATACTGCAGTGCCGCCGAGCCACCCTTGATCCACAGCGTGCCGGGCTCGCCGGCGGGCGCATCCGTGCCGTCGGGGCCGACGAGGCGCGCCTCGTACCCGGGCACGAGCGTTCCGAGCGTGCCGGGGCGGACCTTGCCGGGATAGTTCGAGATGAAGACGTGGAACATCTCGGCCGAGCCGATGCCATCGAGGATCTCGACGCCGAAGCGGTCTTTGAAGCGGTGGTACAGCTCGGGCGGCAGCGCTTCGCCGGCGGAGGTCGCGTAGCGCATGCCGGAGAAGTCCGAGCGCTTCGCGTCCTCCAATGCGAGCAAGCCGTTCAACGCGGTGGGCACCGCGCACAACACGGTCGGATGGAATCGGCGGACCTGATCGAGGATGACCTCGGGCTTGCTCTTGTCCTGGAACAACCCGACGCAGGCGCCGGCCGCGAACGGGAACAACAGGTTCGTGCCGGTCGCGTAGCCGAAGAACAGCTTCGGTACGCCGAGCGTGCGATCGCTCGGCGACAACTGCAGCACGTCCTTCGCGTAGTGCTCGGCGTTGAACACGAAGTCGTGATGGAAGTGGACCGCTGCCTTCGGCTTGCCGGTGGTCCCGGACGTGAACAACCAAACGGCGACGTCGTCCTTCCACGTGTCCGCGGCGCTGAGCTGATCCCGTTGTGCGGCGTGAGCGCGCCGCCAATCGACGATCGACGCGCGCGTTCCCGCGGGCGCGGCCGGAGGCGCGTCGTGCTCGGTCACGAGCAACGCGCGCAAGAAGCGCGCGTCGCGCACGACTTCGAGCATGCGCGGAGTCGAATCCAAATCGCTCAGCGCGACCTTCGCCCGCGTGTAGTCGAGGTAGTACGCGTAGTCGTCCGCGGGCAGCAACGGGTTCACGGAGCACGCGACCGCGCCGATCTTGATCGCCGCGAGCCACGCGGCGACCCAATCGAGCCCGTCACCGATCGCCAACAACACGCGCTGTTCGGGCTCGACGCCGAGGTCGAGCAACAAGCGTCCCGCGCGATTCACGGCGCCGTCGACGTCCGCGTACGAGTACTCGCGCACCGCGCCATCGCGCCCGCGACACCACAGCGCGCGCGACGAGCCGCGTCCTGCCTCGAGGTTGTGCTCGAGGAAGTAGCGCACCATGTTGAAGCGGTCGGGCAACGTGAACGTCATGGAGACCGTCCTTGGCTGGTGAGCGAGAGGATCAGTACGCGGTCTTCGCGTTCATGTGCGCCGCGTACGCCTTCGTGTCGAGGATCGAGCGGATCGAGTCGAGTGCGTGGTCGAGCTCTGCGTCGGTGTTGTAGAAGTGCGCCGACATGCGAACGCCGGCGCCAGGACGGTAGTCGCACAGGATTTCGCGGCGATTCAGCTCCTGCGTGACCGCCTTGCCGTGCGGCACGTCGAGCACGATCGTGCCGCCACGCCGTTTCGAGTCACGCGGCGACTTCACGGTGATCCCGAGGTCGTCGGCCTTCGCGATCATGCGCTCGGTCTGTCGAATCGAGTTGGTGCGGATGGCGTCGACCCCGACCTCGGCGACGATGCGGTAGCCCGTTTCCGCCGCGTACAACGCCGGAACACCGGGCGAGCCGTGCAGGAAGCGGCGCATGTCGTTCGCGTAGTGGATCGGTCCGATCTCGAACTCGAACGGATGTTCGTGCGCGGCCCAACCGGTGATGCGCGGCTCCAGCGTGGTGCGATGGTCCTTGCGCACGTACAGCCAACCGGCTCCCGGTCCGCCGATCAGCCACTTGACCGATCCGCCGACGGCGAAATCCACGCCCCATTCTTCGAGGTGCAGCGGCACGGTGCCGGCCGATTGGTAGCAGTCGAGGACGACCTTCGCGCCGACGTCGTGCGCGCGCTTCGTGATCGCGCGAACGTCCTGGATGAACGCCGAGCGGAACAACACGTGGGAGATCGGGACGAGCAGCGTCCGCTCGTCGATCGCCGCGAGCACGGCGTCCGTGTCGACGCCGATGCCGTCGTGGGAGTGGACCATGACGACTTCGGCGCCCGCCCGTCGATGGGCCTCGCTGACGTACATCACCGACGGGAAGTTCATGTCGGTGTAGACCAGCTTGTTGCGAGGCGCGACGAAGTCGAAGCACGAGTAGATCAGCGCGACCGCGATCGAGACGTTTTGGTGCATCACGACCGAGCCGGGCGACACGCCGAGGATCGGCGCCAGCAGGTCCCCGGTGGTCAGCGGCTTGTCCCACCAGCCTTCGGCCCACGCGCGGATGCCGCGGGTGTTCCACAACTCCGCGTAGTCGTGCAGCCGGTCGAACGTGCCCTTCGGCATCGCGCCGAGCGAATGCGAGATCAGGTGCGTGCAGCGCTCGAGGATCGGGAATTCCTTGCGCCAGTCGGCGAGAGACGTGGGGCTCGAGTTCATGCGCTGCGCTCCGGAGGCGAAGGGCGCGGATTCTAACCAGGGGGGAGCCCGGGTCGCCCGCGTTGACCATCGTCCGGGGCTGGGTTATCGTTCCCGCGTCCGTCGCCGCCCGATTCTCAGAACCTTCCGCGGTGCGCGCGACGTCCAAGCGCCACGCATTGCTCTCCCGACTCGTCCAACATCCAGGAGATGTTCCTCATGCTCAAGCTCACGGCGTCCATCGCCGCGCTCGGCGTCCTCGTCGGCTCCACGTTCGCGGCTCCACCCACCGCGCTGACGACCGTGCGCATCGCCGCCGGTCTGTCGTCCCCCGTCTACGCGACGGCGTCGCCGGGTGACGAGTCCCGCATCTTCATCGTCGAGCAGGCCGGCCGCATTCGGATCCTCAAGAACGGCACGCTGAACGCGTCCGCGTTCCTCGACATCGCCACGCCGAAGGTCCTTTCGGGCGGTGAACGCGGCTTGCTCGGCCTGGCGTTCCATCCGGCGTACGCGACGAATGGTTTCTTCTTCGTCTACTACACGCGCAAGACGGACGGCGCACTCGTCGTCGAACGCTTCACGCGCATCACCGACGACACCGCGGACCCGAACTCCGGAACCGTCGTGTTCGGACCGGTGGCACACCCGACCAACTCGAACCACAACGGTGGTTGCATCCAGTTCGGGCCGGATGGCTACCTCTACATCGGAACCGGCGACGGCGGCGGGAGCGGCGACTCGCCGTGCAACGCGCAGAAGGGCACGACGTACCTCGGGAAGATCATCCGCATCGATCCCGACAACTGGCTGGTTCCGCCGCCCACGAATCCGTTCGTGGCGCCGACCGACGGCATCCTCGATCTGATCTGGGCGACGGGCGTCCGCAATCCGTGGCGCTGGAGCTTCGACCGTGAAACGGGTGATCTCCACTTGGCCGACGTCGGTCAGAACGCGATCGAGGAGATCAACTTCGTCCCGGCCGGGACCGGCTCGGGCGCGAACTTCGGTTGGAAGATCATGGAAGGCAACAACTGCTTCGGCACGGGCAACTGCCCGGTCGGAACGCCGGCCTGCAACGACCCGATCTTCACCGACCCGATCCACACGTATCAGCACAACGCGGCGGGTGGTTTCTCGATCACGGGTGGCTACGTCTATCGCGGCTGCGCGATCCCGGACCTGAAGGGCACGTACTTCTTCGCCGACTACGTCTCGAACAAGATCTGGTCCTACAGGGTCGTCGGCGGTGCCGTGACGGCGTTGACCGTGCGCACCACCGAGCTCGATCCTCCGGGTGCGAGCGCGATCACGTCGGTGAGCTCGTTCGGTGAAGACGCCTGCGGCGAGATCCTGATCTGCGATCACAACGGCGAGTTGTTCAAGATCGTGCCGGCGACGACTCCGGCCGCGGGTGTCGACCTCGGCAGCGGCGAAGTCGCGTTCAACGGACAGTCGCCGA
>JBPOIU010000139.1:0-13347 GCA_052034255.1 Planctomycetota bacterium | reverse complement strand
CATGGGGCGCCCGGGGCCCACGTCCCCAAGTTCAGACGGTGTCGAGTCTTACTGGCCGGAGGGCTGGCCCGAGGGCTGACCCGTGGCCTGTGCGCTCTCCATCCACTCCTGTTCCGACTTCGACTGGTCTTCGGCCAGCACGCGACTCAGGTTCTCGCGGCTCTCGATCGAGCCGCGGATGATGTGCGGCGTCAGCAACACCAGCAGGTGGTTCTGCGTCGACACGTCCTGCGTGCGGCGGAAGAAGAAGCCGATGTACGGCAGATCGCCGAGTCCCGGGACCTTGGTCACGAGGCTCGAGGTGCGGTCGGTGATCAAACCACCGATCACGCCGGTCTGGCCGCTTTCCAACATCATGTTGGTCACGACCGTCTGCGACGTGATCTGCGGCAGCGAGATCGTCGCGCCTTCGACGCCGAACAGGTTGAAGCCCGGGAGGTTCGGATCGCTGGTGCCCGACAGGAACCGCGCTTGCGGGATGACGGTCATCAGGATCTTGCTCGAGCCCGGAACGACGTGCGGGATCACCAGCAACTGGAAGCCGGTTTCCACCGGCGACGATTCCGCTTCCTTCACCGAGAACGCGAGACCGCCCGCTTGGTTGGTCGCGGCGTCCGTCTCCGCGTAGCGGATGATGTCGCCGACGAACACCGTCGCCTCTTGATGGTCGAGCGTGATCAGCTTCGGCGCTTGGATCACTTCGACGTTGTTCATCGTCTGCTTCAGACGAATCGCGAGGCGCGTAGAACGGAAGTCGAGCAAACCGGTCTTCAGCGTGAGGTCGTTGACCAACGCGCCGCCGAACGGGCCATCGACTTCCGACGGATAGATCTCGTCGTCGAAGCCGCCCGGACCGAGGTTGAACGGCACCTTCGACGGGATCGCCGCGCCGGTCAACGTCGCGGTCACACCGTCGTCGACGCCGAACGCGAGGTCGAGGTCATCGCCGACGTTGCTGGTCACGAACTTGACGTCGATGAAGATCTGCGCCGGCTCGATGTCGAGGCGCGAGATGACTTCCGAGATGCGATCGAGCGTCGGCTTGGTGTCCTTGACGAAGATCGCGTTCTGCTTGTCGAAGTAGTCGAGCTCGCCGCTCTTCGACAGGTGCTTCTTCAGCGCCGTCAGCAGCGGGAAATCGACGACCGGATCATTGGTCGGCTTCTTCGCCTCACCGACCGCGAAGTCGGTCTTGATCGACGCGACGTACGTGGACTTCGGGCGCAGATACTTCAGTTCGAACACGCGCGTCTCGAGTTGCTCCGTCAGCGACGCGGGGCTGACGATGCGCAACACGCCGCGCTCTTCCTCGACCACCGTGAAGTTCAGCGTCTTCACCACGTTGTCGAGCGCGTCGCGCCACGGGCGCTCGCGGATCTCCATCGTCACCAGGCCGGTGACGTCCGGAGCGACGACGATGTTCGCCTGCGACGCCTTCGCGATCGCCTGGATCACCGAACGGATATCGGTGTCCTGGAACGAGAACGACACGCTCATCGGCTTGTCGACGCGGAACACGCGACCCTTCGTCTCGGTGACGATGCAGCCCGCGTTCTCGGCGACGAGTTCGAGCGCTTCGCGCCACGGCACGCCGGAGAAGCTGATCGTGACCTTCGCGTCGACACCCGGCGCGAGCAGGATGTTGGCGCCGGAGCGGTCACGGATGAGCTTCAGCACGTCCTCGAGCGGCCGATCCTTGACGTCTTGCAAGGTGATCGTGGCCGACTCGTCGACGACGGCGCTGACGCCATCGCCTTGGCCGAACACTTGAGCACTCGCCTGCGAGGCGAACACGACCGCGGAAAGCGCCGCGGCACGCACGAAGCAACGGATGTCGGGGGAACGCATCCTGATTACCCTCCCTTTGGACCGCGTCGGGCCGCAGTGCGGACCTCGTCGCGGTGAGTTCGTCCAGGTCCCGTGCGAGTGGGCTTGGCACGCCACGCACCGTCTGAAGTTCGATCCGCTCCGGACCAAGACGCATTCGTGTGGAGCTGGATCGTGGGGATGTTCATGACTCGACTTTGTTCGTTTTTTGGACAGGCCCCTTTACGCCGGGAGGCCCCATCCGAGGCCGCGGAGAGCATCCGCGGCACACGAACGGGGCCCCCGAAGGAGCATCGATCGATCTGTTGGTCAGCGAGTCGGGTCAGCGCGCTCGCGCCAGCACGACTCCCTTGAACTCGAACTCGATGCGGTCCGCGGCGATGCGATGGACGACGAGCCCGTCTTCGAGCATGTCGCCTTCACGCAGGACCTGACCGTTGATGACGACCACGGATCCGGAGGCTTGGACCACCGCTCCCGTGATCTTCAGTTCCTTCTTCTCGAACTCGATCGCGACCTCGGCTTGCGTCGCGAGTCGTTCGATGTCGGCCAGCGCGACCGCGCCTTCCGACGTGAGTCGGGACGGATCGATGCGGCCGTTGATGACTTTGTGCTTCTCGAGCACGGCTTGGAATTGACCGGCCTCGAGCAACGCGAGCATGTCGCTCGCGAACCGCTGCAGCTCTTCCTGCGACGGACCCGGACCGCGTTCGCCGCTTTGCTGCATCAGGTCCTTCATGACCGGCAGCACGTCGCGGTCGATGCGCCGACGCAGCTGCGTGTCGGTCACCGAGTTCGCGGCGATCGCGCCGTCGTAGGAGGCCTTCAACTGCGCGAACTTGGTGTCGATCTCGTTCGCCAGCTCGAGGCGGCGGATGAAGTTGCCGGCGCCGGTCTTCGAGGCCGCGACGAGGTCCGCGAGCTCACCGGCCGCGGCCGTCAGCGCTTCGACCAAGGCCTTCTGCTCGGCGTACGGCAGCCCGCCTTCCTTCTCGTCGGCGAGCCGACGACGCGGATCGACGAACGGATCGCGACGCAGTGGATTGGCGACGTAGTCGTAACGCTCGACCTTGATCTCACCGCGCTGGATGATGATCTCGTCCATCAACTGCTCGCGCTTCTTGTCGTAGTTGACGATCGCGAGCGGCTTCTGGTCTTCGTTCCCGCGGTACGAGAAGGTCTCGAGGTTGACGCGGATGTCGTGGCGGACTTCGTCGCGCGACATCTCGTCTTCCCACTCGCCGGCCTTCACTTCGAAGGACGACACGCGCACGAAGCGTTCCCAGCTTTCGCACAACGACAGGAAGGCGAGGAACTGCGTGACGTTCGCGGTCAGCTCGACCTTGTAGATGACCTTGTCGAACGCGTCGGTGCCCTTGCCCTTGCTGCGGTCCTTCTCGTCGTGCAGCGAGTTGATCGTGACACCCGACTCGACGCCGAACGCCGACAGCTTGTCGACGAACTGGTTCACTTCGCGCGAGTTCGGCAGGATCTTCACCAGCTCGGAGACGTTCTCGCGCAGGATGATGACCTCGCCTTCGAGGTCGGGGATGCGCTTGATCTTCACTTCCGCGAGCGCGATGTCCTTCTCGATGCCGGCCTTCGCGTCCTTCGCGATCTGCAGCTCGCCGTAGAGCCACCACGCGGCGCCACCGCCGCCACCGAGGGTGGCGAGGTAGCCGAGGACGAGCCCGAGCACGTGCTTCTTGGTCTTGGGGTCAGTCATGGGCCGTCCTCCTTCACTTCGCCGGTGCCGGCGGGGTGGCCTTCGGCTTGGCAGCGGGCTTCTTCTTGCCCGTGTCCTTCTCGCCGCTGAAGGCTTCCTTCAGACCGAGGCCGAACTCGAACTTGAACGACTCGGCGGGCTCGAACTTGTCGTCCTGATCCATCTCGCCGGCCGGGTTGCTGATCGTCGCGAACTCGGTGAAGAACGAGCCCTTCGCGAGATCCGAGTGGAAGTTGTTCATGCGGCTGATGTCGGCCGAAGCCGAGCGGCCACCGATCTTCAGACCCGAATCGCGGACGCCGCTCATGTTCATCTCGACCGACTCGAACCAGATCTGGTGACGATCGGATTCGACCGGCGTGTCGACCAACGACGTCAGTTGGTCCATCTTCTTGGTCCACAGGATGCGGCTCGCGGAGAACGAGCGGATGTGGTTCCAACGCTCGGTGAAGTCCTTCTTCTCCGCTTCGAGCTTGTCGCAATAGTCGGCTTGCGGCTTCTTGCTCGCGAGCAGTTCTTGCGCTTGTTCGACGGCGGTCTCAGCGCCGCCGACGACGGAGAAGTAACCCCACGCGCAGGCCGCGGCGGTGGTCGAGAACAACGCGACGAGACCGAGCGTCGCGAACAGCAGGCCCGCGGGCGTGCGTTCGGCGCGACGGTGTTCTTCGGGCAGGAGGTCGATGCGAATCATGGTGTGTGCGTCCTCTTCACATCACGCGCGCGGCCAGACCGACCGACACCGCGAGTTGCGCCGCGTGCTCGGTGAGCGACGCGGCATCGACCGAGTCACCATCCACCGTCAGTCCCGCGACCGGGTTCCACGTCGTCACGCGGCGCTCGAACACGCGCTCGAGCGTCTCTTCCAGATGCGGGGTGCGCGCACCGCCGCCGGACAGGTAGACCTCTTCGACCTTCTCGCCGTCCTGACGGTCCTCGTAGTAGTCGAGGGACAACATGACTTCGTTGGCGAGCTCGTCCATCGAGTGCGACAGCGCACCGTTGACTTCGGTTTCCTTCTCGCCGGGCGTGCGCTTCAGCGCTTCCGCTTCGCCCTTCTCGAGATTCATGCGCTTCGCGACGGCTTCGGTGAAATCCTCACCGCCCAAATACACTTCGCGCGTGAAACGGGGCTCGTGGCCCTTCACGACCGTGACGGTCGTCTTCGTCGCGCCGATGTCGACCAGCGCGGAGACGCGCGAACCGAGCGCCGCGTCGTGGTTCATGCGCGCCACCAACTCGAACGCGTTGCCGATCGCGAACGGATCGACGTCGATCATCGACGGTTCGAGACCGACACGCTTGATCAGGCTGACGCGGTTCTCGATGACGTCGCGCTTGCTCGCGACGAGCAGCACGCGCATGTCCTTCGCCGCGCCGCCGGCCGCACCGAGGCGAGCGCAGTCGAGCACGACTTCGTCGAGATCGAACGGGATGTACTTGTCGGCCTCGTAGCGGATCGCCTGCTTGAGGTTCGATTCCGGCACGTCGACCATCGACAGGAAGCGCACGATCACCGAGCGCCCCGAGACGGCCGTGGCGACCTTGCGCGTCTTGAACGAGCAGGCCTTCATCAGGTCCGACAGCGGTTCGGCGGGATCCGATCCGCTCGGGATCTCGACCTGGCCATATCCGGTGATGACGACTTCGCTCCCCGCGGTCGTGAGTTCCACGGCCTTGATGGAGTCGGAGCCGATGTCGAGCCCGATCAGGCTCCTGCGCTTGCGGAAAAACACGATGTCGTCTCCCGTCCGTCGAGGACTGCCACTGGAGTCAGCCCGTCGTTGATCGGACGGCCCAGGGCGACGACTTGAGGGAGATCGTGGAGATTCGTCCGAACGGACGGCGCAACCGGTCGCGGACCGGGGAGTGCGAGGGGGATACGGGGGCGGGTTCGTTCAGGAAATCGACGAACGGGATCCGTAGGTCGGACGCGCTTCACGCCGCGCGCGCGGGACGCGGGCGCGGCGCGTTCACATCTCGTCGAAGCCGCGATGCACGATGCGCTCGAGGCAATCGACGAGTTCTTGTGCGTCCTCGCCTTCGGCGCGCAGCCGGAGCTTGGTGCCGCACGCAGCGCACAGCGTCATCAACTGCAGCACCGATCGTGCGTCGACCTCGCGGTCCTCGACGCCGATCCAGACCTTCGCGTCGAAGCGTTGCGCGGCCTCGACCAGCATCGCGATCGGTCGCGCATGCAAGCCTTGCGGATTCGGGATCACGACTTCGCGCACCGCGGTCGCGGTCAATGCCTCACTCCCCCATTTCGCGCAGCAGCGACACGACGTCGGCGGAGTTCTTCGCGTGGCGCAGGAAGCGCACGAAGTCCGGG
The DNA here is from genome assembly GCA_052034255.1 of Planctomycetota bacterium. Classification (GTDB taxonomy): domain Bacteria; phylum Planctomycetota; class B15-G4; order B15-G4; family JADJEK01; genus JADJEK01. Next base: position 7,465 of record JBPOIU010000139.1, on the reverse strand, counting down.
TTGCGCGCCAGACGCGAAATCCAACGCAGCACCTGCAGATGGCGGTCGGCATGCGCCTTCGGCGACACCAGCAGGAAGAACACGTCGCACGGTTCGCCGTCGACCGCGTTGAAGTCGAGCTTGCTCGTGCACACCGCCACGGCGGTCACGACGTCGGTGACGCCTTCGACCTTCACGTGAGGGATGCCGATCCCCATGCCGATCCCGGTGCTGCCGAGCTTCTCGCGCTCCGTGACCGCGGTCAGGATCGCGGCGCGTTGGGATTCCTGGAGTTTGCCGCCAGCGACCGCGATGTCGACCAATTGCGTCAGCAGGTCGTCCTTGTTGGCGACCCGGACGCCCGTTCGAACGGCGTCTTCGTGGAACAGATCAGCGAATGTGGATTCGGGACTCATCGTGCTCCTCCGTCGGCGCGCATCGAACGGGCATCACAGCAGGTCGGCGTCGGTTCAGCGGTGGTCCTTGGCCCGACTTTTGTTCTTGCGCAACTGGTGGTCGATCTTCTCCGCCACCAGATCCACCGCGGCGAGCGCCTGCTGGTGATGCACGCTGGCGACCAGGATCGGACCGCCGTGCGCATGGACGATCATCTCGGCGACGAAGTGTTCGCGCTGATGATCGAGGACGACTTCGACGCGCGCGTCCTCCTTCAGGAACTTCGCCAAGTGTTCGGCCTTCTCGCGCGCATAGGACTCGATCGCTTCCGTGACATGGACGTGGCGACCTTTGATCTCGACGTTCACCAGGACATCTCCGTTGAGGTGAGGTCGGTCACGCGCGGACGCACGTGATCCGACGGCCAGTTTTTCAACGCCGCTGCACCATCGTCAATAGTCGACTCGCCACAAAAACAGCGCATGCGCGGGGAAAGCGGCCGGAGCACCGCGACGATCGCGCGCGGCGAGCAACGCGCGCACGTCGTCGATCGACAGCCGCCCCGTACCCGCGGCGACCAGGACTCCGGTCAAGGTTCGCACCATGTGCATCAGGAATCCGCTGCCTGTGGCGAATACGCGCACCCCGTGGCGCCAGCGCAGCACGCGCAGTGCGTACAACGTCCGGACCGTGTCGACATCGGCTTGCGCGTCGGTCGTGAACGAGCGGAAGTCGTGCTCGCCGACGAGTACGGCCGCCGCGGCGCGCATCCGTGCCAAGTCTGGAACGTGCCACAGCGTGTGGGTCGTGCGGGCGAAGTGCGGGTCACGCTGGCTCGCGAAGCGCAACTGGTAGACGTACGTCTTGCGCCGCGCGTGATGGCGCGCGTGGAACTCGAGGGGCACGTCGACCGCCGCCGTCACGACGACGTCTTGCGGCAACCACGCGTTGATCGCCTTCACCAGATGATCGGTCGGCACGCGCGTCCTGGTATGGACGTGCGCGACTTGCGCGAGGGCGTGGACGCCGGCATCGGTGCGACCGGACGCGTGGACCACGCAACGTTCGCCCGCGGCCTTCTCGAATGCGTCTTCCAGCGTGCCTTGGATCGTCGTCAGGTCCGGTTGGCGCTGCCAACCGTGGTACGCCGCGCCGTCGTAGCGCAGCACCAGCTTGACGTTGCGGACCGCGGTCTGCGGCGGTGCGGACGGGTCAGTACTCACGACGCTCGCGCGACGACGGGATGTTCATCATCTTGCGGTACTTCGTGACCGTGCGCCGCGCGATGTCGAGACCCAGGGACTTGAGCTTGTCCACGATGTCCTCGTCGGACAACGGATTGCTCTTGTCCTCGCCGTCGATGATCTCCCTCACCTTGATGCGCACCGAATCGCGCGATTCGAGGCCCTCGGCCTCGCCGCCGGGCGCCGCGCCGGTGAAGAAGTGCTTCATCGGGAAGATGCCCTTGTGCGTCTGCATCCACTTGTCGGAGATGGCGCGCGACACGGTCGACACGTGCAGGCCGAGTTCGTCGGCGACGTCGCGCATCTTCAACGGCATCAGGCGGTCGTTGTCGAAGAACTCGCGCTGGTGTTTGACGATCTCCGTCGCGACGCGGCGCAGGGTGTTGCGGCGCTGCTCGATGGCTTCGATCAGGAACCGCGCGCGATCGAGCTTGCCCTTGATGTCGCGCCGATAGCTCGAATCGAGTCCGCGATCGCGCACCGCGTCGACGTACGACGAGCTGACCGAGAGATGCGGGTAGTAGTCGTCGGCGAGCTCGACCTCGTACCGTCCATCGTTCTTCTTGACCACGACGTCGGGGCGAACGGGCACGACCACGTCGGCGCGGAACAGCCGCCCGGGCGGCGGCTTCAGGATGTGCCGCAGCTCTTCCATCACCTCTTTCAGCGTGTCGAGGTCGACGCCGAGCGCGCGCATGATGCGCGGCAGTTTGTTGTCGCGCCAATCGTCGAGGTGATCGGCGATCAGCCGCCGATGCAGATCGAAGTTCTCGTGGTCGGGGTCGAGCTGCATCAAGAAACACTCGCGCATGTCGCGCGCGCCGACCCCGATCGGATCGAGCGACTTCAGGAACTCGAGCGCGTGCTCCGCGTCGGCGCGGGAGATCGTGTCGTCGTACGGAATGCGGACGTCTTCGAGCGGCACCGCGAGGAAGCCGTTCTCGTCGAGCTGATCGATCAGGATCTCGACGAAGTCGTGGACGTGCGGCGGCAGCGAAGCGAATGCGAGTTGCTCGCGCAGGTGATCGGCGAGCGTCGGCGGCGCGTCCGGCGCGTTCGCCATCGCGGCGAGCTTCGGATCGGCCTCGCCGTCGTCCTTGCGGACGCGCGGCTTCAGGACCTCGTTGTAGCGCGTGTACGTCTCGAGCTGGTCGGACACCTGTTCGTCGAGGTCTTTCTCCGCCGCTCCGCTCGATTCCGACGTCGTGTTCGTCGGCTGATCGGCGCGCGGCGCCTCGACTTCGAGCGTCTCGTTCTCGGCGACCTCGTTCTGGATCAGTTCGAGCAATTCCTGCGCCGGCAACTGCAGGATCTCGATCCGCTGGATCAACTGCGGCGACAGCTTGAGTTGGAGTTCCGGGCGTTGACTCAGCGACAGGTCGAGCCTCATGCGCGACCCTCCACCGGACGCCGACCGGCGACGGCTTCGGCGAGCACGGCCGCGTTGGAGTACTCGATCGCGGACCCGGCCGGGATGCCGCGCGCGAGGCGACTCACCCGTACCGGCGCCCCCTTCAACTGCTGGGCGACGACCAACGCCGTGCCTTCGCCTTCGAAGTCGGGGTCCATGCCGAGGATGACCTCGGTGACGCCCCCTTGCGCCAGACGCTTCTTCAGGCGGTCGATCGTCAGATCGTCCGGTTCGATGCCCTCGACGGGGTTCACCACGCCGCCGAGGACGTGGTAGAGGCCGCGGAACCCGGCGGCCTGGAATGCTTCGACGTCGTTCGGTTGCTCGACCACGAGCACCGTCGTGCGGTCCCGCGAGGGATCGGCGCAGACCGCGCAGGGATCGGCGGCGGTCACGGTGCAGCACTGCGAGCACGCACGGACGTTCTTGCGGACGTCTCGGATCGCCAGCGCGAGCTGGAGCGCCTCTTCCGGAGCCACTCGCAGGACGTGGAACGCGAGACGCTCGGCCGTTCTGAGGCCGATACCGGGCATCTTGTCGAACTCACGGATGAGTTGCTGGATTGCCTCGGGGTAGGCCATCGCGCGCCCAGGTGCCCTGCGAGCGCTTCCCCGGGACCGAGGTGGCCCCTACGACGTCGGACGCGCTCGTCGCGCCGGAGTATAGGCCCGCCTCGCCGACTTGAGCAAATGGCTTGCCGACGATTGGCAAAATCGTTGCTAAGAGCCGCATTCGACGGCTCGCTGCTCCGTCGCAACTCGCTCGCGGATCAGAACATGCCGGGGATCGAGAGCCCGCCGGTGAGCTTGCCGAGCTCGCTCTTCGACAGCTCGCGCGCCTTCTCCAGCGCTTGATTGGCGGCCATCTTCACCATGTCCTCGACGAGCGACGCGTCGCCGGACGACAGCACGCTCGGGTCGATGTGGATCTTGGCCAGCTCCAAGCCACCGGTCGCGACCACGCGCACCGCGCCGCCACTGGCCGAGCCCTCGACCGTCCGTGCTTTCAGCTCTTCTTGGATACGCGCGATGTCGCGCTGCATCTTCTGCGCTTGCTTCAGCAATCCAGCCAAATCACCCAAACCGGCCATCGTGGACTCCGTCGGTTCCGAGGTCGACCGCCGTGGCGGTCATTCGATCATGTCGCCGTCGAACATCTGCTTCGCCCGCTCGGCGAGGTTGCGCAAGGTCGGCGGCGTCGGCGCGGCAGGCGGTGCCGCACCGCCGCCGGGCGCGGGCGAACCCGTCGCTCCGGGTTGCGCCGTGACGACCTTGACGCCGACCACCTTTCCGTAGCGACGCTTCGATGCCTCGTCCAGCGCTCGCCGAACGGGCACGTCGTCGAGCGTATACAGGCCGCGGCCCGGCCGCTGCGGAGTGATCTCCAACACACCCGCGGCGATCCGCACCGCGGCATGGCCGTCGAGGAACGAGGCGATCCCGCCGTTCGTCTTCTTCAGTTCGTCGACCAGTTCGCGCAACAGCGCGGCGGCCTCGGCCGGCAGCGGCGACGGACTCGAGGCGGCGTCCGCCGCGGCGCTTGGGTGCGCGGCTGCGGCGACGGGCCCCGGCGCAGGCTTCGCGCCGTGGGCCGGCCGTGCGTCGATCGAAGCCGCGCGGGACGCCGCGGGAGCCGGGTTCGGCATCGACACGGCGGCGCGCGGCAGCGTGCCGACGTTGCGCAATACCTCGATGGCTTCCGCGAGCGGCAGCGCGGACTTCGCGCGCGCCAGGCGCAACAGCGCGGCCTCGAGCACGAGCCGCGGTTCGTCGTGCTCGCGCAGCCGCCGCCGCGCGGTCAGCAGGATGTTGATCATCGCCAGCGCGCGATCGGCGTCGAGCCCGCGCGCCAACGCAGCGATCTTCGCGTCGTCGCCGGCCCGATCGAGCAGATCGGTACTTCCGCCCGAGCACAGCACGAGGACGTCGCGCGCTTCGCGCAGCAGGCCTTCGACGACGGTCTCGGCGGCGATGCCCGCACGATCGAGTCGATCGATGTTCTGCAGCAGCGCGCTGGTATCGCCGGAGAACACGAGTCCGAGCAACTCCAACACCGTGTCGCCCGACAAGCTGCCGATGACTTCGGCCACGCCGTCCGCCGTGACCGTGCCACCGCCGTGCGTGATCGCCTGATCGAGCAGTGATTGCGCATCGCGCATGCCGCCCTTCGCGGTGCGCGCGATGGCCTTCAACGCCGTGCCGTCGGCGTTCACCTTCTCCTGCTTGCAGATCTGTTCGAGGCGGGCGGCGATCTCCGCTTCCGGCACGCGACGGAACTCGAAGGTCTGGCAACGCGAGCGGATGGTCTCGGGGATGCGTTCGACCTCGGTGGTCGCCAGCACGAAGATCACGTGGGGCGGCGGCTCTTCCAGCGTCTTCAGCAATGCGTTGAACGCCTCGGACGTCAGCTGATGCGCTTCGTCGACGATGTAGACCTTGCGCTTGCCGAGCATCGGCGCGACGCGCGCGCGCTCACGCAATTGGCGAATGTCGTCGATGCCGCGGTTGCTGGCCGCGTCGATCTCGACGACGTCGAGGTCCGCACCACGCTGGATCGCCTGGCAGCGCTCGCACGTGCCGCAGGGTTCGATGGACTCGCCTTTCTCGCACGACAGCGCCATCGCGAGGATGCGCGCGAGCGACGTCTTGCCGACTCCACGCGGCCCGCCGAACAGGTACGCGTGCGCGATGCGGCCGAGCTTGATCGCGTTCTTCAGGGTCGTCGCGACGGCCGGTTGGCCGGCGACTTCGTCGAACGAACGCGGCCGGTATTTGCGGGCGAGGACCAGGTACGTCATGCCGGGTTTGTACCGGATCCGCGCGCAGTGCGCAGCGCCGCGGAGTTCGGCAATCGAGATCGTCACCGGGTGTCGGGCCGACGGCGTGGAACGTGCACGGCGCGGGCGCGCGGGAGCGCAAAAGAGGGCGCCGGCGCGAGGGGCGACCCCGAACACCCGGGGAGGATCTGCTTATGGCTGCTCCCGTCAGGGCCTGACCAGGTTCGCAGTTCCCCGTCATCCGAGGCCGCCGCTGGCGCCGGCGCGTCATGCGAGCGGGCGAAGCGTGCGGCTTCGCGCAAGTGTGGCGGAGAGGGAGGGATTTGAACCCTCGAGGCAGTTTCCCGCCTACACGCTTTCCAAGCGTGCTCATTCGGCCGCTCTGACACCTCTCCGTGCGTGGGTGCGGCCGTCGTCCTGCGACGAAATCGAAAGTGGCGGAGAGGGAGGGATTTGAACCCCCGAACCCATTGCTGAGTTAACGGTTTTCGAAACCGTCCCATTCGACCGCTCTGGCACCTCTCCGCGCGGTCTGATCAGTCCTCCTGCTCGTCCTCGTCCGAGCGACCTGCGTCGCCCGCGCCGCGCGGATTCCCGCCCGCGCTCCTGCGCGTCGCGAAGAATCGTTGCAGCAACACCCGCGCGGCTTCGGCGGAGACTCCCGCCGTCACGCGCGGAGCGTGATTCAACTTGGGGTGCGCCAGCAAGTCCATGATCGAACCGCAGGCCCCCGCTTTGGGGTCGCTCGTGCCGAACACCACGCGATCGACGCGACTCAGCACGAGAGCACCCGCGCACATCGCGCAGGGCTCGAGGCTGACGTACAACGTCGCCGACGTGAGCCGCTCGTTCTCGAGTGCGGCTGCAGCCTGCGTGATGGCGAGCATTTCCGCGTGTGCGGTCGGATCACGCAGCGTCAGCACTTGGTTGTGTGCGCGCGCGATCACCGTCCCCGACGCCACGACGACGGCTCCGACGGGAACTTCGTTCTCGTCCAGAGCCCGCTCGGCCTCGCGCAGCGCGAGGGCCATGAATCGCTCGTCATCGGCCCGTCCGGGACCACCCGCTCGGGCATCTGCGCGTTCGCTCATGGCCGCTGCCACCGCTTCGGGAAGGAGTGGTACACCCGGAAGGACTCGAACCTTCAACCTTCGGCTTCGTAGGCCGACGCTCTATCCAATTGAGCTACGGGTGCACGTCCAACTCGTCTTCCCGCGATCCGTTGTGCGGGTCGTGGGAAAGCGCGGCGTTTTATCGGAGCGAACTCACGTCGTCAAGAACGGCGCGCTCGTCGCGGTGGATCCGAAGGCCACGCGCGGCGCAGTGCGCGCGCCGTCGCTCGCGTCTCGGCGCGAGCACTTGCAGGAAAAATTGCACAAATCGCTCAAGCCCCCCTACCCCCGCACCGATTGCACCAGTGCTGGGTGGTCCAGTGTTTCCCTTCCAACTCGAACCAAGGAGTGTCCGTTATGGCCGCAAAGAAGAAGGCCAAGAAGAAGGCCGCCAAGAAGGCCGGCAAGAAGAAGAAGTAAGGGACCTTCGGGTTCCGAACTTCGACTGAACCAGTCAACGAAGCGGGCGGGGTTGCCAAAGGAGGCGCGGCCGCTTCGTGTGCACGTCGACGATCGCCCGGGCACCCCAAGCGGCAGAACAGACACA
>JBPOIU010000230.1:0-11704 GCA_052034255.1 Planctomycetota bacterium | reverse complement strand
GCCAGCCGGACAAGATTGCCGGCGGCTGTTTCGTCCGGCCAGCCGGACAGGATTGCCGGCGGCTGTTTCGTCCGGCCAGCCGGACAGGATTGCCGGCGGCTGTTTCGTCCGGCCAGCCGGACAAGATTGCCGGCGGCTATTTCGTCCGGATGTGTGCTGATCAGCGCGCGATGCGCATGTGCGCACGCAGGCCGTCGTGCTCGAACGTCAGGCCGAAGTTCACGTTCGAGAACAGCTCCGTGAACGGCTTGGCCGGCGGTGCGTCCTTCGCCGCGAGTGGGTGGCCGAACGAGGACGACTCCATCGTGCGCGCTTGCTCGTTCCAGACGAAGCTGCCGCCGGAAGGCTCGACCAGCGTCTCGCCCCACAGACGCTGATGCACGGCGACCGGGTCCTCGCTCGGGAACAGGCGCTTCCATTCGTTCAGGATCGGCAGCGCGCGCCACGCCGCGACGCGACGGTTGTCGTCGACCTCGTCGTGGAACACGCGCATCAGTGAGTCGAGCACGCGTCGCTTGAGTTCGAGCGTCAAGCTCTCGCCGAGCGGGGCCGCGGCCTGCGCCGGCGCGGAGCGGCGGTCGATCGCGCGCTTGATCACGTCTTCGTTCAAGGACAGCGTCAGGCTCTTCGACGACACGCAATAGAACACCGAGTGCTCGAGCGGCTCGCCATTCGCGCCACGTCCCGCGCCGATGTCGCCCGAGATCTGCACGTACGCGCTGTCGCCGTACTCCTTGGTCTTGAACCGCACGAGCCCCGGCGCCGATTCGTTCGCGTACGTGCGCACGAACGTGAGGAACGCCGCGCAACCCAGCGAGTCCTTCACGCCGACTTCGATCGCGAGCGGGATGTCGTTCAGCCGCTCTTCGAGCAAGTCCTCGAAGTCGCTGTCGTCGACGCGCAACTTCGCCAAGTCGTCCCAGATCGGCGCATCGTCGAAGTAGACCGCGAAGTGATTGCTGATCCACGCCAGCGGGCTGACGTCGATCTCGCCGGTCATGCCTTCGAACATGCTCCGGCCCATCTGGAACAACGAGGACTCGGTGTTGATCGCTTGGACGTAGTGCGCGATCGACTCGGGGTGAGGATCGCCGTCACCCGCCTTCAGCGTGACTCCTTCGGTGACCTCGGTGAACTCGCGGAAATCCGAGCCCGCGATCAACGGCATCACCGTCAAGTCCGTGTCGAGCGCGACGTCGTCGATCGCGATGCGCAGCGCGATCGGGTCGAAGTAGTTGCTCCAGTTGGCCTGGTAGCCGTTGCGGAATCGTGCGTACGCATCGGCTTCGACCTGCGTGACCTTGTCGATCGTGAGCTCGATCGTCGGCGTGACGAAGTGCATCGAGCCGTAGGTCGCTTCGAGCGCAGCCTTCGCCTTCGCGTCGACTTCGTCGAGCTTGCCGTGGTCGATCGAGCGCGCATGCAGCTCGGCGAGTTCGAGCGCGGCGCGCGCGCGGCGCGACGACGCGATGCGGAACGCCGGCGAGCACCAACGACGGATCGTCGGGTCGGTCAACAGCACGAGCGCGTTCTCGCCGCTGCCGCGCGCGTAGCGATCGCGGAAGAAGCGGTACTCGTCGAGTTTCGCCAACGAACCGCGCGAGCCGTTCGCCGCGCGCGCCAACGCCGCGAGCTGCGCCTTCGAGTTGGTCACGACGATGGCCTGGCCGACGCGCGCGACGTACGAGCTCAGCGCGCGATCCGGCGTCCTGACGCCGTAAAACGTCACGCACTCGACCTCGCCGTCCTCGCGTGTCGCCTCCGGCTTCGTGCTCGCGGCCGCGTCCAGTTTGGTCTTCAGCAGCGTGAGCAGCGCGTCCGGCTTTTCGGATTCGAACAGGATCGCGAGGTCCGTGCCGGAATCGAAGTCGACGTCGCCTCCTGTCATCGCGACGCTTTTCACGAAGTGGTCGCCGAACAGCCGCGCCAACGTCGACAGCCCGAGGGCGAACTGCGCTTCGTACTTCTCGCGCGGCAAGCCCCGCGTCGCTTGGACCGCGAACAGGTCGACGAGCGGCGACGCGCGCCGCTCGAGTTCGTCGGCGAGGCCGAGGTACGCGGCGAAGCTCGGGCACAGCACGGCGTATTGGTCCTCGGGGATCACGGCCGCCAGCGGGTCGAGTTCGGGCTGCTTGCCGGCCACGAGTTTCGACCAGTCGAACGCGCGCGTGGTGATGCCTGGAATCGAGGCGATCGCGACCGTGGGGTCGGTCTGTGCGGACAGGCGCAGGTCACGGTCCCACTGCAAGTTCTCCGCGATCGCGCGCGCGCCCGAGAACATCTCGAACGTCGTGTCGAGCCCCTGCTCGTCGTCGAACGAGCGCGTGAAGCGCGGCGCGACCGGCGAGTCGGTCACGATCGGTTCGCCCGTCAACGCGGCGACTTCGGCGCGTGCTTCGCTCGCGACGTGTTTGAACCACGCGTGGCCCGGCAGTTCGGAGGCCGCGAGCAATTCGTAATGTTCGGCCTTCGCGCGCAGGAACAGCGTGCGCTGCGACGCTTCGCTCGCCGACGTCGCTGGCAGCACGAATCGGGACGAGACCAGACCACGCTGATCATCCGCGGGAGCGACGACCATGCCGGTGGCGTCGCCCGGCGCGTTCGTGCGCGCGACGATGGTCAGTGACTCCGGGAAACCACCGGTCTCGTCGGTCTGAGCGATGAGGTAGGCCTCGCCCTCGCCGTCGAGCTGGATGTACGGCACGAGTTCGGGTCGCGTCCAGCGGAACGAGCGCAACGACCACGGCGACGTCGCGAGCGGCGACGGATTGCCGTCGGTCCACGTGATCGAGGACAGCGGCGCGACGAACCAGCGTTCGCCGGCGACGCCGGAGTTCGCGAGCGTCGTCGGCAGCACGGCCAACATCAAGCCGGCGCGCAGGAATCGAGTCAGGGAGGGGGAGATCATGGGTCGTTGGTTTCCATTCGAGTGGAGGCGAGCCGCGAAAGAACGGCGAGTGCGCCGCGAGTTCGCCTTTCAGGTGCGATCCGCGTGCCACGATGCTCGGCACGCACAACCTCGGATTCCACCGCGGTTTCCGAGCGACCGCGATGCGCGGCACAGAGAGTCGAGTGGACATGGAATGTCCACCTATGGGCAAGATTTGTAGGATGCGACCCCGCACGCTCGCGGCGCCGTCGCCTGGACGAGGCGTGCGGATGGGTCATCGCCGGTGAACTGAAGTGGCGCTCGAACAATGGTTTGCGATCTCGATGAGGCGATCCGGCCGGCGTGACCGTGGCGCCCGTCGCCGCGGTGGCATTGCGCGTGCATTCCTCGCGACTGGCCGACTGCGTCCGCGCAATCCGCGCCCGAGTCAGTCGGAATGGAACGAGGAATCCCATGGTCTCCCGCAGCGTCTCGTCCGTGTCGATCGCCCTGTTCTTGGCCGCCGCCGCCGTCGGCTCGTGTTTGCTGCCCCAGCCGGCAAAGGAACCGACCGCGGTGAAGGTCGGAGTCTACGACTCGCGCGCCGTGGCCGTGGCTTTCGCGCAATCCGCGCAGAATCGCGCGGTGCTCGACGATCTGATGCGCCAGCACTCCGAAGCGAAGCGGGCGAACGCGACCGAGCGCGTGGCGGCGCTCGAAGCGAAGGGCGCGGCGATGCAAGAGCGGCTGCACCGGCAAGGGTTCAGCACGGCGTCGATCGCCGACATCCTGAAGCCCATCGCGGAGCAACTGCCCGCGATCGCGCAGCAAGCCGGAGTCGATGTGCTGATGTCGAAGTGGGACGTCGCCTATCGCGGCGCCCATGTGGAATTCGTCGACGTCACCGAAGCGATGATCGCGCCCTTCGCACCCACGCCCGAAGTGCGGAAGATGATCGACTCGCTGGTCGATCAAGAGCCGCTGTCGCTCTACGAGCACGACTGGGACGCGCACGAAGACTGATCGAACGCGGATCGACTGGCTCGACCCCGATCGTGTCTTCAAGACTCGCGCCGTGCTTCGCGTCACCCCGCGATGCAGGGCGCGCCCATTTTCACGGCCATGCCGGAGTTCGAATCCGATGACCGCGTTCAATGCGTCCGACGTGCGTCAGGCACATGTGCTACGGCGACTTTCGCAGGTCAATCCGTTCGGTCCGGAGCGCATCGCACTCGAGCGTGAGGCTCTGGGGGACGACGTCCAAGGACTCGGGCCGTCGTGGCATCTCCATCACGAGCTGCATCGCGAACGCATCGACGCGGTGACGCGACTGTCGGCGCGCAGCGATGCGCTCGCGGAACGCATGCGGCGCGCGCTCGAACGCTCGAGTGGCGGGGACGACGCGGCGCGTGCGCTGTACGTCGACGTCGCGCTGTTCGCGCTCTACCACGGGATGCACCTCCCGATGCAAGAGGCGATCGTCGCGACGTTGTCACACGAACGGGAGCGGGCGCGGATGCCCGCGTTCGCGGCGTTCGAGGCCCGCGCGCAGTCCCTGCTCACGCTCGGCGGGACGCGGATCGACGGCGTCGAATCGGACGAGCACCTGTTCGCATTGATCTTCCAGCTCAATCGAGCGTTCTTCGCGATCTACCACGTGCTGGTCGGCGCATCGAAGCCGATGGTCGCTCTGCGTCAGCAGATCTGGCAGTCGATCTTCACGCACGATCTCGCGCGCTATCGCCGATCGTTGTTCGCGCGCCTCGGCGACGTGCCGACGTTGATCACCGGACCGTCCGGCAGCGGCAAGGAACTCGTCGCGCGCGCCATCGCGTACGCGCGCTACGTGCCGTACGACCGTCGCTCCGGCAAGTTCGTCGCGCGCTTCGTCGACACGTTCCATCCGATCAATCTGTCGGCGTCGTCGCCGACGCTGGTCGAGTCCGAGTTGTTCGGCCATCGCAAGGGCGCATTCACCGGAGCCCTCGCCGACCGCATCGGCTTCTTCGCGAGCAGCGGGCCCTGTGGCTCCGTGTTCCTCGACGAGATCGGCGACCTCGATCCCGCGATCCAGGTCAAGTTGCTGCGCGTGCTGCAAACGCGTGAGTTCAGCGCGCTCGGCGACGACACCACACGACGATTCGAGGGCAAGGTCGTCGCGGCGACCAATCGCGACCTGCCGGCGCTGATGCGCGAAGGTCGATTCCGCGAGGATCTGTACTACCGCCTTTGCGCCGACCGCGTGTTGACGCCGACGTTGCGCGAACAACTCGCCGGCGCTCCCGGAGAGCTGGCCCGTCTCGTCGAGTTCATCGCGCGCCAATGGGTGGAAGGCGACGACGCGGCCACGCTCACGGCGCAATGCGTCGCGTTCGCGGAAACGAAGCTCGGCCCGAGTTACGCATGGCCGGGCAATTTCCGCGAGCTCGAGCAATGCGTGCGCAGCGTCCTGTTGCGCGGCGAGTACGTGCCGGCGGAGCCGCCGGCCGGCGATGCCGACGTCACGCGTCGGCTGGCGCGCGAGTTCGCCGCAGCCACGCTGACGGCGGAGCAAATGCTGTCGCGCTATGTCACGTACGTCTATTCGCAAACGCGCAGCTACGACGCGGCCGCGCGCGTCCTCGATTGCGATCGACGGACGGTGCGAGCGCGCGTGCTCCCCGAACTCGTCCGTGAGTTGCGCGCGTCGGACGAGGCGCGCGGCGATCCCGGTGGGTCGGGCTGACGACCGGCACGAAAGCACGGGACCCCAGGTTTCGTGCGACCGCGGTCGTCGGAGTCGTGGCGTCCGCGTGCTCCCTCGGGCATCATCCGCCCCTGCGCATGGACACACCGACCTGCCTGCGGTCGGCTCGTCGCGCACTCGTCGGGGACAACATGCGGACCTGCTTCCGTTCAATCGTGGCGCTCTGCGCCGTCGTCGTCGGCACGAGCGCGGCCTATTGCCAGGGCCTGCCGCGGTTCGAGCATCCGGCTCGGTTCCTCGACCAAGGCTTCGCCGAGTTCGTGACCGGCGACTTCGACGGCGATGGTCGCGTCGACGTCGTCCTGCATGGAATCGAGGATCTCGGAGTGCCTGGCAGCGTGGACGGACTGATCCACCTGCGTAACGATGGCTTCGGGAACTTCGCGCTAGTCGCTACGCACGACCTCGGTACCTCGATCACCGCGCTGAGAGTCACCGACCTCGATCAGGACGGACGATCGGAGGTGAGCTTCTGCGTATCCGGCAGCGCCGCCCCGGGCTTTCACACGTTCGCCAACTACGAAGCGAATGGCAGTGGCGCGATCGTTCCAATGTTCGTTGCGACGGCGGGGTTCAGCTCGAACGTGCTCAGCGCGGGCGATGTGAACGCGGATGGCCGCATCGACGTGGTCACCGAGTGGTCGTTCTTCCCGACCCCCGCGCTGGTCGTGTCGTTGCGGGATCCGTCCGGCGCGTATCCAGCGGTGCCCGGGACGTTTCCGGTCGTTTCGACCGTGGACGCACTGGAACTCGTCGACGTCGCGAGTGATGGAATCCTCGACTACGCCGTCGCGGACGGTGACCCGAACGGAGTGATCCGCGTGTACCGCGGGGATGGCGCCGGTTCGAAGACCATCACGCAGAACAGCAACGGCTTCGCCGGAGCGAAATCGGTGTCACGCCTCCTCGTGGGCGATCTCGACGGGGACGGCGCTGCCGATGTCGTGACGGTGTCGGAACCGTCGCAGCCGGGCCTCCACCGGAATCTCCCGTTGGGACTGGCCGCGGGCGTGCAATTGGCGCCGAACTTCACCGGCACGATCGGAGCCGCCGCTCTCGTGGACATCGACGAGGACGGCGACTTGGACCTGATCGGCTCGAGATTGACGTCCGCGACCCAGGCGACGTCCGCCATCCAACTGACGAACGATGGATTCGGCACGTGCACGGAAGCGGCGCAGGCTCCGACCGGTCCGTTCGTCGAGGCGGCGGCCGCGGACGTCGACGGCGATGGCGACGTGGACCTGTTGGCTCGAAGCGTCCAGCGTTCGTTGTGGACGGTTCGTCGCGAAGGGGCGGGTTGGGTCGCGGGAACCGATTCGGTCGAGATCCAGGGCACGTACATCGCGTCGTGCGCGGGTGACTTCGACGGCGACGGCGATCGCGACGTCGTCCGAGCGTCGCCCCAAAAAGGCGAGTTCCGCATGTTCGCGAATCAAGGCAATGCGGATCTCACGAGCGGACCCGTCGTGACCGGAGCTGCGAGCGTCTTCACGCTCGAAGCCGCGGACGTGAACGCCGACGGCAAGTCCGATCTCGTGTTCCTGTCGTGGCCGAACAAGACGCTGAACGTCAAGCTCGGCGCCGTCGGCGGCTTCGGCGCCACGCAGTCGTACGCGACCTCGGCGTCGCTCGGGTCACCGGACGCGCTCGCGATCGGCGACCTCGACGGCGATGGCGACATCGACGCGGTCACGGCCTCGGTAGCACCCGCGACGGGCCTGACCGTGATGAAGAACGCCGCAGGGGCGTTCACGGCGATCCAGGCGCTCGCGGCGCCGATCGAACCGCTCGATCTCGAGCTCGGCGACGTCTCGGGCGACGGCATCCCCGACCTCGTCGCGGTGCGCGGATCGCAGAACTCCGGCAACTCGATCAGCATCTTCGTCGGCACCGGCAATGGTTTCCTCGCGCCGATCGAGATCGGCCCGGTGCCCTACGGATATCCGGACGAAGTCGAACTCGGTGATCTCAACGGCGACGGTCGTGCCGACCTCGTCGTCACTGGAGTCTTGAGCTCGACGAGCGCGTACGCCTACGTCGCGTCGTACGTCCTCGGTGCAGGCTGGGCCGGATCGTGGAGCGCGGAGACGCGCCTGCCGCCGCTCACGCGTTCGTTGCGTTGTGTCGACGTCGATGGCGATGGCCAACGCGATGCCGTATTGGCGTCGTCGTCGGCGCGGGCTGTGGCGGTCGCGTTTGGCATCGGCAATGGGTCGTTCGAGGAGCCCGAAGCGAGCCACGTGAACGGCGACGCGACGTTCATCGACGTCGCCAACTACGACGCCGACGCAGACCTCGAGATCGCGGCCGTGCGCCACTACTACACCGCGATCGCGATCGTCCAACCGCGCTGCCGCGGCGCGGCCGCGAAGTTCGGCAACGCATGCGCGGGCGACGGTGGCTTCGTGCCGGAGCTGACGGTGCAAGGGTGCTTCGGCTCGGGCGCGAACGTCACGTTCGAGATCCAACGAGCGCGAGGCGGCGGACCGGCGGTGTTGCTGTTCGGGCTCACGCCGACGCCACAGCTGTTCTCGACGTCGTGCGTGCTGCACATTGGTGCACTCCTGCCGACGTCGATCGTGCTGCCGCTGTCGGGTTTGGGCGCGGGCAACGGTTCACTGACGTTGCCGGCCACGCTGCCGAGCCTCACGTCGGGCCTGACGTTCACGATGCAGGCGGCTTGCGCCGACCCGACGTTGCCGTGGGGCTACACGACGACGAACGCGCTCGAGGTCTTCACGGATTGAGTGCAAGTTGCCCCGCGCCAACCCGCTGGCGCTCCAGGTGTTTCGGCAGTTCGAATCCGATGAGGGCGTCCCGGTCCGTGTCCGCTGGACATTTCGTTCGTGCAAGGTCCGACCGCGCACCCCGCGCTGGCGGTCTCATTCCCCGGAGGATCGATCCATGAAATCCGTCCATCGCATGGCCGCCTTCGCGCTCCCCTTCGCCGTCGCCGTCGCCGCATCGGCGTGGGCGCAAGCGCCTCGGTTCGCGCCGGCGGGGTTCCTCCCAGCGCGTACCGCCACCCGCATCCTGTCGGGAGACTTCGACGGGGATGGGCGTGTCGACCTCGCTACGGTCAATGCGCCGGTGGGGATGAGTACGCAAACGCTGCCGTCGGAGCTCGAGCTGTGGCGCGGTGACGGCTTCGGTGGATTCGAGCGCGCGCAGTCCCAAGCTATGAACGGGAACGCCACCGCGCTCGCGTCGGCGGACCTCGACGCGGATGGTCGACCCGAGCTCTTGATCGCGCAGAAGGACATCGCGATCCCGAATTGGGTCGCGTACGAGCTCCAAGCGAACGGGACGTTCGCATTCGTCGCGAGCGCGCCGGCGGGTGCCGGCGTCGCGGATGTCACGAGCGCCGATGTCGATGGCGACGGCGATCGTGATGTCGTTGCGGCGAACCCGGACGCGAAGACTCTGACGATCAGCAGGCAGTCGGGCGGCGTCTTCACGACACCGACGACGATTGCCCTCGGCTTCACGGGCAGCAATGTCTGCTGCGCCGACTTCGATGGCGACGGCAAGGTCGATTACGCCGTGGCGGGCTACGACGCGAATCGGAACATCGTGCGGATCGCTCGCGGCGACGGCGCGGGCGGCATTTCGAGCGCGACCGACGTATTCATGAACGGGACGTTCCTCAGTGCGTTCGAGCTGCTCGTTGGTGACGTCGATGCCGATGGGGACCTCGACCTGGCGTTCTGCGGGTTCGGCGCGGAGATCGTGGAGAACCTGGGTTTCGCATTCGCGGCCGCCGTCGCGGTCGACTCTGCGCCGATTGCGCGGCCGGCCGGCGCGTTCGCGGACATGGATGGCGACGGGGACCTCGACCTCGTGCTGTCGACGAACACCGATACCCCGATCCAGCTCGCGACGAACGACGGCACGGGCTCGTTCGGCACGCCGCAGCCGCTCCAGCCCAAGGAGATGGCGTCACCGTCGATCGCGGTCGCCGACTTGAACGGCGACGGAATGCTGGACCTCGCGAGAACGGAATCGTTCGCGGTGCGGATCGCCTTGGCGCAGGCGCCGTCCGTGCTCGCGGCGGCGCCTGCACCGGCCACGACTGGAGCCGTGTTCGTCAGTGCGGCGCACGGCGACATCGATGGGGACGGCGACCGAGACGCGATGCGCTTCGCGCTCGGCTCGAACGAGTTCGTCCAGTTCACGAACGACGGCGGCGGCCACTTGGTCCAGGCCGGCGCGATCGGAGCCTCCGGGCCGGTCTACGTCAGCGCGTTACGCGACCTCGACGGCGACGCGTTGCCCGAGTTGATTTCGATCACGTACCCCCAACAAGCGGTGTCGGTGCGCGCGAACCTCGGAGGCTCGTTCGGTCCGGAACAGCTCGTCATGGTGCCGGCGAACCTCGGCACTCCGGATCGGTTCGCGTTCTCCGACCTCGATGCGGACGGTGACGTCGACATGGTGGTGGTATCGAAGCCGGTGAACGGAGGCTTCACGGTTTTTCGTAACGACAGCGGAGCGTTCGTCGCGGTGCAGTCGGTCTTTGCGTATCTCGACACCACCGACCTGGAGCTCGGCGACATCACCAACGATGGCATCCCGGACTTGGTCGTCGTGCTGGGTGGTAGCCAAAACACACTGCGGTACTTCCCGGGAACGGGAGGAGCTCAGTTCTCCGGCAGTCCGCTCGACATCGGCACCACGATCAGCTTCATCCGCTGCTTCGAGCTGGGCGATCTCGACGGCGATGGCCGACTCGATCTCGCGTACATCGCGGCGTCCGGAGCGAGCCAACCCGACCGACTCGGTTCGTTCGTATTCACGACGGGCATGAACTCGATCGCGACGCATCGATCGATCCAGGCCGGTGGGGCGGATCTGCGTTTGGTCGATCTGGATGGCGATGGTCGGCTCGACGCCCTGCGCGCCGCGGGCCCCGGTCGCGCGCTGGCGTGGTCGTTCGGCAATGGCGACGGCTCGTTCGGCAGCGACACCGCGGTTGCGGTGAGCGGGCAAGCCGACGGCTTCGACGTCGCGAACTACGATGCGGATCCCGAGCTCGAGTTCGTCTGCGGTCGGTTCGGAAGCACGGCCCAGATCACACTGCACCAAGTTTGCGTCGGAGCAGCCGCCGCCTACGGTCACGGCTGCGTCGGCAGCGGTGGCTACACGCCACGCATGACGCAGTCGGGATGTGCGAGTGCAAGCCAAACCGTACTCTGGACCATCGATCGAGCGCTAGGCGGTTCGGTTGCGGTCGTATTGCTGGGAGCAAACCCCGTCCAAGACAACTTCGGAACGGGTTGCACGCTGCAATTGGCGCCCCTGTTCCCAGGGTCCTTCGTCGTGCCGCTGGGCGGGACGGGAGCCGGCAACGGCAACCTCATCGCGCCGATCACGCTGCCCGCCAACTTCCCGGCGGCGTTCGGCTACTGCTTCCAATCCGCCTGCGCCGACCCAGCGATGCCATGGGGCTTCACGGTCACGAACCCGGTCCAGGTCGTTACGGACTGACCAAGCTCAACGCAGAGCATCAAGTCCGTAACTCGAGCGCGGATCGAGTCGTAGCCCGAACGCGTTTGCCGGTGAGCCAGCGCCGAGCGCGACGGTGGCCGTGAACGTGAACGCGAGTATGGAAAACGCTGACGGCGGCGCGTGACCCGGGGGCGACGGCGGCAAGGGTGAAGCGGCGCAGCACGGCATCCGAACGAAGTAGCCGCCGGCTACTTCGTTCGGGCTACACCATGACGGCCCAACGACTTGCGCGATCGCGTCCAAACGGCGGACGCGCCACACCTCGGCAGAGCTATGGCGCGGAGCGACCCTCCCTCGGTTTCAGGCCGCACGCTCGCGGTTCAAAACCACTCCGTCGCCAAGGGACGTCGTGACCGGCTCTCGCAGCGGCCTCTCAGCAGCCCGCCGCAGCTGTGGCGATCCGCTGTACGCGTCTCGTCAATACGTCACCCGAGGTGAGATCCACAGGGGTCGCCAGTTACACCGTCGAGAAGCCACCCCTGCGGCTTTGAGAGGCCGCTGCGAGAGCCGGTCACGACGTCCCTTCGCGTGAAGTCCCCCGAGCGGCCCCAGGGCGGTAGGGATTCCCAAGGGAAGGC
>JBPOIU010000179.1:0-3052 GCA_052034255.1 Planctomycetota bacterium | reverse complement strand
TCGACCCCGCCGAACTCGAGCGCACCTATCGCGACCACATCGCCTGGCTCGGCGCCGAATACGCGCGCATGCTGCCGGCGACGGGCTACTCCGCCGTCGTGATCCACTCCGGCTCGCCGAAGTCGCGTTCCATGTTCGACGACCAGTTCTGGCCGCTGCGCTCGACGCCGCACTTCCAGCACTGGCTGCCGCTCGAGACCGCGAACTCCGCGCTCGTGATCGTGCCGGGCCGCAAGCCGAAGCTCGTGTGGAACAACGGCTACGGTTTCTGGGAGGCGCCCGCGCCGCCCGAGACCGACCACTTCTGGCCGTCCTTCGACGTGGTCGAGGTCAAGGACGCGACCAAGATGAAGGACCAACTGCGCACGAGCGGCAAGACCGCGTTCATCGGCGAAGACATGGCGGACGCGGGCGCATGGGGCTTCGCGACCGAGGACATCAATCCGAAATCGGTCTTGTCCGAGATGGACCGCCTGCGCGTATTGAAGACGCCGTACGAGTTGCTTTGCCTACGCGAAGCGAATCGCCGCGCCGGCGTCGGCCACTCCAAGGTCATCGACGCGTTCCAGCGCGGGGAGCACAGCGAGCTCCAACTGCACCTGATGTACCTCGACGCCACCTGCCAGGACGACGCCGAGACTCCGTACAAGAACATCGTCGCGCTGGGCGAACACGCCGCGACGCTGCATCACGTCAGTTATGGAAAAACACGCTCGAGCGCGCAGTCACTCCTGCTCGACGCCGGCGCGAGTTACCAGGGCTACGACTCCGACATCACGCGCACGGTGATGAAGGGCAAGGCCAGCGCCAGCGACGTCTTCGCCGGCCTCATCGCGAAAATGGAGACGCTGCAGCAAGAGACGTGTCGCCGCGTGACGCTCGGCATGCCGTACCAAGACCTGCACGACCAATCGCACCAATTGCTCGCGCCGGTACTGCGCGACCTCGGCATCGCGTCGGGCAGCGACGCGGAACTCGTCGAGACCGGCGTCACGCGCACGTTCCTCCCCCACGGCCTCGGCCATTCGCTGGGCTTACAGACGCACGACGTCGGCTGCGCCGCGATCAAGCCCGACCCGAAGAACCCGTTCCTGCGCAACACGACGAAGGTCGCCGCCGGTCAGGTCTTCACGATCGAGCCGGGCTGCTACTTCATCACGTCGCTGCTCGACGAACTGAAGGCCAAGCCGCAGGGCAAGCTCGTGAATTGGGGATTGGTCGACGAACTGACGAAGTTCGGCGGCGTGCGGATCGAGGACGACTTGGCGATCGGCACGGCGAAGGTCGAGAACTTCACGCGTGAGTTCTTGGCGGGGTAATCGTCTGTCGACGAGTTCGACGAAGGGCTTCGCACGCGTCCGGAACCGGTGGCATCGCGGGCGAACGAAGCGACTGGCGGTCACCGACGGTCGCGCGGTCGACGGAAATGCGGATGCGACCGGAGAACGTCCCCGGATCGCACCCGCGGCTTCCTTCAGGCATCCCTTTGATCCGGGTGGCGCGGGCGGCGTCACGCGTGGAATCGACAGATGTCTTCCCTTTCCGCGAGGCGGCGGCGAACATCCACGCCGACTCGCCCCTCCTCCTCGGCGAACCGCCTCGAACCGGGAGCCTTCGGCATGCTGCGCACGCTGGTGTCCGCGACCGTTCTCGCCCTCTTCTGCGCGACCGTGGCACCGATGGCCGCGGGCGGCGCGACCCCGGCGCAAGTCCTCGTCGTCGTCAACGATGCCAGCCCGATCTCGCAGGCCGTCGGCGCGTACTACGCGCAGGTGCGGGCGATCCCCGCGATCAACGTCTTCCATCTGCCGCCGTCGACGCCGGCGACCGAGCTGATTTCGCGCACCCAGTACAACGCGCAGATCCGTGACCCGATCAAGACGTACTTGTCGGTCACGCAGCCGCAGCTCCAGGCGCAGATCAAATACATCGTGCTGACGAAGGGCGTGCCGATCCGCGTCACGGGCACGAACGAAGCGTCGGTCGATTCCGAACTCACGATGCTGTTCTCGCCGATCGTCGGCGACAACGGGCAGCAGAGCTGGTACGTGAATCCCTACTTCAACAAGAAGCAGAGCTTCGCGACGTTCACCGGCAACGGCCCGCGCTACCTCGTCTGTCGGCTCGACGGGTACGAAGACAACGTCGATGCGGCAACCGGCGTACCCGGCGACATCAAGGGACTGATCGACCGCGCGCAGAACCCGGCGAGCGCCGGCGTGTTCCTGCTCGACCAAGACCCGAGCAAGGGCGGCGGGTACCAGGTCGGCAACGACTGGATGGCGAACGCGAACACGCAGCTGACGACGCTCGGCCAGTCGATCGTGTTCGACCAGACGAACACGTTCCGCTCGAACGTCGGACCGATCCTCGGGTACGCGTCGTGGGGCAGCAACGACGCGTTCACCGCGGGCGCGCCGTACTACGGTCAGATCCCCGCGGGCAGCGGACCGCTCTACCCCGGCACGTTCGCGAACGGCGCGATCGTGACCGACTACGTTTCGACGAACGGACGCACGTTCTTGAAGTCGGGTCAGGTCTACGGGCAATCGCTGATCGCGGACTTGATCCACCTCGGCGCGTGCGGCGCGGCCGGCTTCGTCGCCGAGCCGTTCCTCCAAGCCTGCGTCCATCCGGACATCCTGTTCTCTCGGTACTTGAACGGCTACGACGCGGCAGAGGCCTATTACATGGCCGTTCCGTACTTGTCGTGGATGAACCTCGTCGTCGTCGACCCATTGATGAAGAGCGCGATCGTCGCGCAGTTCCCGCCGACGATCACGCAGGTGTTCCCGGATCGCGCGGATCACTTCGGAGGCGGCACGACGTACGTCTCGGGTACTTACCTCGGAGCCATCGGCGATGCGGTCGCGGTGACGATCGGTGGTGTGCCGGCGAGCGCCTCGTTCTTCGGCCCCGACATCATCCAAGTGACCATCCCAGCGCTGCCGCCCGGAGTGCACGACGTCGTCGTGACCGTCGCGAACGGCACGGCCACGAAGACCGCGGCATTCCTGGCGCTGCCCGCGCTGAAGCTCGGCGGCAGTGCGTC
>JBPOIU010000187.1:0-27429 GCA_052034255.1 Planctomycetota bacterium | reverse complement strand
CCCTCCGCACGACGCGCCCCACACCACCGGGCCACCACCGGGCCGGCTCCCGGGCCGGCACCCGGGTCACTGGCCGGGCCAGCGTGTCCGCAGCATCATGAGCTCGCGTTGCGCGCCGCGAGGATCGCGCGCAGGAGATCCGGCGGCATCGGCTCCGGCTCGTGAGTGTGGGCGGCTTTGGCGACGCGCATCGTCTCGCGGTAACCGCGCAGGTACTCGAGGCACTCGGTGCAGATCGCGAGATGGCGTTCGAAGATCGCCCGGCGTTCTGCCGGCAGATCACCGTCGACGTAGAGGTTCAGGAACTCGACCAGTTCCTCGCACGAGATCTCCTTGGCCACGCTCATCAGCGCGCCGCAGTCTCGGCAGGTCGCCGCATGTCCGTCCACGAACTCCCGTTCGGCGACCTTCAGTGTGCCGACGAAGTACTCGTGGAGCAGGTTCAGGAAGCGTTGGCAGCTCATGGCGGTGACTGACTCAACTTCGGTTCCAACAACGTCTTCAATGCCTGCCGAGCCCGATGCACTCGAATCTTGGCCGCATTCGGCGTGACGTCCAAGCGCTGCGCGACCTCCTCGTACGAGAGACCTTCGATGTCGCGCAACACCAAAGCGATTCGGACATTCTCGGGCAGTTTCTGGATCTGTTCGCGGACCAGAGCGCCGGTCTCGGCGCGGATCGCCTCGTCGGCGGGCTGCTCCGCCCAGGTCGGAATCGGTTCGGCGTGACACCCGGTCTCGGTGAACGCGGGCAGCAGGTCGTCGACGGTCGTCTCGTGCGCGAGGCGGCGCGACTTCGAGCGCCACCGCATCAACGCCGCATTGACCGCGATGCGGTGCATCCAAGTCGACAGGCGCGCGCCTTCCTGGAACGACGCGAGTCCCTTGAACGCGGAGAGGAACGCTTCTTGGAGCGCTTCGCGGGCGTCGTCCTCGTCGCGCAGGATCCTGCGCACGACGGTCCACAGCCGTGGGCCGAGTTCGTGGACGAGCGTTTGGAACGCCGCCTCGTCGCCCGCGCGCAAGCGCACGAGCAGCGCGGCCTCTTCGGCCTCGTTCCAACTGGAAGTTCGCACGGATGCCGGCATCGGGCGCCAGGGTAGCAGCCGCGCACCGAAGAGGCGCGCTCTCCCCCGTTCGCGCCGAATGCTCCCGAGTTTGACTCCTTGATTCGAGCGCGGATTCCGATAAACATGTCCTCGCCACACATGTTTTTGGAGGTCTCGATGATCCCGTTGTTCGAACGACTCGGCGGCCAGGCAGCGATCCAGACCGCGGTGGACGTCTTCTATCGCAAGATGCTGAAGGACCAGCGCGTCGCACGCTTCTTCGCGACCACCGACATGAACCGCCAACGAGCGAAGCAGGCCGCGTTCTTGACCATGGTGACGGGCGGCCCGAACGCCTACACGGGCAAGGACATGCGGGAAGGCCACGCGCACCTCGTGGCACAAGGCCTGAACGACACGCACGTCGACATCGTGATCGAACACCTCGGCGCGACGCTGGCCGAACTCGGCGCGAAGCCCGAGGACATCGCCCAAGTGGCGGCGCTCGCGAACAGCGTGCGGGACGACGTGCTGAACCGGCCGAGCAAGGCGGGCTCCCCCCGATGACGCGCGTCCGCTTCGACACGACCGCGGTCGATGTCGGCCCGGGTGAGAGCGTGCTCGACGCTCTGCTGCGGGGCGGCGCCGACGTGCCGTACTCGTGTCGCAGCGGCGTGTGTCAGAGCTGTTGCCTGCGCGCCGTCACCGGCACGCCGCCGAGCGCCGCGCAGATCGGCCTGCCGCCGACGCTGGCGTCGCTCGGTCATTTCCTCGCGTGCGTCGCGCAGCCCACGGACGACCTGGAATGTGCGCGGCCAGGAGCCGACGCCGGCTCGGTCGCGGCGACGATCCGCTCGATCGATTCGATCGCAGCCGACGTCTTGCGCGTGCGCGTTGACCCGCTCGCGCCGTTCGCGGCACGAGCGGGTCAATACGTGAACCTGGTCCGTTCCGACGGCCTGACGCGCAGCTACTCGATCGCGAACCTCCCCGACGTCGACGGTTGGTTCGAGCTGCACGTGCGCGTCCTCGCCGACGGCGCGATGACGCGCTGGCTCGCCGAAGAGGCCGAGCCCGGCACGTCCGTCGCGCTGCGCGGGCCTGCGGGAAGTTGTGTCTACGTGCCCGGCTCACCGCACGAGTCGCTGCTGCTCGCGGGCTCCGGCACCGGGCTCGCGCCCTTGCTCGGGATCGCGCGCGATGCGCTGCGTCACGGACACCGTGGAACGATCCACCTCGTGCACGGAGGTCGCGATCCGCGTGGCCTGTACGCGCAGGACGAGCTCACGCAGCTCGCGACCGCATCGCCGAACGTGGTCGTGACGCGGTGCGTGGTCGAGGGTCCGCGTTCGGGAGACGTCGTGACCAGCGCGCTGGACGCGCTCGTGGCGGCACGCCATCCGGACCTGACGGGCTGGCGCGTGTACCTGTGCGGCCATCCCGATCTCGTGCGCTCGATGCAGCAAGACGCGTTCCTCGCCGGTGCGAATCTGGACGCGATCCACGCCGACGCGTTCCTGACGCGCGCCGACGCCGCGACGCGGAATCACGATCGTTGAGCACGAGTCCTGCCGCGACGACCTCGGTTCGATCGTCGTCGCCTCGCGGTGCGGTCGCGGCAGGGCTCTCTTCGTTCGTGTGCGGACCACGCTCGCCCGGCGAGCGCTGCCGGAGTCACCAGGACTTGACCACCTCGGCGCGATCGAAGTCCGCGACGTACGTCCACCAGTTGTTCGAACCCCACTTCGTCTTGCCCGGCGCCTTCGGCAACAGGCCGAGCCACCAACGGTGGTGCACCGCGATGTCCGGTCCCCAGCCGTCGTCGCAGTTCATGATCGCCTTGACCCCCTTCAGATCCGGGTAGTTGCGCCAATCGAGCGCGTACGTCTCGACGTAGCGCCGATTCCCCCATTCGTAGTCGTGCTCGGAGTTCGGCGCGTAGTGCACCGTGCCGACGTGCGACGCGCCGGGGAAGTCCTTGTCGACCCGCGTGAACAGGTTCCACGGATCGTCGTGCTTCTGGTCCCAGACTCCGCCCGCGATCGACAGCGACAGGATGCCTTCGCAGCGGTGCGCGTAGCTCTCGAGCATCTCGCCTTCGCCGCGTTCGTAGTTGAAGCCCATCACCCACAGCGTGCGTCCCAGATCGGGCACGTCGTACGGGCGATAGAACCAGGGGTTGTCGGTCGGCGGTAGGCGCTCGTCCCGTCGCGGAATGAACATCGCGTACTCGTCCCAATGGAAGCCCGGCGCGCCCCACAGCCACAACTCGGTGATGTCCTTCTCGTTCACCAGCCGCGCGAGATCGTTCTCCTCGACGATCTTCGCGTAGCTCGACTTGTCGCCGCCTTCGATCCACTTCTGCGTGCGGATCGCTTCGACGATCCCGGCGTCGTCGTACCGGAAGCCCGACAGGAACGGCGGACAGGCGTCGCGCTCGATGCGCTCGACGATGCGGTAGTCGATGAAACCGCCGCTGGCGACGCGGACGTCCTCGACCAGCTTCGCGGACAACGCGTCGGCATCGCTCCAGCGCATCAGGCGCGACAGCTTCTGCCCGCCTTCCGCTTCGATCACCGGGTCGTAGATCACGACGGCGACGTTGACCACGCGCGTGCCAAGCTCCCCTTTGGGGTAGAGCCGTGGAGCCAGCGACGGTGCGAGCGCGAACGCGCTGGCGACGAGGATCGACGATGCGAGGGCGAACGTCCACTTCATGAGAAGCCTCCGGGGGCGAATCGTTCCAACGACATCCGCACGGGTTCATGGAGCGCGGACGACACGCACGCCGACGTCATACCGCGACGAGCCCGGCGTGCGACGCCGCGATCCCGAGCACGATGGCGACGCCGATCGTGATCAGCACGCCGGCCTTTCGGGCGAGCAGCAGCCACGCGCTGACCAGCGCGAGGGCGACGGCGACACCGCGGATGGACGCGAGGTCGGGGACCACGAGCGAGAGCCAGCCCGCTTCGAATCGCGACGATTCCGCGAACAGCACGTTCAGCGCGAACCAAAGCGCGAGATTCAAGAACACTCCGGTCACCGCCGCCGTGATCGCGGCGAGCGCGCCGGAACAGCGTGGATCGGCGCGCAAGCGCTCGACGTACGGCGCCCCTGCGAAGATCCACACGAAACACGGCACGAACGTCACCCACAACGTCACGACGGTGCCGAGGAGTCCCGCGCACCACGGCTCGAGCGGCGCTCCGTGCCGAGACGCGGCCAAGAAGCCGACGAACTGCAGCACGAGGATCAGCGGCCCAGGCGTGGTTTCGGCGAGGCCGAGACCATCGACCATCTCCTGCGCCGTCACCCAGTGGAAGCGCTCGACGGCGGCCTGCGCGACGTAGCTCAGAACGGCATATGCGCCGCCGAACGTGACGACGGCGAGCTTCGCGAAGAACACTCCGAGTTGGACGACGACGTGAGTTCCGCCGAGCCACCACGCGAGCGGCAGCAGCGGGACGAGCCAACACGCGCAACCGCAGAGCAGCGTGCGCGCCGTCGCGCGCCACGACACGGATGGCGTCGCGTACTGGACCGGTTCGCTTCGCGCCGCCGTGGTGCGGAGGAAGCCGACGATCCCCGCGAGCAACACGCACAGCGGGAACGGCACCGCGAACGCGAACAACGCCACGAACGCGGCCGCCGCGAGCAGGCGATGGAAGCCGGTCGTCAACGCGCGACGAGCGATCCGCAGCAAGGCCTCGACCACGATCGCGAGCACCGCGCACTGAATGCCGAACAAGCCGGCGGCGACGATGGAGACGTCGGCGTGCGCGGCGTACAGCGCGGACAGCGCCAGCATGACCGTCGCTCCGGGCAGCACAAACAACGCCCCCGCGGCGAGCCCACCGCGCACTCCATGCATCAACCAGCCGAGATACGTCGCGAGCTGCTGCGCTTCGGGTCCCGGCAGCAACATGCAGAAGTTCAACGCATGCAGGAATCGCTGCTCGTCGACCCACTTCTTCTCGTCGACGACGACGCGATGCATGGTGGCGATCTGCGCCGCCGGACCGCCGAAGCTCGCCCAGCCGATGCGCCACCACACGCGCAGCGCATCGCGGAACGGAACGGAGTTCTGGACCATCTCGGCCACGCGCGCGTCGTCGCCGTGTCGATCAGAACGATCCGTCCAGCATCAGCATCGCCGACGGCGTGCCGAAGACTTGGTTGCCCTGCGGATCCAGCGAAACCGGCTGCACGTACGCGATCACCGACTCGATGCCCGGGCCGAGCTCCGGCACGGCGACGTCGATCGTGAGGTTGCCGGGCGCTCCCATCGTGCCGAGATCCAACACCTGCGTCGGCGACACCACGAGCACGCCGCTGAAGTTCGGGAACGTCGCGAACTGCGGCGCGAAGCCGATGATCAACGCCACGTGGTGCCCGGTCGCGCCGGACACCGTGAGCTGCGCGTTCTGACCTTCACGCACGACGCGCGAGAGTTCGACGCTCGCGGGCGTTCCCGGCAGCACCGCCGGTTGTTCGCCGGACGGGAAGTGATCGAGCAATGCGCCCGGCGCGCCGTTCGAGCCGCAGCCCGGCGCCGCGGTGCCGCCCGCGGCGAGCGCGCCGGTCAGTGCGATGGCTTTCACGCCACTGCCCGAGAGCACGAAGATTCCGTCGCCGCCGTCGCCGGCCATCAAGCAGCCGCCGGGCGACGCGCCGTTGCCGCCCTTGCCGCCGGTCACGATGCTGCTCGCGAACACCTTCAGCGCCGACGTCCCGTCGAGCGTCATGACGCCGGGCGCTCCGGCCATCGCATCGAGCGGTTCGCCGCTGTAGAGGCCTGCGTTGAGGCCACGACCGCCGACGAACTCGCTGCCGAACACGGCGAGGCGGCCCCTGCTGACGACCGCGCCAGGCTTGCCCTCGATGCCGTAGCCGGAGCTACCGCCAGTCTCGTTCGCGACCGCACCGCGGAAGCTGCAGCGCGAGATCGCGGTGCGCCCCGCGTTGCCGAACGTCGCGCCGTTCGATCCCGCGGTCGGAACCGTGCACTCCTCGACGAAGACGAACGAGTTCGGAGCATCGAGGCCGATCACGCCGAGCGGGACACCGCCTTCGGCCGGAGTCGAGAACTCGATACCGCGCACGAGTGCCGCGCCGCCACCGTTCGCGCCGACCATCAGTGCGTGTCCACCGAACACGCCGGTGCCGTTGTTGACGAACTTCACCGTCGCGCCGGCATCGGCGACGAACGACAGCGACAGCACGGAGACCACGCCGCCCGAGTACGTGCCGCTGCGCAACAGGAGGACGTCGCCGTTGGCCGGCGTGGCGAGCAGGTACGACGTGATCGACGTGTAGTCGGTCCCCGGCCCGTTCACCGGATCGATGACCACGACACCGGCAAACGACGTCGCGAGGGAAGCGAACAACGAAGCCGCCAGGGCGAGAGCGACGCGCATGGGTGTCGGGTCCATCGAGGTGGGGATCGGGGGCGGGAGTATGGCCCATTTCGCGACGCAGCGCGATGGCGCAACCAGCGGTAGCCTGCATCACCCAGCCGCGCCGCTTGGGATGGAATGGAGCCCAACGATGAAGGCCTACCTCGTCGTCGACGTCGAGATCACCGACCCAGTGAAGTACGCGGAGTACATCAAGCTCGTCCCTGCTTCGATCGCGAAGTACGGCGGGACGTACCTCGCGCGTGGCGGGCGCGCCGAACGCATCGAAGGGTCGTGGACGCCGCATCGCGTCGTCGTCGTGCGGTTCGACAGCTTCGAACGCGCGAAGGAATGGTGGTCGTCCGGCGACTACGCGGCCGCGAAGGCGATCCGCCAATCGGCGTCGATCACGAACATGCTGCTGGTCGAAGGCGTGGCGTAGACGGTCAGTCGCGCCGACGCACGGGAGCACGATCCACGAGGAACGTCGCGTTCGGCGGCTCGTCGAGCGAGACTTCGAAGTCGCCGCCCTTTCGAATCTCCCTCGTCGACGTACGTTGAAAGCTACATGACTCCGCGGGGATGCAGGTCCGCGCGGGTCGAGCACGTACACGTCGTTGTCGCCCGCTCGCAATGCGACTGGCACGCCGCGCTAGCCGCGCCGATCAGAATCGCTCGCCGCTAAGGGCCTAGTGCGCCGGGCCGTCGAGATCCGCCATCCAACGACAGCCGCGACGGTTCGAACGCGCGTCGCAGCGATGGTCCGTGGAGCCTTCGGTGCTCCGCTGTCGGTGGGTTGGCGCGCGGTCCAACGGGCACTCGACTCCCACGCGAGTCCGTCGCCCTCGCGCGTGAACGAACTCTCGTCGGTGCCGAGCGTCGCGGCGAGATTCGCGCATGCCGAATGCGCGCCAGTGGTTCGCCGCGTCCGCCGATCGTGCGGAGCGCGCCGGAACACGGCGCAAGCATTCCGAGCACGGGTCAACTCGGCCTTGCCATGCGACCATTCCCCTTCACGCGGAACTCCAACACTCGAACATCCGCGAGGCGGCCATCCTCTGCGTACGCACGGAGCGGGATCCAGCCGCCGGCCGTCTCGTCGAATGGAGCAGGGTCTTCCATGAAGCCCACGAAGGAGCGCGTGTGATCGATGCCGAGGGGAACGATCCGCTCGCCGTCTGCCCAATCGCCTGGATCGAAGAGCGAGCCGGTTAGGCCCACTTTGCCGTGGTGCCTGTGCAGAAATGTGCATGGACGCATCGACGCGTTGAAGACGGGCAACCATGAATCGCTGCTGAGGATCTCGGCCGTCGAAGCCTGTAGCTCCTCCGCGTGTCGCGGAAGGAAGCAGTCCCAGGCCGCCATCACCTCGCGCGCGGTCGGTTGCCAGAACGACAACGAGAAGGCGTTGTCGATGCCAAGCGCGAACACGTCGTTCCTGCCCTTGCGCAGGAACACGGGCACACCGCGATAACCACGTCGTTCGACGTCGCCGACGAACAACTCGCCGTTCACGAACAAGTGCGATGCACCCTGCAGGTTCGCCATCCACACGCCGTCGCGCTCGCGCTCGATCGCGGTAAAGCCCGCGCAAACGGGAGCGTCGATCGCTCCGACGGAGCGCAGGCGGTTCGTCGCATCCTGAAGCGATGGACGATCCTGTCCGAATGCGCCGGCAGCGATCGAACAGAGAAACACCCAGCCCGGCGTCATCGTGTCATGCCGATTCCCGTTCCGCCGCAGCCACCGGTGTTCCCGCGCGCCCCATTCGCCCGTTTTCGACCCAACGCGAGTGCACCCCGCTCCCGAGCCCGCCCTACTCCCCATCGCGTACCCCGACCGGCGCGTAGAAGCTCATGCCGAGCACGTTCTCATCGATCGACAGTGGCTTCTGGACTGGCGGGAAGGCTCTCGCCTCACAGTCCATGCGTTCGCACAAGCGGCAGGTCATGCCCACGGGCACTGCCGCCGCGGTGTTTTGCAAGTCGATGCCGTCCGCGTAGACCAGGCGATGCGCGTCCTCGAGCGCGCAGCCGAGGCCGATCGCCTGCAGCACATTGCGCGCGTGGTAGCCGCCCCTGTGCTTGCGCACCGTGCGCGCGACGGAGAACCAACGCGACCCGTCCTGCAGCTTCGAGATCTGCACGCGGATGAAGCCGGGGCGCAGGAACGCGGCATGGACGTCCCACAACGGACACAGGCCCGAGAAGCGCGGGAAGCGCACGGCCGTGCCCGAGAACTTCTTCGAGATGTTGCCCGCGATGTCGACGCGCACCATGTGGAACGGCACACCTTCGCGACCGCGGCGGCGCAGTGTGGTCAGCCGATGCGCGACTTGTTCGAAGCTCGTGCGGAAGCGGTGGCCGAGCAAGTCGATGTCGTAGCGTTCGGCCTCGGCCGCGGCCAGGAACGCGTCGTACGGCATCACGACCGCGGACGCGAAATAGCTCGCGAGCGCGATCCGTGCGAGACGACGTGACTCGTCCGACGTCAGCACCGAGTCCGCGGCGACGCGATCGAGCAGATCGGGGACGGTCAGCAGCGCCGCCTGATGCGCGAGCTGGAAGTTCCGAGATCCGCGCCGGAGCACCTCGGACAGCGTCAGCGTCTTCGTCACGCCGTCGAAGCGCCGCAGAGCCCCGCGCATGTTCTGCACGGTTTCGATCTGCACGCGGACACCATGCGCACGGTCGAGATGACGCGCGAGCGCCGAGAACAGTTCTTCGTCCGACAAGCGCGCGTCGCGCCGCAATGCCTCGGCCGCGTCCTCGAGCTCGGGGAAGTGGTTCATGTGCTTTTGCAGCAGGTCGGAGACTTGCTCGCTCGACAGGCGAACGGGGTCGATGCCGCCAGCGCCCCCCGGCTCCAGCGCGCGTTCGGCCATGGTGTTCACCGAGGCGCGCGCCGCTTCGAAGGCGTGGAACAGATGGACGATCGCGGCCGCTGCGGTCGGCGCTTGCTGCGCCACCTCGCGGATCTCGTCCGGCGGGACGGAAAAGGCATCGAACAGCGGATTGCCGAAGACCTCGGTCAGATCGGAGGCGCGTCGCGCCTCCGGCCCACCACCGAACGTCCGCACGTCGACGTCGAACTCCTGAGCCAGTTTCACGAGCAGCGACGCGGGCAATGGGCGGCGGTCGTGCTCGATGAGGTTCAAGTAACTCGGCGAAATCCCAAGTCGTTGCGCCAACGCGATCTGCGTGAGTCCGACGCGATCACGGAGTTGACGCACGCGCTTCCCGAAGCGGTTCGATTCGGCCATCGCGCAAGCCCTCTGCATGCACAACATCGACAACTTTACTTCGACCATCGACAACGCTGACTGAATGTAAATCGTGAATATCTAATGAGTTACTTGCACATAGCCGAACCTGTGCAACTCTGTCTGCGTCGGAACCGGCACTGGGATGCACCGCATGGGACTCGAACCGAATGCCGCAATGCCGGTCGTCGCCGCGCCGCTGCGCGAGGCGTGGACGCGGGTGCTCTCTCCCGAGGCGCTCGCGTTCGTCGCCGAATTGACGCGCGCGTTTCGCCCCGGACTCACGACCCTGCTCGCCGAGCGCAAGGCGCGACAAGACGCCCGCCGCGCCGGTGCGACGCTCGACTTCCTGCGCGAAACGGCGTCGATCCGCGAAGCGGCGTGGCAGATCGGCCCGATTCCACAACCCCTGCGCAAGCGCGTGGTCGAGATCACGGGCCCCGTCGACCGGAAGATGGTGATCAACGCGCTGAACTCCGGCGCCGACGTCTTCATGGCGGACTTCGAGGACGCGACAGCGCCGACCTTCGCGAACCTGGTCGACGGCCAACTGAACTTGATGGACGCGGTCCGCCGCACCCTCACCCACGACGATCCCGCGACCGGCAAGTCGTACCGATTGAACGATGCGCCTGCCGTGCTGCTCGCGCGACCCCGCGGTCTGCACCTTCCCGAGAAGCACGTCCTCGTCGACGGCGAACCGGTGCCCGGAGCCTTGTTCGACTTCGGGTTGTTCGTGTTCCACAACGCGCGGGAACTGCTCGCGCGCGGTTTCGGACCGTGGTTCTACGTCCCGAAGCTCGAGCACTGGCTCGAAGCGCGCTGGTGGGACGACGTGTTCAGCGCCTCGGAACGGCGGCTCGGCCTCGCGCATGGCTCGGTCAAGGCGACCGTGCTCATCGAGACGTTGCCCGCGGCGTTCCAGATGGACGAGATCCTCTACGCGTTGAAGGACCACGTCGTCGGCCTGAACTGCGGTCGCTGGGACTACATCTTCTCGTTCATCAAATGCCATCGACACGATGCCGGCGCGGTGCTGCCCGATCGCGGCCAGGTGACGATGGAGCAACCGTTCCTGCGCGCATACACGCAACTGCTGGTGAAGACCTGCCACCGCCGCGGCGCGTTCGCGATGGGCGGAATGGCCGCGCAGATCCCGATCAAGTCCGACACGGAGGCGAACGAGCGCGCAATGGCGCGCGTGCGCGCCGACAAGACGCGGGAGGTCAAGGACGGCCACGACGGCACGTGGGTCGCGCATCCCGCGCTGGTGCCCATCGCGCGCGACGTGTTCGCGGCGCACATGCGTGGCGACCACCAGCTCCACGTCCAGCGCGACGACGTGCACGTCACCGCCGCCGACTTGCTGGCGATTCCGACCGGGACGCGCACGGAACTCGGCCTGCGCGCCAATCTGCGCATCGGCGTGCAATACCTCGAAGCGTGGCTGCGCGGTGCCGGCTGCGTGCCGCTCGAACATCTGATGGAAGACGCGGCGACCGCCGAGATCTCACGGGCGCAGATTTGGCAGCAGCTGCATTGGAACGCGCCGCTCGCCGACGGTCGCCCCGTGGATCGCGCGTTCGTGAAGCGACTCCTCGCCGAGGAACTCGCCGCCATCGCGCATGCGCTCGGTCCAGCGCGTTTCACGACCGGTCGCTTCGCAGAAGCGCGTGCGCTGTTCTCCGACCTCTGCTTCGCCGAGAGCCTGCCCGACTTCCTCACGCTCGCCGCCTACGACGCGCTCGATGCGCCGCAGCGGGACGCGAGCTGACCGCCATCGTCCAATCTCGTCATCCAACTGGGAACTCATCCGAGGAGAGAGCACCATGAGCCACGCGAACGGTAACGGACACGCATCCAACGGCAACGGACACGCGGCGCACGGCAAGCCGCAGAGCGGTCGCTTCCACGTCGATGCGTCCAACGCGAAGGAGCGCTTCGCCGGCATCACGCGCCCGTATTCCGCGGACGACGTGAAGCGCCTGCAGCCGAGCATCCCGATCGAGTACTCGATCGCGAAGCGCGGCGCCGAGAAGCTGTGGGCGATGCTGCACAACGAGCCGTACGTGCATGCGCTCGGCGCGCTGACCGGCAATCAGGCGATGCAGCAGGTGCGCGCCGGACTCAAGGCGATCTACTTGTCGGGCTGGCAGGTCGCCGCGGACGCGAACATCGCGGGTCACATGTATCCGGATCAGAGCCTGTACCCGGCGAACTCGGTGCCGCAGGTCGTGCGCCGCATCAACCAGACGCTGCAACGTGCGGACGAGATCGAGAACGCCGAGGGCGGCGCGAAGCGCGACTGGTACGCGCCGATCGTCGCCGATGCCGAGGCCGGCTTCGGTGGTCCGCTGAACGCCTACGAACTCATGAAGGGCATGATCGAAGCCGGAGCGGCCGGCGTGCACTTCGAGGACCAACTGTCGAGCGAGAAGAAGTGCGGCCACCTCGGCGGCAAGGTGCTCGTGCCGACGTCGAGCTTCATCCGCACGCTCGTCGCCGCGCGGCTCGCCGCGGACGTGATGCGGGTCCCGACGCTGGTCGTCGCCCGGACCGATGCCGATGCGGCGAAGCTGCTGACGTCCGACATCGATCCGATCGATCAGCCGTTCCTGACCGGAGAGCGCACGCCGGAGGGCTTCTTCCGCATCACCGGCGGCATCGAGATGGCGATCGCGCGTGGCTGCGCGTACGCGCCGTACGCGGACCTCGTGTGGTGCGAGACGAGCAAACCGGACATCGCCGAAGCGCGCCACTTCGCCGAAGGGATCCACAAGAAGTTCCCGGGCAAGCTGCTCGCGTACAACTGCTCGCCTTCGTTCAACTGGAAGAAGAACCTCGACGCCGCGGCGATCGCGCGGTTCCAGAACGAGCTCGGCGCGATGGGATACAAGTTCCAGTTCGTGACGCTGGCGGGCTTCCACCAGTTGAACCACGGGATGTTCGAACTCGCGCGCGGCTACGCGGCCCGTGGCATGGCGGCGTACTCGGAGCTGCAACAGGCGGAGTTCGCGAGCGAGGCCGACGGCTACACCGCGACGCGTCATCAGCGCGAAGTGGGCACGGGCTACTTCGACCAAGTGATGCAGACGATCACGAGCGGCATCTCGTCGACGCTGGCGCTCGAAGGCTCGACCGAGAAGGCGCAGTTCTGATCGAGGGTCCCTGGCGCGCGAGTCACGTTCGCGCCGCCAGGGACCACATCGAGCCGATGCCGCCGATCGACCGGTCGTCTCCGGTCTCCCCGCGCATCTCGTGGATTCGATGCAAGGCGGTCCGTCCGCCTTGACTCGCGCGCCGGAGTCATGGGGTATACTCCCGCGCTTTTGACCCCCCGCCCAAGTTGCATCGGCCCGAAGGCCGATGTTTCGGCGAACCGCGGGCCGACACGCTGGGATTGATGCACGTATGACCGAGGCAGAGACGCAGGGAGCCGGGATCGGCGCCGTCAGTCCCGAAGCGAGAAACGTCGGAGAGGGTTACAAGAAAGCGGCTTACGAAGCCGAGGCGCCCAAGGCGCCGCCGGGCTTCGTGCCGGGCTTGAAGTTCTTTCTCGAGCGCTTCGGCCACATGATGTCGCGCTTCGTGCTGACCGTCCTGTACGCGGTGCTGATCGCGCCCGTCGGACTGGTCTTCCGACTGTTCTCCGACCCGCTGATGACGAAGGAACCGCTGCGCGGCAGCAGTTTCACGCCGTGGCAGTCCGCGAACGACGACGTGGTCCACGCCCGCCGGCAGGGCTGAGCGGCCTTCTCCTTTCAAACACTCCCGACGACCGAGCCCCCATGAACATCCTCGGCCTCTCGTTCTTCTATCACGACTCCGCTGCAGCCCTCGTCCAGGACGGCGTCCTCATCGCCGCGGCCGAGGAAGAGCGCTTCTCGCGCATCAAGCACGATCACGGCTTCCCCATGCTGGCGATCGAGTTCTGCCTGAAGCGCGCGGGCATCAAGGCAGAGGACCTCGACTACGTCGTCTTCTACGAGAAGCCGTTCGTGAAGTTCGAGCGCATCCTCGTTTCGACGTTCTCGACCTTCCCGCGCTCGTGGAAAGTGTTCCGCGAGTCGATGCTGACCTGGCTGACCGACAAGCTGTGGATCAAGGCGCTTCTCAAAGAGAAGCTGAAGCTGAACCCGAAGAAGATCGTGTTCGCCGATCACCATATGTCGCACGCGGCGGCAGCCTACTTCTGCTCGCCGTTCCCCGAAGCTGCGGTGCTGACGGTCGACGGCGCGGGCGAGTGGTCGACCAGCACGATGGGCCACGCGAAGGGCAATCACATCGCGATCAAGAAAGAGATGCGGTTCCCGCACTCGATCGGCCTGCTGTATTCGGCCTTCACCGCGTTCTGCGGCTTCGAGGTCAACGAAGGCGAATACAAGCTCATGGGCATGGCGCCCTACGGCAAGCCCAAGTACGTCGACAAGATCAAGGAAGTGATCAAGATCGGCGACGACGGCTCGCTGTGGCACGACATGTCGTACTTCAGCTACCACTATTCGCCCGACAGTACGTTATCGCCGAAGTTCATCGAGAAGTTCGGACCGCCGCGTGATCCGAAGCGCGCCGACGTGCACCTCGACGAGTACTACGCCGACATGGCGGCGTCGATCCAGGCCGTCACCGAAGAGATCCTGATCAAGATGGCGAACCACCTCCACAAGGAGACCGGTTCGAAATACCTCTGCATGGCCGGCGGCGTGGCGCTGAATTGCGTCGCGAACACGAAGATCCTGAACCAGACGCCGTTCGAGCAGATCTACGTGCATCCGGCCGCGGGCGACGACGGCGGAGCGGTCGGCGCCGCGATGTGGTGCTGGAACCAGATGCTCGGCAACACCAAGCGCTTCGTCATGGAGCACGCGTACTGGGGCTCGGACTACACCGACGCCGAGTGCGAGCAGCACCTGAAGAAGATCGGCGCGAAGTACGAAGTGATCGAGAACCGCGACAAGGCGCTCGATCGCACCGTCGACTACCTGATGAAGGGCTCCGTCTGCGGTTGGTACAACGGCCGCTTCGAATGGGGTCCGCGTGCGCTCGGCAACCGCTCGATC
Organism: Planctomycetota bacterium; assembly: GCA_052034255.1. GTDB lineage: Bacteria > Planctomycetota > B15-G4 > B15-G4 > JADJEK01 > JADJEK01. The sequence goes on along the minus strand of JBPOIU010000187.1, from coordinate 12,660 downwards.
ATCGGCGACCCGCGCCGCGCGGAGATGAAGGACATCATCAACGCGAAGATCAAGTTCCGCGAGGCGTTCCGCCCGTTCGCGCCGTCCGTGCTCATGGAGAAGGCGTCGGAGTACTTCGATCTGCCCAACGCCGAGAAGCACTACCCGGCGCGCTTCATGCTCTACGTCTGCGACGTGAAGTCGAAGCAGATGCCGGCGATCACGCACGTCGACAACTCGGGCCGCCTGCAGGGCGTCGTGAAGGAATACAACCCCGACTACTACGGCCTGATCAAGAAGTTCGGTGAAGCGTCGGGCGTCGACTGCATCGTGAACACGAGCTTCAACTTGAAGGGCGAACCGATCGTCGAGACGCCGACGAACGCGTTCAACACGTTCATGCGCTCGGGCATGGACGCGCTGATCATGAACACCAAGTTCGTCGTGACGAAGTGACCGGAGACCATTCGTGATTTCCCGACTGCTCGGCTACCTCGTCACGTTCGTCCTGCTCGTGCTCTTGTTCGAAGGCGTGCTGCGGCTCGCGGGGTGCGGTCCGCAACCGCCCGTCGTCCAGTTCGACGCCGACTATGGTTGGGCGAAGACGCCGTCGAAAACGACCAAGCGCTCGCTCAGCGAGTTCACGGTCGAGACCAAGGTCAACTCGAAGGGCCTGCGCGGCGCGGAGCTCGACTACGCGAAGAAGCCCGGCACGAAGCGCGTGCTGTTCGTCGGCGACTCGTTCGTCCAGGGCTTCGCAGTCGCGGAGAAGGACCTGTTCGTCACGGAGTTCGCGAAGGAACTCGCCGGCGCGAACGTCGAGGTCGTGAACGGCGGCACCGAAGGCTGGTCGACCGACCAAGAGTTCCTGTGGTTCGAGAACGAGGGCCTGAAGTACCAGCCCGACGTCGTCGTGCTGTGCGCCTACGAGAACGACGTGTTCTGGTGCGGCCGTGAGTACTACACCGACCGCGCGAAGCCGCGCTTCGAACTCGGGCCGAACGGCCACTTGACGCTGAAGAAGGACCATGTGGTCAAGCCAGCCGAGGCGCCGTGGTGGAAGGACCACACGGCGATCGGCAACGTCGCGAAGCTCCGGGAGAAGAAGTACGCGCTCGCCCAGCGCGATCTCGTCGCGAGCGATGCGGGAGATGTGTACGGCGAAGCCGCCGTCGTGCTGCGCAACCAGCCCGCCGAGCTCGAACAGGCGTGGTCCGTCGTCGGCGCGCTGCTCGCCGAGTTCGCGAAGCTCGCGAAGAGCAACGGCGCGACGCCGGTGCTGCTGACGATCCCGAGCAAGACCGAGATCCACGGCGACGCGCCGCTCGGCCTGACGTCCGCTCACGATTTCGACCCTGCGCAGCCGCGCACGCGCTACGCGCAGCTCGCGCAGGCGGCGGGATTCCTGGTCGTCGATCCGAGCGCCGCGCTGAAGGCCGAGGCCGCGAACGGCGAGCGCTTGTACTTCTCGAAGGACTTCCACTGGAACGTCGCCGGCAACCGCGTGGTCGCGAACGTGCTCGAGACCGAGCTGAACAAGGCCGGCCTCGTGCCGCCAGCCGCGCCGCACGCGGGACTCGAAGCGCTGCATGCGAAGACGGCGCCGACGTGGGTGTTCGTCGTCGCTGGCCTGTGGCTGCTGCTCGGCACGCTGTACTGGCGCAGCTATCCCGAAGAGAACCCGATCACGAGCTACCTGAAGGTCGGCGCGCTGATCGCGGTGATGACGGGGATCTTCCTCGGCATCGGCAAGCTCGCGAGCTCGCTGCCGCCGGCGATCGGCGGCTGGGTGTTCAAGGGCATCTTCGTCGCGCTGATCGTGTTCGTGATCGTGAAGGTCGCGAAGCGCATGAGCGTGATCTCCGAGCTCTACGGCACGTTCCTGCGCCGTGGGCACTGGTACATGTTGCCACTGCTCGTCGTGATGCTCGCGATCGGCATGTTGCTGGTCGTCGCGGCGTCGTCGCCGTTCGTTGCGCCGTTCATTTACACGCTGTTCTGACGTGACACGCGACAAGCATGCTCCTGATCGAGCGCAGATCGCCCGTCTCGAAGCGTGTCCATGGGTTGCGAAGGTCGGCACGCATCGCTGGCTGAGGCACGAGATCGCGCTCGGCTTCGGGCGTGACCTGTTCTCCAGCGCCGGCGTCGACGTCGGCACGCTGCGCTTGCTGCGCGTGCTCGAGCGCGCTGCGCCGCTGCGCTCCATCGGCGAAGGCGGCGGCGCGCCACTGCGCATCCTCGATCTCGGCTGCGGCATCGGCTCGATCGGCCTGTCGATCGCCGCGTCGTACCCGCCGGGTTCGGTTCACGTCACGCTCGCCGATCGCGACAAGCTCGCGATCTACGTCACCACGCAGAACGCGGCCGCGAACGGCTTGCTCACACGCGCCGATCGCCCGGTGACGATCCTGCCGGCCGGTCTCGACTTCGAGCCCGCGCGCGCGGCGGGATGCGCTCCGTTCGACTTGATCGTCACGAACGTGCCGGCGAAGGTCGGGCGGCTCGGGCTCGAGCGCTTCCTGTTCGGCGCGGGCTCACTGCTGAAGCCCGGTGGTTACGTCGCGACGGTGCATGTCACGCCGCTGACGGACACGATCGACGAGCTGCTCGAGTCGTTCCAAGAGCAGCACGGCGAGGTCGAATCGGTCTACGGCAGCCGCGGCGCCGAGCACTTCGCGCGCGTTTGGCGGTTCGAGGGCGGACTGCCCGAACCCGAGCGCGGCGACGCGCTGACGCCGTACCTGCGCGAAGACGTCGCGAAGTCTCTATCCGTCGGCGATCTCCACTTGAAGGACCACCTCGCGGCGCACGACGTCGAGGAGTTCGACACGGCGCACTTCCAGACGCCGCTCCTGGCGGAACTGCTGCAGCGCCAACTTCCGGCCGAGGACTTGATCGAGCGCGAGCGCATCCTCGTGGTGAACCCGGCACACGGATTCCTCGCGGAGCTGCTGCTGCTCGAACGCGAGCCCGCGACGATCGCGCTGGCGTCGCGCGACACGCTCGAACTCGCGATCGCGAAGCGCAATCTCGAGGCCTTCGCGGCCTCCGAGCACCTCGCGGTGACCAGCGTCGAACTCGCGCCGACGGCGATGACGCTCGATTGGTTGCCGGCGGCGCGCGACGTGTCCGGGATCGGCTACGACCTGATCGTGGGCCCGGTCGCGTGGAAGGAAGGCCACGACGCGGTCGCGTTGACGCTGAAGGCGTATCTCGCCGCGCTGTCCGATGCGCCCGAGGCGGCGCTCGTGCTCGCGGTCAGCGCGGGCCAAGCGCAGGCGTTGCGACGCATCGCACGCGAGAACGGCCTGCGCGCGAGCCGGGACCTCACGCGCAAGGGCTACACGGCGGTGCTGATCCGCAAGGCGGGAGCAGCCGAGGAAGCCGACGACGAGCAAGAAGGCGTCGACGACTTCGAGGATGAACAGGAAGAACGCGAGGAGATCTGAGGTTGTCGGGTTCTTCGGCAAGTCCCGAGTCCCAGCGACCCCGCCGTCCCTGTGATCCCTGCTCCCCTGCCATCCCTGCGATCCCTGCTCCCACTGTGATCCCTGCCCACCTGCACCCCTAGTCCCCTGCCTCCCTCTGGATCGGCGTCGGCAGCGAGACAAGACCCAAGCGGTACAGAGGTGCAAGAGCGCCGGACCAAGGGCTCCCATGAATCCCTGCAACGACGAAGGGCGCGCACCATTGCTGGCGCGCGCCCTTCGATCAGGTCGTTGCCGACCGGGGCGACTTACATCCGATCGCCGCGACCGAAGCCGCGACCACCGCCGCCGCCGAAGCCACGACCGCCGCCGCCACCGTGACCGCGACCACCGCCGCCGCCACCGAAGCCGCCGCCGCCGCCGCCGCCCGGAGGACCGCGACGCTCTTCGGCCTCGTTCACGCGGATCGCGCGACCGTCGAGCTCCTTGCCATTCATTTCATTCATGGCCTTGTCGGCCGCCGCACCGTCCGCGAACGTGACGAACCCGAAACCGCGCGAGCGTCCGGTCTCGCGGTCCATGATCACCTTCGCCTCGAGCGTCTGACCGAACTTCTCGAACGCTGCACGCAGACCGTCGTCCGTCGTGCTCCAGCTCAAACCACCCACGAACAGTTTCTTCGACATTCGAACAACCACTCCAAGACAACCGGGCCGCGCGAAGCGCGACCACTTTCTCGAACAGGATTCGTGGGTCGACTGACTCGAAAGACGATCGGCGGCCCGCGCACCCCTGGCATGAGCGACGACACAGCCGCTCCGAACGAGGGCGGATGCTAGCAGACGAATCCGGGGATTGGCACGAGAAGAAACGCACAGCCGCGCCGGTGGTCCCCCTTTTCGGGAGGGGGGGTGTCGGCGGCGGTCCCGGGCATCCGGACGCCCGGCTGCGGTTCGCGATCACTGGACCGGAATGGACGAAGGGTGGCTTCCGGCGAGGGGAAGCCACCCTTCGAACGCCGGCGCCGGCTCGCGCGTCACAGCCGATTCAGGATCCCGTCGAGGATCGCGCGGCTCATCTCCTGATCGCCGAACGTTCCGACGCGCACGGCGAAGTTCGTGATCCCGTCACCCTGACTGTGGACGATGATCCGGATCTGCGTGTCGTCCGCGGTCGTGCCGGTCACCAGGCCGTCCAGGCTCGTCGACGAGCCCTGGATCCACTTCATCCCCATGTCCTTCATCGTGGCCTTCGCGGCCAGCACGATTTGGGACGGAGTGGCCTGGACGTTCACTTCCTGGTCACCGCGCATGTACGCGACACCGGTTCCCGCGGCGGCGGCGCCGCCTGCGGCGGCATACCAGCACCCGGTCGGCGCGAGCAGGATCAAGAGTCCGAGAGCGGCGAGTTTCGGGACGAGCTGCGTCTGGAGCGTCTTCATGGGCCAAGAACATTCCGATTTCTCGGTGTCGGTGCAAGTGGCTTTCCGGCCCCGATCTCGACGATTCCGCGTCCAACGTCCACCGCCGGCCATTCGTTAGACTCTTCCCCCCTCACTCGGCACGACCCCGAAAGCAGGAATCGGCATGAAGGCCATTGCGTCCGTCGTCGCAGTCTTCCTCGGATTCGCCGCAGCTTCCGCCTCTGCGCGCGCGCAAGCCGCCCCCGAGACGCTGCTCCTCCAGGAGCCCGACATCGCGGGCGACCGTGTCGTGTTCGTCTACGCCAAGGACCTGTGGATCGCGAGCGCGACCGGCGGCGAGGCGAAGCGTCTCACGAGCAGCACGGGCGACGAAAGCAATCCGCGCTTCTCCCCCGACGGCCAGTGGATCGCGTTCACCGGCCAGTACGCGGGCAACCCCGACGTTTACGTGATCCCCGCCAGCGGTGGCGATCCGAAGCGGCTCACGTGGCATCCATCCGGCGACACGGTGCAAGACTGGACGCGCGACGGCTCGGCGGTCGTGTTCACCAGCGCCCGGACATCCGGCGGCCGCCAACCGCCGAAGCTCTACACCGTGCCGGTCTCGGGCGGTCCCGCAACCGCGTACAAGATCCCGCGCGTCGTCAACGCGCAACTCTCGCTCGACGGCACGCGCGTCGCCTACATGCCGACGGCCGAAGCGTTCCGGAGCTGGAAGCGCTACCGCGGCGGTCGATTGACGCGCGTGTGGGTCTTCGACATCGCGAGCAACGACGTCAAGGAAGTCCCCCACGTCAACGCGTCCGACGCGTGGCCGTGCTGGGTCGGTGACGACCTCTACTTCGCCTCCGATCGCGACAACCACATGAACGTGTGGAAGCTCGCGAAGGGCAAGGATGCCGTCGAGCAAGTCACGACGTTCACCGACTTCGACGTCCGCAACATGGGCTCGGACGGAACGCGCCTCGTGTTCGAACAAGCCGGAGCCCTGCACGTGATCGACTCACCCGGCAGTGCGCCGCGGCGACTGCAGATCCGCGCCCTCGGCGACTTCCCGGACGCGCTCGCGCGCTGGACTTCGGTGTCCGACGCGATCCGCGACGCCGGCATCGCACCGAACGGCAAGCGCGTGGTGTTCGAAGCCCGCGGCGAAATCCTGACCGTGCCGCGCGAGTACGGCGACGCGCGCAATTTGTCCGACTCGCCCGGTGCGCACGACCGCTCGCCGGCATGGTCGCCCGATGGCGCGAAGATCGCGTGGTTCTCGGACTCCGACGGCGAATACAAGCTGCTCGTGCGTGACCAAGCCGGAAAGGGCGAGCCGCAGGCGTTCGACGTCGCGGCGGCCGATCGCACGACGGACCGCGGTGGGTTCTACGCCAACCTCTCGTGGTCGCCGGATGGCAAGCATCTGCTGTTCTGCGACAAGACGAACCGCGTGGCCTATCTGACGCTCGAGAGCGGCAAGGTCACCGACGTCGCGCGCATCCAAGGGTCGCTCGGCGAGATCCGTCCAGGCGCGACGTGGTCGGCGGACTCGAAGTGGATCGCGTTCGAGCAACGCAATCCGCGCACGACCTACGACCGCATCGCGCTGTACGAGCTCGCGACGGGCAAGGTCACGTCGATCACGGACGCCTTCGGATCCGCGTCGTCGCCGGCCTTCTCACGCGACGGGAAGCACCTGTACTTCAGCGCGTCGGTCGAATCCGGCCCGCAGCGCTTCGGCCTCGACATGAGCACGTCGGCCGCGCGCGATTCGGAATCCGCGCTGTACGTCGTCGTGCTGCAAAAGGACGGCAAGAACCCGTTCGCGCCGAAGAGCGACGAGGGCTTCGGCAAGGACGACGACAAGGACGACGACGGCGACAAGGACAAGAAGGACAAGCCCGATCACGGCGACAAGCCCGCCGACCGCAAGGACAAGGCGGAGATCGCGCAGGATCCGGCCACTCCTCCGGCAGCCGCGGTCGCCGACGCGTCCAAGCCGCAGGACGAGAAGAAGGACGAGGCCAAGAAGGACAAGGAGCTGCCCGCCCTCGATCTCGAAGGCATCGACCAGCGCATCCTCGCGCTGCCGCTGCCGTCGTCGCGTTACGGCTCGCTCGCCGCATCGAAGGGCCAGTTCCTGTTCGTCGAGTTCGCGCGCGGGGACGGCTCGAAGCTGAAGCGCTTCGACTTCGACAAGAAGAAGGCCGAAGACGTCGCCGATGGCGTCAGCGGTGTCATCGTGTCGGCCGATGGCAAATCGCTGCTGACCAGCGGTTCGTCGGGTTGGCAGTTGATGTCGGAGACCGGCGGCGACAAGAAGTCGGTGAAGACCGACGGCTTGCGCGTCCGCATCGATCCCTCCGCCGAATGGGCGCAGACGCTGCGCGAAGTCTGGCGCCTGCAGCGCGACTACTTCTACGACCCGAACATGCACGGCGTCGATTGGCCGGCGATGTGGGAACGCTGGTCGCCGTTCGTCGCGCACGCGAAGCACCGCGCCGACCTCAACATGATCATCGCGGAGCTGATCGGCGAACTGTGCTGCGGACACCAATACGTCAGCGGCGGCGAGATGCCGGATGCACCCGATGGAGTGGGCGTCGGCTTGCTCGGCGCGGACTTCACGATCGACTCCGGACGTCATCGCATCGCGCGCATCTACCGCGGTCAGAACTGGAACCCGGGCCAGCGCGCTCCGCTGACCGAGCCGGGTGTCGACGCGCGGGAAGGTGACTATCTCATCCGCGTGAACGGCGCCGAGGTGCGCGGCACGGACGAGCTCTACCGCGCGTTCGAGAACACGGCCGGCAAGCAGGTCGAGCTCGTGCTGTCGGCGAACGCGGACGGCTCGGACGCGCGCACCATGACGGTGGTTCCGATCGCGAACGAAGGCCAATTGCGCCAACTCTCGTGGATCGAAGCCAACCGCCGCCGCGTCGAGGAGCGCAGCGGAGGCAAGCTCGGCTACATCTACATGCCGAACACCGGCGGTCAGGGCATGGCGTCGTTCGATCGCGACTTCTACTCGCAGCTCGACAAGCAGGGACTCGTCATCGACGAGCGCTTCAACGGCGGCGGTCAGGTCGCGGACTACGTGATCGGCGTCCTGTCGTCACCGGTGTATTCGTACTGGCTGAACCGAGAAGGCTGGCTCGCGCAGTCGCCGTTCTTCTCGTTCGATGGACCGAAGGTCATGGTCACGAACGAGTACGCCGGATCGGGTGGAGACTGGATGCCCTGGACCTTCCAGCGGCGCAAAGTCGGCAAGCTGGTCGGCATGCGCACTTGGGGCGGGCTCGTCGGCATCTCGGGCTATCCGCCGTTGATGGACGGCGGCTCGGTCACCGCGGCGAGCTTCGGCGTCATGGACGTCGATGGCTCGTGGGCGGTCGAGAACGTCGGCGTCGCGCCGGACCTCGAAGTCGTCGAATGGCCGAAGCGCATCATCGAGGAGGGTGCCGACCCGCAACTCGACGAAGCGATTCGCGTCGCGCTCGAGGATCTCGAGAAGCACACGCCGGCGAAGCGCCCGGTGTACACGCCGCCGTCGAAGCGCTGAACGGCGCGGGCGTCGATGAACGCGCGACACGGGGTCGAATCCCTCAGCGCGGGCAACGCCCGCAACCGAACGAGTCTGCGCGTTCTCACGGTCTCGCCGGACACCTGTGCCTGTTGAACGGGGCGGCGACTGCCGTCGCCTTGGACACCTGGTGCGGGATGGACTCCGTCCGAGAATCGTCGCTGTACGCGACGATTCTCGGCCGTAGTCCATCAGGGGGTTCGACCCCGTGTCGCGTTCGGGCGTGATTCGCTCACTCGTCCACGGGATCGCGCACGTCGTCCTGCCGCAGCAGGCGTAACGGGAGGCGGGCCCCGATCCATGCCGTGATCGCGGCTCCGGCGAGCGCGAGCCCCGTCTCGCGCCATGGCCATGCGTGGTCGAACGTGAACCCGGAGAACGCGCGGAACACGAGATTCGCCGGGATCCACAGCACGTGCCCGAGCGCGATTCCACCGAGCGCCGCGGCGGCCGCCATCACGTGGACTTCCCAGGCCACGCTGGCCCGCCACGCGCGGGGCGCCATTCCCACGGCGCGCAACAATGCGAGTTCGCGTCGCCGCGCGAGTACCGACAGCGTGACCGTCGCGAAGATCGAAACCGCGCCGATCGCGAGAGCCAGCACCAACTGCACGACGCTGAGCGCGCGGAGATCGTCGACGAAGCCGACCACGTGATCGAGGTAGCGCCGCGTCGTCGCCACCGGCAAGAACGCGTGATCCGGCGCCAGCGCCGCGCGTGCGGCGTCGGCGACGCGGTTCGCGTCGACACCGGACGCGAGACAGAGCTCGACGAAATCGACCAGCGGATCGCCGAAGCGGGCGCGATACACGGGGAGATGCAGCAACACCGTCCCGCCCGGATGCGTGTAGTCGCGCACGATCGCAACGACCTCGAACGAGCACGGACCGTCCCTGCCGCTGAGCGTGATCCGATCACCGAGCTGCAGGTCCTGCTTCCACGCCAGGTTCTCGGAGATGAACGCCCCGTCACCGCGTATCACCGCCTCGAGCGCGGTCGCCAGATCATCGGAGTGAATCTGGAAGCGCGAGCGCTCGCGCGCGATGTCGAAGTCCATCGCCGCCAGCGCGATCTCCTCGCCGCGCAGGCGGGTGCGCAGGTAGCGGAACCGGAAGACGCGCTCGACACCCTCGATCTCGCGGAACGACCCGGCGTTCTCCTCGCGGAACGGGAACGCGAACCCTCCCACCAGCACTTCGGAAGGGATGTTGCCGTTGAGCCACGTCCGGACTCCATCGCCCATCGCGCGAGTGACGCCGCCGTGCGCGACGACCAGCGCCAATGCGAGCGCGAACGCTCCGATCGTCATCGTCGTGCGCAGCGGATGCAGCGTCAGCGCATCGAGCGCGAACGCCAGCGCGGGACGCCGGCCGAACACATGGCGTCGCACGCACGTGCCAAGGACGAGCACGAACGCGGGCGTGACGCACAACGCACACGTCGCGAGCCCCAGGACGGCGACGGTGCCGACGACGCGCTCGTGGCCGCGCGGTGCGACGACGACAGCGACGCCGATCAGTGCGGCGACGGCCAGCGCGAGCACCCCCGTGCGCGTGATCGAGCGCACGTTTCGATCGCCGGTCTCGGCGACGCGCAGCAACTCGAGCGGGCCGCGCCGCACCGGTGAGAGCAGGGCGAGCACGCTCGCCGCGAGCGTCGTGCACGCCGCGAGTCCGAACGCTTGGAGGATCGTCACGGTGCTCGGCAAACGCTCGGCGAGCGGCGGCACCGCGAACTGGACGCGCCGCACGACGTCGGCGAGCAATCCACCAGTGAACACCGCGAGCACGGAACCGAGGACGACGCCGAGGATGCAACCGACGGTGGCGAGAGCGAGCGCTTCGGCGAGGAACAACCCCGTGAGGCCGCGGCGCGACAAGCCGATGGCGCGCAAGAGGCCGGCCTCGCGGGTCCGCTCGGCCAACACCGCGGAGACGGAGTTGAACACGAAGAAACCCGCGATCAACAACGCGAGGAGATCGTTCAAGAAGAACACGGCGCGGAACGTGGCCAGACCAAGGGTCGATTCCCGCGTCCATTCATCGGGCGCCTGCACGGTGGCGTCGGCTCCGAGCTCCGCGGTGATCGCGGCGCGCGCGCGATCGCGGTCGACACCGGGCGCGAGCGTGATCCGGACGCGATCGACCCGACCCTCGCGCCCCACGAGCAGCGAGGCCGCGTCGAGCGAAAGGAACGCGAAGCCCGCCAACACATCGCCGAGCCCGGGCGGAGCATCGACGACGCCGACGACGCGGAAGCGCCGTGTGCCGAGACTCGTGTCGAGGACGAGCTCGTCGCCGATCGCCCTTCCGAGCACCTCGAGCAATCGCCGAGGAACCACGAGCGCGTCGCGCCGCGCGAATGCGGCAGCCGGATCGAGGTCGACGAGTCGGACACCACCCTCGGAGCCCAACGATCGCGCCGCATCGGCGGGATCGACACCGAGCAAGGTCAACGGCGTGCCATCCGCGGTCGCCGCCGCGATTTCGACGACGCCTCCGACCGCGGCGAACTCGGGGCGCGCGCGCAGAGCGTCGAGAGCGTCGTCGGGAATCCCGGCGGAATCGCGGCTGACGAGCAGATCGACGCCGACGTCGAGCGCGCCGCGCGCCCCGTGAATGGCGGCGAGGATCGCGGCGGTATTGGTCTCGGTCGACACGAATAGGGCGACACCGAGCGCCACGGCGAGCGCGGACAACGCGTGCCGCAGCGGGCGGCGCTGGAGCTCGCGAGCGATGAGCCGGCGCGCGAACCAGAGGACGCGATTCATCGCGGTTGTGCCGCGCGCTCGGCTTCCAGCGCGACGATGCGACCGTCGTCGAGTCGGATCACGGTGTCCGCTTGTGCCGCAACGCGTTCATCGTGCGTGACGGCGACGACGCAGACGCCGTCGTCGTGCGCGAGTTCGCGCAACAGGCTCGCGATCCGCGTCGCGTTCGCGGAGTCGAGCGCTCCGGTCGGCTCATCGGCGAGCAGGACGCGAGGAGCGGGCATCAACGCGCGCGCCAAAGCGGCACGCTGCCGTTCGCCGCCGGAGAGTCGCTCGGGTCGATGCGTGCGCCGGTCGGTGAGCCCGAGGCGCTCGAGAAGAGAGTCGAGTCGCTCCCGATCCGCGGCGGTCGGAGCGCGCTCCAGCACGATCGGCAGCAGCACGTTCTCGTCGATCGAGAGTTGCGGCATGAGATTGAAGAACTGGAACACGAGCCCGATCGTCGTGCGCCGCAATCGCGCGAGATCGTGATCGTCGAGCGCCGCGAGATCGCGACCATCGAGGAACACCCGCCCGGAACTCGGCCGATCGAGCGAGGCGCAGAGGTGGAGCAGCGTCGACTTTCCACTGCCGGATCGACCGAGCACGGCGGTGAATCGTCCCGCGAAGAACTCGGCGCAAACACCGTCGACGGCGACGACGGCTTGGGCTCCGCCGGGAAAGACGCGGCGAACGTCGACGAGTCGCAGTACGGCAGGAGTCACGACCGCCCTCGTGGTTGTGCAGCGAGGTGCGAACGGTAGCACTTCGCGGCGGGCGCGCGGGGAGCTTGAAACCAGGAGCTGGCGAAGCTGCGATGAGCCCATGCCGATCCCCAAACAACCCCGCCTCACCGTCGACGTCATCATCGAAATGGAGGGAGGAGTCGTCCTGGTCGAACGAAAGTTCGAACCGCTCGGCTGGGCCATCCCAGGTGGCTTCGTCGAGTGGGGCGAGACGCTTGAGACGGCCGCCATTCGCGAGGCGAAGGAGGAGACGGGCTTGGACGTGGTGCTGAAGCGCCAGTTCCACGCCTATTCGGACCCGACTCGCGACCCGCGGGGTCACACCGTGTGCGTCGTCTTCGAGGGAATGGCGCAAGGAACGCCGGTCGGAGGCGACGACGCGAAGACGGCGAAGATCTTCGGCTGGGATGCGATACCCCCCATGGCGTTCGACCACGCCCAGATCCTCGATGACTTCAGATCGCGCAGGTATTGAGGCGGGAGCAAGCTCAACGAGCAAGTACCGCCGCGCGCGCCAGCCCGTCCGGGGGACACATCGGGGACAGACCCGCCTCCGTCCCCGTCATGCTGCCCGTCGTCGTCGGGGGACACATCGGGGACAGACCCGCCTCCGTCCCCGTCATGCGCCGTCGTCGTCGGGGGACACATCGGGGACAGACCCGCCTCCGTCCCCGTCGCTGCTCGTCGTCGTCGGGGGACACATCGGGGACAGACCCGCCTCCGTCCCCGTCGCTGCTCGTCGTCGTCGGGGGACACATCGG
>JBPOIU010000233.1:0-4693 GCA_052034255.1 Planctomycetota bacterium | reverse complement strand
AAGGATCGGCGCGCGGCCGAACATGGCACTTCCAAAGAGTGCGGTTCGGCCGCGCGCGCCCGGTGAAGCGTGAACTCGACTTCGGGCCGTTCGCGATTCCGGCGCGGCGCGGCGGGCTCTCCATGCCATCATGCCGCCCATCATGCTTCGCTCCCTCCGCTCCCTCGTGCTGGTTGCCCTCGCGTTGTCCCCGATCGCTCGCGCCGACGACGAGCCATCGGCCCGGTTCGCGGTCAACGTGGTGTTGAACGGCGACTTCGAGCTCGCCGCGGACACTTCGGTGTCGCCCGCGAAATACGGTTCGTACTGGAAGAACGCCTTCGAGTACGCGAAGGGCACGTCGACGAGCCAGATCTCCGCGCTCGCGCCGGGCCAACACGCGGCGCGGCTCGAACCGGGACGCGATCTCCTGCGGCAGGCGTTGACCCTGTACGGCCCCTATGCCGATCGTTTCGCGTTGCGCGTGCGCGTGAAGCGCCCCGCGCCCGAGGTGCTGGCACACGTCCTGGTGCGCTCCGGCGTGGACTTCGATCTGCACTACGTACTCGGGGACCAGTCGGTCGTCCCCGACGTGTCGACCAAGCCGATCCAACTCACACCGATCGAACCGCCGGATGCGGACGGGTTCGCAACGTATCGCCTCGAAGTCGGCCGCGATTTCGCATCGTTCCACAAGGCGCGTCCCGGGCCCTGGGTCGAGATCCAGTTCGGCGCCGAGCGGGGAGTCGCGCTGATCGACGACGTCGTCGGCACGCATTGGCTGCCGCGCGTGAGTCCCCGCGAGCTGCGGGCGATGCTGCTCGACGAGATCCGCACGATGCTGTGGCAGTACTTCGGCGCGAAGAACGGACAGCCGCGGCCCGGTCTCGAGTTCGTCGATCCGACGACGGGTTACCAAGTCGTCGGGCGCTACGACTGCAACAATGGCAAGCCCACGCAAATGGAGAGCGCAGTCGGCATCGCGGGGATCCACGAGATCGCGCTGCGGTACTGCCACGTCGCCGACGATGCGCCCGACGCGGAGGCTCTGCGGACGTTGCTGCGCACGCGCCTCCGAACGCACCTGGAGAGCCTGCTGCGCCACAACGTGTTCCCGAGCACGCAGCTCTACACGTTCGTGGACCCGAAGACGTTCGAGCCGAAGCTCGAACTCGCGGTCGCGCCGTCGCACTACATCCACCACACGCTCGACGTGGCGGCGTTGTTCCCGGAAGACGCCGCGTTGGCGGCCTCGGTTCGGGAGCGCGTGCTGGCCATGGCCGACGCGCTGGTCCGGATCCGCGCGCAGCACGACCTCCCCCACACCGTGCAGTTCGGCCGCGACGCGGGCGGCAACTGGTTCGGCCGCATGCCGGAGAAGTTCCATCCCGACGGCCGGCTGGATCAGCCGCGCACGTACAACCAAGCCTGGGCGATCTCGCAGAATCGATCGTGGTACTACGACTTCCAGACCGCGCATGGCTTGATGCGCGCGTGGAGCCTCGAACCGAAAGAGGAGTACCTTCAGACCGCGCTCGGCGCGATCGCACGTTTCGATCGCAAGTTCGACGCGCAGCGCTTCGATCTCGAGAACGACACCGACGATCACTACGGCTTCAACGTCGAATCGCTGTTGAAGGCCTACGACGCCAGCGGCCGCAAGATCACGGCGTTCCTCGACACGGCGCAGACGTTCACCGACTATCGCCTCCCGCGCGACGCCGCCTGGGATGCGAACTTGTGGATCGAAGGCGTGCGCCTCGGCTCGTTCTGCGCGGGTGATCAACCGCGCGCGTTCCGCGGTCCGACTGGCCTCTACCTGCTGGATTCGCGATCGAACCCGGCGACGTCCGGCTTCGAACCCTATCTGTTCGCCGTACGCGAACTGGCGCGCGGGGACATGAAGCATCGTCTGCTCGACGATGGTTTCACGCAGGACGCGAGCGGCTTCATGTGGACGATGATCTCCGCCTGCTTCAAGAGCGACTTCATCGGCCCGTGCTCGATGAACCTCAAATGGGAAGGCGACATGGGCGACCTGTTCGCCGGTCCGGCGAGCAACGGGTTCCGCGCATTGGCGCGCGGCATCGAGATCGGCGGCGGCGGCGGCATGCTCGAGTTCACCGCGTGGTACGCGACGGTGTTCGACCACACGATGGCGCTGTTCCGAAAGCCGTTCGGCTACCGCTACGGCATGAGCGTGGAGACGGGCAAGCGTTACGGGATCCCCGAGCGCTATCTCGAGGGCTTCTCGGACGACAACCCGTACGGCATCGGCTGCGTGCTCGTCCACGCCGACCTGGTCGAGAGCGGAGCTCTCGACGTGGAATTGCCGCGCCTCGACGGGATCGAGGCGGCGGCCGCGGAGGACGGCAACGTGGCGATCACGGTGCGCGGGCCCGCGGGCGCGGGCGTGCGCGTGCGCGCGGCGACGCGGGAATCCCCGCGCCAACTCGGCGTCGTCGATTGGCGACTGCGCTGGATCACCGATCCGGCCGCACCGAGCGCGACCGCGGTGCTCGACGCGGCGGGCGCGGCGCGCGTCGTTCTCCCCCTGCGCGCGAAGGGCCGCGTCCTCGCCGAGGCAGAGCTCGACGCGAACGGGCCCTTCGTCGCGGATCTCGTCGTGCTCGAACGAACGTTCGAGTGACGATTACTTCTTCGCGCCGGCGCGCTCGAGGTCGCGCAGCTTCACCGACAGCGACGACTTGCGGCGCGACGCGGTGTTCGGGTGGATCGTGCGGTGCTTCGCCGCCTTGTCGATCTTCTGCATCGCGCCGGCGATTTCGGTCTTCGCCTTCGCGACGTCGCCGGCCTCGAGCGCGGACAACGCCTTTTTGATCTGCGACTTCATCGCGGACATACGCGCCGTGTTCTCGAGATGGCGCTTCTCTGCCTGACGGTGACGCTTCGCGGCTTGCTTGATGTGGGGCATGTTCTTCCTTCGGGAACTCTGTCGGACTCAGTCCTTGAAACCGTAGATCGGATCTCCGCCGGACTCGGCGGCCGGCGGCTGCGGCGGTTGCGCCGCGGGTGTGGGAGGCGAAGGCGCGGCCGGCGGCGGCGCGGGCGCCGGGGACGGCGGTACCGCGCGCGGCGCGGGAGGCGGCACCGGAGTGGCCGCCGCGGCCGGAGCCGGGATCGACGCGCGCAGTCGGGCCACTCGGGCGCCGACGTCGCGGAAGTGGATGTTCTTCTCGTAGATCGACTCGAAGCGCGCGAGCGCTCCCGCGACGTCACCGGTCTGCTCGAGCAGCACGGCGAGCAGGTAGCGGACTTCCGTCGCGCGATCGCTCTCGCCTTCGATGCCTTCGAGCGCCGTTTCGAACTGCTTGCGCGCGAGGTCGACGAGGCCTTTGACTTGGAACGCGCCGCCGAGACCGACCAGCGCGTCGATGCGCCGGCGCGGGTCCTTCACGGCGTACTGGAAGTGCTCGATCGCGTCGTCGACGCGACCGGCGTCGAGCACGAGTTGGCCGAGGCGGTAGCGCAAACCGAGGTCGGTCGGGTGTTCGCGCACGCGGCGTTCGACTTCCGAGAGCTCGAGCTCCTTGGTCTCGCGTTCGAGGTCGACGACGTCGGTCGCCGCGGCGGAATCGCCCGCGGCTGCCTTGGCGCGCGCTTCGCGTAGTTGCGCTTCGAGGCCGAGCAACTTCACTTCGCCGAGCCGATCGCGGAACTCCGTCGAGTCGGGCTCGTGGCGCATGTGCTCTTCGATCGTCGCGACGGCAGCATCGAACTCGCGGGCGCGGACGAACAGGTCGATGAGCTCGCGACGCGCACGTTTGTCCGTGGGAGTCGCCGCGAGTTCACGCTCGAGCGCACCCTGGCGCAGCTTGCGCTGGTCGTCCGTCGTGACGATGCGCTGATCGAGTTCGAGTTGCTGCGCCTTGCTCTTGTCGCGAACGAGGTCCCGCGACGACCGCGTCGGGTCATAGGAGCCCGACGACAGCACGCCTTCGGCGGCGAGGTTCTTGCGGGCCTTCTCGGCCTCGGAGTCGCGCGGCGAGCGCTTCAGCACGGCTTCGTAGCAAGCCAGCGCCTGCTCCATCTTCTTGAGCTGGTAGTAGAGGCCGCCGGCCTTCTTCAACGCGTAGTCGCCGAGTTCTTCGTCGTCGCCGAGGAACTCGAAGACCGCGACCGCCGAGTTCAAGTAGTTGGCCTTCTCGAGCGCTTCGGCGAGTTGGAGGTTCACCTTGCGGTTGCGCGGGTCGTTGACGAGGTATTTCTCGGCGGACAGCGCGACCTGCTCGGGCTTGCCGCCGATGCCGCTCGTCATCATCGACATGCGGCTGAACAGTCCGGACGCGGCGCCCAGCGTGGGGTTCAGCTTCTTCGCTTCCGCGCGCTTCACCAGGACCTGGCGCAGATCGCGACGCGCTTCACCGTGGTCGGGCTTGAGTTGCAAGACCTGGTGATACAACTCGACGGCATAGTCGAAGTTCTTCTTGCGGACCGCTTCGGCCGCTTTTTCCAGGTGCTTCGCGACGTCCATCGTTGGTGCTTCCGCGCACGACCTCGTTCGAACTGACGCAAACCCGACAAGTTACCGCTGAGGGGGGGAACGGTCAACGCTCGGGCCGCTGGGGCGCTGTCCTAATCTCGAAGGTGGATCGTGAACCATGATCGCTAGTATTCGCCGCCGGTTGGGTTGGAGGCGGGATATGACGGCAACAGTTCGCTTCGCCTACAAAGGGCCGAGCGTTGACGACGG
>JBPOIU010000084.1:0-46457 GCA_052034255.1 Planctomycetota bacterium | reverse complement strand
GCGTGGAGTGGAACCCGGCGACCGGCATCGGACTCAGTGAGCTCGTGCGGTTCAGCTACAAGTGCCGGACGGCGGCGGGGTCGTGGGTGACGTTTCGGGCGTTGCCTTGTGTGTGGTTCGATGCGGTGAAGGGGTAGGGCATGGACACGGTGACCGGCAGTTCGGGAACTGACAGTGAGTTCGATGGAGCGACTCAGGCGAGTACCTCTTGTTTTCCCGAGCCGATGCGGATTTCACACAGTTCAGTTCCGTCGATGAGAAGCGAGGTTCGCGACGATTACCGTGCACCTTCCAGTGGGCAGATGGGGATCGACGAATCAACTCGCTCGCCAGCAACCTCAAGTAGGTCGTGGAGTATTCCAGGCCTGTCCATGAACGGACATAGAGTGACCGAGCCGACGTTGGTCCCCAAGCTCGCAGCGGCAGCCGACGTCATTCATATGAATCCAGGCGATGCACGCACGTTGCAGAGCGCTAGCGCTGATGCCTCGACTTCGTTCGTGGAAAGCTCCTTCACTGAGTACTCCGGTAACGCGACGACGGATTGCTGCGATACCGCAGCAAAAGAGATGTCTGCCAACACCCGCGGATTCACGGCGTGTTGCGATGGAAAACCTGTCGTCTGCGTGATCGAAGCCAACCTCGAGCGGCCGCCCGTGAGCAACATTCTCGACCCGAACATCAAGGCGGGCGAACCTCCGCCTGCGGGCGTGAAGAGCAAGCTCGAGGCGTGCGCGCGCGCCCACGAGCAAGCCCACATCGATTCTGGCGATGTCGGAGATTGCGCCGGAAGAGACGGTGTTCCCACCGGCTTCGACCCCGCGATGTCCGCCGAGGATCGTGCCCTAGCAGAGTTCGCTCACAACGTCGACGAGGCCGAGTGCATCAAGGACTTAGACTGCGCCGAAGACCCAGAATGCGTAGCTTGGCGCGACGGTCTCGCGAAGGACAAGCACATCGTCGCCGATGAGTACTTCTACAAGTATATGAACGCTCTGGCAAAGCGCCTTGGCTGGTGATCCATGGCGACCCACGCATTGAGTCACCGAGGCCGGCGAGATTCGTCACGTGCGGATCTGCGCACCATGCTCAGCCCAACTTCCACCGACAAATTCGCGGTCGCTGCCAGAACTTCGACAACGATGTACTCCACTCGAACGACGCTGAGTGTGCCTATAGTCCTTTGCTTGATCATGTTCGCGTGCGAGCGAAGCGCGCCAGAGCTCCCCAAACAGCCGTCCGAAGGCGTTGCACCTGACGATCACTCGGCGCGCCTGACAGAGGGTGTTGCCCTCGAAATTGGACTCGCACAAGCGGTCGAGCGCGGCTACGTCAAAGACCGATCTCGAATATTCGTACATTCTCGAAGATATGATGTTACGGATCGCTACTGGTCCTTCGAAGTTGGCCCGGCCGAGCCGAGTCCCGGCCTCCAGGCTTGGCTTCGCGTTCACGACGATGGACGCGTCGAGTGGTTTCAGTAGTTCCTCTGGACACTCGCTTCCGTGCTCCTTACCAATCCAGAGTCCAGGATTATGTTATGCCGCTAGGCCAACGAGACATGCGCAGTCGCCCATTCGGCGCCGGCTCGTGGATCGTCGCTCTCTCGGCCATCTTCGTCGGCGGTTGCGATCCGACCCCGCAACACCCTGCCGATGCATCGCAACAGACCTCACCGACGTCAACGGTAGGCAATGCTCCTGCTACGCCGGCTCTCGCGAATGCCCCCGACGACGTCGATCCGATCCTCGGTGTTCGCTGGGACGAACGAGATGCGTTCATCGCCCTCTCGCGAATGGGGAGCAATGTCGAAGTGGGATTGGGAGGCCACGTCGCCGGCATTCGGTCGTATGCATCGAGGGAGGATTCGCACCACGATGCAGCGCCGTTCGCCGAATGGGCGCGCCTCGTCGCGTCGCTTCCGGAGCTGAGTTCTTTGGTGATCTGGCATCACCAAGTCACTCCGGCGAACTGGCGGTTCGTCTGCGACTCGACCAGTCTCCGCATTCTCGACCTGACGTGCGTTCGCGCCGAGACGTCTTCGGAACGCGCGGAGGAATGGACCGCGCCGAAGGCGCCGTTGACGTGGGTCTCCGTCGTCGGCGTCGTCGATCGAAGTTTGGTGGACGCCGCGCTCTCGTCTACCTCGCTCGAAGAAGTCCACGGGGACGCGGTCAGCATCGATCCGGCGGTGATCGACTCTTTGATCGCGCGACGTGCCAGCGTTCGCGTTCTTTCGCTTCATGACGTCGCGAGCACTGCCTCCGTTCCGCGCGCGTTGCCGAAGTTGGACTCGATCCAGACGCTCGAACTCCCCGACACGGTCCTCGATATCGAAGGATTGGCCTCCCTCGCGATGCTCCCGGCATTGACTCGCCTCGTCGTGCGCAACGGCGCGCTCGGCACCGACGACCTCGCGCGATTCCGGGCCGCGCATCCGAGCATCGCTCTCGAGGTCGTTGACGGATAGCGATCGTCCAAAACGCGCGAACCCGCGGACCGGCGCCTTTCGGCATCCGATCCGCGGGTTCGTTCGAGTTCGACTCGAAGCCGACGTCTGCGTCAGCGCATCACGGATTGGCCGGGCGGATGTGGAGGCCCGGGCTCGTTTCGAGGCCGGCTCCGCCGGGCTTCACGACCAGCCATTCGACGTAGGCCGTCAGACCCGAGCACGCGAACCCCGCGGGGATCGGCGCCGGGATCCCGAAGCCACCCGTCGCCGGGACACCGATCGGGCCGACGATCGAGCTGATCGGGAACACGTGGATGAACGCGCCGAAGCCAACCGGAACCGTGGGGCAGATCGGAGCCGGCGACAGCAGCAGGAACGCCTGGCCGCCCGGCGTCGCGTTGCTCAGCGTGAGACCGAAGCCCGGGTTCGGCGACAGAGCTTCACCGATCGTGCCGATCTGCGGGATCGAGCCGGCCGGGTCCGAGCCCGTGCCGAACTTGACCGGAGTCGCATCGAAGCCGAGGCCCGAAGTCTGGGCAGGACCGGTCCACGGCCAGCAGACGAACGGCGCATAGAACGTGACCGGCGCCGGATTGCCCGCGAAGTCGATGCGCGCGACGTTGCCGCCGTTCGTGATGTACATCGACTTGCAGTGCGCCGTGTCGATCGCGAGGCCAGTCAGCGGGCCCATGTTGCAGGGGACGTTCGGGAAGAAGATGCCGAACGGGCCGGGGCCGCCGCCGGGGATCTGGTTCGTGATCGCGCCGGTGTTGTGCGAGAAGAACAGCGTGAGGCTGTTTGGATCGAGGTCGACGTCGGTGGCGATCGCGCCACCCGCACCACCCGGCAACACCGCGAACGGCGCGACGGCGAACGGTGCGCCGCCCGGGCAACCTGCGGCCGGCGGGATGACCGCGCAGCACAGGAACCCGTTCGTCACCCACAGGACGGCGGGCGTGATCGGGTTCGGCGCGCTCCAGCCGAGGCCCGTGACCATGCCCGGCAGCGGGTTCGGGAAGCTCGCGAGCGGCACCCCGGCCTTGTTGTAGCTGGCGATCGTGATGCCGTCGGACGCGTAGACGATGTCGTTGATGCGGTCGACGGTGACGTCGCCGGCCGGGAACAGGCCGCCAGCCGGGCCGGGGAACGGACCGGGCAGCGGGCAGCCGAACGGCACCGCGTACGGGAAGCCGCCGATGTTCGGGCCGGTCGGGTAGTTGCAGGCGCCGGCGGGCGGGCCGGCCTGATTGACGAGACCAGCGGGCGGACCGCAGATTCCCCAGATGGACTGCGCGTTCGCGGACGAAGCGACGAGCAGCGCGGACGCGGCGAGGCCGAGAGTGCGGAGTGAGAGGCTCATGGGTGTCTCCTGACGAAACCAAGGACGTTGGACGCTCTCCCCATTGCGACCCGAATGCCGAAGTTCGGAGGCGAGTCGGGCTGGCCGTGAGTTGCGTCGAGACTTGGACTTACGGCGGAAGGCGCGTTGGCCCGATCGGGCCGTGCGCTGCGAATCGCGGCAGCGGGATCGCCGCACGTGTCGCGAATCGCGGCAACGCGGCGCGAGGTGCTGCGACTCGCGGCGACGACGAACTTCGTCGAGGTCGATCGCCGATCGCGCGCCAACTCCCCGTTGACGCGGGCGCGTTCGACGTGTGAATCGGTGCTTGAGCCACATCCCGATCGCGAGCCTCCGCATGCGCCTCGAACCCGCGAAGCCCCCCGCCGCCTTCGGCGCCTGTCCGTCGCCCGCGCAACTCGCGTGGCACGAGCTCGAGCGCTACGCGATCCTCCACTTCGCGTTGAACACGTACACCGACGCCGAGTGGGCGTTCGGCGACGAGTCACCGCGTCTGTTCGATCCGCGCGCGTTCGACGCCGATGCGGTCGTGCGCGTGCTGAAGGAGTCGGGCTTCGCCGGGCTGCTGCTCGTCGCGAAACACCACGGCGGGTTCTGCCTATGGCCGAGCGCGACGACCGAGTTCTCGGTGAAGGCGGCGCCGTGGCGCGACGGCAAGGGCGACATGGTCCGCGAGTTCGCCGACGCGTGCCGCGCGCACGGCGTGAAGCTCGGCATCTACTGTTCGCCGTGGGATCGCAATCACGCGACGTACGGCACGCCTGCGTACCTCGACGTCTATCGCACGCAGTTGCGCGAACTGCTGACGGGCTACGGCGACTTGTTCACGGTGTGGTTCGACGGCGCGAACGGCGGCGACGGTTTCTACGGCGGCGCGCGCGAGGCCCGCACGATCGATCGCACGACGTACTACGACTGGCCGACGACGTGGCGCATGGTGCGCGAGCTCCAACCGAACGCCGTGCTGTTCTCCGACGTCGGGCCGGACGTGCGTTGGGTCGGCAACGAATCCGGCATCGCGAAGGACCCGCATTGGGCGACGTACACGCCGATCGGCGGTTCGAAGCCCGAAGCGCCCGCGCCCGGCGACACGCAGTACGAACGCGGCGAGACCGGAGATCGCGACGGCAAGTTTTGGATCCCGGCCGAATGCGACGTGCCGCTGCGGCCCGGTTGGTTCTGGCACGCGGCGCACGAAGGCAAGGCGAAGACGCACGCACAGCTGATGGAGCTGTACTTCGCGTCCGTCGGTCGCGGAGCGTGCCTCGACCTCGGCATCGTGCTCGATCCCGAGGGACGCATGCCGGCGGGCGACGTCGAGGTGTTGCGCGCGTTCGGCGAAACGTTGCGCAAGACCTTCGCGCAGGACTTGGCGCGTGGAGCTCTCGTGACGGCGTCGAACACGCGCGGCGAGGACGCAGCGTTCTCGGCGCAGCACATCGTCGATGGCCATGCGGCGACGTACTGGGCGACGGACAACGAGGTGACGACCGCCGAGCTGACCCTCGAGTTCGATGCGCCCGTGACGTTCGACGTGATCCGCTTGCGCGAAGCCGTCGCGCTCGGTCAACGCGTCGAGCGCTTCACGCTGCAAGTCGACGACGACGGCGAGTGGCGCACGATCCACGAGGGTTCCACGATCGGCGCGCGACGACTCGTGAAGCTCGATGCGCCGACGACCGCGCGCGCGTTGCGCTTGCGGGTCGACGGCGCGCTGGCGTGCCCGACGCTGAAGGAATGCGCGCTGTTCCGCATGGCCTGACCCGAGAGCCCCGCGATCGCCGGGACGGGAGGGGGTGACTTCTCCGGACGTCGGCAACCCACGCGCCGCGCTCGGCTCGGCGGAATTGCTGCACAATCCGTGAACCGGTCGGACCTCCCGTGGGAACTTCCGGAACGTATGGACGCGAACGATCAACCGATCGACCTCGAGTGGTTCGCCGCGCAGGACGCGCGTATGCGCGCATTGGCGCGACGGCTCGTGCGCGACGCCCACCTCGCGGAGGACGTCGCACAGGATGCGTGGGCCGCGTCGGTGCGCGGCCTCTCAGTCAACACGACCCTCGGGGCTTGGCTCGCCGGCGTCACGCGCAAGCTGTCGTTGAAGGCGCTGCGTTCTCGCGAGCGCAGGGTGCGACGAGAGCTCGGATCGACTCCACCCGACACACCCCCGACGACGGATGCATTGGTCGCTCGCGAAGCGGCCCGACGCGCCGTTGCCGATGCGGTGCTCGGTCTGCCCGAAGGGATGCGCACGGTGATCGTGTGGCGCTTCTTCGACGGCATGTCGCCCGGAGCGATCGCGCGTCGACTCGGTGAGCCCGTGGAGACGATCCGCACTCGCATCAAGCGCGGCCTCGAGCGCTTGCGTCGCGAGCTCGACGATCGACACGGGGGCGATGGTCGCGCATGGTGCGCGGCGCTCGCCCCACTCGCGTTCGCGAAAACCTCCGCCGCCGGGATCGGCGCGGTTCTCACGGGAGTCGCCGCGATGCATGTCTCCGTCAAGATCGGGTTGTTCAGCGCAGCGTTGGTCGCCGTTGCCTTGACGCTTCGACCGTTGTTCCGCGACACGGACCCCATCGAGCGCGAACCCGAGGTCAGCGCGTCGAGCACTCCAGACGGCGGCGTGAATGCCGTCGTGCTCGACGACCCGACGCGGGAGCCAGCTGCGGTGCAACTTGCGGGGACCGAGGCTTCCGGCGCGCCCGCGCTCGCGGATGCCTTGGGCTCAGCTCCCGTTCCCACGGTCGATCTCACGCTGCGGGCGAGGTGGTCGGATGGTGCCCCCGCCGCCGGAGTCGGACTGCACTTCATCGCCGACCTGACGCGGTCGCGCACGTTGATTCCCGCGTCGTACGTGCTGCGAAGCGATGGCTCCGTGGTCATTCCCGACGTCCCGTACGGAATGGCGCTCTACGAGTTCGATCGTGGAGCCGGCGGCTCCCTCGACGTCGACGCGGAGCACCATGAGTTCGACGTCGAGATCCCGCGCGGCCAGGACATCCGCGGTGTCGTCGTCGACGCGACCGGCGCGCCCGTCGCCGGCGCGGACGTCCGCACCCAAGGTCTCGGCATGCAGCCCGCGGGATTCACGCTGGCGCAGAGCGGCGACGACGGCTCGTTCGTGATCCGGCACGTGTCGCAAACCCGTCCCATCGGCGCGACGAAGGCCGGCTACGCACCGTCACCGTTCGTCCTCGTCCAAGGAGCATCGAGCGGCGAGCGCACGTTGAAGCTCGCCCTTCGCGAAGGCGGATCCGCCATCGACGTCGTCGTGGTCGGGCCGGACTTGCGTCCGATCGAGGACGCGCTCGTCGCGCTCGTGCCGCCGGGCGGTTCGATGGTCCAGGCCGACGACGGTTCGATCGCGTTCGAGTCGACCATCAGCGCGAAACGCACGGATTCCACGGGGCGCGCGCGCTTCGTGGGAGTGTTCGAGGGCGAGCACGACGTCACGGTCGCCGCTCCGCCGCTCGCCGAATTCACCGATCGCTGGACGCTCGTGCGTGGCGCCAATCCGGAGCGCACGGTCGCGCTCGACGCCGGGGTGCGCATCCACGGCACCGTGACCGACTCCGCTGGCAACCCGGTGGTCCGCGCGTACGTCCAACGCCTTGCGTCGTCGTGGTTCGCCGGTGGCTCGGCGTATACCGACGAACATGGAAACTATGCGATGACGGGCGTGCCGCGCTCACCCCAGACGATGCGCGCGAGTCTCACGAACGTCGGCTCGATGGAACTCGCGGTGCATCCGCCCGCGGAGGGAACCGAGCATCGCGTGAACTTCACGCTTGTTGCCGCCGCGACCCTGTTGGGCATCGTCGTCGATGATCAAGGCGCGCCACTCGTCGGCTGGATCGTGCGGCCGGTTCTCGACCCCGCGGTGATCGGCTTCGACATCGGCCAGGGTTACACGACTGAGAACGGGCGGTTCTTCATCGGCTCGGCATCGCCGCTGTCCCAGCGACTCGAAGTGTCGCCGTCGGACGCATCGGCGAACCTGCCGACGTACTCGCATGGTCCGTTCGTGCCCGACGGCCAAGAGGTGCGCGTCGTGGTGCCCTCGGCGCGACTCGCCCGCATGGAGATCCGTGGCCGAGTGCTCGGACCCGGCGCGCGCGCCGTCGTCGGAGTGGAGGCGTTCGCGAGCCGCTCGGAACTCGATGGTGGCGGCTTCGCGATGAGCCATGCCGACGAGAACGGCGAGCTCCGCATCGGCCCGTTGACGCCGGGCCGGTACACGTTGACCATCCGCGCTCCGGGGTTCGCTCCGTTCGTGGCCTCGCACACCTTCACCGCGTCGGCGGAGACGTGGGACCTCGGCACGATCGAACTTGGAGCCGGCGGACAGATCCTGGCCCACGTCGAATGCCTGCCCAACGAATCGGCGAAGCCGTGGATCACGCTGCTGCGCGCCGCCGATGGATCGCTCGTCGGCAGCTACGTCGGATCCTCCGACGGTGAGGTCCGCAGCGAGTTGCTGCCGCCCGGTCGCTATCGCGTGTGTGTCGGTTCATGGGAGCGCGCGTGGTCGTCGACCGTGGTGGAAGTGACCGCGAACTCCACCGCGGAGCTTCGGATCGCCGCGCGGAGAGGCACACGCGTGGTCGTGCAGACCGCTGTTCCGGCGAACGTCAAGAGCGTCGAGCTGTTCATCGAGGACATGACGGGAACGCGCATTGCGGCCGGTGATGCCATCCGCGATTACACGGGCAAGACCGCGGTTCAACTGTTCGCCTTGGCGCCCGGGACGTATCGCGTCACCGCGCGTGGCCCCGACGATCGGGAGGTCTCGACGACGTTCGTCGTGTCGTCCGAGTCGACGACCGTCGATCTCACGCTGCGTTGAGAGAACGTGAATCAATCCGATTGATTCACGTTCTCGGCCGCACCAGGTGTTGCTCGGCGACGGCAGTCGCCGCCCCGTTCAACGGGCACTGATGAACGGCGTTGACTGACGCGAACAACGTTGTGGATACGCGGCGGCTTGTGCCGCGGCGGGCACCTCGCGCGTTCGCGGACGCTCACGCGCTCCAGCTCAGCCGGTCCGGAGTCGGCGCGCTTTCGAGCGCGCGCGGAATGCCGTTCCAGAACCACTCCACGTGCTTCGCGCCGATGGCGATGAGTTCGCGATGGACGGCTTCGGCCACGCGGCGCAGATCGTCGTCGTGCTCCGCATCGTGCTTGCCGAACAGGTTCGACCACCACGATCCGAGGCGCCGCGGCGCGACGGCGAGCAGGTACTCGTGTTCGCCTCCGGGTTCGGCCTTGTCCTCGATGCGCGACACGAGGATCTCGAAGGACTCCTCGGCGCTCGAGCCCGTGACGCTCCAGCCGACGTCGCGCCAGGCTTCCGGCGGCGTGGCGTCGAGTCCAAGTTGGAGCAACGCCGCCGCCAGCCGTTGCGCGAACGCGCGGCCGGGAACTTCGCGTGAGCCGTCGCCGAGATCGGCGAGGAACGCCGCGTGCGGAACACGGGACATCGGGCACCTCCACCGGACCGCAACCGCCTTCTCCGAACACAGGCACCGACCGCTGCGGCCAGCGCCTCCCATGCGCGCGGAGAACCCCGGGGATGGTTCGGTTCGGATGTTGCCGGGATGCAGGCGTTTCCGTGAAGACCCAAACAGGAAGGAGGTCGTCTGATCGGGAGGGCCGCACGGAACCGTCGGAGAACGACACGACTCGAGTCGCGCAAGGCCTTCGCTGGACGAGTTCGGAACGAATCGCGACGGCGAACGCCGGCGGATGGTCGAAGCGCACCGCGGCCGAAGCGCTTCAAGTGACTTTGGAATCATGCCTTACGGTCGGCGCGTGCGTCGCCGACTGGTCGATCAATACAGCAGCACGAGCTCCGAAGGACTGCCCGCGACCGGCGTCCCGTTGCCGAGGAAGTAGGCCTGGAATGGGAAGGCGATGCCCGTGAGGCCCGGGATCGGGATCGGCGGAGCGGGGAGCGTCAGGCTGCCACCGCCGTTCGCCGCCGTGATCGTGGTCAGGGTCAGCGGCGCCGGCAGCGGCGGCTGCATCGTCAGCCAACCGACCGAACCGCCGACTTGCAGGATCTCGATGCCGCGGCCGAGCAGCAGCAGCACGACGTCGCCTTGCTCGCCGAGCACGGTGATCGTGAGGGGTTGGCCGACTTGGACCGGCGACTCCAGCGCGAACGTGCGCGCGTTCGCCGCGAGTTGCGTCAGCGCGCCCGAGGGCGCGAGGACGCCAGTGCCGGGTACCGCGCCGAGCGGAGCGGTGCCCACGCCGATCGGGCCGCCCGTGAACGTCGTGTCGAACGATTCGCAGGTCGCTCCGTTCGTCAGCACGAGCCCATCGCCGCCGTCCCCGCTGTGCAGCGTCACGATCGTCGTGAACGTCCCGCCCATGCCACCGCTCACCGAACAACCGGCGAGCCGCACCGTCGACGCGCTCGCGCGGATGCCGTCGCCACCGTCGTTCGGGACGTCGATGGCGCCAGGACCGGTGCCGCCGACGCCTCCGACGAACGTGCAGTCGAACGCCGCGACGCTCGACGTTTGCGCCGACAGGCCGAAGCCTCCGCCCGACGCGTGATAGTCAATGTTGCCGCCGGTGAAGTGCTCGTCGATGCCGACGCCACCGGTCAACGCGCAGCGCGAAAGGACGACGCGTGGCGAACTCACGACCTCGAGGCCTGGCGAGCCGTCGATCGAGGGTGACCACGGATTGCCGTTATTGCCGCGGCCGCCAACGAGGACGCAGTCCTCGAACAGCACGCCGCCGGCGCACGACGTGACCACGCCGCCGCCGAGGAAGGCTGGCACGACCGGCCGGAACTCGATCCCGCGCACGACGACGTTCTGCTGCGCGCCGAGTTGATTGATGTACAGGTTGTTGAGCACGGGACGCGTCGGCCCCTCGCCGATCAGTACGAGGGACTTCGCGGTGATCGTCGGCGTGTTCGCGGGCTGGTCGCGGTAGTCGCCGGACTTGATGACGAGGATGTCGCCGGTCTGCGCGGACATCAGCGCCTTCTGCACGTGGAAGAACTGACCTCCACCGGCTTGGTCGACGACGATCACGCCGGCATCGGCAGCGACCGCGAACCCGACTCCCCATCCGATCGCGAACACCACGTTACGCATGGCGGTTCCTCCGTGACGACCGAGCTTGCCGAACCAGCGCGCGGACCGCAACCGCGACGGGGACGGAGGCGCGTCTGTCCCCGTCTGTCGCCTACGCTGGCGCGCCATGAGCGATCCCTCGCACCTGCCCTATCGACCTCCTCGCGTCGACGACGTCTCGATGCTCGCTCGCGGGCGCGCTTGCCTCGCCGAGTTCGATGCGCGCCGCTCCGTGCGCTTCTTCTCCGACGAGCCCGTGCCGCGCGAGGCGATCGAGCTCGCGATCCGCGCCGCGTCGACCGCACCCTCTGGCGCGCACATGCAGCCGTGGACGTTCGTCGCCGTCTCCGACCCCGCGACGAAGCGCGCGATCCGCGAGGCCGCGGAGCACGAGGAGCGCACGTTCTACGAGTCGCGCATCCCCGACGATTGGCGCGCGGCGCTCGCTCCGATCGGCACCGACTGGCACAAGCCGTTCCTCGAGACCGCCCCGTGGCTCGTGGTCGTGTTCGCGCAGAGCCACGGCTTCCACGCCGACGGCTCGCGCAAGAAGCACTACTACGTGTCCGAGAGCGTCGGCATCGCGTGCGGCCTGTTCATCGCCGCGCTGCATCGCATGGGCCTTTCCACGCTGACGCACACGCCGAGTCCGATGCACTTCCTCGGCAAGCTGCTCGGGCGTCCCGAACACGAGAAGGCGACCATCCTGTTCCCCATCGGCCACGCCGCGCCGGACGCGACCGTGCCGAACCTCGTGCGCAAATCGCTCGACGAGGTCGCGGTGTTCGTGGAGCCGTCACGCCCCGCGTGACTTCTCGAGCAGTGCGTACGTCGCGCGAAAGCGCTCCACGGCGCGCTGACGGGCCTTCTTCACGGCCTCCTCGCTGGCGTTCCACTCGCGCGCGAGATCGGCGATCGGCGCGTCCTCGCTGAACGATTGCACCAAACGACGATCACGCTCCGACAGCACCGCCAACGCCTTCGCCGCGAGCGCGAGCTGCTCGCGCTTCTGCGCGAACGTGGCCGGCCCCGTGTTCGATGCCCGCGGATGCGCGACGCGATCGCGATCGTCCGCGCTTTGCGGCGAGGCCGTCAGGCGCAGCAACGAGCCGCCGTCGCGCCGCAGCGCGAACCAATGCCGCCGACGATCGGTGAAGTGCTGACGCGCGAGCGTGAACAGCCAATGCAGGAACTCGCGCTCGCCGCGCCATTCGAGTCGCTCGGCCACACGCAGCGCGTGCGCGTGGACACCCTGCACGAGGTCGTCCTCGGTCTCGAAGCGCAGCAGAGTCTTCGCTTCGGCCGCGACGAATGCTCGCAACCGCGCGCGATGCTGCTCGAGCAGCGCCGCAAACGCGTCGCGCCCGGTCACGGTGACCTCCGCTTCGCGGCGAGTCGAAACCCGATGGAACCTGCGGCCTGTTCGGGAGCCATGCCCGACCGAACCGACGCTCGACCGGAATCGATGGTGTTGTGCGTCCACGACCCGCCGCGGTACTCCGCGTGGATCTCGATGTTCGTCCGCGACAGCTCGCCGCCGACCCATTCGCTCTGCGAGCCCGCGAGGTCGAACACGCCGTACACCGACTCATCGATCGGGAACGACATCACGGGCTCGGGCTGGACGTCGTACGGCGTATCCGCACGGACCGGCCGTGACATCAGGAACTTCCCGAACGCCGGATCGAAGCGATTCCCGAACGGATAACTGCGCGCGTCGACGCCGCGCGCCGCCTTCTCCCATTCGTACGGAGACGGCAAGGCATACGTCACCGACTCGCCGTTGCGCTCGGCGCGCGCATTGCGCCATTGGACGTACGCCTCCGCGTCCTGTTGCGACACGCCGATCACCGGCCAATCCACCCACAGCTGCGGCAGCAACAGCCGTCCCTCCGGCGAGCGCGGCAGATATCCACCGTCCGCCGCGTTCTCCGGCCGCCGCGGCAGGCGAATCAGCGTCGGCGAGCTCTCGACCTCGGTCCGCGTCGCCGGGTCGTTCAAGAACTCGAAGTACTCGCGGAAAGTGACCTCGCGCTCTTGGACGAATACGTCGTCGACGGCCTTCGTCGACCGCTCGTCGGACGACATCGAGTTCTCGTCGTCGCCGACGGCGACGTCACCCGCGACCACCCGCACGAACCCATCGGGAGTCGTACCGCGCGGGAAGAAGATCGGCTCGAGCGTGCGCGTCGTCCCCCGCCCCAGCACGAACGGCACGCGCAGATCCTCCTGACCATCGGCGCGCAGCAACAGCAGGTACGAGCCGGGCACGAGCCCGTCCTTTCGCAATGGAGTCGTGCCGATGCAGCAGGGCTCCGAGCGCACGAGAGGCGCCGCTGTGAACCGCACGGCAAGACCCGTCGGCAATTCGACGTCGCGCTCCGCACCATCGTCGACGACACGGGCGACGAGTCCACCGCGCTCGCAGAGGCCTCGCGCGTCGACGATCGCGACCGGCGGCCCTTCGTCGAATGTCCGCGTGACGTCGTACGTCGAACCCTCGCGCTCGAACGTGTAGACGACGCGCTCGTTCGGCACGCCGTCATGCCCACGCTGCGTCTCGGCCAACACGTCGAATTCGAATCGCGAGTGGACGCGCTCGCCGTCGATGCGTGCGAGGACGTCGAACTCGCGGACTTCGCCGGCATCGTGCGCCGCGAACATCACGCCGGCCACGGGGCGCCCGCGCACATGCGTGATCAACGCTCCGGTCGGCACGTCACCGACGCCACGCGCGACGCGCAGTACCGTCGCCCCTGGTTTCACCAACGGCCTCGCATCGCCGACGGGCACCGGCACGAGACGGGGGTCTCCCGCGGATTCGAGCCGAGAGAGCTCTTCGTAACGGAACAACCACGCCCGCGCGGGCACCGGTGTCGTGCGGAGCTCGAGTGTTCCCAGGCCCGCGAGTTCCCCAGCGAAACGCCGTTCGTCGTCGTGCTGCCGCACGAGATCGGCGAACGACGCCGCGCGCACGCTGTCGGCGCGCGCCTCCGCGTCCCGCCATCCGTCCATGAACAGTTCCGCACGCGCGCGGCGTAGGGCGTCTCGATCGGCTCCGAGGCGCTCCGCTTGCTCGAGTGCACCAAGTGCGCCGAAGAACGCCTGATCCCGCTCTTGCGCGAGTGCATCGCGTCGCGCTTCGAGCTCGCGCATCTCGCGCTTGTGGATGGGCGGCAAGTAGTGCTTCTGGAAGATCGCGCGGAGCGGCGAGAGCTCCTCGTTCGTCGTGCGCTCCTGCTCTCCGCGATCGCGATGCGCCGCGATCCGAGCGCGGGCGTCGGCCAGCGCTGCATCGGCCTCGAAACGTCGCTGACGCGCCGCGTACCACGGCGCCGCGACGACCACGAGCACGACCGCGAGGAACGACACGGCGAGCAGCGGCCGGTGACGCACCCAAGCCACGCCGCGGCGAACGACGCTCGGCGGTCGCGCGGCGATGGGACGCAGGGCGAGAAGCGCGTCGATGTCGTCGGCGAACGCCGCCGCATCGACGTAGCGCCGGCGCGGATCGCGCTCCATCGCCTTCAGGATCACGGTCTCGAGATCACGCGACAGCGCCTTGTTGCGGCGACGGGGAGCCGTCAACGACGCCGAGACGATGCCGTGCAGCACTTGCTCCGTGGTGTTGCCCGAGAACGGGACGACCCCGGTCACGAGTTCGTACAGCGTCGCTCCGAGCGCGTAAACGTCGGTGCGCGCGTCGATCGGACCGATGTGCGCGTCGATTTGTTCGGGCGCCGCGTAGCTCGGAGTTCCCATGAAGCCGGCGCTTCGCGTCGCGACGGTCGCGTCGACGTCGCGCGCCAGCCCGAAGTCCGTCAGCATTGCGGTGTCGTCGGTTCGCACGACGATGTTCGACGGCTTCACGTCCCGATGCACGATGCCCTCGGCATGCGCAGCGGCCAATGCGCGGGCGATCGCCGCGATCCAGCCGAGCACGCGCGGGACATCGAGGCGCTTGCCTTGCGCGATCGCCTCGCGAGCGACGTCGTCGAGCGCGCGGCCGTCGACGAACTCCATCGCCAGATACCGAACGCCCCGTTCTTCGCCGGACGCGTGGATCTGCACGATGTTCGGATGCCGTAGTCGAGCGACGGACTCGGCTTCACGTTGGAACCGACGCTCGACGTCGCCCGAACCGGTGCGCTCGGCCCGGATCAACTTCAGCGCAACCGGACGCTTCAACGATTCCTGCTGCGCGAGCCACACGACGCCCATGCCGCCTTCCCCGAGCCGGCGGATCAGCCGAAAGTCACCGAGGCGCTCGAACGGCGGCGCGTCGTCGGTCCCGGTCGCCGCGCCCGCGTTCGACGTCATCCACGACAGCGCCTCGAGCCGGCGCCGCAACTCTCCCGTCGGATCGCCGAAGCGAGCGACCCAATCGTCCACGCGCGGAGACTCACCCCGCGCCATCGCTTCGACGAACGCGTCGAACGCGGCATCTTCGGGAGCGTCGAGCGCTTCGTCGTCGCGAGGTCCTTCCACCATGGGCGCGGATCGTAGGCGAGGCGGTGGACGGTGCGGCGGGTCGTCGCGACCTCGCTCGACCTTGCGGACGTAGGCCGAATTCGTGTCCCCGCGCGCGCCGACCTCCGATTCCTCGGACAGAACGGAGGCTTTCATGCGCATCGGTCGATTCACGCTCGCACTCGGTCTGGTCCTCGGCGCGGTCGGCGCGCGGGCGTCGACGTTCGAGCCGCTCGCGTTCCGGGACGTCGTCCGGCGCGCAGATCTCGCGTTCCACGGCACGGTCGTGGACGTTCGCGAGTCGGCCCACGCGAGCGGGCGCATGGCGTTCACGCATGTGAAGTTCCGCGTCGACGACTCGATCGTCGACCGAAACTCCGGCATCGTCGATGGGCACGTCACGTTGACGTTCGCGGGCGGAACGGTCGGCTCAACGCGCATCGTCGTGGCCGGAGTGCCGACGTTCGCGGTCGGCGACGAGGTCGTCGTCCTCGCGCACCACGACGGCAAGACGTACGCGAATCCGTGCGTCGGTGGGGATCGCGGACTGTTCCGCGTCCTCCGCGACCGCGCGAGCGACGTCGCACATCCGATCGACGTCGCGTCGCGAGCAATCGCGTCGTTCGCATCGGACGAACCCGTGTTCACCGACGTCGTGGATGCGATCGAGTCCGGCGCGATCACGTGGCGTGAGTGTGCGGCACCGCCGTCGCCGCCGCTTCCCGAGCGCACCGATCGCGGTGACGCCGTGGGCGCGAGCGCCACGGTCGACCCGCCGCGTCCCGTCGCCATCGTGACGCTCGCTTCGTTCCTCGAGTCCGTGCGCGCGATCGCGCGCTGAACGGTTGGAGAACGCCATGCTGCACAAGTTCGGACTGCTCGTGCTCTCGACACTCTGCTCCACCGCAACCGCCGGCGATCCGATCGTCGTCGACAAGTGGCGGCCGCCGTACGCGAACATGGAGAACTTGCCGCCCGGCTTCTTCGCGAAGAGCGTCAACGACTCCTGCATGACCGCGTGGAACGCGTCGGTCGACCTGTTCCGGCAATTCGGCAGCGATGGCTTCTGGGGCGCGAACGGCGTCAGCGAGTTCGCGGGCTTCGCACCGGACGCGGACCTCGCGTCGACGTACGGCTTCCACTACGGCAGCGCGCTCGCGCTCACGATCGTCAGCTACGACCTCGGCTCGAATCAGATCACCGAGTCCGACGTCTGCGTGAATCCCGCGTACCAGTGGACGTCGAGCGCGTTGGCGGCCGAGTTCAGCCCGACGCTGTACTACTTGCCGGCCGTGATGATGCATGAGCTCGGCCACGCTCTCGGGGTGCAGACGACCGCCGAGTCGTACACGTACGACGTCCCGAGCGTCATGCACGCGCTGTATCCGCACGTCGCGGCGCCAGCGAGTTCGCCGCACGCGCACGACGCGAAGATCCTGCGCGCCGCGTACTCGGGCATCGCGACGGTGCCGACGACGAAGGACGCGGCGGTGTTCGCGCATCGCGTCGTCGCGGGCAAGCTCGCGAACTCCGGACTCTCGGCGTTCGTCGTGCCGCAGGGCGGCGCGGTCGTCGCGAAGGGCGTCACGATCGAGAACGTCGGCAATGTCGACCTCACGAACCTGCGCGTCCGGTTGTGGTTGTCGAAATCGCAACTCTCGCCCAGTGGTGGCGTGCTGATCGGCGATTGGACGTTCGCGACGTTTCCGAAGGAGACCGCGGGCACGTACGACTTCGCCGGGCAGTTGCCGGGGTCGATCGCTCCCGGATCCTGGGCCGTCGTCGTCGAACTCACGACGCCCGGGGACGCGAACGCGTCGAACGACGTCGCGCACTTGAAGGAATGGTTGACCGTCACGGCGGGACCGAACGCGGACGACGCCTTCGAACCCAATGACGGTCCACAAACGGCGACTCCGCGCAGCGCGGGCACGACGAGCGGACTCGTGCTCGCCGCGAGTGACGAGGACTGGTTCTCGATCGAACTCGTCGCTGGCCAGCGCCTCGAAGCGGGAGTCCTGTTCGCGCACGCGGCGGGCAACCTCGAGCTCCAACTGTTCGACCCGGCGCTGAATCTCGTCGTCGGCTCGACGAGCGCCGACGACGACGAATGGTGCGTCGTCGATGCGGCGTCCGAGTCCGGTCCGTGGTTCGTGCGCGTGTTCGGCGCTCGCAACGGTTATGCGCTGGCGCTGAACGTGTCGACGCCCGCGGGATCCGGAGGTGGTGGCGTCACGAGCTTCACGCCGGGCGATCGACTCACGGGTCAGCTCGGCGTCGGGACCCCGGCGCTCGAGGCGGCGTTCGCGGCGATCCCCGGCATGAAGTTGCAACTGGTCGTCACGACGCCGAAGGCACTCAGTGCGCGCGTCCATGTCCTCGCGCCCGACGGCTCGACGGTGAAGCTGCTCTCGATCAAGCCGGGTTCGAAGACGAAGCGGACCGTGAAGCTAGCCGCGGCCGGCACGCACCGCTTGCGCTTCGAGCACGTCGCGGGCGGAGGCAGCTTCGAGGCGAAGACCGCGCGCTCGCTGCCGAAGGCCGCGAAGGTCGCGAAGGCGACGTTCACGTCGAACGCCGTCGGCGGCTTCGCACAAAAGAGCTTCCTGGCGCTGCCGGGCACGTTGCTCGACGTCCAAGTGACGGCGCTCGGTTCGACGCCGGACACGCTCGTGAAGCAACTGGTCCGGCCGGACGCGACGATGCAAGACGTGACGTTCGACGTCGACGTCGACGGACTCAGCCTCGTCGACGTGCCGCTCGCGCTGGCGGGCTCGTGGACCTTCCGGCTGTCGGCGTTCCCGCAGAAGGGACAGAAGGCCAAGGTCCGCATCGAGCCGACCCCTCCGGCCGCGGGGACGAGCGTCGTCGTCCTGCAGTGACACGTTCCACGCGTTTTTCCTGTCCCGCCGCGCGCGGCCTCGCGATTCCAGGGCTCAGGAACTCGTCCTCTCACCAAGTGACCAAGGAGCTCGTCATGGGAATCCGTTCGTTCGTCGTCGGTTCGTTCATCGCTTGCACGTTGGTGGCCGCCCCCGCCTCGCTCGAAGCCGCGCCCGGTCCGGGCGTCGCGATCGCGCAGCAGCTCGGCAAATCGAAGAAGGAGCTCGAGAACTGCTTCAAGACCGCGTTGAAGCAGCTGAAGGCCGAGCTCAAGCTCATCAAGGCCGATCTGAAGGCCGGCACGATCACGCAGGCGCAGGCGCAGATCCTGCTCGCGCAGGCGGCGGCGACGTTCTCGAACCACGTCGATTCGCACGTGCTGTTCGTGATGACGAACTTCCTGACCAAGGCGAACGAGTTGCTGCAGACCACGGGCGGGACGTTCCCGATGGGTTTCCTCGCCGGCGACTGCGGCGCGTTCGACAAGCTGCAAGCGGCGATCGCCGCGAAGGCGCAGAGCTTCCTGATGAAGGCGCAGAAGGACGTCTGGTCGCTCGCGAAGACGATCGGCAACGGTGCGCAGGTCAAGATCACCGTCAACGTGCAGATCGCGATCACGCTGCCGCCGGTCCAGGCGCCGGGCAATCCGAACGTCGAACCGAAGAAGCTGAAGATCACGAGTGCCTCGTCGGCTCACGACGCGGCGATCGCGAACGACGGCAAGCTGTCGATCCGCGGGCTCGCGCCGACGCCGGGAGGAACGGCGACGGTCACCGCGCGTGGTCCGAACGGTGAGATCATCACGCAGATGGTGCCGGTCGGCGCGGACTGCTCGTTCGAGGCTCACTTCCCGAGTGCGCCGGGCCAAGCTCCCGCGGGCAATCTCGCCGAAGGCAACTGGCGCGTGGACGTAACCGCCGGCGGACAAACGGTGACGAAGTTCCACGGCGTGTGATCCCCGTAGTTCGATCGCGGTCGTTCGCTCGGCGGGGGTTCGCTTCGACCTCCGCCGAGCCTGCGTTTCGAGACACGTCTCCCCTGTTGATGCATCCGTCACCCCGGCGCGCCGAACTACACTGCCGCTCGTTCGTGGGGTGAATCT
Source organism: Planctomycetota bacterium (assembly GCA_052034255.1). Taxonomy (GTDB): domain Bacteria; phylum Planctomycetota; class B15-G4; order B15-G4; family JADJEK01; genus JADJEK01. The sequence continues at coordinate 27,090 of JBPOIU010000084.1, read as the reverse complement.
GGGAGACTGCCGATGTCATTGCTCATCCTGAATTCGACCGCATACGCCGTGTACACGCCGGTCGTCAGCAACGACGACGAGAAGGAAGGTGAACAAGACGAAGAGGACGAAGACGACCAGAGCCGCAACTGCGAGGAGAGCATCGACGACGGTACGTCGACATGCGCGTGGATCTCGCGGCCGGAATACGTGGGTCTGCCGATCCAAATCGGCGCACCGCCGGACATCCAACCGACCGGTGGGATCCGTGGACGCGTCGAGCGCCTCGTCACCGGAATCGTGGGATCACCGGGAAACCCTCCCCCGCGCGGTCCTGTGCCACGGGATGCGCAGATCGTGCGGTCCCGGGGTGCACGGCACGGGATCCACCGCGTCGTACGCGTCCCGATGGACGTCCAACGCACGCGGTTCGTGCGCATCTGGAACGTGGCGCTCGATCGCCGCGGCCGCGTGCTCAGCGCCATCACGTTCTTGTTCGAACTGCGGCGACGGCCCCGTGGTGGTGGCTACGAATCGGTGCGTTTGATCGAGCGGCCCGACGGTGCCAAGGCTCACGTCCCGCGCGGGCGCGCGAAGAAGGGTCCACTCGCCGGAGCGGCGGGCACGGCCGAATGACTCACGGATCCGTTCCGGCATAGACGTATGCCGCCCAGCGCGACGGATGCGCCGTCGTGCTTTGCGGTGTCGCTTCGGCCAAGCGCACCGCGCGCCCTCGCGGCCAACCCGGATCGGCTTCGGCACTGCCGTCGAGGAACTCGAGCTTCGTCGCGCGGAGTGCGGCGGGTGCGGCGAGGCCGCGTTGCCACAGCGCTCGATAGAACCGGCGCTGGAACAAGTCCGCCGCGGAGTCGTCGACCGGAAATCGCGTGGCGATCACGCCGCGACTGCCCGCGTCGAGGAAGCCGTTCGCCGTCGACAACACGCCGCTGCCGCTGCGCCGCTGCCCGACCGCGCTGGAGCACGTCGACAGCACCGTGAGTCGTGCGCGCAGCCGGGTCCTGCCGAGGTCGGCCAGCGTCAAGCGCTCGGAGCCCGCGAGCCAAACTCCCGTGCGCGATGGGTCCCTTCGATCGACGTCGGCGTGCGCCGCCACGTGGAGGAGGTCGGCGTCGGCGAGGACGCCCAGGACGTCCACGCGCGTCGCGGCCGCTCCGACGAGTAGATCGACGCGCGTGGCGTCGCCGAACTGGTCGCGCGCGAGCGCCGCGATTCCGATCGCCTCGCGCTCCGCGCCCGGGAGCGCAGGAAGCGGCGTCGGCCGTGGATCGCCGATCACCACGATCCGCGCAAAGGACGACGGAGGTTCCGGGTTCGACGTTCCGACGCACGCGCGCCACGACGGCACGAGATCGATCTGCAGCGATCGCACCGCGAACGGCAGGTCCTGGATCCGCGCGTCCGGCGCTGGATCCCGAGTCAGCAATGCATCGAACGGCAACATCGCGAACGCTTCGCCAGGGCTCAGCACGAGACGCGTGACTGCGTCGTCCACCACCGGTGCGAGCAGCGCGTCGAACAACGCGCGACCGTCGGGAACGAGCTTCGTCGCGTCGGTCGACGCGGTGCCGACCAACGCTGCGTACGCGTCGCATCGCGCGATCAGCGCGCGCCAGGGCCCGAGCTCGATCATGCGCAAGCGTCGTCCGTCGGCGACGAACGCATACAGCTCGGTCTTGCCGCGCGCATAGTCGACGAACCGCGTCGACGCGGGCCATGCGCGCTGGACGAAACGCTGCGCGTCGGCGACTTCGATCGGCGCCGCGCGCATGAACATCGCCCGGTCCCGCCACGCAGCGCAGCGCAGGAACGCGAGCGCGGGGTCGTGGCCCGATCGAACGAGCGCGGCGGCCACATCGACCGCGAGCTTGCTCCACGCCTCGGCATTGACGCGTGCGCCGATCGCTTCGTCGACGCCGTTCGCCCGTTCTCGCGCTGCGTGGAACGCGAGTGCGCGATCGAGCGCATCGGCGGCGAACGCGACGTCGCCGCGCCGCAGCGCGATGACGGCCTGGACGCGTCGCGCACGCAGCGCTCCGTCCGTGCTGCCGACGCGTTCGGCGAATCCGTGCTCCGCGGCCTGCGCCAGTGTCAGCGCCCGCGTGTCGTCGCCCGCGAGTTCACTCCATTCGGCGCGCATGAGCCGCGCCGAGGCTTCGATCCACGGCGCGCCAAGTGCTTGGGCGCGGTCGATCACGTCGTCGAGCTCGCGCAGCGCCGTCGCGGGCGCACCGCCTTGCATCGCAACTCCGCGCTCGTGGTCGAGCTCGGCCTGCTCATGGCCGAGACGCAGACGCCCGAACCGCGCGCCGAGTGCGTTCGCGACTTCGCCCGCGCGGTCGAAAGCCCGCTCCGCCGCTTCGAGTTCGCGTTCGGCCGCGGCGAAGTCGCTGGACGCGTCGTCATGCACCAGCGCGAGTGCGGCTCGGCATGAGCCGAGCAGCGACCACTCACGCGCCGCCTCCGCACGCGCGATCAGCGTCTCCAGCCGGCGTCGCGCGTCGACGAAGCGCAGGCGGCGATGCGCGAGCGTCGCGCGCTCCAACTCGATTCGATCCGCGAGCTCAGGGTTCGCCCCCGCGTGCGCCGCGGCCGCGGCGAGGTGGTCATCCGCGATCGCGAGATCGTCGTCCCGCACTGCGACTTGCGCGAGCCCGAGTTCGATCCACGCACGCACGTCGTCCACCGCCGCGGCGATCGCGGATTCGCGGCCGACTTCGAACGCGAGGCGCGCCTCCGCCAAGCGACCACTCGTCAGCAACGTCGTGCCCAAGCGCAGCGCGGTCACGGCCGAAGCATGCGAGTCGGCGCGCTCCATCGCCCGCTCGAACGCACTGGCCGCATGCGTGATCGCGGCCACCGCGTCGCCACCGCGTTCCGCGGCGCGGCTCGCGATCGACTCCGCGTTGATCGCGAGCTCGTGTTCCCGCAGGAGATCGGCACTGCGCACGGCGTCGCGCGCGAGGCCGTACGCCTCGGCGGCCTTCTCGCCGTTCAGCAGCAAGCGCCCTGCGCTCACGAGCGCTTCGACCGCACGCCGCGGGTCGCCGACGGTGAGGTAGCGCTGCGCGTAGGCGCGATAGAACTCGCCCTCGACTGCATCGCGCTCTGCACCCGTCGGCAGCGGCACGTCCCCCGCGCGTGCGGACAACGTGAAGCGCCCGCTCCAACGGTGCGTGTTCATCGTCGTGCACTCGAGAAGGACTTCGTCACCCGAACGCAGCGGGACGACGATCCGCGCGTTCTGGCGGATCCCACCCCCGTCCTCCGCCGCGATGCACGTGCCTCGCGCGTCGGTGACGCACAGGAATGCATCCATCGCGAACGAGTCGAGCGCAAACGTGACCGGCCCGTCGCGATCCGCAACGTAGCGAACGATCGGGCCGGGGCCGATGGCTTCGACGACGCCCTCGGGTGCGAGGACGAGCTCGCCCCCGCCCGCGGTCGCGAGCCAACTCGCCACGATCCACCCCCCGATCACGCGTCACCTCCCGATCGAACGCGGACGCTGCGGCGTCGAGGCGAAACGCCTCGCGCGGCAGGGCCATCATTGAAGGGGAGCGGCGCGGCGAAGTGAACCGCTGCCGCGACGAACCTTTGGTTGCGACCCTCGAAACCGACCGATACCGTCCCCGACACCTGTTCGGGGGTCCACTCCTTGTCCGCCCGCGCCCACTGCTGATTGAACGCACTCGCCAAGAGCCTCGGGTCGTACTGGTCGTACTCGCTCGCCATCGTCGCGGCCGCGTTCGTCGTCAGCCCCGTCGTCGTCCAGCGACTCGGTCCTGAGCAATACGGGCTGTGGTCGACGCTGCTGTCCGCTGGCGGCTACTTGTTGGTGCTCGACTTCGGCGTCCATGCGGCGTTGGTGCGGCACGTCGCGATGCATGCGGCGCGAGGGGACGACGCGGCGCTGACACGCACGTACTCCACGGCGTTGACGCTGCTCGCCGTGTTCGCGGCGATCACGTTCACGGTGCTGTTCGCCGCCAGCGCAGCGCTGGTCGAGTTCTTCGATGTCGCCCCGCCGCTGCGGGCCGAGGCGACGCTCGTCGCGCGCATCGTCGCGGTCGACTTCGCACTCGGCTTGTTCGGCGCCGCGTTCCTCGGCGTGCTCGCCGGATTGCAACGCTTCGTTCAGGTCAACCTCGCGACGATCGGCCTCGTGATCGGAAAGAGCGTCGTGCTCGTGGTCCTGCTCGAGCGCGGCGCGGGTCTGACGACCGTCGCTGTCGTCGCCGTCGCCGCGACGCTGTGCAAGCACACGTTGCAGTTCCTGCTGTTGCGCAGGGAGCGACCCGCGCTGCGCTACCGCGCTTCGGCATTCTCGCGCTCGTGCGCGCGTGAACTCCTGGCCTACGGCGTCTACGCCGTGCTCGTGGTCCTCGCGTTGAAACTGCTGCTCTACACCGACGCGCTCGTGATCGCGCGTCGCCTGTCGATCGAGCACGTCACGCACTACGCCGTGCCCGCGTCGATCCTGGAACACGTCGAGCGCCTCGCGCTCGCCGGGATCGCCGTGCTCGTGCCGTGGATCAGCGCCAAGGACGCGGTCGGTGACCGCGAGGGCCAACGCACGCTCTACGTCGTCGGCACGCGCTACGCGGCATTGCTCGTGCTCCCGGTCCTCGCGACGCTGTACGCCGTCGGTGGCAGTTTCCTGCGCGAGTGGATGGGACCCACGATCGCGGAGCGCGGAACCGCCGTGCTGCGCGTACTCGTCGTGAGCCAAGCGTTCGCGCTGCCGCAGCTGCTCGCACACGGAATCCTGAAGGGAACGGGGCGCATCCGATTCCTCGCGTGGACGTTGCTCGCGCAAGCCGTCCTGAACCTCGTGCTGTCGCTGTGGTGGGTGACGACTCACGGCCTCGTCGGCGTGGCGATGGGAACGCTGGTCTCGGTGCTCGTCGTCAACGTCGTCGTGATGCCTTGGGCGCTGTGCCGACTGCTCGCGCTGCAGCCGCTCCATTACGCCGTCAGCGCCTACGCCCTGCCCGTCGTGCTCGCGGCAGGGTTCGTCGCGGCGCAGGCTTGGTTCCCCGTCGCACCGCGGAGCTACGCCGGCATCGCCGCCTACGCGTGCATCGCGTGCGTCGTCGTGGCGGTGGCGGGTTGGTGCTTCGGACTCGAACCGCGCCATCGCGACCGTTTGCGCGCGTGGTTCACTCGGCGCGACGCGCCGGCGCCCCGCTGATGACGGAGGACTCGTTCGCCGTCGCTGGGAGTTCGTCGCGCAAACGTTCGAGCAACGCGGTCAACCGCTCGCGTCCTTCGGCGGCTCCGCGTTCGAATGCGTCGGGCGTGACGCGTTCGACTTGGAGTTGCGCGTCGAACGCCGAGACGACGTGCCGCGCCAAATGCGGCGCCGTGTCGAGCGACGACGCGAGCATGCTGCAAGCGATCGCGAACGGCGCAGTGCGTCCATCGAGTTCGAGGACGTCGAGCGGAATGCGCGGGTTCATCATCCGGCAACACAGCGGTGCGTAGAGCGCCGGATCTTCTGCGGGATGCGGCTTGAACCACACGGTGTACCCGTGCGCGCGCAGCAATGCGGCGAGGTCGCCGTACCACGCGAGCACGCGCTCCGCATCGATCGACGACCAGCACCATGCTTGCGACACGAGGATCGCGTGGCGCCCGGGGCCCGACGGGGCTTCGAGCGGGAACAACTGGCGCAGGATCGCACGCGTAGCGAGCGGCAAAGCGCTGTAGTCGAGCTCGAGCTGCTTGACCTTCGACTGCACGCGCGGACTCGCGAGTTCGGGCCGGCGCAGCCACACGTGCTCGACGTTTCGATGCTCACCGGGGTGACACAGCCGGTCGGCCGCGGAGACGAGCCAACGCGCCGGTGCCGAGCGCAAGAACGGCGCATACGTGCTGCACCCCTCCTCGACGAGTTCGCAGCGCACGTGGCGCAGGAGGAAGTTCGAGAAGTACGAACGCTCGAGGAAGAGATACACGCGCCGCGCGCGCCGCGCCTCGGCGAGCAACCGCGCGCGCTCGGGGCGCGCGGAGTGCCAACGTTGCAGCTTCAGCCGCGCCTTGTGGCCGAGCACGCGCGCCATCCGCAACGGCGCGCGTCGATCCTGGGGCAACACGCGCACGTACCGGTGGTCGTGCGGCACGTGTTCGACGTCGGCCCAGAACACTGCAGAGGTGGCGAAGAACGTCGGATGCTCCGCGCCTCGGACGAACAGCGCGAGGATCTTCGAACGTTCACCGCGCAAGAAGCGCTGATGCGCGAGATACAGCGCCTTCAAGTAGTTCTGCGCGGTGTAGCAGACGTAGAGATTGTCGACGGCGCGCTCGACAGCGCTGGCCGTTGCCGCACGAGTCATGCGCCACCGCCACGCTTCTCGATGCGCTTGCGCAGTCCGCGTACGGAGCGGCCGAGCGCGGCCTTCAACCGATGCGGATGGAAGCGGCGGCGACGTGCGCTCCAGATCAGGTCGGGCAGTCCGGCGTTCAGCCAACCGCGCGCCGCTTGATGCTCGTCGCGAACGGGCGGCGCCAGCGCGCCGGTCGCCAGCAGCTCGTCGTACGCCGCGACGTAGCGCGCGATCATGTCTTCTTCGCGGTAGTGGCGGCGCATCCAGTCGTGTGCGTACTGCCCGAGATCGCGCAGCAGGTCGCGTTGCGCGCACAGCTCGACGAGCACGCGCTCGAGCGCGTGCAGCGGAGCGTCGATCAACGGCAAGTCGTTCGTGCCCGTGAGTTCGCTGAGCACCGCACGCGCGCGCGCGTCGAGCCAGCAGATCGTCGGCTTCCCCATCGACAGCGCTTCGAGGCTCGTCGTGTGGAAGGAGCCCGTGACGACGTCGTCGATCACGATGTCCGCCGTCGCGCGCAGGCGTTGGCACGCGTCGAACGGCAACTCCTGCTCGATCGATGCGCGAAGCACCCCGCGGCGCTCGAGCGTGCGCAAGACGCGCGCGACCTCCGGCTTGCCCTTCGTTTCCCAGCGTTCGGCGTGCCAGCTCAGCGATTGCGACGGCGTGAACACCACGTGCGGAACACCGGAGCTACCGGCCACATGCGGGATCGCACTGAGCGCATGATCGACGATCAGTGGAGCAGGACGGGCGCGCGGGTAGTAGCGCTCGTGGTACTGCGCGACGACGAGCTGCGGGATCGCCGCATCGCGCAGCGTCTGCGGATCGACGCCCGCCGCGCGTGCCGTGAACTCGGGACTCGAGTGCCAGTGCATCACGTGCCGCGCACCGGGCTTCAGTGCGCCGAGGAAATCGAACCCGAACGGGTTGGCGGTCGAGCCGAACGCGAACCAGTGATGGAAGTGCACGATGTCGGCGCGCGCGATCTCCGCGCGAGCTTCGTCACTGTCGCGGGTCCAGTCGAGGTCTTCCGGGAATCGCCGCGAACCGTAGGCCCCTGGCGCGCGATTCACGAGGCGCGCGCGCACCGGGGTATGACGGTTCAGCGCGCTCACGATGCGGATCGGCGATCCGGCGAGCGGCGTCAGCGAGACATGGACGACGAGCACGTGGCGTGCGCTCCGCGGCGATCTGGGGCGATTTGGGGCGGCGGAGTGTAACCCGACCGAGTGCCGCGCGCTCGACGCGCTTGGGCAACGATTGGGTTCCGCGCGGCGGCGGTGCCTTCCGCGGCCGATTTCGGGCGCTCGCTCAGCCCATCGACGACTTCTTGGCCTGCCACTCGACGAGGTCGATCAGCACGTCGCGGTTCACGCCACCCGTGTAGGGACCGATGATCTTTTCCTTCTCGAGCCGATCGAGGAGCTTCGCCGCCTGGAAGTAGCCGACTCCGAGCTGCTTTTGCAGGAACGAGATCGAGGCCTTGCTCTGCGCGACGACCAGGTCGCCGGCCTTGACGAACGCCAAGTCGTCTTCGCTGAGCGCCGCGGCGGGCTCGCGTTCGACGACCGTCGTGCGCGCCGGCTCCGTTGCTGTCGATGGCTCCACGGCCTCGGAGTCCGTGGCGTCCGATGCCGCGGACGTCGGCTCGCGATCCTCGCGGACCACGGCTTCGGTCGATGCTTCGGTGTCGTCGTCGTGTTCTGCGGCGTCGTCCGCATCGTCTTCGGCGACGTCGGTTTCGAACTCGTCGGCTTCGTCGGCCGCGGCCTCGATCGAACGCGTCGTCGCAGTCGGTTGCGGCTCGGCCTCGACCACCGGAGCGGCGGCCGCTTCATCGATCGTGGGAGCGGGGGGCTCGGCCGTCGTCGTGCTCGACGCGTCGTCGGCGAACGCGAACGCGTCGTCGAGCGCCGCATCGAGTCCCCTCTGCTCCGTCGCGGCTTCCGGCGTTTCGGCGCGTTCGGCGACCGGCGCCTGTGCGATCTCGTCGATCGATGGAGACGCGTCGGCCTCGGTCTCTTCGTACGTCTCGGGCTCCGCGAGCGCGCCGCTCGACTGCGGGGCTTCGTACGCGGCATCGGACGATGCGCCGGCCTCGGCTTCTTGCGGCGCGGCCGGCTCGGACTCCGGTTCGGCGTAGCGCGTCATCCGCGCGCGACGGCGCGATTCGTAGATCGGCGTCGGTGTCGGCTCGGGTTCGGTTTCGGGCTCGAGCTGGAAGCGCGCAGTCGTTTCTCCGCGCGTGCGCGTCGAGCTCGTGCGCGGCGCGAGGTCTTCATCGCTGCCGCGCGACGTTGGTGCGGACGCGCCGCGCGGACGGCGGCGCATGTACCACGGCAGATCCTCGTCCGCTGCGGGAGAGGCGGGCGCGACGTCGTCGTCGCCTTCGTCCGGCGTGGACGCAGGGTCGTCGATCGCCGCAGCGGCCTCGTCGCGGTCGGCGACCGCGGTCGCGCTCGGCGCTTCGGTTTCGTTCGGTGCGTCGACCTCGGGAGCGCTCTGCGTCCCGGGTGCGGCCGGCGGCGCGCTGCCTTCGTGCGCGTACGCGCCGACGATCTTGTACCCACCGACGCTGCCGAGCACCGGTGCGGCGGCGAGACCTTGCTTCGTGCGGTACTTCAGGAACATCGGCAGGAACAGCCAGTCGGTCGCCAGCGGGATCGACAGCAGCGCGGCAAGTCCCACCATGAACATCGCCAGCGTGCTGATCCAGCCATCGGCGAAGCGCCCGGAGAAGAACGCACCGAAGTCACCGCCGTAACCGGTCGTGCTGGCGCCACCCTTCTCGAAGCCGAGCCACAGCGACGAGCTGATCACGAGCAGCACGACGCCCATGAAGCGGAAGTTGAGCCGCTCGACCGGGCGATTCGACCACTTCACCCACGCCCAGAAGGCGAGGAGCACGATGCCGATGATCGTCGGCGCCGGGCCGAACCACTCACCGATGAACAACGAAGCCAGCGTCGGGGTCATGTGTCTTCAGCTCCCAGCAGCCATGTCTCCGCCATCGGCGGAGGAGGACCTTCCGTTGCGCTGCGGCTTGTTCATGCCGTAGCGCTCCTTGAGCATCTCGTCGTATTCCTCGAGGTTCATCACGACTTCGCGCGCCTGAGCGTTCTTGTATTCGCCCAGGATGCCCTCGTTCGCCATCAAGTCGATCAAGCGCGAGGCGCGCGTGTATCCGATGGAGAAGCGGCGCTGCAGCAACGACGCCGAACCGCGCCGTGATTCGAGTACGAACTGGACGGCCTCTTCGTAGAGGTCGTCGATCTCGCGCGGGTCTTCGGTGCTCGTCGCCTTCTTCTGCATCAGCTCGGGCGCGTACAGCGGCGAGTTCGTCTTCACGGCGTTCACGACCGCGGTGATTTCTTCGTCGGTCACGAACGTGCCTTGCGAGCGGATCAGCGCTGCCGAACGCGGCGGCATGTACAGCATGTCGCCGAACCCGAGCAGCTTCTCCGCGCCGTTTTGATCGAGCACGACGCGCGAGTCGATCTTCGACGCGACTTGGAACGAGATGCGCGTCGGCATGTTCGCTTTGATCAAGCCGGTGATGACGTTGGTCGACGGGCGCTGCGTCGCGAGGATCACGTGGATGCCGACCGCGCGGCTCTTCTGCGCGAGTCGCGTGATGTGCGTTTCGATGTCCTTCGTGCCCACCATCATCAAGTCGGCGAGCTCGTCGACGACGATCACGATGAACGGCATGCGCGCTTCGAAGACTTGGTCGTCCGGCGAGATGCCGAGCTTCGAACGCACCTGCTCTTCGGGGATCTTGTTGTAGGCGAAGATGTTGCGCGCCCCGACCTCGGCCAGGATCTCGTAGCGCTCGTCCATCTTCGTGCAGGCCCACTCGAGGATCTGCGCGGCCTTGTTCATGTCGCGCACGACCGGGCACATCAGATGCGGGATGTTCTCGAACGTCGAGAGCTCGACCATCTTCGGGTCGATCAGGATCATGCGGACCTGTTCCGGCGAGCGCGTGAACAGCACCGACATGATGATCGAGTTCAAGCACACCGACTTGCCGGCGCCGGTTGCGCCAGCGATCAGCGCGTGCGGCATCTTCGCGAGGTCTTCGATCAGCACGCGGCCCGACGCGTCCTTGCCGAGGAACACGGGGATCGCGAACTTCTCCGACTTGTACTCCGGCGACTCGACGAGCTCGCGCATGCGCACGGTCTCGCGGATGCTGTTCGGCACTTCGATGCCGATCGTCGACTTGCCGGGGATCGGCGCGACGATGCGGACCGACGGCGCCTTCAGTCGAATCGCGAGGTCGTCCTCGAGCGCGCGGATGCGATCGACGCGCGTGCCGGCCGCGACGTTCAGTTCGAACATCGTGATGACCGGACCCTTTTGGATCTCCTCGACTTCGGCGTCGATTTTGTAGGACGCGAGCGCGTGCTCGAGCTCTTCGATGTTGCGCTCGATCATCGCCTGGAACTCGCCGGCGGGCACGGGCGTCGACTTCTCGAGCAGTTGCTTCGACGGGAACTCGTACGCGGCCTTCTTCTGCGGCGGCGCGACGAAGACCACGTGCTCTTTGTCCATGTTGGCCGCGCTCGCGGCCGGACCCTTCGGCGGCTCGTAGTGGATCTTCGCCTGGGTCTTCTTCTCCTTGGGCTCTTTGGACTCGGGTAGGCCGTCATCCTCGTCGTCGAGTCCGCTGCCGATGTCGGCTTCGTCGTCCTCGTCGAGCATCGGCGGCTCTGCGCCCTTCGACGCCGCCTGCACCGCGGACAGCGCGAGCGACTTCTTGTCGGACTTCGTTCCCTTCGTGGGAGCGGGTGTCGGCAAGTCATCCGCGTCCATCTCGACTTCCTCGTCGAGATCGAATTCGGCGTTCGCGGGCGGCAAGTTCGTTCTTGCCGCCTTCGACGGCGTGCGGCCCGCGGCGACCGCGGGTTCGTCGCCGAACTCGACGTCGACGTCGTCGACGTGCACGGCGCGCTTCGACTTGCGCCGGCCGCGCTCCTCGTCCTCCGGAACGCGCGCGGCCGCGAAGCCTTCGACCTCGTCGTCGGTGACGCCGATCTCCACGCGCTTGCGGCGCGTGCGGCGGACGGGCAGCTCCTCGTCGTTCAAATCCTTGTCGGCGTCATTGGCGTGACGTTCGCCGAGCAACGATGCGAACAGCGGTCCGGTCTTCTTGATCAGCTCGCCCGCGGCGTGGCGACGTTCGGCAACGAAGTGGAAAGCGCCGACCATCGCCGAATACAGCACGAAGTCCGTCGCGAGCTGGAACGTGATCAACGACAGGATCAGCAACGTGAGACCGGTGCCCCACGAGCCGAACATCAGCGTGGTCTCGATGAACCCGGCGATCTGGAAACCGATGAGTCCGCCGGCGCCGGGCAACGCGTACTCGGGCTTGCCGAAGATCGACGAATTGCCGAGGAAGTGGGAGAACAGCGCCGCGCAGATCAGCAGCGACAGCGAGAACCACAGCAGGCGGAACGGACCGAGCGACACCGGGCGGCGTGAGAACAGCGCGAGCGCCCAGACGAAGACGACGAAGATGCCGAGATACGCGGCATATCCGAAGCCGTAGAGCGCCGCTTTGGCGATCGTGATGCCGGCAGGACCACACAGGTTCGCGAACGACCTGTCGACCAATTGGCTGTTCGGCTCGAGGAACGACGAACACGCGAGCAACGCGAACGCCGCGACACCGAAAAGAAGTACGGCGGCGATCTCCCGAGCTCGCTCATGCAAGTTCGGAAGAGCCGGCCTGGATGATTCCGCGTTGGCCATCGATGTGGTCGAGATCCTCGTTGCCCCGCGCGCTCGCTTCCGTGAAACCTCCGCGTCGTCAGTCCGACGACGCGATGAGCCGGAGGAAGGCTCGAGCGCACGCCGGGATCGGCGTCCGCATCGTAGACAGCGGCTCGGCGCGATCAAACCTCGCCGCGAAAGAGAGTTGGATTCGTTCGGGGGCGGAACGGCACCGTCGAGTGCGCCGACCGAGGGAGCGGCTACTGCGCGCTCTTGCGCATCACCTGGAAGTTGTCCTTCCCGTGCAGGTCGCCGCGCATCGCGGCTCTCAGAAGGCCCGCATTCTTCAAGACCACAGCGCGCCCGAGCGCCCGGTATGCGAGCACGTCCGATTCGCTGTAGAAGACGTCCGATGTGTCGTCGTTCGGGAACATGGGACGAGCCAACTTCTCCCTGTCGATGAACGTCTGGGTGTCGCGAAGGCGTGTGGAAGCGTCGTATGCCGACTTCACGTAGACGATGACTACCTCGTCGCACGGGCCGAGGCGCTTCCCTGTCCCGACCGGGAGATTCCGAATGCGGCCGAGCATCACGTCACCGCTCGGTCCTCCCCCAAACTCCCCGCATCCATCCGGCTCGGGATCGAAGTGTTCCCAGTCGATCTCCAGTTCGGCACCGAAGTCCGCGTACAGGCGCTCCTCCAAGCGACGCAGATCGTCGAACGCCGCGGAGCGCGTCGCGCTCTTGGAATTCGAAGCGTGGTTCCACTGGTCCACCGACTGATCCTGCGTTGCATCCGAGATCACGATCGTTCGGCACCCACGCTTCACGAGTGCGTAGGCGCCCAAGTTCTCGAAGTGCGCTCCGTCGGTCAGATAGAACTTCTTGCCGTTGACGTTCTGCGGATGTCCTTCGAAGTTGAACGACAGCGCATCGCTCGACCGGAACAGCGAAAACGGGAACCAATCCGGCAAGTCGTAGACTCCGAAGAACACGAGCTCGGGCGAAAGACCGTAGTAGATGAAGTTGTTCCAGGTCGAGTTGTGGTCGCTCGCGAGCCAGCCGCGCGACCAACCGTCGACGTAGTAACCCAGATCGAAGTTGGCCGCCTGCAGCAGGCCGTACTCAAAGATATTGCCTTGGAGGCTGCTGGAGTCCGCGGCCGCGCCGGAGATCGCGACCGCGTACAGCGGCGTCATCCAATAGTGCTGGTTCGCCCAAGCGGTCGGCTTCAGCATGAACGAGGAACTCGCGATGTCGGCCGAGCAAGCATCGGACACGGTGTCCACGTATCCAACGTTGTCCGCTCCGCAGTGCAGCGGCGTAATCTCGAACGGGCAGCCGCTGCGCGCGCGAAAGCCCGACTTCTCGTCGTTCAACGCGAGATGACAGTTCACGATCCAGAATGGGCGCGGGCGACTCGCGGACGGAAGCAGACTTGCCATCGAGCCGTACGCTTCCTGCGTGATCTTCTCCGTGTTCATCGGCACGTCGTAGAGAAAGCTGGTTCCGATGCCGTTCCGATAGTCGTCGCGCGCCCCGCGCGTGTTCACGTCGAAATCGACGACGCCGTTGAACAACAAATGCACAGGGACGAGCGCCAGGTTGACGAGTTCGCGCCACACGATCGGCCACGCGCCGCTGCGCGGGCCTCCCGCGGTCAGGAAGAACCCGTTCTGCGAGATATGCTGCGCGTCCGAGTCTCCCGGTGCGAACAGCTCCGCGTCCGACTGCCGCGATCGGAGCATGTACCACCCGCCGGTGTACCCGCCCCCGGAGACCGTGGACAAGTACCCGAACTCCTTCAGAAGACCCAGCTCGTGCAGAGCCTGCAGCACTCCCCCTGAGAAACTCGCGCTACGGATCCCGCCGCCCGACAGCGCAAGTCCCAGTTCCGGATCGCGGCCAGCCGCGGCGATCGAGGCCCTCTCTTCCCCATACATCGCGGCGAGCCGGTTACAGTTAGCCGCGGCGATCGCTTTGCGCACGGAGGCATCCGCGGCGGCCGGCGTCGAGTGTGCGCGAAATGCCATGTAAAACTTCAGCATGGCGGCGCGATCGTTCGGGTCGTACACGGCGAGCGCGTCGACCCGCCCCTCGTCTTCTACCGACTGCGCGCGGTCTGTCATCAGCAGCGACTTGTTCTCAGCGATTCGCTGCGCTTGTGCCGTCACTTCCGATGCTCGCTGGTCACCAGCGGAGACGGCCCGAGATTCGGCGTGCCCCACCTTGCTCGGCTGCGTCTTCGGAATCCAGCGGACGTAGTCGTGTCCGCACGACGTGAGGGTGACGGCGACGAGGCATGTGAGCGCGAATGGGTGGGAAACCACATCGATCCTCCGCTTCAGGGCTGCGATGAGGGTTCGAGCACGTGAACGGACGTGTATACCGTGCCCACGAACACACGATTCGGATCGAGCGGACTGCGCACGCAGGAACTTGCGGCCGAGATCGTCTTGCCGGTGGGGTCGACATGCATGATCTCGATGGTCACCGGAGTCGGGACGACGCGCGCGATTACACTGCCCGAGGTCTCGCCAACAGTGTCGTTCCGTATGAAATCCCATCCGGACGTATGTCCGGCCACGAGCATCGAGCCGTCGGCTTCGCGCGCGAGATTGTCCGGCGTAAATGGAAGTGCAATTTCTGTGCACCCGGTCACGCGATGCGGGTCCCGAGCGTCGATTGAGTAACACGAGATGCGGTTGGCTCCTGCTTCGGCGACGTACAAGGTGTTGTGTGTCTGGGAGAACTCCACGCCGTTCGCCATGCGCAGGTCTTCGGCCACGACCTGAAATCTAGGATGGGGATCGGCGGCGTTCACGCAAAACAGAAGGGCGCCGGAGCCTATGCGCGCCAGTCCCTCGAGGAACATCCCGGGCTTGGTCGAACAGGAGGTCATGTTGGTGACGTAGAAGCTCGTGCCCGAAACAGCGACGAGATCGTTCGGGCGGGACATCGCGCCCGAGTGATCGAGCACCGTCCAGAGGTGCGTCAGTTTCTGCTCGTCGCGATCCCACTCGAAAACTTCGACGCACTGCTGACACGGCGCACGGTGGTTGATGACGAACACGCGCGGATTACGGTCTGCGTCTCCGGCCCATACAGAGATACCGTGAGGTCGGAACGGGTACCGAAAATCGCCCGTGAGTGGCCGCCCATGGCTCACCGCGGCGAGCGACCCCGTCGTCGGATCGCACGCGTAGATCTCGCCTCGCAGCGTCGATTCGCCAGAGCGTCGAACGTCGCGAACCGAGACGAGCAGCAAGTTCTCACCTGGCAGGACCGCCACGTCCTCGGCGCCGACGAAGCGCGGATCCGTGTCACTTACGCATTGCCAGGTCGTGTTCCGTTCGAGCGAGCAACATCCGGTCGCGGCACCCATCAGTCCGACGACCCATGCGAATGCGCGACGCATCGAGCCCCCACGTATTCGATCGACTCCACGGACTGTAATGACACTAGAGTCGATCGCCCGCCAAAACAATTGCGGAGTCCTTCGTCCCGGCATGTCTCGCGACGACTTTTCTTACCTCTCGATCGGAGCCCCGGCGTCGCGCCAAGCGTTGATGCCGCCGGCGAGGCTGATCGGTTGGTCGACGACGTCGAGATACGCGAGCGTCTTGGCGGCGGTCTTCGACCGGACTCCGCCGAGGCACGAGAACACCACGCGTTCCTTCGCGCCGCGGAGCTCGCCGAGGTGGAACCCGAGTTCGGACAGCGGCAGGTTCTTGGTGCCGGGAATGCGCCACTCCGCGAACTCCCACGGATCGCGGACGTCGACCCAGCGCCCGGATTCCGCGAACGCGGCCGCCTGGTCCTTCAACTCGACCGCCGTGCGCTCGGTCACGCGACTCGCGGTCGACGACCCGCCCGGCCCTGCGGCGCAGCACGCGGCAGCGACGGTCGGCGGAACTTCGGGGATCGGCTCGTCGGATTGATTCAGCGCGAGGACGTGGTCGACCTCGGGCGTGTTGCCAGCACCGGGGACGTCGCCGACCGCGCGCGCGTAACTCGCGGCGTCTGCGTGCCGAAGCGCTGGGTTCGTCCGACGTTCGTGCCCGATCGTCGTGAACAGGACGTCGCGATAGTCGTGGCCGGCGAAGACGACGGTCTCGTCGGGCAAGGCCAGTAGTCGCTTCGTGACCGATTCGAAGAGCTGTGCCGCCGACGCTCCCCGGAAGTCGGAGCGCGCCAGGCTCCCCGCGAACAGCGTGTCCCCGACCAGCGCCATGCCATGGCCGACGAGCGCGATCGAATCCGGCGTATGTCCAGGAACTTCAATGACTTGAAACCGAAGCGAACCAACCGAGACGACGTCGCCGTCACCCAGACGAGAAACCTTGCGGCGACACGCCGTATGGCGACTCATGACGACGTCGAGGCCGGCCGCGGCGAAGGCTTGGCCGGCCGAGAGGTGGTCGGCGTGGGTATGGGTGTCGACGACGCGTTCGATGGTCAGCCCGAACTTCGCCGCCGCGTCCTGGATCGTCTTGGACCGCCCGACCTTGGGATCGACGAGGAGCGCGCGACGCGTCTGCGGACAGCCGACGAGGTACGACTGGCAGCCCTGGTCGGCGATCACCTTGAGGATGGGGTGCAACATGGTGCGGAGCCTACCCCACGCGCGGGCGCTGGTTCGGGGGCTTCCTTCAGCGCTCCCGGATGCGCAGATCGTCGAACTTCGTGATCGCGTCGGAGCGCGTCCACAGGCCGATGCGTCCCGAGCCGGGATACGTCGCGTCGCTTTGGACGATCAGCTTCTCGCCGTCGAGCAGGACTTCGTGGGACGTTCCGATCGAGCGCGCGCTCAGCGTGTGCCACGCGTTCGGGTCGGTATCGACGTTGACGTTCGCGAGCAGCGTGCGTGCGCCGTCGACCACGCGGAACAGCCGCAGGTTCTTGTCGATCAGGCTCCAGCGCGCGAGGTAGTAGTTGTCCGCGTCCTTCGCGCGCCACACCAGCCCACCGCCCTTGTCGGTCTTGCCGCTGATCGACTTCATGCGGACCGACAGTTCGACGTCGGGCCCATGCTCCGTCGTCGACAACAGCAACGCGAACGCCTTCGGGGTGGCTTTCACTTCCGCGTGCGACACGACGTTCGACCCGCGCGCATCGTCGCGTTCGACCTGCCAACGCGACGGAGTGCCGGACGCGTTGGTCTCGGTCGCGACGAAGCGCTCGGGCAACGCACCCGCCGCCACGTCGTCGAACCCGACGACGCGCTCACGGCGCAGGGCGAACCACGGCTGTTGATCGAGGTGCTCGATCGGCGAGCAACCCGGACACGCGAGGACGACCCCGATGAAGACGGCCGGCAACCGCCTCGGGGTCATGCGTCGTTCGGACCTCCACGCCCTTCGTGTTGCTCGAGCCGTGCCACACGGCGCTCGAGTGCCTCGATCCGAGCGATCAGATCGTCCCGCGGAACGGCGACCTCGGCGACGGACGATCCGCTCGACGGGGACGCGGAGGCGAACGCGACTCCGGAGCGCTCGCGCTCTTTCAGTTGGTCGAGCTCCGCGGCTTCGCAGCACGCGTGCGACCACACCACGCCGCGCGACGTTCCCTCCGGCGTGATGCGGACCACGAACGATGGGGTCTTCGCGCGCAAGCCATTCAGGATCTGGTGGAGGTCGTCGAGCGTCGCGATGTTCTCCATGCGACTCGCGCGCTGACGCAGTTCACCTTCGGTCTGCGCGCCACGCAGCAGCAGTTCGCCGAGCACCGCGAGTTCGGCTCGTCGCATCTCGTAGTTGCGGCCGAACTCCTGGCGGTAGCGGTAGACGCGGCCGGTCGCCGGATGCACGACCGACACGAGTCCGCGCGCTTGCAATCGCTGCGCGATCTCCTCGACCTGCTCGTCGGTGAAGTTCGTGATCGGTTCGCGATTGTTGCGCTGGTTGCATCCCGTCGTCAGCGCGTTCAGCGACAACGGATAGGCCTGCGGAGTCGACAGGCCCTTTTCGATCAGCGTTCCGATCACGCGCCGTTCGTGTGGATCGAGCACGACCCGGTCCGCCGCTTCCATGACCACCTCCGAAGCGGCGAACTGTAGCAGTCCGGCTCGGACGGCACGCCTGCGGACTCGACGTCAGCGGCCGTCCTTCTTGTCCTTTTCGCCGTTCTTGCCATCGCCGCGGCCGGGATTCCCGTCGCCACGGTTGCCGCGATCGCCGCCCTCGAGGCGCAGTCCCTTGCCCTTGCCCGGGTGCGGGCGGCCGTGCTTGGCGCGGAACTTCTCGAGCTTCTCCTGGTGCTTCTTCAGGATCTCGGCCTTCTGGCGCTGATACTTCGCGTCGAACTCGGCCTTCTTCGACTCGAACATCGCGGGATCGCGTGCGCGGCGGGCCTCGGCGCGTGCCTTCGCGATTTCCGCGTCGTGTTCGGCCTCAGCGCGCTCGAGCTCACGGTCGCGCTCGGCGTTCGCTTCCTCGAGCTCCTTGCGTGCGGCCTTGATCCGGTCGTCGCCATCGTCTTCATCGGCGTCCGCGGAAGCCGAGCCCGCCGCGGCGCCACCCGCTGCAGCGGCGCCCGTCGCGGCGGCCGCGTCGGCGGGCGGAGGATCGTTCGTGTAGCCCTTCGCGACGAAGCGGCCGTCGTTCTCGCCGTCCTCGAAGTTCGCGTTCAACACCGTCAACGCACGCCGCAGATCGTCGAGGCACACGTCCTTCTTGTCGTCGTTGTTCGTGTCGATGAAGTCGGTCTTCGCGTCGTCCGGCTTGCCGAACTCACCGGCGAGCGCCCGATCGCAGAGCTTCACCAGACGCTCGACCGACATGCCTTGGACGTTGCCGTCGACGCCGCGCTTGAACTTGATCTCCTTCATGACGAGCGGGTTCTTGACGCCCTCTTCTGGCTCGCCGAGGAAACCGCGCTGGTTGAAGCGCAGGTTGATCTTGGCGGCGACGAGATGGCCGGCCAGCGCACCGCAGTCCTCGAGAGCCTCGTACGAGCTGTCCGACAAGATCTGGGACGAGCCGCCGTTCGGCAGGAACTTGCGCACGGCTTTCAGCGACTTCAGCTCGAACGACTTCATGCCCTTGTCGTCGACGCCCACCCGCAGTCCTTCGGGGAACGCTTCTTCGAAGTACTTCTCGAGTGCGATCTTCGCGCGCGGGTTCGCGTTGGGGCCGGCCCAGTCCGCTTGGCCGAACGTCACGAAACCCGGCATCGGACGGCGAGCGGGCGCCGCTTTCGCGGCCTTGTCACCCTTCTTCGCATCGCCATCGTTCTGCGTCTGCCGTGACGCGGGGTCCTGTTTCGGAGCGACGGGGGCCGGATTCACGGGCGCGAGTCCAGCGCCTTGCGCGACGGCGGAGTCCCTCCCGGCGAACACGACCAACAGAGCGAACGGAACCAGACCGAGCGAGCGGATCGAACGCATGGGGGGATCCTCGTCGTACGTCGAAGGAAAAGCGAGTCGGGTGCGAAACGGCGGCGAGTCTACGACACCCACCGTGGAGGGTTCCGGCGGCGAACGGAGTAGATTCTCCGCCCGCATGGACCGCCATCCCGATGCTCCACCGAGCGAACCCGTCGCCGATCTGCCGTACGCCGAACCCGTACGCCGAGTTGCGGCATATTCGATCGACGTGCTGCTGCTCGCGGTTCTGCTCGTCGGTGGACTGCATTTCGGCCTGATTCGAACCCTCGGGCTCCAACCCGATCTGAAGCCGCCGAGTTTCCAGCTCTGGCTGTGGGTCCTGGCGACGATGTCGTTGCCGACTTGGCTCTACTTCTTCATCTGCGAAACGAGTGCTCCGCAAGCGACCCTCGGCAAGCGCCTGCTCGGACTCGTCGTCACCGACATGGATGGGCATCGAGCGCGATGGACGCGCGTTCTCGGGCGGACGTGGATCAAGCTCCTGCCGTGGGAGTTGATCCACGTCTCGCTGAACCTGTTGCCCACCGGCGGACTCGATGAACACGGCATGCCGATTCCGAGCCGCATTCAACTGATCGGCTACACGGTGTCGATGTTCCTCGTCGGCTCATGGCTCGTCACGTTGTTGCTGACGCCCAGGGCACAGAGTGTCCATGACGTGATGATGAGGACGCTCGTGCTGAAGCGCCCGCGCACGACCTGATCGACTCGAGCCGCGCGCGGAGGACGACGCACTCTGACCACGACGCGAATCGCGGACTCATCCGGCGTTGTATTGCTTCAGCGTCTTGTCGAGCTTCGGCAGCAACAATCCGAATCCGAGCGCGACCAGCGCCACGAACCCGGCCAACACGAGGAAGAAGGTCACCGGGCTGAGCATGCCCTGGATCGCTCCGAAGAAGCCGGAGCCCTTGTTGCCGAACGCCGTGGCGCAGAACCAGCCGCCCATCAGCAGGCCGACGAAGCGCTTCGGACTGAGCTTCGTGACCAAGGA
Source organism: Planctomycetota bacterium (assembly GCA_052034255.1). Classification (GTDB taxonomy): domain Bacteria; phylum Planctomycetota; class B15-G4; order B15-G4; family JADJEK01; genus JADJEK01. The sequence goes on along the minus strand of JBPOIU010000084.1, from coordinate 6,659 downwards.
CAATCCCATCGGCGACAGGCACAACTCGCCCGCGGTGACGACGGCATAGGCCCCGATGAGCCACCACGGTGACACCTTCAGCGTGTTGCCTTCGGTGAACACGCCGGCCGCGGCCATCACCAACATCGACGCCATCGTCAGGATCAAGCCGATCAAGATCTTCATCGCCGTGCTGATCGGCCGGCCGCGATCACGCAGCCGCGCGAAGAACCACACGATGAGCGGCGTGAACAGGATCACGCACATCGCGTTGGCGGCTTGGAACACTTCTGGGTTCGTGCACATCAGGGATTCGGTGGGTGCGAGGCGTGCGGTGCCCGCTTTCGCGTAGACCTCGCCGAACGTCTTTTGATCGACCAGCGTCAGCGCGACGTCCTTGCCGTCGATCGATCGAACGAACGCGATTTTCGCGCGGGACGTCGTGCCGTCCTCGACTTTCGGGGTCACCGTCTCGATCCCGTGCGAGTCCGTGGACTTCTCGAGTTCCACGGTCCCATTCGGATACACGTTCGCGGCGCGCTTGGCGATCGCCTCGTCGTCCACGCGTGGACGCCCGCCGAGTTCTCCCGAGACGAGCACGCCGCGCACGTCCGTTCCGATCGCGGTTTCGATGCGCGTGACACCGGCCTCGTCGAGACGCGACGTCCCGAACATCAGCGCGAGATCCGTGTCGACCACCGCCAACGTGCGTTCGTCCGGACGTGGCACGTCGGACGCGGCGTTGCGGAAGTAGCTCGGTTGCGCCGGCGAACGCGAACCGCCGACCAGATCGAACAGGTTCGCGCCGTGCCGCACGGTGTCTTGCTCGGCCCATGTCGTCAGTGCAGTGGTGTTCAGGTGCAGCACCATGAAGAACGTGCCGCCGGACACGAAGATCGGCATCAGAGCGAGGATGCCCGGGCGCTCTTCCGGCATCGCCTTCAAGCCGAGGCGCACGAAGAACACGATGACCGGGATCATGCCCGCGATGAATGCGGTCAGCGGCGCGGTCATCGCCGGCGGCAGCACGACGGTCTTCGATTCGACGAGCGCGTACGCGACGCCACCGACGAGGAACGCCGGCAACAGGATCGTTCCGAGGATGCGCGCGAGCGGGATGTCGCCGGGCTTCGTCTCGGGTTTGCGATCGGCGACCGCGAGTTTGTTCCACTGCGTCAACAGGATGCCGACGCCGAGCAAGAGACCGACGCCCGCCATGCGGAACGCCCAGCTCCAACCGAGTTCGTTGCGCACGTACGCGCCGAGCAAGAACGCGGCGAACGCGCCGATGTTGATGCCCATGTAGAAGATGTTGAAGCCGGCGTCGCGGCGCGGATCGCCCGGTTGATAGAGGTTGCCGACCATCACCGAGATGTTCGGTTTGAACAGGCCGTTGCCGATGCAGACCATCACCAGGCCGCTGACGAACGTCGCTTCGCCGGGAGTTCCGAGCAGGAACAGGCCGGACGCCATGCTGAGGCCGCCGATCAGCACCGCGCGCCGATAGCCGAGGAACCGGTCGGCGATCAGACCGCCGAGGAACGGCGTGAAGTAGACGAACGCGAGGTACGTGCCGACGATCTCGTTCGCGTGACTGCGCGTCATGCCGAGGCCGCCGACCTCGGTGTCGACCGCGTACAGCAGCAGCAATCCGCCGATGACGTAGAAACTCAGCCGCTCCCACATCTCCGTGAAGAAGAGTGGAGCGAGACCCACCGGGTGGTTTTTGAACACGCGAGTCTCCCGTCATGGCGCGGCCGAACGCGCGCGAGGAGCAGGGTTCTACTGGTTTGGAGAGCGCAAGCTCAACGATCCGTCCCCGAGTACGGACCAGAAGTAGGCCCGTTTGCGACCGATGTCGTCGCCGACCTCGCCCCAACTCGCCGCGCTCGATTCGATCTCGAAGTAGCGGATCCATGCCGCGCCAAACGCGCGTCCTTCGCGCAGCGCGTCCGCGAATCCGCGGGGTTCGTCGTAGAAGACCTTGGCCCGGCCGATCAGCGCGAGGCCGTCGCCGAAGAACAACACGGCGTTGCCGCCGCTGAACGCACCGTGACCTCGATCCGACCACGGCAAGTTCGTCGCGTTGGGCGGCGAGATCGCCTCGCAGCCGGTGTGGACATAGAACGACGCGCCGCATCCCGTCACGCCGTTCTCGTACAGCGTGCGCAGCAGCAGGAAGTCGAGCTTGCCGCCGCAGCGCGCGAGCGACGGCCGCAGGTGATCGTTCTCGATCACGAAACCGCGAGCGAGTCCGCCGGCATCCTTCTCGAGTTGCGGGACGTCTTTCGTCGCCGCGAATGCCGAGCCCCACGGATCGCTGTGAGCTCGAATCGTGCGCAGGATCGCCGGCCGCGCGAACCAGCGCGTGACCGCGATGAGATCGGGTTCGCCGCCGACGTCGAGCGAAGGATCGAGATCGCCCCAGCGTTCACGCGCGCGCGTCATTTCGTGGAAGCCCGACGGCAGTCCGCACGCGAGCGACGCGACGGTGTCCGGCGGTACGAAGTCGCCGGTGCGATAGGCGTGGTTGCGCGCGAAGAAGCGCTGCAACAGCTGGCGTTCAAAGCGTTCGTCGTACTCGTAGCCGACGAACGCGCCGGACTTCGCATCGATGTCCGCGGGGCGCGGCGTCGTCTTCGGGCGACCGGCGTCGTCGAGCAAATCCTTGCGCAGCACGTAGGCGACTCCGCGCGCGTCGATGCGCGAGACCCAGACTTCGGGCAACGCCATCGGATTCGGACGAGCTCGGTCCTGCGTCGTGCATTCGAAGTCGCGCAGCTCGTCGCGCGGCATCGCGAGCACGCGACTCGTGCCATCCGCGTTCGTCTCGACGCGCAGATCGAGATTGCCGTCGTCGACTTCGAAGAAGTCGGCCAACGGGTACGAGCCGGACTCGTGGTCCGTCAGCACGAGCGCGCCGTCCTGCGTCGTTCGGCTCGGGATGCAGAAGTTCCAGTCGAGGCGCGTCGGTCCCACGCGATACCGCGACTCCCAATCGCCGTCGAGGTCGCCGAGCACGACGTCCGCGGTGTGCGCGACGATCTCCGGCATCGAGCGCAGCCACCGGCGTTGGTCGTACGAGGCCGCGTCGGGTTTGCCCGCGCGCAGCGTGATCGGATCGTCGCGCCACCAATTGCAGGTGCGCACGAGCAGCGCGTCGGGGAATGCTCCGACGAGCACGACGCCCGCGAGCGGGCCGCACTCGCGATCGACGGCTTGCGCGACGCGGCGCAGCGCGAGCAGCGTGCGTCCGTCCTGGTGCTTCTCACCGCCGTAGACGCGCGCCGTGAACCCGAGCGCGCGTGAGCCCTCGCGCCTCACGTCGACGGCCCAGCGCTTGAGCGCTTCGGCGAGCTCCGTCGCGTCGTCGCCGCCTCTTTCGGCGAGCAAGCGCTCCTCGACGAGCATCAAGACGACCGGCGTGCGTACGCGCGTTCCGTCAACGGCGGCGTCGGACCACGCCAGCGGCGTGAGCGCGTCGATCTCGCGCACGCGATCCCCGTCGAGATCGAAGCGCGCGAAGCGGTTCGCGAGACTCGCGGGCGTGACGGGAGCGACTTGCGCGACGAACGCGACGGCGAGACACAGTGGTGCGATGAGCATGGCGACGTATGCAACCAACGGCACGGCCGATGGGAAGCCCGCGCGTCCGGCGTGCCCGAATGGGGAGAGTCCCCAATCCACGGTCCCGAACGCGAACGGGCCGCCGCGCACGAGGAGTGCGGGGCGGCCCGATTCACGCGATCGGTGTGGCTCGCGTCACTTCACGCCGTGCATCCACTTGTTGATCATCGGCGAGAGCACGATCACCGTGACTCCCAGACCGACGCCGGCGTACGCGACGTACTCGAAGACGCTGCCATACGCCTGGACCTGCCCGAGCGGCGTCAATGCCGCCGCCTTGGCTTCGGCCGCGAGGCTCGAGATCTTGCCGGCCACGACGTTGCCGGTCGCGATCGACACGAACCACGCTCCCATGACCATGCCCGTCATGCGGGCCGGCGCGAGCTTCGTCACCATCGACAGACCGACCGGTGAGATGCAGAGCTCACCGAGCGTGTGGAGCACGTAGAGCAGCAGCAGGAAGTACCACATGACCAAGCCGGCCGCGGTCGCCTGGCCGATGCCTTGGTTGATCGCGATGAAGCCGAGCCCCATGCCGAGGAATCCGAGACCGAACTTCGCCGGGATCGTCGGGTTCTTGCCCTTCTTGTCGAGCGCGACCCACGCCGCCGAGAACAGCGGACCGAAGATCACGATCAGCACGGCATTGACCGACTGCCACCATTCGCCGGGCATCGACCAACTGCCGATCGTGAGCGGCTCGAGTTGGCCCTTCGCGAAGAAGTTCAGCGAGTTGCCGGCCTGCTCGAATCCGGCCCAGAACACGCAGTTCAGACACAGCAGCAGGACCAGCGCGAACATGCGCTCGCGACCTTCCTTCTCCTCGCGGAACGCGACCGAGAGCAGGAACAGCGCGATCACGCCGAACGCCGTGTACATCGTGTAGATGACCGCGTCTTCGGACAGCGCGAGCAGCGCGTACGCGCCGGGCGCCACGATCAGACCGCCGAGCACCACCTTCAGGATCGGGCCGAAGCCTTCCTTGCCCTTCGGGGGCAGACCCTGGTCGCCGAACAGATACGTGAACTTCCAGAAGCACACGAGTCCGAGCAGCATGCCCGCGCCCGCGAGCATGAAGCCGTAGCGATAGTCCGGGACTCCGTTCGTTCCCATGAACGTCGCGAAGCGCTCGCACAAGATCGGCGACAACGCCGCGCCGACGTTGATGCCCATGTAGAAGATCGTGAAGCCGCCGTCGCGACGCGGATCGTTCGGCTTGTAGAGCTTGCCGACGAGCGTCGAGATGTTCGGCTTGAACAAGCCGTTGCCGACGATCAGCAGCGCGAGGCCGAAGAAGAACAACTGCTTCTGGTCGAACCCGAGGTAGTTCCCCGCGGGCACCATCAACATGAACTCGCCGGCAGCGATGAACAACCCGCCGACGACGATCGTGCGTCGATAGCCGAGCAGCCGATCCGCCACCGCGCCGCCGAACACACCGAGCGCGTACACGAGCGCCGTGAACCCGCCGTAGCTTCCCGAGGCCTTCGCCTGCGCTTCCGGATCCGCGCGGAAGAACTGATCGGCGATGTACAGCGCGAGCAGCGCGCGCATGCCGTAGTAGCAGAAGCGCTCCCACAGCTCGGCGAAGAAGAGGACGTACAGACCCTTCGGATGGCCCGTTTCGGACCCGACGTCGGCCGCAGTGCTCAAGCGTCCTCCTCGCAGCGCAGTGCGCGCGATCGAACCGGCGCGAATCTGCGCCAGCGTTCAGTGAAGCGCGGGGTTTCTAACGGTTCGCGACGATTTGCGAAAGCGTGACGTTCGCCGAGGTCTCCGAAGCGGCGACCTTCACGCGGTCGACGATGGACGCGACGTCGTCGCCGACCTCGAGGTTCTTCGCCCGTGGTCCGCGCAGCGCTTCGAGCACGTCCTGGACGCGAATCGCGTCGAGCGGGCGCGTCGGCAACCACCCCGGTGTCCGGCCTTCGTTCACATGCGCGAGCAAGCCCGCCTCGACGAGCGGATCCAACACCTCGGAGAGCTTCGCGATCGGCACTCCGCACCGGGTCGCCAACTGGTCCTCGGAGAGCAGACCGCGACCCTCCGCATACGCCGCCGCGATGATGCCCACGGCGCGCACCGCGACCAGTTCCCGATCGGCCAACGACTCGACGCCGGCGCGCCGCAGCGTGCTTTGCATCGGTTCGTGCTCGTGCGCCCACGCGACCAAGCCGCCGACCAGCACGATGACGAACACCGAGTACAGCCACGCCAGGAAGATCGGAAACGCGGCGAACCCGGCGTAGATCGCGTTGTAGCCCGCGACGCCGACCTGGAACCGCACGTGGAGGATCTGGAACAGGTACCACAGCGTGCCGCCGACGATGCCACCGACGAACGCCGACTTGATCGGCACCTTCGTATTCGGCAGGCAGACGTAGAGGAACGTGAAGCCGAGCCACAGCACGAGCAAGGGCACGACGTACGCCATGACGACGCCGGCGCCGGGGAGCTTCGAGATCAGCGCCTGCACCTTTTCGGTCTGCAGCGCCGAGCCGAGCGTGGTCGCCACCAGCAGCAGGATCGGCGTGACCACGATGATCGCGGTGTAGTCCGTCAATTTGCGGATCCACGAGCGCGACCTGCGAATGCCCCAGATCCGATTGAACGCTTCCTCGATGCTCGTCAGCAGCTTCTGCGCGGCCAGCATCAGGAACAGCAGGCCGATCGCGCCGAGATTGCCGAACCCGGTCTTCTCGACGAACTCGAGCACCTTCTCGATCGCTTGGCGCGTGCCGACCGAATCGGTCTTTTTCGGTGCGGTCGTTCCCACGGCGGGATTCGTCGCCGGTACGGCCGTCGTCGCCGGCTCTCCGTCAGTCGCCGCGGTCGTCGTTTCTTCCGGAGGGAACGTCTCGTCGAGGAACGGCTCGACGACCTCGCCGCGCAGCTTCTCGTAGGCGCCGAGGCCTTTCGCGACCGAGAAGCCGAGCGCCAGGAACGGCACCAGCGACAGCACGGTGATGTAGGTCAACGCGGCCGCGCGGATGAAGCCCTCGGTGCGCAACAACCCCTGGACGACCATCGTCCCGATGCGCAGCACGCGCAGG
>JBPOIU010000009.1:0-37105 GCA_052034255.1 Planctomycetota bacterium | reverse complement strand
CTCGAACGCACGGGGCGGCTTCTGCCGCGTGCAACCTACGCACCACCCCTCAAGAACGCGGTTGTTCCGGGGTGCCTGCACGAGACGTATCAGCGGATCGCCGCATCCGTGCGGAACGAGCGAGAGGCCGGGGGCCAGGGCCGGCTGTCGTGCCGGGGCCGGGGACCTATTCGGCGACGGAGTGGGCTGGAGCCTGGCGGCTTTGAGACCGGGGAGAAGGGCGGCTCGCGCCTTCGGCGCTCCATCGCTTCGGTGGAAGGCATCGGTACCCGGAGGATGACGGGGACGGAGGCGCCTCCGTCCCCGTCCGTCCGCACTAGCGCTTCGCCCGCGCGACGTTCGCTACCGCGCCTCCGCGCGGCGCAGCGAATCGAGCAGCTTGTCGTGCCACGGGCCGTGGCTGACTAGGACGCCGCGGTTGTGCAGCATCTTGCGACCGGTGGAGAAGTCGAGCGGCTTGCCGTCCAGGTCCGTGGCCTTGCCGCCCGCCTCCTCGACCATCAACACTCCCGCTGCGTGGTCCCAGACGTTTTCGCGGCGCTCCGGGCGGTTGCGCGGGCGCACGTAGAACTCGGCGTCTCCGCGCGCGAGCGCGCCGTACTTGACCTGGCTGTCGATGCGGACCATGCCGCCGAGGTGGAGGTCGTGGACGACGCGGTCGATGAGCGCGGGATCACCGTGCGCGGTTTCGACGCTGGCCAGGATGCGCATCGCGGTCGGGTCCGTGATGTCGCGCACGTGGATGCGCGCTCGCGGGCCACCGGCGAGCGGCTCCGACCACGCACCTGCGCCGCGTCGCGCGACGAACAACACGCCCTTCGGTCCGGCGTTGGAGCGCGAATCCACCGCGAGGTTCGGGCATGCGAGCACTCCGAGCAGCGGCACGCCGCGCTCGAGGAGAGCCACCGCGACGCAGTACTGGTCGCGCCGAATGAACCCGCGCGTTCCGTCGATCGGGTCGATGGCCCACGCGAACGGGGACTCCGCGCCCGCGTGGTCGATGAGTGCGCAGACGGCGTCGAACGTCAGCGATTCGCAAAGCGCGTCGGCGACGAGGTCGCGCACGCGGGATCGCGTCGACTCGCCTTGCCCGCGCAAATGGGCCGACGACTCCTCGGCGAGGATCGCGTGCGAGGGAGCGACGCGCGCGATCGTTCGGAGCAAGATCGCCTGCGCCGCGTAGTCGGCGATCGTGACGGGCTCGTCGCCGGTCTTCGCTTCGGGGACGCCCGACAGCGTGGACTCGGTTTGGACGCGCATGCAGACCTTGGCCGCGACGCGCGTCGCGGCCAGCAGCGCATCGACGAGCGGGTCGGGGACGCCGTGCACGCTCAGCTCCCCCGGAACTTGCGGTGCGCGCCCTTGGGCTCGTTGCCCAGGCCCTGCTCGTCGCGCTGGCGCTGGCGGTATTCGGCGTACTGCTGGTAGTTGCCGTTGAAGAACGCGACCTTGCCATCGCCCTCGAACGACAGGATGTGCGTCGCGATGCGGTCGAGGAAGAACCGGTCGTGCGTGACGACGATCGCGCAGCCCGGGAATGCGAGCAGCGCTTCCTCGAGCACGCGCAGCGTCGCGAGGTCGAGGTCGTTGGTCGGTTCGTCGAGCAACAGGACGTTGCCGCCGCGCACGAGCATCTTGGCGATCAGCAGTCGATTGCGCTCTCCGCCCGAGAGGTCGCCGACGCGCTTGCTCTGGTCGGTGCCGCGGAAGTTGAAGCTCGCGAGGTACGCGCGTCCGTTGATCTCACGGCCGCCGGTGACGAGGACGTCCTTGCCTCCGGTGACTTCGTCGTAGACGTTCTCGTCGGGCTTCAGCGAATCGCGACTCTGATCGAGGTAGCAGAGGTCGACGGTCTCACCGATCTCGACCGAGCCGGTGTCGGGCTTCTCCTGACCCGTAAGCATGCGCATCAGCGTGGTCTTGCCCGTGCCGTTCGGACCCATGACGCCGAGGATGGCGCCCGGCGGCAACTCGAACGAGAGGTTCGAGAACAGCGTGCGACCCTCGTAGGTCTTCGAGACGTCGCGCACGGTGATGACCTTCGTGCCGAGACGTCGCGTGAACGGGATGCGGATCTGCAAGTCGTCGCGGACTTGCTCCTTGGCCTGCGCGACGAGTTCCTCGTAGCGGTTGATGCGCGCCTGGCTCTTCGTGGTGCGCCCCTTCGGGTTCTGACGGATCCACTCGAGCTCCGACGCGATGATCTTCACGCGCGTGTCGTCGGCCTTCTGCTGCTGGCGATAGAACTCTTCGCGCTGGCGCAGGTACTCGGAGTAGTTGCCCTTGTACGGCTTGGCGTTGCCGCGCTCGATCTCGAGCATCCAGCCGACCACGTTGTCGAGGAAGTAGCGGTCGTGCGTGACGAGGATGATCGAGCCGTTGTAGTTCTGCAGGTGCTTCTCGAGCCACGCGACGGTGTCGGCGTCGAGGTGGTTCGTGGGCTCGTCGAGCAGCAGCAGATCGGGGTGTTCGAGCAGCTTCTGGCACAGCGCGACGCGGCGCTTCTCGCCGCCCGACAGCGTCGCGATCTTGCGGTCGCTCGGGGGGCAGCGCAGCGCCATCATCGCTTGCTCGACGTGGCGATCGAGTTCCCAGCCGTCGCACGCTTCGATGCGTTCTTGCAGCCGCGTCATCTTGTCGAGCAATGCGTTCATCGTGTCTTCGTCGGGACCGTCGGCGAGTTTCGCCGAGATGTCCTCGTACTCGTGCAGCATCGCGCGGATGCGCGCCACGCCTTTCGCGACGTTCTCGCCGACCGTCAGCTCCTGATCGAGATGTGGTTCCTGCGGGACGTAGCCGACCGTCAGCCCGTTCGCCGGCACGACGTCGCCGGCGTATTCGGTGTCGGCGCCGGACATGATGCGCAACAGCGTCGACTTGCCCTGGCCGTTCGGCCCGATGACGCCGATGCGCGCGCCGCGCAGGAACGACAGCGAGATGCCGTTCAGGATCGTGCGCGATCCGAAGGCTTTCTCGAGCTGGACGATGGAGAAGACGACTTCTTGGGTGGTGTCGACCATTGGGCTCTGGCCGTCCGACGACGGCGCGATGGAGGGCTGCGTTCGAAACGGGGGAGTCTACGCGGCGCTCGCGGGTTCACCAACAGCCGGCGTCGCGCGCGCGTCGACGATGCTCTTCACGGTGGTCGCGGCGAAGATGACCGCCGCGCCGGCACAGGCGAGAGCCGTCGGACGCTCGCCGTGGACGAAGTAGGTCCAAACCGGGTTCAGCATCGGCTCGATCAGCAGCAGCAGTGATGCATCGAGTGCGCGCACGTGGGCCATTCCGCGTCCGATGCAGACGTAGGCGAGGCCGATCTGGAACACGCCGAGGTAGCCGAGGCCGAGCACGTCACCGCCGGTCAGCGCGGGGATCGGCCACGCCAGCGGCAGCGCGAATGCCGCGCCGAGCAGGTTGCCGGCCACGACCGCGGCGGCCGAGCGATCGGCGCCGGTGGTCGCGTCGCGCGCCAGCGCGCGCAGGCCGATCAGCGTGAACGTCCACGTCAGGCCGCAGCCCGCGGCCAGCGCATTGCCGAGCATCGGTTGCGGGGCCGAGGCCATCGCCGCGTCGCCGCTCGCCACGAACGCGATCATGCCGGCGGCGATCGCGAGCATCGTCCACAGATCACTGCGCCGCACGCGCTCGCGCAGCAACCAGGGCGAGAACACGGCGAGCCACAGCGGCGCGGTGGACTGCAGGCCGATCGCGTTCAACGAAGTCGTCAATTTGGTCGCGCAGACGAACAGCAACAACGTCGCCGCGTACGGCACGGCGACCAGCCAGATCTTGGGATCGGCGAGTCGGCGCCCCGCTGGCACGAACGCGAGCAGAGCCAACGCCGCGATGATCGAACGCAGACACGCCACCTGCGGGCCGGTGAGGTCGACCGCTTTGATCGCGGCTCCTCCCGTCGAGAACAGGAACGCCGCGAACGCGAGCTGAAGGCGAGCCACGGTGACGGTGGAGGGCATGGCGCCGCACTCCAGCGAACGCGCGCGTCCGAGGAAAGTCCCGAAGCCGCGAGTGCGTGGTCGCGGGATCTCGCCATCGGCCCTACGATCCGCCGGCCGAACGAGGTTCGTAGGGACGGTGGAATGCAGGGACGGCGGATCACGTGGGGAGTCGTCGTCGCGACCATCTGCGCGTGGAGCGTCTGGCGCGCCACGACGTGGCCGATCGGACACGACGAGGCGTTGACGTGGCTGTGGTACGTCCGAAAGCCCTTTTCCGTCAGCCTCACGACCTACGACGCGAATCACCACGTCCTGTTCACTTGGCTCGCGAAGCTCGCGGCGTCGGCGTTTTCCGACGCGGTGTGGAGCTTGCGGCTGCCGTCGATGGTGGCGTTCATCGTGTTCGTCGCCGCGAGCGCGCGACTCGCGGCGCGCGCGACGGATTCGCCGCTACTCGGATGGAGCGTGCTCATCGCGATGACCTGCGGACCGCGGACGTTCGAGTACGGCTTCGCGGCGCGCGGTTATGGGGGAGCTCTGGCGTCGCTCGCCGTCGCGCTGTGCGTGTTGCGACCAGGCGCTCGGGGCACCGCCGCGGGGATCGCGCTCGGCACCTGCCTCGGATTCAACCTGTCGTTCGGCTGGGCGGCGCTCGGCGTCGGCTTGGCTGCGTGGATCACGGGAGTGCTCGACGGCCGTGGATTCGTGAGACTCGCCATCGCCGGGACGCTCGTCAGCGGACTGATCTGCGCAGCGCCGCTCGCGCATGCCACGCCCGCCGCGTTCTACTTCGGCGCGTCCGGCGTCGGCGCGGCGGCGGACAGCCTCTGCTTCGATGGACTGCTCCACCCCGACGGTCGGTGGTTGCTCACCCTCTGCACCGGAGGCTCGCCGGTCGAGCGCGTCGAGTTCGTGCGCGTCGGACTGCGAGTACTGATTGCCGCCGTGTTCGCGGTGATCGCGGCGCGTGCGTTGAAGTCGCTGCGCAACGGGCGGGATGCGGACGCCGCGCGCCTCCCGGGCTTGGCGTTGACGATCGCCGTGGCGTGCGCGTTGCTCGCGCACGTGGCCTTCGCGCTTCCGCTGCCGCGTGAGCGCACTGCGCTTTGGTCGGTCGTGTTGGCGCCGCTCGCATGGGCCGACGTGGCGCGCGGAGTCGGAGTCGGTCGCCGCGTCGCCCGTTGCCTTTGCCTCGGCGTGGCCGTGGTCGCGCTGCTGCGCACGGTGTCGTCGCCGTACTTCTCCGAGTGGTGGGCGGACCGTCGTGCGATCGAAACGGTCGAGCGCCTGCGACGGGACGCCGCCGCGCGCGGTCCGCTCGATCCGGTGCGCGTCGGCTGTGATTGGCGGCTCGAGCCGAGTCTGCTCCACGCCGTACGTGAGCCCGACGGCCGGGGTGCCATCGAGGTGGTCCGCTGGACCACTCCGGGAGCGCCACCGGCGTCGCCGGGCGCGATCGACGTCGAGTATCTCGTGGTCTTCCTCGATCAGCTGCGGGGCATTCCCGCGACTCCTGGCGCGGCGCTCATCGAACGCTTCGAGGCGACGGCGCTCGTGCGCGTGCGGTGAGGCGAGTCCGTCCGAGCGACTCCCGTTCGCGGCCGCGGATTCGATCCGGCTCGGGCGGCGCAGCTTGCAACGACGTCGCCGCGGCGCTCGCAAGGATGCGCCGCGGCGACGTCTTCGACCGGCCGATCGAGGACCGCGAGCGGACTCCGCGTCGCGGAGTCACGACCATCAGCCGTCGATGTGCAACACCAGTCCGTTCGTGGTCTGGAAGCCACCGGGCTCCGACGGCGCGCTCCCGAAGTACTGCAGGGAGATGTCGACCGGGAACGGGCTGTCGCCCGGCAGAGTGACGGGCAACGACACGGAGCCGCTGGGGCCGACGGCGATCGGGATCGTCAGGATCAGCGGCGGTGCGATCAGGAAGTTGCACCCGTACGCGAACGGCGACTTCAGGCTGCCGAGCCCATAGAAGAGAATCCCAGCGCTGGACGGCACACAACCACTGATGGTGAGCGTCAGCGAAGCGCCCGGCAGCGGCGGACCACTTCCGGCGAGCGAGCCCGTTCCTCCGAGGTTGCACCCGGATTCGTACGGAAGCCACGCGCCACGGATCTGGCCGCGGGCGTCGCCGAAGATGAAAGTCGTGGAGTTCACCACCACGTACGTCCGCCCCGAGCGGATCTTCGCGAGTGTGACGTCGGGGAGCGGAGCGGTCGTGCCGGAGAAGGTGTCGAACGACGTCTTGACCAGATTGAAAAGCACGGGGCCGATCGCAGCGACGACGCCGTCGTTGACGGTTGCGGTCGTGGGGTTGCCCGTGAACGCGCCGGACACCAAGTAGGTCACGCTCTTGTCGGCGTTGATCGTCAACTCCGCGAAGGCGAACGACGAGGACGGAACGGTGGGCACGACGTAGCTGCCGAAAAGGCGCGATGCGAACGCCTTTTCTCCGCGGGCGATCTGTCCACGCAGTTCGCCGGTCGGGAACCCCGTGGTGGTGACCGTGATCGACAACAGGCCGTTGACCAGCGAGATCTCTTGCGCGGGCGACAGCGTCACGGTGCCGGCGAAGTTCAGGGGACCTCCGACCAGCGGGAACAGAGCGGTGGCCGAGACTCCAGGCGCTGCGGGGCCGGCGATCCGGGCCGCGGTGATGCTTCCGGTGATGCCCGACAGGTTCAGCGTGTAGCTCAACGCGTTGGTCGCATCGTCGTAGTAGAGCGTTGCCGAACCCGTCTGCGGGGTCGCGGCGACGGGTGTGGCCTGTCCGCCGTTCAGAATGCTCTTGAACACGATTTGTGCCGACGCGCTGCCGCCGAGAGTGACGAGGGCCAGCGCCGCGAGAAGTGTCTTCATGGGGCTCCACCGCGATGGGGTTGTCGTTCCTGGCATCGAAGGCGTCCCGGCCCGAACCGTACAGTCGACCGACCGCCGACCGGGACCGCTTCGTGGGGTGACACCGCAATCGACGTCACGCCTGGAGAGTAGTCCACGAACGGGATTCGGGCGAGTCCGCATTGCGCGCGGCGCGCCAAATCAATCGACGCCGACGGTCGTTGGCTCGCCGACGTGGATCGTGATGTCCTGTGTTCGACCTTCCCGTACCACGATGCGGTAGGCACCGGGCGCGAGCGGCCAACTGCGCGGAAGGTCGATGCGCGCGCAGCGGAACACCAGAGCGCCGTGTGCGTCGAGTACGTCGATCGGGCGCGCATCCGTCGTCGTGTCGAGGGTCGTTTCGAGCCGCAGCTCGCCGCATGCCTCGAAGCGCACTGCGCCGAGCGCGGCGGTCGCACCCGCGCGGACGACCACGGAATCGACGACGACCGGAGCTCGCTCCGCCACGGTCGCGGTCATGCGATACGACCCGTCGGGAATGTCCTCGAGCACCACGCGCGTGCCGTCGATCGTCGCGCCGACGATCACCGAGCGGCCGACGGCGTCGACTTGCTCCAGGGCGATCGCGATCGAGGTGAGGGCCTCGCCGACGCCCACGGGCTCGAACGTGATGCGCCCGGGATCCGCCGGCACGACGAGTTCGACGTTGGCGTCGGTGGCCCGCACACGTTGCTGCGCAAGAGGCAGTGGCGACGCGCCGCTGCGCACTTCGAGCCAGACCGTGGCGTCGTCCGCGAGTTCGAGCGCGAATCGCCCCGTGGCATCGACGTCGACTTCGCGGCTCGATCCCGGCTCGGTCGTGGTCGCGATCAACGTGGTGGGAATCGGGTCTCGACGCAGATCCTGCAACGTTCCGTGCACGAAGCGACCGCGTTCGAGGCGAGGCGACCACTCGATGCGCTCGCGCGTGCGCGGTCGGAACTCGGCGCTCGCGGTGCTGCCTTGCGCACTCGCACGCACCGTGACGTCTCCGGCGGGAATGTCCGCGAGTTCGAATCGGCCGTCGGCATCCGTGCGCGCGGCTCCGACGTCGACGTTCGAGGCCAACGCCGACAAGGCCACGTGCGTCGCAGGAGTTCCATCCACGTGCGTCACGCGGCCGGTGATGCTCGCGCCGGCGTCGAGCGTGACGTCGACGGGCGCGGTTCCGCCGACGTCGATCCGCGTCGCGCCGGTCCATGGCCCATAACCCGCGGCGCGCACGCGCACCGCGTAGTGCCCAGGAGCGAGCGGCCCGGCGCGGAACGTGCCGTCGATCGCCGAGCGCACCGTCGTCGTCGGAACGCGCGCGATCGTCTCACCCGCGTCGCCGCCCAACGCGGGGCGGCGCAGGTCGAGCGCTTCGAGTTCCACCTGCGCTCCCGCGATCGACGCGCCCGCGGAAGAGCGCACGCGACCCTCGAGTGGTGCATGGCGATCGCGCAGCGTCAGGTCGATCGAAACGGTGGCGCCACGCGTCGGCGCCACGGGAACGACGTCGGACGGTCCTTGCCGGTCGTCGATCGCCGCCAGCAGACGATCCGGCGCGATGTCGCGGAGCACGAACGTCCCGTCCTCGCTGGCGACACCGATGACGCGTCCCGGCACGTCGTCGGCGCCCCCGGACAGCCAGAGGCGAGCGCGCGGCGCGGGCTGCCGCGATTCCGTCCACACGCGACCGTGGACCTCGATGCCCATGGGGCACCACAAGAACGCGTCGTTCCAGGTCGACGCAGCGACCGTGACGTCGGCGCGCCCGCCGCGATCGAGCAGCAGCGTCGCGAGCCCAGCCTCGACCGCCGTGAACCAAACGTAGCCGTCGCCGTCGGTCTCGCGCTCCGTCGCGACGAGCCGCGCGTTCGCACGGGACCACTCGATGCAACGCACCGCGATGCCCGCCGCGGGCGCGCCGTCGGCTTGGCGGCGCACGAGGACGCGCAGGGCGGTGGCGTCGGCCGCGAGTCCACGCGGCGGCGCGCCGGCGACGCGCTTCGCGCCCGTCCGGGTCCGGTCACCGGCATCGAGGTCGGCCTCGATCGCATCGAGTCGCGGGTCGCGGGGGGCGCGGGCGCGCGGAGCCACGTCGACGTCGATCGGAGCGGGCGCATCG
The DNA here is from genome assembly GCA_052034255.1 of Planctomycetota bacterium. Taxonomy (GTDB): domain Bacteria; phylum Planctomycetota; class B15-G4; order B15-G4; family JADJEK01; genus JADJEK01. The sequence goes on along the minus strand of JBPOIU010000009.1, from coordinate 28,153 downwards.
TCGCCCAAGAAGAACAGCAGCGTCACGACGACCAGCGCGGTGCTCGCGACCGCGACCGGGACGAGCCATGGAGCGGTCGACGATCCCGACGCAGAACCCGTCGAAAGCGTGTGCCCGCCGTCGCCGGTCGTCTTCAGGGCGCCCGAACCTCCGCCACCCGTCAGCGCGGCGAACCACGCGGGATCCGCGAACGCGAGCAGTCCGAGCGCCATGCGGGACGACGGAGCTCCGCCCTGGTCGTGATCGAGCTTCTCGCGCAGCTTCGCCAGTCCGCGCGTGATGCGGCTTTGGACCGTCGGGATCGGCACGCCGTCCTGCGCCGCGATCACGCGTGGCGGGAGGTCGTCGAAGAAGCGCGCGAGGATCGTGTGGCGATACGGCTCGTCCAGCGCGAGCACCGCATCGGTCATCGAGCGCAGCACGTGTTCGCGCTCGACCGACTGCGCGGTCGATTCGACGGACTCGGCGAGCGCCGCGCCGCGTTCGCGCGCGCTCCGGCGTTGGCGTGAACGAAGCGCCTTCAGCGCCAAGTTGCGGACCACGGTCAGGAACCAACCCCGGAGGCTCCGACGATGGGCGGGGGGATGTTCGATCGCGGTCAGCCACGCCTGCTGCACGACGTCGTCGGCGAGCTGCTCGTCGAACAACAGGCTGCGCGCGAGCTTGCGCGCGAACCCCGCTTCCTTGCGCAGAAGACCGACCAGTTCGTCGTCTTCTTGCGGGCTGGGTTCGCTGGGCGTGACCACGCGACATCTCCGAAACGAGCGGCGAGCGCGGTTGCAATCCCGCCGCCGCCGGGTTCGATGCATGATCTTCCGCCCGAATCGGAGACCGCCGATGTCCGAATCCGACTCGATCCAGAAGTTCCTCGCCGGCGCGTCCTTCGCGGTGGTCGGCGCGTCCTCCGATCGCTCGAAGTACGGCAACAAGGTGCTGCGTTGCTACATGCAGCACCGGCGCGCGGTGACGCCGGTGCATCCGAAGGAATCCGTGATCGAAGGACTGCCGTGCGCGGCGGAACTGGCTGCCGTGTCGCCGCGTCCGCACGGCGTGTCGATCATCACGCCGCCGCCGGTGACCGAGAAGATCGTGGCGCAAGCCATCGCGCTCGGCATCCGCCACCTTTGGATGCAACCCGGCGCGGAGAGCAAGGCGGCGATCGACGCGGCACGGGCCGCGGGGATCGACGTGATCGCCGGCGGACCGTGTCTGCTCGTCGTGCTCGGCTATCGCGAATGACGCGGCGCGGACGACCTTCCGCGAAGTCGGCAGTCGCGCGAGCGTTCACTTCTTCTTCGGGTCGGCCTTCTTCGCTTCGGGCTTGCGCTTGTAGGCCATCTCCATCGTCAACGCTTCGGGCTGACCGTCGCGCGACTCGAACGCGCTGAACACGAAGTTGTCGGCGTCCTTCCAGACTTTCGTCCAGCGGAACACGACCTTCGCTCCGGTCGCCGCGTCGTTCATCGTGCCCTTGAACTCGAACGTGTTGCCGTCCGCGCTCAACGTGCCGTCCGACAGCGCGAAGCCGGTCGACATGGAGTCGACCCAGTTCGCGACGTACGTCTGCCGCACCTTGTCGAAGCCGATCAGGCCGAGACCTTCGAACTCCGAGCCCTGCGTCGACGACTCGTACTTCTCGCGCAGATAGCGGCCGCCAAACAGCATCTTGAACTCGGACTTGCCCTTCGATTCGAGCGGAGCCTTGCCCGGCTCGACGAACAGCTTGGCCTTGACTGCCCAGTCACCCTCGAAGCGTGCCAGCGCGGCATGTTGCGCGACCGGCGCCGACGGATCGTTCGCCGCGTCCGGGGCAGCTGCGGGTGCCGGTTTGTCGTCCTGCGAGCGCAAGGTCGGCGCGATCGCCGCGACGAGGCCGCCGAGGACGAGAGAGGTGAGGATGGGGGTGATGCGCATGGTTTCCCTTTCGATGCCGAAGGAAGCGATCCGTTCGAGTGTGGATCAGGGCTCGCTCTTGCCGCGCGTGACGACGACGTCGATCACCGGCGGCGAGCCCGGCGTGCGCGGCGGCGCGCTCGGGTCGCCCGGACCATCGTGCGGCGGCGGAACCCGCCGCGGCGCGCCGGCGCCGAGCAGCGCTCGCACGACCGAGCCGACGATCGCGAACGCCAACACGACGATGCCGATCAGGAGGATCACGGGGATCAGCAGCAACAGCACGACGAACAACGCGAACATCGCGAGCGGCCGCCCTTGGAACATGGCGAGCCGTTGCGAGACCCAGACTTGGTGGTTCCTGAATTCCATGCGTTCGTCGTTTCGTCGTCGCCGGCCGCGGATGGTGCAGCCGGCGGCCATCGTTCATCCCTTGGAGGCTACAAGATCGCCTCGAGCGCGCCGACACACAGGATCAAGTCCGCGGCCCCGAGCACGAGCCCGGTCGTCGCGCGCAAGCGCAAGCGCGCGAGGATGAATCGGACCGGCACTTGTAGCACCAGCCACGCAGCCACCCACGGCGTGCGTGGGTGCGCCGCGGCGGCCGCTCCCGGATCTCCCGCACACAAGTAAAGGATGCCACGCACCAAGCCACAGTCGGGACATGAGGCTCCGGTGAGCGATCGCGTCAGGCAGAGGCCAGGCCACGCGTCCGCTCCGACCTCGGTCGCGGCGACGATCAACACAGCGCACATCCCCGCGAACACGTACGCGAGCGTGCGCTGGATGTCGGCGTAGAGGTTCATGCCTCTTCGCGCGGTCGTCGTTCCGCGAACCTCGAGAGCGTCGATCGTGTCCACGGCGTCAGTAATGATTCTGCCAATCACGGAGCAGAGGTCCGAAGTCGCGCGTGAGCACGACGACCGACCAGATCAATGCCACGACGCCCAGCCCGAGTGCGCGCCATGCGTAGGGCACCGCGAACTCGGAGGTCAGCGGCTGCTGTTTCCAGGTTCGCCAACCGCTGCGCGACAACTCGCTGCAGGCCAGACCGATCGCGAGCAACGCGCTCGGCAGCGCCAGGAACTGCAAGAACACGAAGCAAGTCGCGGTGCCGAACATGGTCAGCACGAGTGCGACGATGGCGAAGAACAGCGCTGCGGTTCCCATGGTCGGCAAGGTAGCGCGGGATCGTGCGGTCGCGCGTGTGGCGCGTCGTCGCTGCGGCGGATCGAAACCCGCAGGACGCGTTGCGTGGCCGCCGTCACGCGGGCCCAGCTCGCGACGCCGAAGCCCTCGACGGCGGCGACGCCACCCGCGACGTCCAGCACCACGCGGACCTCGCGCTCCGCGCGCGGAACGTGATGGCTCGCGAACAGTTGTTTCAATCGCACGGGTTCGGGCAATCCCGGCCACGCGAAGCGATCCCCCGGTCGCCGCGTCCGGACGCTGGGATCGCCCGGGACTCGATCCGCGTCCAGATAGAGAAAGCCGCGGACCTCCATGCGAACGCGTAGCGCGTGGCCGTCTTGCGAGGCGACGGCGGCGGCGAGCCTCCCTCCGAACGAGCGGACCGCGACGCGCGCGGGAGGCGGACGTGGCGCCGGGCGCTCGACGTCCATGCGGCCGTCGACGACTCTGATGCGAACGTCACGGCCGACGTCCACGGCGCCGCTCGCACGCGACAGCACCAGGCGCTGAATGCGCAGGGACGCGTGCTTGCGGATCGGTTGGCCGGCGAGTCGTTCGACGTGCGCGTGGATCGCGTCGCTGGCGCTTCCGGCGGCAGCGGCGGCGCCTCGTCGCAGCCGTCGCAGGAGCCACCGGGCTCGGCGCGCCAGATCCAGCAGGCGATCGTCGAACTCTGGTCCGAGTTCGGCGCGCAAGCGCGGGAGCACGACGTGGCGCACGCGATTGCGGCGCGCCTGGAGTTCGGCGTTGGTCGCGTCCTCGCGCCAGGTGATGCCGCATGCCATCGCGATCGAGCGCAGCGTCGCGCGGGGGACGTCGAACCACGGCCGCACGATCCACGGTCCGGCGGAATCGCCAGCACGCAGCGGTCGTCGCCGCGGCATCCCCGACAATCCGCGCAATCCGGCGCCCCGCGCCGCGGCCAGCACGAGGCCTTCCACGCGGTCGTCCCGATGGTGGGCCACGAACACGGAGCCCGCGCCGCGCGCGTCGGCCAGTTCGCCGAAGAGCCGATAGCGTTCCGCTCGCAGCCGACCTTCCGACGCGATCCCGTTCTTCCAGATCCGGCGCGGATCGACGTCGAGCCGCACGGACTCGACGCCCAGGCTCGATGCCAGGCACGCGACGAACGTGGCATCGGCGTCGGCCGCGGCGCCACGGACTCCGTGGTGCACATGGACGCAGATCAGCTCCGGAACCGGACTTGGCGAGTCGCGGCCGTCGGCCGCGGGCCGGCCGTGGGTCGCCGCCGCGACCAGAGCATGCAGCAACAGGACGGAATCGACCCCGCCGGACACGCCGACGAGGATCGGGCCCGAGTGCCGAGCGCCTTCGCGCCAAAGGGCCGCACCCGCTGCACCTAGTCCCAGTGTTGAAAGCTCCGGCCGGCCGACTAGAATCCCGCGTTCCTCCGAACTTCGGAGAATGGACTGACGTAAAGACGGACGCATTTAAGGCTTCGGACTCACGGTCCGGAACCCACGGAGTGCAACGACATGTCGATTCGGGTCGCGATCAACGGGTTCGGCCGCATCGGTCGCATGGTGTTCCGGCTGATGGAGGACGACACGCGCTTCGAAGTCGTGGCACTGAACGACCTCGCGCCGCCGCCGTCCCTCGCTCATCTCCTGAAGTACGACACGGTCGCTGGTCGCTTCGCCCACGCGGTCGAAGTGGTCGACGGCGGGTTCAAGGTCGGATCGCGTCACGTCAAGGTGACGGCCGAGAAGGACCCGACGAAGCTGCCGTGGAAGGACCTGAAGGTCGACTTCGTCGTCGAATCGACCGGCGTGTTCGCGGATCGCGCGGGCTGCCAGAAGCACATCGACGCCGGCGCCCCGAAGGTCATCCTGACCGTGCCGGCGAAGGACGAGATCGACGCGACCATCGTGATGGGCGTCAACGAGAAGGCGCTGAAGCCGGAACACCGGATCATCTCCAACGCCTCGTGCACGACCAACTGTCTCGCGCCGGTCGCGAAGGTCTTGAACGATGCGTTCGGCATCGAGCACGGCCTGATGACGACGGTCCACGCGTACACGAACGACCAGAACACGGCCGACCAGATCCACAAGGACCTGCGCCGCGCCCGGGCCGCCGCGCAGAACATCATCCCGACGACGACGGGCGCCGCACGCGCCGTCGGCAAGGTCATCCCCGAGCTGAAGGGCAAGCTCGACGGCACGGCGATGCGCGTGCCGGTCGTGAACGGCTCGGTGGTCGATCTGACGGTCGTGCTGAAAAAGGACGCGACGAAGGACTCGATCAACGCCGCGATGAAGGCGGCGGCCGAAGGCCCGATGAAGGGCATCCTCGGCTACACGACCGACCCCATCGTGTCGTCGGACATCCTCGGTGACCCGCGCTCGTCGGTGTTCGACGCCGACTCGACCATGGTCATGGGACCGCGGTTGGCGAAGGTGGTGTCCTGGTACGACAACGAGTGGGGCTACTCGGCCCGCGTGTGCGACCTGATCGCATTCGCCCACAACTTGAAGTGAGCCGGTCGCGCATGAAGATCCTCACCCTCGATGACCTCGATTTCCGGGGCAAGCGCGTCCTCGTACGCGTCGACTTCAACGTGCCGTTGGAGTTCGGCGAAGTCACGGACGACCTACGCATCCGCGAAGCATTGCCGACGATCCGCAAGATCCGCGACGCGGGCGGCATCCCGGTCCTGATGTCGCACCTGGGCCGTCCGAAGGGCGGTGTCCAGGACTCGCTGCGCTTGACGCCGGTCGCGAAGAAGCTCGAGCAACTGCTCGGCACGAAGGTCGTCAAGTTCGACGACGTGGTCGGCGACAAGGTCGAAGCCGGCGTGAAGGCGTTGCGGCCCGGCGACGTCGCGTTGCTCGAGAACCTGCGGTTCGAATCCGGTGAAGAGAAGAACGATCCGGACTTCGCTGCGAAGCTCGCGCGGCTCGGCGATCTCTACGTCAATGACGCGTTCGGCACCGCGCATCGCGCGCACGCGTCGACGCACGGCGTCGTCCAACTCATGAAGGGCAAAGCCGCGGCGGGGCTGCTGATGATGAAGGAAGTCGAGTACTTCCATCGCATCCTGACGAACCCCGAGAAGCCCTACGTCGCCGTGCTCGGCGGCGCCAAGGTCTCCGACAAGATCCCGGTGTTGAAGAACCTCGTCGAGAAGGTCGACGTCGTGCTCGTCGGTGGCGCCATGGCCTACACGTTGATGCTGGCCGAGGGTCGCCGCGTGGGCGCGTCGCGCGTCGAGCGCGACATCCTCGACGTGGCCAAGGAAATCCTGAACCTCGCCAAGGCACGCAAGGTGAAGTTCTTGCTGCCGATCGACCACGAGGTCGCGGAGCGCTTCGACGAACGCGCGCCGAGCAAGACGGTCGACGGCGACATCCCCGACGGTTGGATGGGGCTCGACATCGGTCCGAAGACGATCGCGATGTACAGCGCCGAGATCCAGCAAGCGAAGACCGTGATCTGGAACGGCCCGATGGGCGTGTTCGAGTGGTCGGCGTTCGCGGCAGGAACGTGGAGTGTCGGCGAAGCGATCGCGGAGAACGGCGGCTGCACGGTCGTCGGCGGCGGCGATTCGGCGGCGGCGGCGGCGAAGTTCGACCTGACCGAGCGCTTCGCGCACGTGTCGACCGGCGGCGGCGCCTCGCTCGAGATGCTCGAAGGGCAGAAGCTGCCCGGCATCGCGGCGCTCGAGGAAGCCGCGGCTTGATCCGCATCGCACCGTCGCTGCTTTCGTGTGACTTCGCGCGCATCGGCGACGAAGTGAAGAAGGTCGAGGCGGCCGGCGCGGACGAGTTGCACGTCGACGTGATGGACGGCCACTTCGTGCCGAACCTGACGCTCGGCCCGCCGGTCATCACGATGATCAAGCGCGTGGCGACCAAGCCGCTCGACGTCCACGTGATGATCACCGACCCGCTGAAGTTCGCGCCGGCGTATCTCGACGCGGGCGCGGACACGTACACGTTCCACGTCGAGGCGCCGGACTATCCGGCCGGCGTGATCGAGTACGTCAAGAAGCGCAAGAAGCGCGTCGGCATGGCGATCAACCCGGACACGCCGATCGAACGGCTGAAGCCGTACCGCGCGGTCCTCGATCTGGTGCTGGTGATGTCGGTGTTCCCCGGATTCGGGGGGCAGTCGTTCATCGCCGACGTGCTGAAGAAGGTCGAGGTCCTGCGCCACGATTGGAAGTTCAAGGGCGACGTGGAGATCGACGGCGGCATCGCGCCCGATACGATCGGCGCTGCCGCGGCGGCGGGTTGCAACGTGTTCGTCGCCGGTTCGGCGATCTTCGGGGCCAGCGACGTACCGGCTCGCATCGCGCAATTGCGCGCGCTCGCGACGGCGGCGTTCCCCGTTCTTCCTGCGTGAGGTGATCGAGTGGCCTGGGTCAGGTTCCGCAAGAAGGACATGCCCGGCGGGCTTTGGACCAAGTGTCAAAGCTGCGGCGAGATGATCTTCACCAAGGAGCTGCTCGAGAACTTCAAGATCTGCAAGAAGTGCGCGTTCCACATGAACGCGACGGTCGACGAGCGGGTGCTGTTCACCTGCGATGCCGACAGCTTCGAAGAGCTGTACACGGAACTGGCTCCGGTCGACCGGCTGCAGTTCATCGACAAGGGCAGCTACGCGGACAAGCTGAAGGCGACCGCGAAGAAGGCGGGCCGCCTCGAAGGCATGACGATCGGCTACGGCCGCGTGCTGGGGCGCGAATGCGTGCTCGGCGTCATGAACTTCCAGTTCCTCGGCGGTTCGATGGGAGTCGTCGTCGGCGAGAAAGTGACGATCGCCGTCGAGATGGCGCTCGAGCGCAAGGTGCCGCTCGTGCTCGTCTGCTCGTCCGGCGGCGCCCGCATGCATGAAGGCGCGTTGTCGCTGATGCAGATGGCGAAGACCTGCGCCGCGCTGGCGCGCTTCGCCGACGCCGGCGGACTCTACGTGTCGATCCTCACCGATCCGACGACCGGCGGCGTGACGGCTTCGTTCGCGACGATGGCGGACGTGATCCTCGCCGAACCGAACGCGCTGATCGGTTTCGCCGGCCCGCGCGTGATCCAGAACACGATCCGCCAGGAGCTGCCCGAGGGCTTCCAGCGCTCCGAATTCCTGCTGTCGCGCGGTCAGCTCGATCGCATCGTGCGCCGCGACGAGATCCCGCAGACGTTGTTCCGCTTGTTCGAGTACCTCGTGCCGGTCGCTCCCGAGCAGATCGTGGCGCCGACCCGCCCGCGCTTCGAATCGAGCAGCAACGGTCATGATGCCGCCGACAAATCGGCCAAGGCCGCGAAGGACAAGTCCGGTTCGCGTCTGTCTACGGAGGACGGGGCCGAGGCCAGCAAGGACGAGAAGAAGAAGAAGCGGAAATGAGCGAGCCGTAGGCTCGCCGGACCGAGGGAGGAATCGATGACGTCGAAATCAACGGGCATCATCCCGAGCGCAGCGTTCCATTGCGCGGTCATCCTGATCGCGACGTTCATGCCGTGGGTCCGCATCCGCGGGATCGAGTCCGACGGCTTCGAAAGCCGCGTGACGTTGGCGAACATCGTTCTCCCGAACTGGCTGCCGTTCGCGTTGTCGCTCGTCGTGCTGGCCGACGTCGTCGCGCGCAAGCGCGGCATCGAGCTGATGTCCGATCGCATGCCGATCGTGTTGGCGCTGTGCGGCTTCCTCCAAGTCGTCGCGCTGCTGATCGTCACCGCCGTGAAGGGTGTTTCGGACGTCGGCATCGGCGCGCTGCTCGCAGGCATCCTGTCGCTGACGCTCGCGATGCGCGTCGCGCGCCATCGCGCCGAACTCCGGCGCGCGGAAGCCCGAGACGGCTCCGTCCCCGCGCTGTTGCCCCAGGTCGAGCGATGACGTCCGCGGCTTCGAGCGGCGATCGCGGAGCGCTGCCGGCCGGAACTGCGTACTTCGGCGCATTTGCGCGAGAGGCCCGCTCCCGTTCGGGCGATGCCGCGACGCGGCAAGGAAGCGTGTGAGTTCGAAGTCCCTCGCGACCGCGCACGGCGACCTCGAACTCCCGGCGTTCCTGCCGGACGCGACGCGGGGCGTGGTGCGGTGCCTCGACTCGAACGACCTCGAAGCGATCGGCATCGACGCCTGCGTCGTCAACACGCTGCATCTGCGGCACGAGCCCGGCATCTCCGTCGTCGAGCGCGCTGGCGGCATGCACCGCTTCATGCGTTGGGATCGTCCGCTCGCCAGCGATTCGGGCGGTTTCCAAGCGTTCTCGCTGGCGCGCTCGGGCGGCGGTTCGGTCCACGTCACCAACAAGGAGCTCGCCTATCGCCGCTTCAAAGGCGACGAGCGCCACACGCTGTCGCCGGAGCAGTGCATCAAGCTGCAATTCGATCTCGGCGCTGACCTGATGTTCTGTCTCGACGAATGCACGCATCCGGACCAAGCCGAGGACGCGCAGCGCGCGAGCGTCGACCACACGATCGAATGGGCGAAGCGCTGCCGCGCCGAGTTCCTCACGCGTGCGCAGCGCCTCGAGCCCTCGCGACGACCCAAACTGTTCGCGGTCGTCCAAGGCGGCACGTCGGTGGAATTGCGCAAGCGCTGCGCGGGTGAACTCGTCGCGATCGGATTCGAAGGCTACGCGTACGGCGGCTGGCCGGTCGACGACGAAGGTCGTTTGCTCGACGCCGTCGGTTTGACCGCCGAGTCCTTGCCCCGGGACGCGCCGAAGCACGCGCTCGGCATCGGCAAACTCGAGAGCATCGTCCGCACACACGCGCTCGGCTACGACCTGTTCGACTGCGTGCTGCCGACGCGCGACGCGCGCATGGGGCGGCTCTACGTGCTCGATCCCGATCTCGACGCCACGATCCGCACGGCGTCGAAGCCGTCCTCGTACGTGTACGTGAAGGACGACAAGCACTTCGACTCCGATGCGCCCGTCGACGCCAGTTGCGATTGCTCGACCTGTGCGCGCTATTCGCGCGGCTACTTGCGTCATCTGTTCGCGATCGGTGAGACGACGGCAGGACGATTGGCGACGATCCACAACCTTCGCGCGTACGTCCGGCTGATGCACGCGCTGCGCGCGGCGACATCGTGAACGAGCGGGTCGACGCGATCGTCCTGCGCCTCGCGAGCAGCCGCAAATACGGCGGTCTTTCCCGCGCGACGCTGGAACGCGTCGCTGCCGACGCGGTGCGGCGCTTCACGAAGGACGCGGATGCCGAGCACGCGGCCAGGCAACGTCTGCATCAGGTCTTTGGCGCCTATCGAGCGCGGGACGGTGCGGCGCTCGCGCGGCGCGTGCGGGAATTGCCGCCGTCCGAAGACCGTGAGCGCTTCGAGGCCGCGTGCCGCGATCTGCTTCGTCTGCACGCGTCGACCGCGGAGCGCCTCGATGACCTCGCGGCGTTCTATCCCGCGATCTTCGCGCACACGGGAACTCCGCGCGTCGTGCTCGACCTGGCCTGTGGTCATCAACCGTTCCAGTGGCCGTGGATGGGGCTGCCCGACGACACGGTCTATCTGCCGCGCGATCTCGACGGCGGCCTCGTCGCGTGCATCGATGCGTTCTTCGCGCACCTCGGGCGTCCGCCGTGTGCGCGCGTGCTGGACGTCCTCGTCGAACCCGCCGACGAAATCGCGGACGTGGCGTTCGTGTTGAAAGTACTGCCGTGCCTCGAGCGGCAACGCCGCGGCGGCGCGTTGGACGTCTTGCGTGGGCTGCGCGCGCGCTTCGTCGTCGCTTCGTTCCCGCTCGAATCGCTCGGCGGTCGCGACAAGGGCATGCGCGAGCACTACGGCGAACGGATGGCGCTGTGGGCGAGCGAACTCGGCGTCACGCCGCAGCGCTTGGAATTCGCGCGCGAGCTGGTGTTCGTCTGGGAGTCCGCAGCGACGGTCGCGGGCTCGTAGTCATTTCTACAACTGCGCTGGATCGACCCGCGGCCGGGGGAGGGTCAGACCCGCGCGCGAACCGGTTCTCCGTACGTAACTCCATTGACGGAAGTTATTTCCGGCCATCCATGGGTCTTCGTCGACGCTGGCACGAGCCGTGCACGACTGCCGCGCGTTGCGCGTGTCCCATCGGGCCGCGCCCAATCCATGGAGGGATACCAATGCGGAACTTCACGAGCTGCGTGGTGTGCGCATGCATGGCGGTCGCCACGTTGACGGCGTGTTCGGATCGGGATGATCCTGCCCACGCCTCATCGCGCGCCGACGAACTGGAGCAGAAGGTCGCTTCGCTCGACAATCGCTTCGACGCACTCGTCGCTCGCATCAAGGGCGACAAACTCGAAGCCAAGTACCACGACACGTTGGCCGCTCTCGAAGAGCGTCGCGTGGCGCTCGAGCAACGCATGTCCAAACTCGCGGATCGCACGGCCGCCTCATGGAACGACATGAAGGCCGACGCGGAGCGCGCGATGGACGAGCTCGAACGCGAAATCGACGCGTTGGCGAAGAAGCTCGACGCGGCGGTGAACGACAAGCCCTGACGGCCCCATCCCCAACGACGGAGGTGCGCGATGCTGTACTGGACCCTGATGTTCCTGCTGATCTCGATCGTCGCCGGCCTGCTCGGCTTCGGCGTCATCTCGTCCGCTTTCGCGGGCGCTGCGAAGATCGCGTTCGTCGTGTTCCTACTCCTGTTCTTGGCCTCGTTGATCCGAGGCCTGACCACGCGGAGGCTGTGAAGGCCTGACGTGACCGCGTGAGAGTGCGAGAGAAAGAGAGAGAACGAGAGTGGAAGAGAAGAGCCGGCCGTCGCGAACGACGGCCGGCTCGCTCTTTTTGCATCCGGTCGATCACAGGCGGCCGGTGAGCACGAGAACGATCACGATGATCAGGATCACCGTGACGACACCGCTCGGGCCGTAGCCCCATTCACGGCTGTACGGCCAACGCGGCAGCGCGCCGAGCAGGAACAGGATCAACAGGATCAGCAGGATCGTGCTCAACATCGTGCACCTCCAGAAGTGGGGGCGCCGTCGCGCGGGACGCGAGCGGACCCGCGACGCGGCACCCGTTGCTCGGACTGGAGCGCAAGCGCAATGCCGAGAGCGCGGGGCGCGCCGGTCACGGCCGCAGAGGTAGATCGATCGTGAACACGCAGCCGCCGTTCGGGCGATTCGCCACGCGGATCTCGCCGCCGAGTTCACGCACGGCGGCGCGCACGGCGAACAGCCCGATGCCGTGACCGTTGCTCTTCGTCGTGTACTGCATTTCCCAGATGCGCTCGAGCGCGTCGACCGGGATCCCGGGACCGGAGTCCGCGATCTCGATCGACGCATGCGTCGCGTTCGCGGACAGCCGCAGCTCGAGTTTCCCGTCGCGCTGCATGGCGTCGATCGCGTTCACGACGATGTTCAACAGCGACTGCTTCAGCCGATCCGGGTCGGCATTGACCAGCAAGCGCGTGTTCTGACACGCATCGAGGATGCACTCGATGCGTCGGTCCTGGCACAGGGGACGCACGAGTTCGAGGAAACGCCGCGCGAACCGCGTCAACTCGATGCGCCGCGCCGGTGTGGCCGGCTGCGTGCGATCGGGGCCGAGCAGCTCCATCAACATGCGGTCGAGTCGGCCCAACTCCTGCGTCATCAGTCCTATGGACCCCAGGGCGTCCTGGACGTCCGTCGGCGACTTCGTGGCGAGCTTGCGCCGCGTCAATTCGAGATGGAGCTGCAGGACGTTCAGCGGCGCTTTCAGATCGTGCAGCGCGGCCGCGTTCGAAGTCATCATGCGCTGATAGTGCAACGCGAAGCGCATCTGCGAGTGGTACGTGTTCGCCCACTCGGCGTCGGCGATGACCACCAAGCGGCGCGCCGGTTCGCCGGCCACCGCTTCGAATCGCACCGACAGTGGCACCGAGTCGTCATCCGTGGGTTCGACACGGTACGCCCAGCCGTCGCGGAGTTCGTTCAACGGGCGCTGCGCACCGCGGACGATCGTCTCCAACAAGCGATCGACGGCGACCTGGGCGTCGGAGCCGACGGGAGCGTTCAAGAGGTCCAGCGCCTGATCGCTGGCGAACGTGACCTTGCCGTTCGCGTCCAGCAGGACGACGCCGAGGTGCAACAGACGCGCGATGCTGTGGAGCGGCGCGACCGTGGGTTCGTTGCGGAGGGGCATGGAATCCTCGTTCATCGAAGCGTGAGTCAAGAATCCTGAATGCGACCGACCACGGTCAGGAGTCGTTCGTCCCGAGCGGGTCAAGCTTCCGCGGTCCCCGCTTCACGCGCCGTTGCGCTGTACACCGCGAGGCGCGTGTACAGGGTCTTCACGCTGATCCCGAGCACGCGGGCGGCCTTGTGCTTGTCGCCGCGATAACGGTCGAGCGTCGCCAGGATCAGACTCTTCTCGGCGGCGGCGATCGTGGACCCGACGCGCACGCGGATCTCTTCGACGGTGGTGTCGTCGTGCTCGGGAGCCTTGAGTTGCTCGCCCTCGACCAGATGCTCGGGCGACACGATCCCGTCGGCGAGGATGTACGCGCGGTACACCAAGTTCTTCAGCTCGCGGACGTTGCCCGGGAACTTCAGCGATTCGAGATGATCGAGGGCTTCGGGCGCGAACGACTTGGTGGCGCCATGTTCTTGCGCGAGCTGCGCCAGGAAGCGTTCGGCGAGCAAGCGGACGTCGCCGTCGCGTGCCCGCAGCGGCGGCAGTTGGATCGGGAATACCCGCAAGCGATAGAGCAGGTCCTCGCGCAACTTGCCGTCGCGCACGGCCTCTTCGGGAACGCGATTGGTCGCCGCGACGATGCGCGAATCGCACGGGATCGACTCTTCGCCGCCGACGCGCTGGAACTGGCGCGATTCGAGAACTCGCAAGAGCTTCACTTGGAGCTCCTGCGGCATCTCGGTGATCTCGTCGAGGAACAGCGTGCCGCCGCACGCGCGTTCGAACACGCCGAGGTGGCGTCGATTCGCTCCGGTGAAGCTGCCCTTCTCGTGGCCGAACAGTTCGCTCTCGATCAACGTCGCCGAGACCGCACCGCAGTTCAGTGGCACGAACGGCTCGTGCCGGCGCTCGCTGAGTTCGTGGATCGTCTCGGCGATCAGCTCCTTGCCGGTACCGGTCTCGCCCTGGACCAACACCGACGCCATCGTCGGTGCGACGCGCAGGATCTGCTGATAGACGCGCAGCATCTGCGGCGATCGACCGACCAGCGGTCCGAACGACGCGGTGCGTTCCGCTTCGTCGAGCGTGCGGACGCGGTGTTCGACGTCCGGTCCCGCTTCGCCGAGACCCGAGATCAACTGTTCGAGTCGCTGGACGTCGACCGGTTTGGTCAAGAAGTCGAGCGCGCCGGAGCGCAACGCGGACACCGCGGCGTCGATCGTCGCTTTGCCGGTGACGTAAACGACCTCGCAGTTCGGAGTGCTGCGGACCTTCGGTAGCAACGTGAGGCCGGAGCCGTCCGGGAACTCGAGGTCCGAGAGGACGAGATGGGGCGCGAAGCTCTCGAACGAATCGAGCGCCGACTCCAGACTCGTACAGCCGCGTGACTCGATTCCTGGCCGTTCGATCATCGCCAGGACGGCGGCCAGTTCAGTGGGGTCGTCCTCGACGACCATCACCCTTCGATTCCCATTCGTGCTCACGCGGACTCCAGAAGCGGGTTGGACTTCCGGGAAATGCTACCCACCGCAGATCCCCCTGTCGCCATTGGAACAGCGACGCGGAGCGCCGACGCTTCGCAGCTTGGACGAATTTGCCGAGCGCTCGGCTCGCCGATATTCCGAGAACCCGGCTTGGCGCGAGGGAGCGTGTCCAAATGCCGGATTGCACGGCAGTTGAGACGGAAGGCCGATTTGGGGACTCCAGCGCGGACCCGCCGCGCCACAAGCCGGAGGAGGGCGTTGGCCGCACGCGTGCTCTCGCGATCGGTGCGGTGTTTTTCCCGGCGTCGCCGGTCAGCGCGCGCCCGCCACGAACGCGTGCGCACCGCTCGCGGCAGCCTCGCTGCGGTCCTCGACGGACCGCGCATCCTCGGCCAGCAGCGGGTCGACGCCGCCGCGCGCATCCGCCTCGGCGGTCGGCAGAGTCGGGATGGACCGCGCCGGCGCGTCGCTGCGGAACCAGAAGTTGCGTGCGAACGTGAACGTCTCCGGTGCCGTCGCCGGCCCGACGTTGACGATCTCGCGGACCTCATTGCCGTCGTAGACGACGAGGTTGTCGGTGAACGAGCCGTTGCGGCAGGTCACGAATCCGGGAGTCGTCGTTTCTTGGAGGATGCGCAGGGTCCACTTCGACGGTCGCACGATCGTGTTGAAGCGAACGGTCACTCCATCGACGCCGACGCACGCGATCGGAGCCTGGGAACCGACGAACACGCAGCCTTCGACGATCACGTTCTTGGCCTCGTACGTCGCGTCGACCGGTCGGAAGAACGCGGCGCCGGTCGAGCCGCCGGCGTTGACCGCGCGCTGGCCGGCGTCTTCGAACCGCGCCGTGCGCACGACGATGTCGCTCGAGCCGCCCTTGCATTGAACGCCGCTCGCCGCCGGCGCGCTCGCCGAGTCCCGGATCACGCAGTCGACGATCACCACGCGATGGCAGCCGACCATGTCGATCGCCGACCCGCGTCGTCCCCAGCGCTCGATCGTGCATCGCGCGATCGTCACGTCGTCGACTCCCGACAGCTTGATCCCGTCGTCGTTGCCCGCGCCGCCGCAATCGCGGACGACGAGGTCGGAGACCTCGATGTGATGGGACGGTGCGTCGCGCGTTCCGCCATCGTCGATGTTGAGGCCGTTGCTCGGAGTCCGCTCGAGGATCAGGTGCGACACCGACAGGTGCGCGACGTTCGAGAGATGCAATCCACCGCGCAGCACGGGAGGCGCGCTCGGATCGGCCGCCGTGATCACGATCGGCGCATCCGCGGTGCCGTGCGCTCCGCGTGCTGCGATCGCGTCGTAGGTGCCCGGAGCCACCGTAATGCGGTCTCCGGGCGCTGCCCTGTCGAGCGCCGCGCCGAGTTCGCGCGCGTCCTTCACGGTGACGTCTGGGCCGAGCGCGGTGAGCACGAGAAGGTGTGCCAGGAAGTGAATCGTCATGACGCGAACTCGCTGAGGAGCATTCGATCGCTCCCGTCACTCCAATCGCGAACGGCGTGCTGCGGCGATGCTTGCCGCGAAACGTTGCGCGGCGAGTCGAACGAGCGAGTCCGGTCCGTCACGGTCCGCTGTTCATCCCTCCGCCGAGATCGATGTCGGTCGCGCCGATGATCGTCGTGGTCGAGATGGAGATCGAGTCGCTCCCCGCTCCAGTCTCGACGATCAGATCACGTCCGATGGTCGAATGGGAAATCGGCATCGTGTTCGCACCCGATCCGAGTTTCAGCACGAGATCGGTCACGACCTTGTTCGTGCCGCCGGTCAGGAAGAAGGTGTCGTTGCCGCTCCCCATCGTCGCTCGGATCGAATGGTACGTGCCGCCGTCGACGGTGAACGAACTGTTGCCGGAGCCGAGCATGAACCGGGCATCGCCCACCGTGGTCACGTCCTCGATCGCGCCCACGAAATCTCCGGAGCCGCCGGTCACCACGAGGTCTCCACCCACGCTGCCGAGCAGCATGCTGTACGTATCCGGCGTGCCGACGGGAGCCGAGGACGTGTTGGCGCGGATGTCACCGAGGACCGACGACCCGTTCACCGAGACGTGGTCGATTCCCTGACCTCCCGTGAACACGACGTCACCCCCGATCGCCGGATTGGAGCTCATGCTCATGGCGTTCGTCCCGTTGCCGAGTTTTACGCGCACGTCTCCGCCACACGAAGTGCCCACCAGCGTGACCGAATCGACACTTCCCTTCGACGTGCACTCGATGCCCTCCGTGACCGTGACCGACGAAACCGTGAGGACGTTGTTCGTGCCGGTGCCGAACTTCGCGCGGATCGAACCTCCGACTTTCGGGGCTGTGCAGACCACGGTGTTTCCGTCGCCGTTCCCGACGTCGGTGATCAGGTCGCCGGACACCTTGCCGGAGGCGACGCACGTCTTCGTCCCGGCTTTGCCAGTCATCTTGAGGTTTCCGCCGACGACGGTCGTCGCGCTGTCGACGTAGGTGTCGATTCCAGCTCCGCTGTCGAACGTCACGTTCCCGACCAGTTGCACGTTCGCGCCGACGACGACGACGTCGGAACCGCTCGCACCTTTGATGATGGTGTTGCGCAGCACATGCAGAGGCGTGAACGCGAGCGAGTTCGACGACGTGCCGCGCAACGTGCATTTCACGTCGCGCCGGACGATGTTGCCGGTTCCGGACGAACTCAGACTGAACGTGGGCCCTTTCGTGTCGACGCGAAGGTCCCGGCCGACGTCCAGACCGTTCACGATGCCGACGCTCGCGGCGGTTCCCACGCCCGTGTTCACGAGGAGATCGCGCTCGATGACGACGTCGTCGATTTCCGCGTGGTCGGTACCCAGACCGAAGACCAGCTTCACGTCCTTGGTGACGCCCGAGAACAACTGAGCGACCGCGGAGCCGTTGACCGTCGTGCCTGGATCGGGAGTGATCCGGAAGTTCGTCGTCATCAATCCGGATTGGTCGATCGTGAACGAATCGTCCGCCGACGAGTCCTTGATCGTCAGCACGCCGGACTTCAGGGACGCGCTCATGTCGCCCGCGACGGCGGTCGAACCGAGAGCTGGAGCGACGAGCCAGATCGAAATCGCCAGGGCTTGACGCATCTTTGGATCTCCGGTGGACGAAGCGTTCGTTCCACCGCGATCCTACGGATCCGGTCTGGCTCGGACGAATGACGGTTCAACCGGGTGGTCAGGCCGACCCGCGACTGCGCACCCCGCCACCCACCGCTCCCAGGTCGGCGAGCGCGGCCAGCACGACGATCACGAGCCAAATGCCCTGGACGCCGCTGCCGGAGGTCTGCGCGAATGCGTATGCGATCGTCAGGAACGGCATGAACACGAAGCCGACGACGGGCCACAGCACCGAGTCGAACGCTCGGGACAAGAGGTCGGTGAACAGCCACAGCAGCACGAGTGCCGCGCGGGGAGCGAGCAACGCGAGTCCGAGGATCAAGCAAGGCATGGACGTTCTCCGAGCGCCGCGACGCAAGTCGAATGCCGCGCGTCCACGATCGAAGTCCGTGCATCGGCGGCTTGGCACGGACATGGACGCGGTCGGCGCCGCGCGTTTCTACATTCGTGCGTGAAGCGAATGCGCCATCGCGCTCACGGCGACTCCGGCGGCAAGTCGGCCAAGCGCCGTGCGCCGGTGTCGATCGTACGGCGGTCGAATCCGCGGTGCGAACGCGCGAGTTCGAGTCCCCGCGTCAAGTGGGCTCGCGCGGCGTCGACGCGGCCGAGGTCGGCGTAGAGCGCGCCCAGCGTCAACCGCATGCGCCCTTCGGCCTCCGGCGATTCCTGGAGTTCTGGAAGGCGTAGCGCCAACGCGTCGAGGGCGCTCTCGAGCGTGCCGTCCTGCGTCGTCCGCACCAGGTCTTCGAGCATGCGCGCGACGTCGACGGCTTCTCGATGTGCCTTCCAACCGATGCCGGCTTCGCTGCGTGCATTGCGCATTCCGACGTAGAGGCCGACGGATCCGAGCAGTGCACCGAGCGCCAATGCCGCCGCGCCGACGACCGCGACGGGATGGCGGCCGACGAAACGGCGAGCGCGGTAGCGAATCCCATCCGGATGCGCGCGGAGCGGTAAGCCCGTGCGCGCGCGCGCGATGTCCGCCGCGAGTCCCTCGGCTGTCGCATAACGGCGCGTCGGATCCTCGTGGCGCGCGGTGCGTTCGATCGCCGTCAGATCGGCGCGCAGTCGCGTGGATCCGTCGGCGCAGTCGCGCACCAGTGCGCGCAACAACAGTCCGAGTGCGTGGACATCGCTGGCCGTCGTCGCGGGTGCGCCGGCGAGTTGTTCGGGGCTTGCCCATGCGGGAGTCAGTGGAACGGGGCCGTTCGCATCGGTGACGTCCTCGTCGTCGTCGTGCGGGGCGAGCAAGCGGGCCACACCGAAATCGAGCAGCTTCGGTTCTCCATGCGTCGTGACCAGCAGGTTGGATGGTTTCAAGTCGCGGTGGACGACCAAGTGGTTGTGGGCGAACTGCACCGCGTCGCAGACCTTCGTGAACAGCGCGAGGCGCGTCGCGAGGCCCGCGGCATGGCGCCTGCACCACGCATCGATGGGCTCGCCGTCCACGTACTCCATCGCCAGCCACGGCCGACCGTCGGGTAGCGCACCGGCCGCGATCCACGCGACGATGTGCGGATGATGGAGCCGAGCCAACGTGCGGTGCTCACGCCGGAAGCGCGCGAGCAGCGCGTCGGAATCCAGTCCGCGCCGCAACAGCTTGATCGCGACCGGGCCCGTCGTGCCGTCCGCCGCGTCCACGCGGGAACCGCGGAACACGTCAGCCATTCCGCCCGACGCGACGTACGCGTCGATGCGGAACGGCCCGATCCGCCGGTCGATCCACTCGGTCGCGGCCGGCGGGGCAGCGGATGCGTCGATGTGCGCCGCGGGGTGCTCCCACCACGCGGCTTTGGCGCTCGCATCGGCGATCAACTGCGCGAGGTCATCGGCCAGTCGCGAGTCGTCGGCGCGCACGCGCCGCAGGAACGCATCCCGCTGCGTTTCCGGAACGGCGAGAGCCGCATCGAACAGTGATTCGAGACGCATCAGGCGCCGGGCGCGGTCGTCGTGCGACCGGTCCGTCGGATGCGAGGACGTCATGCGAGGCGCTCACGAATCGCGCGCGCCAGCCAGCCGCGCACGAACTGCCAGCGGCGCTTCACGGTGCGCGGCGACGAACCGAGCGCGGCGGCGATTTCGTCGACGCCGCGTCCCGCGAACACCCGCAGCTCCACGAGCCGCGCCAGCTCCGGGTCCATGTGCGCCAGCTCGTCGAGCGCCGAGTCGAGCGCCAGCAGCTCGCGATCGTGGGGGGATGACGCGTCACGCGCAGCTGCCACGCATGCGACGTCCCCGACCAACCCGCGGTCGCGTGTCGCGCCTGGACTCGATCGCTTCAGCGCACGCCGGCGTCGCGCGCGATCGACGAGGATGCGCCGCATCGTCGTCGCCGCCAACGCGAGCCAGCGCGCGGGCTCGAGGGCGCGCGCGTCTTCGCGGCGGTGCAGGCGCAACCATGCTTCGTGAACGAGTGCCGTGGCTTGCAGCGTGTGGTCGACGCGCTCGCGACGCATCAGGCGTCCCGCCAGCGCGCGGAGTTCGGCGTGGAGCCGCGATGCCGCGTCGTCGCCGAGATTCTCGAAATTCCTGGCCCCGTCGACAGCGTTCGCGCGCCTCGGCCCTCGCGGCTCCGCGCGATCGTCTTCGCGAGAGGTTGCCTGCAGAGCGCCCGTGCTCGCGCGGGTCGAGTCCGGTCCATTCAACGGGAGATCCTCATGCGTCATGTGAAATCCGGTTCTGGCTCGCCGAGTGCGCGCGTGAATCGTCGTACGTTCGTTCGATGCGCAGCGTTGGCGCTGGGAGGCGCCGCGTTCGCGCCCCGCGGCACGGCCAGGCCGGAGGACGGCGAGCCCGAGGCGCTGTCCGCGGGCAGCTACGACCGCTTCCTCCGGGATGCGATGGCGCTCACGAAGGCGTCGTTCGATCCGACGTCCCGGGCGAGCGAGGACCACTACTTGCTCGCATTGGCGGCGCTGGCCGTGCGTTTGGATGGGCTCGACGAGCCCGCGATGCGGCGCGTGAACGCCGAGGGCCAGCCCGGTCATTGGATCGGAGCCAACGCAGCGCCGGACGACTGCCCGTTCGTCGTGCTGCATTGGAGACTCGAGCCCGGAGGCGTCGTGCGGCCGCATCCGCATACCTATGGCAACGTCGTGACCTTGGGACTCGAGGGCGAGGTGCGCATCGCCAACCACGAGACGGTCGAAGCTCCGGATTACGCCGAGCGCGGCACGTTCCTCGTGCGGCGCACGATCGATCAAGTGCTCCGGCCGCGCGACGTCAATCTCGTGCCGCTCTGCCACGGGTTCATCCACGGCTTCGTCGCCGGTCCGCAGGGTGCGCGCGGCCTCGACATCACGACGCGCGTGAAGGACAAGCTGCCGAACTACGGAGTCGACATCGCGGCGACGCAAAGCGACGCGGGAGCCGCGCTGTACGAGGCGAGGTGGGTGGCACCGGATTGACTCGGCTCGCTGGTGCGTGACGTCCGTCCCGCGGCGTTCGATCGCCGAATTCCGTGAGGGGCTGGAGCGAGGGATTCCTTGAACACCGCTGGGCACGGCGACGGTCGTGCCATTCGTATCGCCGTTCAAGGAGATCCCGCATGTCCGCGACCGTTTCGAGCGACCACCGCGCCCGCGTCTCGTTCCGCGCCCTCGCCCTTTTCGTGTCGACCCTGGCGTCCGCCGTGTCGGCGCAAACCACGGAACGCGTCAGCGTCGCGACCGGTGGCACGCAGGGCAACGGCCCGAGTTCGACGCGGGCGGTGTTGACGCCGGATGGCCGATACGTCGCGTTCTACAGCGAGGCGACGAACTTGGTCAGCGGGGACACCAACGGGATGTACGACCTGTTCATCCGTGGCCCGCTGCCGTCACCGTGGACGAATCTCGGCGGCGGTCTGGCCGGGATCACGGGAGTCCCGAACTTGTTCGGAGCGGGGACGCTGGTCGCGGGATCCGCGGGCAGCCTGACGTTGAGCAGCGCTCGGTCGTCGAGTACCGCCGTGCTGTTCGTATCGTTGGCCAGCACGCCGACGCCGTTGCAGTGCGGCCTGCTGACGCCGTTCCCGTTCGCACTGGCGCTGTCGCTACCGACCGACGCGACGGGCACTCTGCAATTGCCGTGGCCGGCATGGCCTGCCGGCGTCTCGGGCCTGAGTTTCTACTTTCAATACGTCCTGGCCGACCCGGCCGCGATCTGCGGCGCATCGTTCAGCAATGCGCTGCGCGGCGACGCGCCGTGACGCGGCGTGACCGCTGCCGCTCGAGTTTCGCGCTCGGCCTGCCCATCCGTCGCGAGGCGGTGCCTCGATCGCGACGCTAGCGAGCCGCGTGCCCTCGTCGTGCCGCAGACGCAGGACGTCCCCAACATGGCCGACGCGATCCGTGGCGGACGTGCGCGCGGAGCGCTCGACCTCACGGATGGCGAACGGAGGTTCCCACTCGGTGGAGCCCCGCCGTGACGCGTGTTACCGTACGAACGAGCTTCGTTCGCCACGTCGTCCTGCTGGGAGGCCATTCATGCGCGGATGCGCGTTGTCGGTGATTGCGTTGTCGTGCCTGATCGTGTCCGCGCGAGCGGACGACATGAAAGCAGCCGTGAGCGCGGGAGTCCTGACGATCAAGGACTCGCCGAGCGACGACACGTTGAAGATCGATCAGGTGGGCCTGCTCGATCCAACCGCGTTCCGGTTGACGCCGTCGGCCGGCACCACCGTGAACGGATCCGCGAGCGCGCAGATCCTCGCGGGAGTGACCAAGGACGTGCGCTTGATGCACGCCGGTGGCGTGGACGAGATCCTGATCGATCACGCGACGATGCCCCGGGATCTTCTGGCCAAGGTCGCGAACCAGTCCACGTTCGAACTCATCTGCGAGGGCGCGATCATCGGGCGCGACGTCAAAGTGGATTGCAAGGCGGCCCTGTTCGCGTTCAACGCGGCCAACAACGATGGCGCGATCGTGAAGCGCGACGTCAAGATCTCCGCGCCGCTGACGACCGCGAGCTTCGGCTTCCTCGGCCAGCTCCGCGTCCTGCGCAATCTCTCGTGGAAGGGCTCGCCGGGCGATGACGGCATCGGAATCGCGGACATCGCATTGATCGGCGGAGCCGTCCAATTGGATCTCGGTGGCGGCAACGACACGGTGGGGACCACCGTGAACACGCATTGTGGGAAGACCTTCAAGGTCAAGGGCACGAGCGGCACGAAGCAGATCACCTTCGGCGGGGTGCACGAAGGCGCGGTGGCGCTCGATCTGGGTGCGAGCATCGCCACCGTCACGGTCGGCGCGGTTGCGATCCAGGGCGCCTTCCAGTGCAAGGTGGGTTCCGGCGGACAACTCGACGCGGACTTCGTCGGGGCGACGATCGGCCAAGGCGTCGACATACAGTCGAAGGGCACGACGGACACCGTCCTCTTCGATCAGGCGGAGATCGGAGGCGATGCGCGCTTCAAGCTTGGGCCGGGAACGAACATCGTCCAGATCTCGAACGTGTCGACGGTCGGCGGTGACCTGTTCTACTTCGGTTCTTCGGCGAGCGACGACCTCGGGTTCTCCGGCTCTACGGTGTTCGGCGACGCCGTGATCCAGTTGGGCTCCGCACCCGCCGGTCAGGAGGACGCCGTCAGCGGCATCCTCAACAGCTTCTTCGGGGATCTGCGGATCACCGGCACTGGCGGGGATCACGGCGGCGGGATCGAAGACACGGGCTGTCTCGGCGAGTTCAAGTTGAACTACGGCTCGGGAGCGAATTCGTTCGTGCTGGACGGAGGCTCGTTCAAGGCCGTCACGCTGATCGGGACCTCGGGTTCGGATCAATTCATCGTCACCGGTGGTTCCACGAAGGTGCACGGCGGCATCACGGCGCAACTCGGCGATGGGAACAACACGATGACCGTCGCCAACACGACGTGCTGGGGCAATCTCGGAATCAAGGCAGGAAATGGCGACGACGCATTGAGCGTCACTGCCGTCACGGTGTTCGGGGACTCGCTGTTCGATCTCGGTGGAGGGAACAACGTTGGACCGTGATCGGACCCATGCACCGTTCCTCCGCCGCCAGCGCGTTCGGACGCTCGCGGCAGCGCTGACACATTTCGCCACGAGAGCCTTCAGGGAGCCACACATGCGTCGTTTCGCGTCATGGACCATTGCGTTGTCGTGCTTCGGTGTCGCTGCGCGAGCGGGCGACATGACGGCGGCCGTGAACTCGGGGGTTCTGACGATCACCGATTCGTCGTCCGACGACACGTTGCAGATCGATCAGATCGGTTTGCTCGATCCGACGGCGGTGCGACTGACGCCGAGCGCGGGAACTACGGTGAACGGGTCCGCGAGCGCGGTGATCCTCACCGGATTGACGAAGGACGTCCGTCTGAACCACACCGGTGGCAACGATGACTCCATTCTCACGGAGATGGGCGTGCCGCGGGATCTTCTCGCGAAGGCATCGGTGATGCCGAGTTTCGACTTGGTGTGCGCCGGTGTGGAGGTCGGCCGCGACATCAAGGTGGACGCGAAGGCGGACGCGTTCGGATTCGGGGCGAACTCGGTGGGCGGTGCCGTCGTGAAGCGCGACGTCAAGATCTCCGCGATGCTGAGCGGCGATGCCACCGGCATCCTCGGTCAGCTGCGCGTGCTGCGGAACTTCACGTGGAAAGGGGCGCCGGGAGTCGACACGCTCTTGTTCACGAACATCGCGGAGGTCAATGGCTTCACGATGCTGGACCTCGGTGCCGGCAACGATTCCGTCACGTCCACGATGAACACCCACTTCGCCGGTAAGTTCAAGGTCAAGGGCAGTGGCGGTTCGAAATCCTGCGCGCTCGCGGGGACGTTCCACGACGAGACTTCGTTCGATCTCGGCGCGAGCGCAGGGAACATCTCGATCACGTCGGCTTTGGTCGGTGGACCGGTCCTCTGCAAGGCCGCGGCCGGTGGTCAATGCAACGCAACGCTGACGGCGACGACCATCGCTGAGGGGTTGACGGTGGTGTCGAAGGGCGGCAACGAGACCATCGTTCTCGACGCGGTCGAAATGGGCGGTGACGTGGTCTGCAAACTAGGCCCGGGCGACAACTACCTGGCGATCGACAACTCGACCGTCATCCACGGGGATCTCGTCCAGGCCGGCTCGGCGGGTGAGGACACCCTGTCGTTCGTGTTCTCCACGGTCTTTGGGGATGTCGTGCTCCAGTACGGCTCGGCGCCGGCAGGCGAATCGGACGCCTTCGGTGGAGTGGGCTCCACGGTCTACGGCAACATGCGCTGCACCGGCACCGGCGGGAGTCAATCGGCCGGCTTGCAGGCCTCGACCTGCCTCGGCGAGTTCCGGTCGAACCTCGGCTCCGGCTCGAACTCGCTCCTCGTCAACGATGGTTCGTACAAGAGCATCGTCTACTCGGGGACGTCCGGGCAGGATGCGATCACGCTGACCGGCACGGAGCTCGAAGTGAAGGGCGACATCACGGCACAGCTCGGCGACGGCCCGAACACGGTGTCGATCGGCAACACGACGTGCTGGGGCAACCTCGTCGTCAAGGCAGGCAACGGTGACGACAACGCCACGTTGACCTCGACGATCGTGTTCGGAAGCACGCTGTTCGCATTGGGCGGAGGCGCGAACGTCGGGCCATGACGGCGAGGTGAGTGCGGCGTACCCGTCAGATCGAGAGCCCGACGTCCCCTTCGAGCACGATCGTCTTCAGCTGAGGACGTGATCCGCTCTTCCACAGTGCGGCAGTGTGCAGGACTCGGTAGCGGATCGGCCCGCCGTCCGCCCGTTCCGAGCGCGCGATCGGGCGCGGGATGCAGACGAACTCGGTGCGCATCTCGTCCGTCGAGAGTCGAACCTTCGCATAACCGTGTGCGCCGAGATCGACGAACGCGAGGTGTGGAGCGAGATCCGGATTGGACAGCGCTCTCGCCGCTTCGAGGTCGAAGTTCTTTGCGTAAGCAAGGCACGAACGGACGCCGTGCTTCAGCAGCATGTTGAACGTCCAATCCGGTTTCGCGCCGTCGTCCCTGTCCGCGAGAAAGAGGGGACGTAGCGGCGTGTCTTTCGGAAGCACGTGCTCATAGGCTTCCAGGATCCCGGGACTGGCGAGTGACGCGCCGACGAAACTCAGGCCGACCGGCTCGAACTTTCCGGGCGGAAGCTCCGCCGCCGCATATCCGGCCCAGAAGCTGTGGCGATCGCCGGAGACGATCGCGAAGCCGGTGATCTTGGCGTCGCGCACGAGATCGTAGATCTCCGTTCGCTCCGCGTAGGCCGCGCCGTAGTCGGCCCCTCCCAAACTCGCGAACGTATCCGCCGGCCACGATTCCGTGGTCAGCCCAGCGGGCAAGTTCTGAGGGTCTGCGCGCCAATCCAGCGCGCCGAGGGAGTTGGCCCAGATCTTCCACGTGGCCGTCGCGTTCGCGAGCTTGTCCTTGAACCACGCCTTCTGCTCCGCGCCGAGCAGCGTTTGTGGCGGTGCGGTGCGTTGCGGGTTGGGGACGTGTGCGTCGTTGAACCGGAGTTCGGAAGGAGGATTACCACCGTCGAAGCCGCGGCCGCCGTCGAGGATGCGCATCGCGGATTCGGGGAACATCCCGCCGAACTCGCCGGTGCCCAGCTCGCCGAGAGACGGATCGTTGAAGGGGTCCGCGCTTCGATAGCTGCGCTGATCGGTGATGAGCAGGTCCAGATGCAGACCGTACCGCAATGCCCGGTAGCCCTTGAGGCTGTGGATCGCCGTCAGGTTGTTCGGCTCCAACCCAAGTCCATGCGGATCGAATTCCGTGACGGGAACGTCGTCGACGGTGGGTGGGTCGAAGCGCTCGAGTGAAGCGCTCGGGGGAGCGACACGTGCGGGCAGATACTCGAACCATGCCTGATTCGCGGCGACTTTGACGCTTTGACCCGGCCGTTCGAACGACCCGGCCTTGACGATGCTCTGCCAACCTTGCCAAGAGAACTCGTGGTTGTCCCAGATCGCGACGAACGGCCAACGTGCGCGAGCATCCTGCAGGTCGGGGTCGACGAGATACGCTTTGTAGATGGCCCGATACCCGTCGACGGTCAGCGGGATGTGGAAGTCGCCGATGTTCTGGCCGTCGGCGATCCGCGCGATCTCGAAGATCGTGCGATCGAAGCGCGTGCTCACCTCGTCGGGATACTCGACCACTTCGTAGATGAAATCGCCCAAGTGCAGAACGAAGTCGAGCCGCTGGTCGACGGGAGCGCGTTCGTCTTCGTAGATCATTCGGCGATAGGCGTTGAGCTTGCCCTCATTGATGTTCTGACAGCTCACGAACGCGAAGTTCACGTCGCGCGGATCATCGGGCAACGGAGCCGTGATCGTGCGGCCGACCCGGCTGCCGTTCCCGTCGGCGTCCGTGAACCGGTACCAATACGTGCGCGCCGGCTCGAGCCCGCCGATCAACACGCGCGTGGTCCAGTCCGCGGCGCTCGAGACCGGTGCTTGCGCGTGCGCGATGACGCGGACGAACGCCTCATCCTCGGCCACTTCGACGGTCAGGAGTTCGCGCGTGCCCTCGGCGAACGGACGCCTCGTCCACAAGATGACGCTGTCGGATTCGGGATCGCCCGAGGCGACACCCTGGGGATAGAGGTCGCGCCGTTCCTTCCAATCGACCCGCGAACCCCGCGCCGGTTCGACCCACGCCAGCGCCGCGCCCCATGCAGCGGAGGCCTTGAGAAACGATCGGCGGCTCGTCTTCATCGTCGCGCTCCGGGTAGGGGCGGTCGGCTTCACCTGCGCATCCGCAGGAAGTCACCCGTGCCGACGAGTACGCGACGTCCGCAGGAGGTGTTGGCGTGTGAGCACTCTGGCAGTCCGCCACACGCGTTGGGAACCTCGCCCGTGGTGCGCGATGCACGAAAAACGCCCGCGGGCTCGAACGCGCGAATTAGGACACGCACAGCGCGATGGCTTCGGTCGTCGGTCAACGGACGGAGCTACGCGCCGTCGCGCCGAAATCACAGGCGAAATCCTCACTCGCCGTTCACTCGCGATCCCGGGCGCGTTGCTCCTCGGTGACTCTCGGAGAAAAGCGAGTCGCCTCGCTCGCCGGTGTTGCCATCCGCCTCTTCGGCGCTACGGTCCGCTGCACCACGAGGGACGTGGGAGTCTTCGGCCGATGGGAACGGCGCGAACGGCAAGGGAGAGGCCAGGCCGAGAGCGGGGAGTCGAGTTGAGTCTGTCGTTCCTCGTGATCATCTTCCTGTTGTCCCGCTCAACGAAATGACTTCCCCTACGCGATGACCGAGTACGCCACCTCCCAATCCCTCCGCAAGTGCGGAGCAGGAGGTGGAGATGGCGATCGACGACGAGATCGACGACGGACGTGGAGTGCCGGGCTGGGCGCGATGGTCGCGCTGGTGCAGGGCAGCGTGGGCCTGGACGCCGACTTCGTGCGCGAGCGCC
>JBPOIU010000067.1:0-105723 GCA_052034255.1 Planctomycetota bacterium | reverse complement strand
GTCGTCGGCCAGCTGGCCGACGACGGCGGGGGGAGGCGGTCAACGCCCGGGCCGTACGCCCACCAAGCGCGCGGACTGCGCTTCGAGGGGGCCGCCGCGCAGGCCGAGCCCCGTTCCTTCAGCCGTTCGGCGTAGCCCTGCGGTTCCAAGGCGCGGGGGTCCAGGGGGCCGCCGCCTTGCGGCCCCCTGGTGCCGGCCGCACAGGCCATCAGTCCATTTCCCCCTGATTCGTCACGATCTTGTCGACGAGGCCGTAGTCCTTGGCCTCCGCCGCCGACAGCCAGAAGTCGCGGTTCGCGTCCTTCAGGATCTGCTTCGACGGCTTGCCAGTCTCGACCGAGACGATCTCGTTGTACTTGTCGCGGATCTTCACGATCTCGCGCGCGGTGATCTCGATGTCGGACGCTTGTCCCGACGCCGCAGTCGACGGCTGGTGGATCAGGAAGCGCGAGCTCGGCAGCGAGTAGCGCTGCCCCTTCTCGCCGCCGAGGAAGATGATGATGCCCGCCGACGCGCACAACCCGGCGCAGACCGTCCGGACCGGCGCTTTGACGAAACGCATCATGTCGTAGATCGCGAACCCCGAGTCGGCGTCGCCGCCCGGCGAGTTCACGTACACGGTGATGGTCTTGTTCGGATCCAGGTGCGACAGCACGAGCAGCTGCGCCGTCACCTTCTCCATCAGTTCCTTGTCGACGGGCTTCGCGATCAGGATCGTCCGCGCCTCGACCATCTTCTGCGAGAGCAGCGCGCCGTAATCCTGCTTGTTGGCCGGCGGAGTGTGGCCACAACCCTTGTCGTCCTCGTCATCGTCCTCGTCGAGGACGATCGAGCGTGCGGTATTGCGAATGGACTGCTGAGACATCGCGAACTCCCGTGCAATGACACTCTGACTCTAGGATCGGCTGAACCGGGCTCAATCCCTGTGCCAAAGTTTCGACACTCGATTCGACCCTCGACGCCGCGAGAACGCGTCGCCACCGTCGTCTTGGCCACGACTCACCGCAACGACCCTCGTGGATGGAATTGCCCACCGCACGGCAGATCGGGACTGGCGCAGTCCGCGGGACCGGCCGGCTGATAGCCATGCGTTCCGAGTTCCACACGCGGTCGGCGGCGAGAGTTCGTGTGCCGCGCCGCGCGCTCGGTCACTTGCCCGCAGGCGGCGTCTGCTCGCCGTCCTTCGGCTTCGTCGCGTCTTTGGACTCGTCGACGGTCGCCGGTTTCGCTGGCGGGCGCGTCCGCTCGTCTTCGTCGGAAGCGCCAACTCCGAGGTAGCCAAGCTCAGCGAGCGCTCGGTTGGCGTCGTCGAGGACCTTGGCGTCGACCTCCGGCGCGCGCGCTTGCGCCCGGCGGAAGCCTTCGTCGTGGGTCCGCACGCTGTAGCCGCGTGCGGACTCGCGCAGTTCCTTGCGCAACATGTGCTTCGCCAGCGGTCCACCATCGGGCGACTGCATGTCGCGGCCGATCGGAACGCCGAGCAACGTCAGCACGACGGGCGTCACGTCGTAGATGTAGCCGGCGTCTTCGATACGCCCTTTGCCCTCGAGGATCGCCTTCGTGCCGAAGCCGGCGACGACGTCGGGTCCGGCCATCGCGACGATTCCGGGCGGACCGTCGAGATGGTGCCCGGAGAGTCCTTCGGGATGAGGTTGAGTCACGAACTCCGCGTGGAAGCCGTGGTCCGAACACACGATCACGTTCGCGTTCGCGGGCGCGCCGGCCAAGACCTCGCCGAGGATGCGATCCGCTTGCTCGTAGCTGTTCGCGATGGCGTCCTTGAACTCCTCGACCTTCTCGGCCGGGATCGAGTACTTGAACGCGCCGGGCTCCATGTAGCGCCAGAAGCGATGACTGACGACGTCGGTGCAGCCGAAGTACGTCATCGTCAGGTCGGGCTTCACGTCGCCGCGCTTTTGCATGTTCTGGACCACGCGCAGGTAGATCTCGTCGGCTTCGACCGACCACAGCGTCTGCGCCAGCAGCTTCTTCTCGACGTCGTCGAGTCCGGCGCGCACTGGAACATTGAAGTACGACGCCGCGACGGTCTCCAGTTGGCCGCTCGCGCGCACCGCCTCGACGATCGGCACGACGTCCTGGAACAGGGCGCGCGGCCAGGTCTGATCGGGCAGGTCCTTGCGCACGCTTCCCTTCCAGTTGAATGCGTTCTGCCCCGCCGTCGAATACGGCGCGACCATGAAGCCCGCGATCTCTTCGGCGGGCCAGGTCACCCACCAGCCCACGCACAGCGTCTGCAGCCCGTAGTCGCTCGCGATGTTCCACAGCGCCTTCGTGCGCCGCTGCACAGAGGTGTACGGCGTACCGGTCGGATCGAGGAAGTTGTCGATGCCGTGCTCGGCCTTGCGCATGCCGGTCGCGATCGACGTCCAACACACCGGCGAGAGCGCGGGCTTCTCGGTGTAGAGGTAGCCGGCCGAGCCGCGTTCGATCAGCGCCTTCAACTGCGGCATGCGCCCATCGCGGATCAACGGCGCGGCGATGCGCCACTCCATGCCGTCGAAGCCGACGATCACGACCGGATGGTGTTCACGCGCCGTGCGTTTGTCCTCGCCGCAGCCCACGAGCAACGCCACTGCGCACAACAGCCATGGAACGGCGCGAACCATCAGCGACTCCCGAGCAAGTGGTTGTTCTGCGGCGACCACAGCAACCAGTCGTAGACGGGCAGGAAACTGGCGAACTCATCGGCGACCGTCGCGACGAAGCCGGGCTCGAACAGGCGCGGATCGTCTTTCTTCAACGACTTCCAGACGAGCATCCGGTGCTGCCCCGGCTCGCAATAGCGGAAGTACCCGAGCAGGTCGTCCCATTTCAGAGCGCCGCAGCGGTACTCCTGCTTCCAGTCATGCAAGCGCAGCGCATAGCCGCCGCGAACCTCGTTCAAGCGACGCGCGAACTCCTCCGCTCCGGCGCGTTCGCCGCAGCGACGTTTGGCGTTCGCGACGTCCCACCACGCGCGCTCGTGCACGCGCAGTCCCATGTTCACGCCGTGGAAATCGATCTCGAACACCAAGTTCGCATGGACGTACGACGCGTCGGTGTCGGATTCGAACTCCACGCCGAGGAGATCGCGCAACGGTTTCTTCGCGGCATCCGAGGGCGCGAAGTACAGCCACAGCGAATCGACGCGGTTCCCGTTGAACTTGAACGGGTTGTGGATCGACGTCCGCAACGTCAGATCCGCCCCATGCGCGGCCAGGACGGAGTGGATCGGGGCCCCGATCGCCGCCAGCTTGCGCTTCAACAGCAGTCGCTCGGCGTTTGCCTCCGGGTCGCTCCACTTATGGCGTTCGAACGCGAGGAAGTCCTTACCGGACAACGTCGGAGCGTCTTCGAATCGGGCGACGGGAGGTTTCTTCTTGGAGGCGGCCATCGCCGCCGAGTCTGGCCGTTGTCGTGCGTCGCCGCAAGTCTCGGTCGCAGGGCGGCGTGGGCGGCTTTACCGCGGCGACGGCGACCCGTAGAGTTCCACGGCTCCCCCTCACCCGGAATCGACCATGTCGAAAGCACCGCAGTCCTTCCAGCCGTTGCCGAAGCTCTGGCTCGACGGACAGGTCATCGCGACCGAACAGGCCACGTTCCATTTCTTCACCCACGCGCTGCATTACGGCGTCGGCGTGTTCGAAGGCGTGCGTTGTTACACGCAGGAGAACGGGACCCCGGCGATCTTCCGCCTGAAGGAGCACATCCGTCGTCTGATCGACTCGTCGCGCATGTGTTTGATGGAGCCGCCGTTCTCGCAGGCGCAGCTCGAGGACGCCTGCGTCGCGGTCGTGCGCGAGAGCGGCGTCGACGCCTGTTACCTGCGCCCACTGATTTGGCTCGGCGAAGGCCCGCTCGGCATCGGCTCGACGTCGAACAAGATCCGCGCCGCCGTGGGGTCGTTCCCGTGGGGTGCGTACATGGGCGAGGAAGGCCTCGCGAAGGGCATTCGCTGTTGCGTCAGCTCGCTGTCGCGCATCCCGCAGACGAGCAACCTGCCGAAGGGCAAGATCTGCGGCCAGTACGTGAACTCGGTGCTCGCGAAACGCGCGGCGCAGCTCGCGGGCTACGACGAAGCGCTGCTCGTCGACCACAACGGCCACATCACCGAAGGCACCGGCGAGAACATCTTCATGCTGCGCGACGGCATCCTGAAGACGCCGCCGCTGTCGACGTCGATCCTCGCGGGCATCACGCGCGCTTCGGTGCTCGAACTCGCGCGCGAGCGCGCGTCGCAGCTCGGCATCACGGTGGTCGAGACGAACTTCGGCCGCGACGAGCTGTACTGCGCGGACGAGATCTTCCTGACCGGCACGGCGGCCGAGGTCACGCCGGTTCGTGAGGTCGAAGGCCGCACGATCGGCGCCGGCAAGCCCGGACCGGTCACGCGCGCGCTGATGGCCGCGTACCAGGACGTCGTCCGTGGTCGCGACGCCAGCAAGAGCCAGTGGCTGACCCCGATCCCGAAGCGCTGAGCCGCGCGTGGATCCCGCGGACGTCGTCCTGCGCGCGGAGCGCTACGTCGTGCTACGCGTGCCTCCGGCCGACGCCGCGATCGTGTGGTCGTCGCTCGCGTCGCGCGCTTCGGGCTTCACCGCAGCGACGCGCGAGGACGATGGGCTGTCGCTGGTCGTCGACGAGACCACGGCCGCCGCACTCGGCCACCTGCTCGCACGCGCGGAACGCGAGCCGCAACCCTATCGCGTGATCACGTTCGTGCCGCAGATGCCGTGGACCGTGGTCGGCTTCCTGGCCAAGGTCACGACGTTGCTCGCAGCGCAGCGAATCCCGCTCGGCGCCATCGCGGCGTACGCACGCGACCACGTGTTCGTCGCACAGGAACACGCGGAGCGCGCGCACACCGTGCTGCGCGCCGCAGTGACGACCGGCACGCTGCCGTGAGCGAGCGCCGTCGATCCCGCGTCAGTCGATCCCGCGTCAGGGGTTGAACCGAGCGTCGAAATCGCGTCCAACTGCGTCCATGTTCGCGCTCCTTTCGAGTCTCGTCGTCGCGCTCGGGCTGGTCATCGCCCAGGATCCGCCCGTCGATCACCCGGCGTACGCGCCACTGAGCGCGGCCGAAGAAGCCGCGATCCAAACCGGCGCTTCCGCCGCCGCCGCGAAAACCGAAGCGGATCGCACGCCCGCGGACCTCGATTTGATCGCGGCGCAGCAGTTCCTGACGCGGCGCACCGAAGCGGCCGGCAAGGCCGCGGAGTCCAACGCGCAGAGTGCGGACGCGCCGGCGCAACTCGATGCGGTCCGCGCCGAACTCGCGCGGCTGGCCGAGACGAAGGATCCCGAGATCGCGCCGGACGCGTCGCTCGACGCCTTGGAAGCCCTACTGCGTCAGAACGACTCCGACCTGCAGGCCGCGACGCAACGCTCGGAAGAAGTGAAGTCGGTCAACGATGCGCGAGCGAAGCGGCGGCAAGAAATCCCCGTCGCGGTCACCACCGCGCGGACGCGACTCGCGGCCGTCGAAACCCAACTCGCCGCAGGAGTCGACGCCGACGCGCAATCCCCGCTGTCTCCGGAGCGCCGTCTCGCACTGCGTGCCGAACGTCTCGCCCTACTCGCGGACATCAACGCGCTCGAGCAGGAGCTCGCCGCCCTCGACGCGACCAAGGACGTCGCGACCGCTCGACGGGATCGGGCCGCACGGCGATTGGAACTCGCGACGCGTTTCCACGACGTGCTGGCGCCCCGCGTCGAAGCCGCGCGCCGCGAGCGCGCCGAACGCGAGCGACTGGAGGCCGAACGACTCGCCGCGGAGACCGCATTGGCGGTCCCCGAGATCCGCGCGATCGTCGCCGAACTCGAAGAACTGACGAAGAAGCGCTCCGACCCCACCGGGGCGACGGCCGTGCTGGAGACCGAACGGCGCAAGCTCGCCGAAGTCGAGTCCGACCTCGCCGACTTGCGGCGCCGCTACCGCGACGTCTCGGACACGTTGTCCCGCATCGGCAGCGGCGGCGAGGCCGGAGCCGCGCTGCTGCGCGAATGGCAGGATGCCGGGCGCATGGGCGCCACGTGGCGCGAAGTGCGCGCTCTGTCGGAACGCCTCGCCGACGCCGAACTCTCCGAGTTCAATCT
This sequence comes from Planctomycetota bacterium, assembly GCA_052034255.1. Taxonomy (GTDB): domain Bacteria; phylum Planctomycetota; class B15-G4; order B15-G4; family JADJEK01; genus JADJEK01. The sequence continues at coordinate 99,624 of JBPOIU010000067.1, read as the reverse complement.
GCGCTCGCGCCAGGACAAGCTCGCCGACGCCGCTTCGGAAGTGGCCGCGATCGTCGCGATCCACGCCGATCATCCCCAACGCCCGGCGATCGAACGCCAAGCGCGCGAGTTGATCGATCGCCGCAACGAGATCTTGAACGCGCTGGTCGACGAATGGACGAACCTCGCCGACGTCCGTGGCCGCCTGCTCGCGACCACCAAGACGTTGCGCGACGCCGCCGCCGAATACCGCGAGTACATCGGCGGCAAGATCTTCGGCGTGCGCAGCGTCGCGACGCGGGATGCGTTCGATCCGAAGGCGCTGATGGACGCGGTGCGCTTCGTCGCTGCGCCCAGCGCCTGGATCGAGTCGGCACGGCTCGTCGCGCGTGAACTCGCGATGCGCCCGATCGAGAACGGCGGCCTGCCACTGCTCGCCGCGGTTCTGCTGCTGTTGCGGCGCAAGACCGGCAGTCGCTTCGCGCTGCTCGCGCTCGGAGTCGGTCGCTACTCCACCGATTCGTTCCTGTTGACGCTGCGCGCGGCCGCGGTCAGCGTCGTGTCGGCGCTACCGGCGCCGCTCGCGCTGTGGGCGCTGGGCTCGCTGCTGTCGTCCGCCGGCTCCGGCTTGCCCGATCAGGGCGTCGCGCTCGGCCGGGCGTGCTCCAGCACCGCCTGGGTGGTCTTGACGATCCAGCTCGCGCTGGCGGTCGTGCGCAAGCAAGGCCTCGCCCAAGAGCATTTCCGCTGGCCCGCCGACGCGGTGGTCGGCCTTCGCCATCATCTGCGCTCGTTCGCCACCGCGTTCGTGCCCGCCTACGTCGTGTACACGCTGTTGCAACAGCACGGCGACGCCGCCCATCGCGATGGCCTCGGGCGCATCGCACTGATCGTCCAATTGCTCGCGACCGCGTTCATGCTCGGCTCACTGCTGCGTAGCAACGGTCCGATCATCAAGGCGATCCGCGCGCGTTCCCCGGGAAGCGTGGTCGAGCGCTCCGCATTCCTGCGCATCGCGCTCGGCGTCGGCATGCCACTCGCATTGGTCCTGCTCGACATCGCCGGCTACGACTACACCGCGCAAGTGATGACCACGTGCCTGCTGCGCACGATCGCCGTCTGCTTCGCTGGCCTCGTCGTGTACGGCATGCTGTTGCGTTGGCTCCACGTCACGCGCGTGCGGCTCGCCGTGGACCAAGCGCGCAAGCGCCGCGAACAACTGGCGCGCGACGCGGCGTCGGGCGGCGCGGCGGAACCGCCTCCGTTCATCGACGTCGACGCCGTCGACCTCCCGGCGATCAACGAGCAGTCGGTGCGCCTGTTCCGCTCCGGCACACTGCTGGCGATGGTCGTCACGCTGCTCGGGGTGTGGAGCGACGTCCTGCCCGCGTTCCACGCGATCGACCGCGTGCAACTGTGGCCGACGGTCCTGATCCGTGAGGACGAGCCGTTCCAGCCGCGCACGCTGTTGCCCGAGTCGGCGCAGGCCGCGCGTCCCCCGTCGACGTCGAACGGGGCACCGACCGTGGAGACCGGTGGCGATGCTTCCGCGGCGAAGCCGGCCGCGACCGATGTGCTCCCGGGTTCCCCGCCGCTCCCCCTGTCCGGTCTCAGCAATCTCTCGGCGATCACGCTGGCCGACATCGCGCGCGCGTTGTTCGCGTTGGTGCTGACGATCGTCGTCGTGCGCAACGTGCCCGCGCTGCTCGAGATCCTGCTGATCCAACGCACCGGACTCGACAGCGGAGCGCGTTACGCCGCGATCACGTTGGTGCGCCACACGCTGACGATCGTCGGCACCGTCGTGACGTTCAGCCTGATCGGGATCAGCTGGGGCCAACTCCAATGGCTCGCGGCCGCGTTCACGTTCGGCATCGCGTTCGGTCTGCAGGAGATCTTCGCGAACTTCATCTCCGGGCTGATCGTGCTGCTCGAGCGCCCGATGCGCGTCGGCGATCTCGTGACCGTGAACGGTCAGACCGGGACGGTCGCGCGCCTGCGCATGCGCGCGACGACGATCCTCGACGCGGACCGCCGCGAAGTGATCATCCCGAACAAGACCCTGATCACAAGCGACGTGATCAACTGGACGCTGTCGGATTCCATCACGCGCATCGTGATCCCGATCGGCGTCGCCTATGGCACCGACACGCGACGCGCGAAGCGCTTGTTGCTCGAAGCGGCCCTTGCCGAGAAGTACGTGATGCGCGACCCCGCACCGCAGGCGATCCTGCTCGGCTTCGGAGACAGCGCGCTGAAGCTCGAACTCCGCGTCCATCTCGAGCGCCGCGAGTTCTGGGCCGAGTTGATCGACTCGCTGCACGAGTCGATCGCTCAGGCGTTCGCGCGCGAGCACATCGAGATTTCGTTCCCGCAGCTCGACGTGCATTTGCGCAGAGGCGTGAACGATGACGCAGCGCCCATCGATCGCACAGCGGATCCGAACGCGCGTTGAACCGGGCGCAGGCCGGCTCTACCGTCTCCCCCATGGCCGACATCGTTCCGTTCCGCGCCCGACGCTTCCGCGACCCTTCCACCCGCGATGCCGGCGCGTGCGCGGCCCCGCCCTACGACGTCATCCACGGCGACGAGCGCGAGGCCTACGCCGCGCGCTCCCCCGCGAACGCGGTGCACCTGACGTTGCCGGCTCCACGCGATGGTCTCGATCCGTACGCGTCGGCCGCCGCGCGTCTGACCGAGTTCTGTGCGGATGGTCGACTGGTCCAGGACTCCGAGGCGACGGTCCATCTCCAAGACGTGACGTTCCGCGCGCCGGGCGATCGCAGCGAGGACGCGCGAACACGCCAAGGCTTCCTGGCGCTGGCGCGCATCGAACCGCTCGGGCAGGGTTCGATCCTGGGCCACGAGGAGGTCTTGCCGAAGGCGATCGAGGACCGCTGGCGGCTGATGACCGCGACGCGCGCGAACCTCGAGCCCGTGTTCTTCCTGTACCAGGATCCCGAAGGAGTCGTCGACGCGCTGCTTCGTCCCGTCCGCGAGCGCGTGCGCGCGCTCGACGTTCCGCTGGACGGGATGCGGTTCCACTTCCGGACCGCGCCGGCGGCGATCGCTCGCGATCTGACCGCCGCGCTGGCCGGCAAGCCGCTGTACATCGCCGACGGGCACCATCGCTACACGGTGTCGAATCGCGTACGCGAGGAGCACCCCGAGTGGCCGGGGGCCGCCTTTCGGCTCGCGCTGTTCGTGCGCGCGGAGGATCCGGGCCTCGTGATCCTGCCGACCCATCGCTTCGTCGACGCGCTCGGCGACGAGCTGCGCACCACGCTGCGCGCGCGCGAGGACGAGTGGTTCGACACCGAACCGGTCGATCCGACCGCATTGCTGACGCGACTCCGCGATGCGCCGGGCGCGCTCGGCGTGTGGTGGCGCAGGACCGGAGAGGCGCGCCTCGCGCGCCCCAAGCCCGCGGCGTTGGCGCGACTCTCGGCCATCCCGGAGCCGCTGCGCAGCCTCGACGTCAACGTGCTGCATCGCGGCTGGTGGAGCGCCGACGCGCACGCGGCGCCCACGTGCCGCTACGTGCGTGGTGAAGAGGACCCCCTGGGCATGGCCGTGCGCGACGACGTCGAATTGGCGGTCTTCCTGCGCTCGCCGCCGGTATCGACCGTACTCGCGGTGTCGAACCAGCGGCGCTTCATGCCCCCGAAGTCCACGTACTTCTTCCCGAAGGCCGCGTCGGGCCAAGTCCTGTATCGCTTCGAGGATCATCCCCTGCCGTGAGCGATCGCCCCGTCACGTTGTTCGTGTCGGCCGGTGAGCTGTCGGGCGAGCAGCACGCCGCGAAGCTCGTCGATGCCTTGCGCGCGCTCCGGCCGGACTGGCGCTTCGTCGGGTTCGGCGGCGACGTGATGGCGAAGGCCGGCGTCGACGTCCGCTTCCCGCTGTCGAACTTCGCGGTCATGGGCTTCAAGGCGGTGTTCGCGCAGATCCACCGCTTCATCGACATCCTGAAGCTGTTCGAGCGCACGATCGCCGAGACCGCTCCCGATGCCGTGATCCTGACCGACTATCCCGGGCTCCATCTCCGCATGGCGAGTCTGGCGAAGGTCCAAGGCGTGCCGGTCGTCGACTTCATCTGTCCGCAACTTTGGGCCTGGGCCCCGTGGCGCAAGCGACGCTTCGCGCGCGTCGTCGACCTGGCGTTGACGATTCTTCCGTTCGAAGCGGACTACTTCCGCTCGCTCGGGATCGACGCGCGGTTCGTCGGTCATCCGACTGCCGAACAAGTCGCCCGCGAACGCGCGGTGCCGCCCTCTGCGCTGGCGCGCGAGATCGCCGCGTGCGCACTCCCGATCGCGCTGCTGCCGGGCAGTCGTGGTCAGGAGATCCGCACGATCCTGCCGTTGCAAGCGAAGGTCGTGCGTGCGCTGCTCGCGGACTTCCCCGACGCGCGGTTCTTCTTGCCTCAGACGAAACCGCGCGCGGCCGGGGCTTGTCGCGAGTTCCTCGAGCGCCATCCGGACCTCCCGATCACGCTGGTCGACGACGTATCGTCGGTGCTGCGCGCCGTGCGTTTCGCCCTGGTCGCGTCCGGCACCGCGACGTTCGAAGTCGCGTGCCACGGCGTGCCGATGGTCGTGCTGTACAAGATCACGCGCTGGCACCGGTTCCTGGCGTCGCAGCTGCTGACGGTGCCGTGGATCTCTCTGGTCAATCTGATCGCTGGCGAAGCGATCGTGCCCGAGTTCGTGGTCCACGACGAGCCGGTCGACGCGATCGCGCGCGCTTGCAAGGAACGCATCGCCGACGGCCCGGTGCGATCGCGCGCGCTGGACGATCTCGACCGACGACTCGCGCACGGCAGGGCGCTTGGCGCCAGCGAGAACGCGGCCCGCGCGATCGTCGAGTTCGTCGAAGCCCGCCGCGCCGCCGCGAGCGCAGGCGGCGCGCGTTCCCAGGTTCGGAGCTGACGGGGGCCTCGCGCCCGGGTCGGGCGGCATCGGCGCAACGACGCGCCGCGATCACGGCCCGCCGAGGATCAGGATCGTGCGGCGACGCGGCGGAGCCTCGCGCTTCGCAGATTTCAGCTGGCCGCCGGCGGGCGGCGGCGTCGCTGACTGACTGCGCGCGTTCAGCGGGATCCACCGCAGCGCACTCGCTCGTGCGGGAGCTTCGGCGTCCTCCTCGCGGCTTGCTTCGGCGTCCTTGCTGGTTCCGGCGAACGCGCTGGTGTCGAGGGCGAACGCATCGAATCCGGTGCCTCGCGCACGATCGAGCAGCTCTTCGAGCGCGGCGTCGTCGAGAGCGACGTCCCGCATGCGGCTCTCGTTGGCGCGCACGAGCGCGACGAGAGCGTCCGGCTTGGCGTCGTTCGCTTCGTTCGCGGGTGACGGGGCGGACGTGGCGGTCTCTTTGTACGCCGCGTTCGAGCGCTCCGCCGGAGGCAGCAGAGCGTCGAGCGCCGCCGCGCCGTCGAGGCCGTTGCGCGTACCACCGCGACGTTTGTCGTCCTCGGCGACCCGACGCAGCAGGATCACGCGCGGAGCGGAATCCGCATCGTCGTCGCCATCCGCTTTCGACCAATGCAGCGCGTCGGCTTGCGCCTTCGGCGAGTCGGTGGACGGCACGGCACCGGGCAGCTCGGATTCTTCGAGCTTCGACACTTCGACTTCCGAAGCGTCGATGCCACGGACCAGCGCGCCATCCCGGAGAGTCGACGCGAGTGCATCGAGCAACGCGTCGCTGGGCGCCGCCGCTTCGGTGCGCTCCTCGCGGGCGCCGGCCATGAAGCCCGGCTCCGGGCTCGCCGTGCGATCGTCCCGCTTCGACTCGACGCCGTCGTCCGCGGCGACCGCCCTCGGCGCACCCGCCTTCCGCTTGTTGTTTGGAAACGCGTCGGACGCCGCGTCATCCGATGCGTCGCGGAATTGAGCCGGTGCCTCCGCCGTCAGCGTCGGCGGCATCATGCTCCCGCGCCCGACCCACAGCGCGGCCACGATCATCGCCGCCGCGGCCAAGGCAGCCGGCAGCCCGGCGCGCCACGCCGACCGCGACTGCCGCGGGGCTTGGACCACCTCCACGCGCGCCATCACCCGGCGGGCGAAGTCCGGTGGCGCGCTCTCGTCCGCCAGCGAGCGCAAGTCGCGCACCATCGCGGCAAGCTCACGCGCGCGCTGCGCCAACGCGGGATCCCTCGCGAGCAACGCCTCGAGTTTCGCGGTGTCTGCGGCCGACAGCGCGCCGTCGATCCGATCGTGGACCAGTCGTTCGATGTCGTTCCATTCCGTCATGGCGCCACCCCGTCCGCGTTGGGAAGTCGCAACGTGGGATCGAGCCCGCGCGTCAGGATCTCCTTCAGCGCTTCGCGTCCGCGGTGGATCCGTGAGCGCACCGTTCCGATCGGGAGCTCGAGCACGTTTGCGATCGCCTCGTAGTCGAGTCCCTCCACGTCGCGCAACAACACGGCCTCGCGGAACTCCTGCGCGAGCTTCTCCAGGGCGCGCCACAGCGCATGCTTGAGTTCGGCGCGCTCCATGCCGTCCTCCGGCTGGGCGGCGTGAGGATCGACGGGGTCGATGCGGCGATCGTCCTGCGTGCCGCGCGACGCATCGAGCGATGCCATCGTGCGTTCGGTCTTCGCGGCCATCGTCGTCACGCGGTTCAACGTCAGATTCCTCGCGATGCGCAGGATCCAGTGTTTGAACGGGCACTCGAAGCGGAACGAACCCAAGCCCTGAAAGGCGCGGACGAAGACGTCTTGCGCCAAATCGTCCGCCCCGGCCCGGTCCACGCGCGCCAGTCGTCGCACGAGACGCCACACGGCGTCCTGATGCCGCGACACGAGCGTGCCGAAGGCGTCACGCTGGCCACGCAGCGCGCACCGCACGAGTTCCTCGTCGCTGGGGTCGAATGATTCCGCAGTCACGGGTTCTTGGGTCCAGGTGATTCGACCGGCCCGGTCGCCATGGGTTCCGGCGAAATCCGCGGCGGCGCCGCCGAGGTCGCCGTCGCGCGATCCGCGGTCGCCTCCGCACCGATGTGCCGATCGTCCATCGACTTCACGTCAGGTCGACGGCGTCGGCGCCCGAGCGGAGTCTTGGCCAAGAAGAACCGCCGCGTTCGGGCCGCGCATGATGCGATTCGCGAACGGCGATACCCAGGCAGCCGCAGAGCTCGGCTTGGAGCACGTCCCTCCGCAGGAGCAGGTTGCACTCGAGCACGCCCCCACGGCGGGTTCCACCGTCGACCGCACCGACGTTTCCGGCCCGGGTGCTGGCCCGGGTGCTGGCCCGGGTGGGGTGTGCTCGCCTTCTACGAGTCGCACGCCGCGCACGGCCGCGCGGTCGCGCGCCCAGGGCGTCACGATCGTGCCCGGCTTCAAGTGAAGCTCGGAACCACGCGGAGCGCGATCCACGTCGCGCGCAGTCAGCAAATCGCGTGGGGATGGAGCCGGCGTCATCGGATCAGCTCTCCGCCGTCAGCGGGCGATCGTGACGCTCGAACACGCCGCGCAGGTGCTCGTGCGCGCGCGGGATCAACACGCGGCCGATCAGCAGACCGCGACGCTCGGCATCCGCCGCTCCCGCGTCCAGCGCGACCTCGACGTCGTCCACCGCGCCGCAGAACGACACGAACGACTTGCCGCCGATGCCCTGCGCGAGTTGCAGTTCGAACAGCGTGACGCTCGCGGTCTTCGCGACCACGTCGGCGGCCAACAACGTCGACGCGACGGTCGCCGTTTCGAGTACGCCGACGGCCTCGAGCGGCGGGATGACGAGCGGACGTTCGAGCGTCGCCAACACCGCGTCGTGCATCGCGGGCAGGAACAACCGATCGACGAGCGCGTCCGCGCCGAGCGTCGCCGCCGCGCGCAAGGACGCGTCGACGTCGTCGACCGAGCCCGTGAACGCGACGACGTACTTGCCCGGAGTCACCGGCCGCGCGAACAGCACGCGGACCAGCGCCTCCTTCAACACGCGATCGACGCACTCGATGCCGCGTGCGATCGACGCGAACTCGAGCAGGCCGATCGTGGGTTCGTGCGCGTACGCCACTGGCAATCCTCACGGCGGTGCGCCGTGCATCAACGGGAAGTTCAGCCGCGGCCGTCGTTCGCGCGACCCTCGATGCCGGCGAGAGCCTTCTCCGCGGCGCGCGCGGCTTCGCGGATCGCCTCTTCCTCGCCACCGAGATAGAGGCGCCCGAACGCGCCGACGGGCCGCACGTCGATCAGCTTGATCGGCGACGCCTTCTCGGCCTCGTTCGCCGCCAGCACCGCGTACGCGGCCGGGTGCGTTTCGAGGATGTACAGCGTCTCGCCGCCGAGCAGCATGTTGCCCTGCCGCGTGCGGTTCACGAGCATCGTCTGGTAATCGTCGACGCCGGTGATGATCTCGGACGACATGACCTTCGGCCGCAACCGGTCGGAGATCTTCAGCTCGAGGTAGTCGAGGATCGCCGCGCCAGCTTCGAGCACTTCGGCTTGCGAATCCGAATGGATCTCGAGCACGCCGAACGCGCGTTCGACGACCTGCATCGCGGGCTTGACGTCGTTCTTCTTCAGCGCGACGTCGGTGACGCGATTGATCGCGATGCCGGGCGCGATCTCGACGTAGAGCGCCGCCTGGCCCGAAACCGGCAAGTAGCCCTTCGCCGTGGTCGCGACGTACGACGCGAACTGCGGCTGCATGGCGTCCAGGAAGACGTAGGTGCGGAGGTCGACCATCGCGGATCAGGACTCCGCGGCGGCGGCGTCGCCGTGTGCCGGATGCGGCAGGATCTGCTCGACCTCGCCGTGCGGACGCGGAATGACGTGGACCGAGACCAACTCGCCGACGCGACGCGCGGCGGCGGCGCCGGCGTCCGTCGCGGCCTTCACCGCGCCGACCTCACCGCGCACCATCACGGTGACGTAGCCGCCACCGACCTTCTCCTTGCCGATGAGCTTGACCTTCGCGGCCTTCACCATCGCGTCGGCGGCCTCGATGGCCCCGACCAAACCTTTGGTCTCGATGAGACCGAGAGCGATCTGCGTCATTCATCGTCTCCGGAAACGGGGTGAGCGGCGATCAGCCGTTCACCGTGTTGAACGGACCCACGTACGGCCCACGCGCGGGCACTCGGTACGCATCCACGAAGCCCTTCTTCGTGAAGCCGACGTGCTTCATCAGGATCAGGTTCTGCGCCGACACGTTGTCGGACGTGATGTTCTTGCCGGCCGCGCCGCAACCGAGCGTCATCGACGGCCGCAGGTGCGTCGAGAAGCCGACGGCGCCCTGCGAAGTCGGACCGTTCACGATCACGCGATGGCTCGGCTTCTCTTCGGCGAACTGCCAGATGACCTTCTCGTCGCTGGCGTAGATGCCGAGCGTGTGGCCGAGGCCGCCGTACTCGAGGACGTCGAAGCAGACCTCGCAGCCCTGCTTCCAGCCGTCGACTGTGTAGACGGTCAGCAGCGGGCACAACTTCTCGAGCGAGAGCGGGAAATCGCGGCCGACGCCGGTCTCTTCGACGAGCAGCACCGTGGTCGACTGCGGCACTTCGAAGCCGGCCATCTTCGCGATCACGTGCGGAAACTGGCCGACGACGGCCGGGTTCATGCGCGCGTCTTTCGCGACCACGCGCTCGAGCGCGGCCTTCTGCGCCGCGTTCACGAGATAGGCGCCGCACTTCTGGAACGCTTCCAGCACGCGCGCCTTGATCGGCGCGTCGATGACGAGCGATTGTTCCGACGCGCAGATCGTGCCGTTGTCGAACGTCTGCGAGGCGACCACGCCGCGAGCAACGAGCAGCGGATCGGCCGAGCGGTCGATGTAGACCGGCACGTTGCCCGGACCGACGCCGTACGCGGGCTTGCCGGCGGAGTAGGCGGCCTTCACCAGATCGGGACCACCGGTCGCGAGGATCAGATCGCAGTTGCGATCACGCATCGCGGCCTGCGTGCCCTCGATGGTCGGGCTCGTCATGCATGAGAACAAACCGGGCGGCGCGCCATTGCGCTCGGCGGCTTCGCGGACGATGCGGATCGACTCGGCGATGCAGCGCACGGCGCGCGGATGCGGCGACGTGACCATGCCGTTGCGCGTCTTCGCGCAGATGATCGCCTTGAACAGCGCGGTCGACGTCGGATTCGTCGTCGGCACCACGGCGAGCACGACGCCGTACGGTTCCGCGATCTGGAAGAAGCCGCGCGCGTCGTCGCGATGCACGACGCCGACGGTCTTCAAGTCCTTGATGTCGTTCCAAACCTCGCGCGTCGCGAACTGGTTCTTTTGCGTCTTCGATTCGACGACGCCCATGCCCGTCTCGGACACTGCGAGGCGCGCGAGCGATTCGGACGCGGCGACTCCGGCCTCCACCATCGCCTGCGTGATGCGATCGACCTGAGCTTGCGAGAAGCGGCGGTACGTGGACCAAGCCGCGCGCGCCTTCTTCAGCAGGTCGCGCGATTCCTGGATCGAAACGAGATCGGCGTCGTGAAGCGCCATCGGGCCGGCTCCTGTGGACTCAGTCGTTCGCGCCGGCGGTCATGTCGCCGTTGGCGGATTCGTTCGCGCGGTGGAAGCGCGGCAGGATGGCCTCGAGCTCTTTGTGTGGGCGCGGAATCACGTGGACCGACACGAGTTCGCCGACGCGCGCCGCCGCCGCCGCTCCGGCGTCCGTCGCGGCCTTCACCGCGCCGACGTCGCCGCGCACGAACACCGTGGTCAGCCCGCCGCCGACCTTTTCTTTCGCGGTCAAAACGACTTGTGCCGCTTTGACCATGGCGTCCGCCGCTTCGATCGCGCCGACGAGTCCGCGCGTCTCGACCATTCCGAGAGCAATGTGGGCCATGGAGCCGTCCCAAAAAGAGAAGGCGGGAGTCTAGCAGCCCGTCGAAAAAGTCCGTCGGCATTCATCGGGCCGCGAGCGAGCTCTCTGCGGCTCGATGAACCGTCCGCGTCAGCGCGGCTTCGTCGGTGGCGTCCGTGGGTTCACGGCGCGGACGCCGTCCAGCAGGATCGGGGTCGCGATGCCCTGTTGCGACTTGCCGTCCGCATCGGTCAAGGAGACCACGGCGCGATGCAGCCGGCCCTCGCCTTCGGCCAGCAACGCCTCGGCCACACCTCGGACGGGACCCGCCGGGACGCCGATGGCTTCGCACCGGGCGAGGATGGTCGCCCGAGGCAATCCGGCGAATGCCGCGTCCAACGCCGTCACCACCGCGGCGCGATGCGCCACTCGGCCGGGATTCGTCGCCCACGCAGGGTGGGCGTCGAAGACGGCGCGCAAACCGAACGCGTCGCACAAGGCGGCGAACTGCGCGTCGTTGCCGACCGCGATCGCGAACGGGCCGTCGGCGGCGTCGAAGCTCTGGTACGGGACGATGTTCGGATGCGCATTCCCGAAGCGCCGCGCCTCCGTGCCGGTCATCAGCGCCGAGGCGCCGACGTTCACGAGCCCCGCCAGCGCCGCCTCGTAGAGCGGCACCTCGACGTGCGCTCCTTCGCCGGTGCGCTCGCGGCGCAGCAACGCGGACTGGATGCCGTTCGCCAGGAACAAGCCGGTCAACACGTCCACCAACGCGACACCGACCTTCATCGGCGGCCCGTCGACGGGACCGGTGATCGCCATCCATCCGGCTTCCGCCTGCATCAGGAAGTCGTAGCCCGCGCGCATCGCGGCCGCGGTGTCGGACGCGAAGGCGCGGATCGAGCCGACGACGAGTCGCGGATGCCGCATGCGCAGTTGCGCGGGCTCGAGCCCATGCTTCGCCAACGAACCGGGCCGGAAGTTCTCCACGTACACGTCGGCCGTCGCGAGGAGCTCGTGCAGCCGCGCGAGCGCTTGCGGTGTGCCGAGATCGAAGCGCTCGCTGCGTTTGCCCCGATTGCAACTGCGGAAGTACGCGGAGTCACCGTGATCCCCGAACTCGAAGGGCGGCCCCCACGAGCGCGTGGCGTCGCCGTCCGCCGGCTCGAGCTTCAATACGTCCGCGCCGAGATCGGCGAGGACTTGCGTACACAGTGGTCCGGCCAGGATGCGCGACGCATCGACGACGTGAATGCCCTGCAGCGGCTGGTGCATGCCGAGAGGTCTCAACGCCGCCGCCGACCGGACGGCTCGCCGTAGGCGAAGCCGCCGCGATCGAACGAGTAGCCGTCGAGCGCGGTCACGCGGTGCGCGCCGACGTTCAGCACGACGGCGACGCCGAGGAACGAAGCGACCATCGACGAGCCGCCGGCCGACAGGAACGGCAGCGTCAAGCCGGTGACCGGCAACAGCCCGGTCGCGACGCCGGTGTTGATGAACGTCTGCGCGCCGAGCCACGTCCCGACGCCCACGCACAGCAAGCGACCGAATGCATCGCGTGTGCGCCCGGCGATCAGGAAGATCAGTGTGATCAGCAGGTAGCTGAGCCACAGCACGATCGACGAGCCGACGAAGCCCCACTCCTCGCCGATGACGGCGAAGATGAAGTCGTTGTGCCGCTCGGGCAGGAAGCCGAGGCGGTTGTGCTTGCCCTTGCCGATGTGCTGGCCCGTGAGTCCGCCCGAGCCGATCGAGATCATCGCGTGATAGACCTGGAAGTTGCTCTGGCGCTTGATGACGGAGAGTTCCTGCTCGGCCTTGCGCGCGTTCTTGTGATCGCCCGCCGCGCGGTAGGCCTGCGCTTCCGCGGTCTTCTCCGGGATCGACTCGAAGAACGCGTCGATGCGCGCGCGCTGGTAGTCCTTGATCAGCGGCGAGTAGTAGAAGCCGACGCCGACGACCGCGACCAGCACGAACAGCGACAGCAAGCGCGCGATGGGCGCGCCGGCGACCAGCACCATCGCGATGAGCACCGGAACCAATGTGATCGCACCGCCGAGGTCCGGCTGCTTCGCGATCAGCACCATCGGGATCCCGGCGAGGGCGAACGGGCCAAGCAGATCGCGCCAACGCGTCGGTGGCCCGCGGAACCGCAAGTAGGCGGCGAGCATCAGGATCACCGCGAGCTTCGTGAACTCCGCGGGCTGCAGTGAGAACCCGAGCGGCAGTTGCACCCACCCGCGGGTCTCACGACGTGCCGCGCCCCACACGAGCAACGCGACCAGCGTCAACAGCGCGATGCCGTACGCGGGCACCGACATGCGCGCGAGCGACGGATAGGGCACGCGCACGAGCACCGCGATCAGCGGCATCGACACGCCGATGTACGCGACTTGGCGTGCGACGAGCGGGAAGCGACCGGTCTCCTGGCCGATCGTCGTCGACCACACGAACACGCAGCCGATCAACGACAGCACGAGCGCGACCGCGAGGACGTGCCAATCGAACTCTTCGAAGCGTTCTTTGCGGCGACGCATCGATCAGCGCTCCTTCCGCGGATCGCGCGGCGCGCCGCCCTTCGACTTCGAGGCGTTGGTCGGGTCCTTCTTCGGATCGGCGGGAGGCGCGACCGGCGCCATGTCGAGGTACTCGAGCATCTCCGGTTGTTCGAGCAGTCGGTTGAACAGCGGCGCCGCGACGTCGCCGCCGTGCGCGCCGATGTTCTCGAGGAACACGGCGAACACGAGCTTCGGCGCGTCGTGCGGCACGATTCCCGCGAACCACGCGTGCGTCTTGTCGAGCGAGCCGTCGGGCTTCGCGACTTGTGCGGTTCCGGTCTTGCCGGACACGCGGTACGGGCGCAGATCGCGGAATTCGCTGGGATCGGGTCCTGCCGTGCCGCCCGGTTCGCAGACCAGAGTCATCGCGTGCGCGATCGTGTCGATCGTGGCCCGCGACAAGCCCGCGGAGTGCGGTGCTTCGCGCGGCGCCGTGGTGTCACCGATCGTGTCGATCAGGTACGGCCGCACGACGTTGCCGCCGTTCGCGAACGGCGCGATCATCGTCGCGATCTGGAGTGGTGTCGTGTCGTCGAACGTCGCCTGACCGATCGCGCTGCGCATCGTGTTGGTGATGCTCTTGCGCTCTTGCGCCGACAACTTGATGGCGCAGCCGATCTCGTGGAGGCTCGTGCTCGGCTCGGGCAAGCCGAGGAACTTGGGGTCACCGAAGCCGCTCGCGCGCCCCATGCCGAGACGTTCCGCCATCTCGACGATGCGCTCGATCCCGACCGCTTCACCGAGCTTGTAGTAGTAGATGTTGCACGACTTCTGGAACGCGGTATCGAGCGGCAGCGGGCCGTGATGGAACAGACAACTCAGTGTCGTGCGGCCGCGCGTGATCGATCTCTCGCAGTCGTAGACGTGCCCAGGCCCGATCGTGTGGGACTCGAGCGCGGCCGCGGTCGTGACGATCTTGAACACCGAGCCGGGCGCTGGCGGGTTCTTCGGTGATTGGTACGCGCGGTTGAACAACGGCGCGCGTGGGTCCTTCGACAACTCCGTGTAGTCCTCACGCAGTTGCTTGCGCGTCGGGCACGGCCACGTGGCCAGCGCGCGAATCGCACCATCGCGCGGATCGATCAACGCGATGGAGCCCGGCCAGTTCTTCTTCGCGAGCACGCGTTCGGCGGCGGCCTGGAGTCGCGCGTCGAGCGTGATGCGCACGTTCGCGCCGCGCAACGGGGGCTCGGAGCTGAGCAGCGTCTGGTCCTGCCCAGCTGAGTCGGTCTCGACGTAGCGCCAGCCGCGCTTGCCGCGCAGTTGCGATTCGAGCAACGCCTCGAGTCCGAGCGCGCCCATTTCCTCGTCGGGCAAGTAGTCGGTCTCGCGGATCATCGAGCGCAGTCGATCGATCTCGAGCACGGTGTCCTGGTCCATCTGCTCGGGCGGCAGGCTCTGGAGTTGCAGCAGCCGCGCGCGTCGCTCTTCCGTCTGCTTGACGAGGAACTCAGGCGGACTGTTGACCTTGCCGATCAGGATCGGGCAGATGTCCTCGGTCTCCGGCGGGTAGAAGCGACGCTCTTCGTCATGGACTTCGAAGCCGGCGTACACGTCGGGCGCGAGATTCACGGCGAACACCGCTGAGAACTCGACGTCGCTGACCAGTTCGCGTGCGCGGTATTCGAGGTCGCGGCGGATCAACGCTTCTTGCTTCGCGCCGGGCTGGATGCCGCCGAGATCGAGCGCACGCTGCACCTCGCCTTCGAGCGTTTCGATTTCCTCGTCGACGCGCGCGATCAGGTCCTCGACGGTCTGCTCTGCAGTGCCCGCCAGTTCGGCCAACGCCGCGCGCTGCGCGGACACGGCTTCGACGATGCGCGCGAGCACGATCTCGCGATCCTCACCCGTGATCGTGAAGTACGGCAAGTTGGGGCCGCCGCGTTCGCTCTTCGCCTTCGTGTACTGCGACTCGCTGAGTGCGAGCAGCCGACGGACGTAGAAGCCGTAGTCACGCCGCATCTGCGGCGGTAGTTCGGCGAGTTCCGCATCGCTGCGTTCGAGGACGAATCGCGCCCACTCGATCGGACTCGCGAGGATCCCCGCGACCGACAGCGAGCCACCGCGGTACGCGGGCAGGTATTCGAGAATGCGACTCGCCGCACGGATCTGGCCGATCGGCGTGTTCTGCCGGAACGGCCCGTACGAGAACGACAGCGTGTGCTGCGGCCGACTGACTGCGAGCGGACGTCCCCAACAGTCGAGCAAGTCGCCGCGCGCCGCGTTGACCATGCGCACGTCCGTGCGCGCTTCCAACGCCTCCTTCTGCCAGAACTCGCGCGTGCGGAATTGCAAATGCACGAGTCGCGCTTCGACCGCGGCGAACGCTGCGGCGAACACGATCATCAGCAAGCGCAAACGACCCGAGACCTGCATTCCCGCTCCACACCGACCGGGCGCCAAGGGTAGCGAGAACACGCGAGAAACGAGCGTGGAAGCTCGTTCCGCGCGCCTGCGCGCGCTTTCGGGAATCCGCGGGATGGCGACGCCGCGGCCGTGCCGAAGCGGCGAGCGCGACCGCGTGTGCGGAGCGTGCGGGGCGTGCCGCCGTTACGGCAACGCGCGGAACAAGCGCAGCAGCGCGAACACCGGCGGCGCCAACAGCGTCGCGGACAGCGTCGCGAACGCGAGCTTCAGCAGACTCGGAGTCGCCAAACCGATCGACGCCGGAAGCGCGGCGGCCAGCCCCCACTTCAGGACGACGTAGACCGATCCCGCGGCGAACGACATCACGACCTGGGTGGCGAGGCGTTCGCGGAAGACGACATCCCGCGCGAGATCCACCATGCCCGCGAGCAGCAGGTAGACGAGGAGTTGGACGCCGAGCGGATCGGCATCCAACGCACTGCGCAACAGCGCGACGACGGTGATCGCCCACGCCGACGTTTCGCGGCGGGCAAACAACCCGACGTAGACCGCGAGGATGGGTCCGAGGTCCGGGGCAAGCGTCGTCAGGCGCCCGAGGAGTCCCTGGACGAACAGCAAGAACGCGGTGAAGACGACGAACAGGACGAAGCGCACCGGACCCTCACGGAGTGAAGCCGCGACGCGGCTCCACCGAACGGCGCATCACCTCGACCGGTCGCCACGGCCGCTCCGGCGGTCGTGAAACCTCGAACGTATCTCCTTCTGTTCGAAGGACTTGCCCCACCAGCAAGCCCCGCGGGACGTGCACGCCGCGACCGGCGGTGACGACGATCTCTCCGGCGCGCGGTGGCTCACCACCGCCCAGGTAGCGGAATGCACCGCCGTGCGGCATGCGCCGCTCCGAGGTGCAGACGATCGTGCGACTCGACGAGTCGCCCAGCACGAGGAACGTGTGCTCCTGCCCGGGGTCGGTGATCCCGCGCACTTTCGCGGCGCCGAGCAGCGCGGCGTCCACGAACCCGAGCAAGATGTCCTCGGCGACCACGGGCGCGCCGCGTGGCGCGGCGCCGGCTCCCGCCCCGGTCAGGGCCTCGCCCTCGCGCCAGGCCGAGAGTTGCGCCGTCGGGAGCCGATCGAGCGAGGAGACTTCGAAATCGTCCTCGCCGAGCGTCTCGAACGGCCCCTCGTGGACCACGACGACGGCGTCGAGCAAGCGGGGATCGAAGATCGGACGCACGCAGTAGGTCGTGAGTCCGGTCTTGGCGGTCTTGAGGTCGGCTTCCATCGTCCCGAAGAAGAAGCCCGGCGGCAGCAACCCCGTGGACGCCGGCACGAGATCCGAGACATCCGCGCTCTTCACGTCGAGCACGCGGGCGGTCGACAACCTGCCCTCGGCACTCGACACGGCGGCGATCCACTCGTCGCGCGCCTCGCCGATCGTCACGAATCGGATGCGCGGGTCGTCGGGCTCGCCCGAACCGCACTCGGCGGCGAAACGCGCGCGCGGCGTCCATGGCGTCTTCACGGTCGCGAACGGGCCGTCGACCTCGTCGACCGTGCCGACGGCTTGGTTCCCCGCCAACACGGCATCGCCCGGTGACGGTCGGATGCGATTCCCCGTGTCGATCAAGAGCTGACGCGTCCGCGAGTCGACCGCCACGACACGAGCCAGCGCGAACGACCGCTTGCCGGGCAACGTCGCCGCACCGTCGGACAGCGCCGCATCGCGCTCGGCCAACCGATCGCGCGCCGACGCGAGCAGCGCGCGAACCACTTCGTCACCGCCGGGCAGGTTCGGCTCGTTCGCGAGTCGTCGCTCGCGCACTTCGCGCAGGAGCCACGCGAACGGGCGGTAGGCGTGCAGTGCGAGCACGTCGAGATCGCGCACGAGGGCGGGCGCGACGGGCGTCAGGGACAGCACCGCAAATCCGGCGACGAGCAACCCAGCCGGGAAACGAGCGCTCATGTGTCGATCCAACGCGAGCCGCGACGACGCACGCGTCCGCTCCGGCGATCCGCCCCCGACGCGGGGCAAAATGACTCAGGGGCCGAAAACGCGCATCCAACCCGCGTTGGACGTGCGCATCGTCACAGTTCCTCACCCGTTTCGAGCACCTTCGAATAGAGCTCGAGTTCGTTCAAGAACGCGCCGGTGCCGCGTGCGACGCACGTCAGAGGCTCATCCGACACGCGCACCGGGAGTTGGATCTCCTCCTCGATCGCGCGCGCGAGTCCGCGCAGCAACGCGCCACCGCCACACAGCGTGATGCCGGTGTGGACGAGGTCAGCGGACAATTCGGGCGGCGTCTGTTCGAGGCAGTTGCGGATCGCCTCGATGATCTTGCGCACCGGCTCGGACAGCGCTTCGCGTGCCTCTTCGGAGCGCACGATGACCTTGCGCGGCAACCCCGCGGCGAGGTCGCGTCCCGCGACCTCCATCTCTTTCTCTTCGCGCAGCGGATACGCCGAACCGATGCTCATCTTGACGTGCTCCGCGGTGAGCTCGCCGATCAGCAGGTTGTAGTTCTTGCGCATGTAATTGATGATCGCTTCGTCCATCGCATCGCCGGCGACCCGCAATGACTCCGACGTGACGATGCCAAACAGCGAGATGACCGCGACTTCCGTCGTGCCACCACCGATGTCGACGACCATCGACGCCGTCGGTTCGGCGATCGGGAGCCCCGCGCCGATGCCGGCCGCGATCGGCTCGAGCACGAGATAGACCTGGCGCGCGCCCGCGCGCTCGGCGGAGTTGATCACCGCGCGCTTCTCGACCGCGGTGATGCCCGACGGGATCGCGATGATCACACGCGGACGCACCAGGTAGCTGCGGTTGTGGACCTTGCGAATGAAGTAGCGGAGCATCTTCTCCGTCACTTCGAAGTCGGCGATGACGCCATTCTTCAGCGGACGGATCGCGACGATGTTGCCCGGCACGCGCCCGAGCATTTCCTTCGCCTGCAGGCCAACGGCGTTGCCGTCGAGGAGAACCTCGTTCGTGCCCTTCTTCACGGCGACCACCGACGGTTCCGAGAGGATGATCCCCTCGCCCTGTACACAGACCAGCGTGTTGGCCGTGCCGAGGTCGATACCCATGTCGGTCGAGAATCGACCGATCAGCCACTCCAGCGGACGAAACATCCGACCGTTCACGAACGAATCCTCGCGTCGATGCAGTTGCGCGTGCACGCCCTGCGGCGCTTCGCGCCGCGCCAGCCGGGCCCCAGTTCAGTCACGGTACAAAACAGCAACGCTCCCCGCACCTGTCGAGTGCAGAGGAGCGTCGCGGGATTCGAGACGATCGGAATCAGCCCTTGAACGGGCCGACGCCGTAGTGCTTGCCGAGTTCGAGTAGGCCGAGGACGATTCCGAACACGAGTGCGATCGCGGTGACCAGGACGATCCCGGTTTCCAGCGAGCCCTGTCCGTTGCCTGCCTCTTCGTCGGTTTCGACGTCTTCGATCGCTGCGGGAGCGGTCTTGCGCTTCGATGCGGCCATGTCGTGGTCTCCGTTCGGCTACCGCGCGCTCACAGGCGCGTGGTGGCCTTGTCCATCACCGCGATCGCATCCGCACCGCGCACGATGCGCGCCGCGCAATTGTCCGGGTAGACGTCGTCGACGACGACCTGACCCTTATACGTGTTGTTCGCGTACACCTCGAACTTGGTGCCGCGCTTGACGCCGTCATCGGCGCCGACCGACAGCACGACCAGGTTCAGGTCGCGGTTGATGTGCTTCACGACGCCATCGATCTGCGGGGCGGCCGCGACCTTGGCGACGTCGAACCCCATCTGGACCGCGGCTTCGATCTGCGCCGAGAGGTCGTTCTTCACGCCCTCGAGGTCCGCGATCTGCGCCGCCATCTGCTCGATCTTCGCCGACAGCGACTTCACCTGCGATTCCAGGCGGGTCTTGTCGTCCTCGGCCGCGCGGCGCGCGTCCTCGGCCTCGACCTTGGCGGCGAGGGCGTCATCCTTCTGCTTCGACATCGAGCTCAGTTCCTTGCGGAGCTCGTCGAGCGTCGAGGTGAAGCCGCCGTACGAACCTTCGAGCTTCGAGACCGAAGCGCGCAGGTCGTCGTTGTCCTTCTTCAGGTTCTGACCCTCGCGCTCGAGGCTGTCGTTGCGAGCCTTCAAGTCGGAGATGTCGTTTTCCTTCTTCGCGATCTCGGCCTTGTGCGCCTGGATCTCGGCGTCCTTGTCGGAGCGCTCCTGAGCCCAGTCGGACTTCGCCTTGTTGTGAGCGGTCTGCTCGTTGGTGTACTTCAGCTTGTACTCGTCGCTCTTTTGCAGGATGGCGCCGACGACGCCGAGCACGACGAGCGAGAAGACGAGATTGAGAACTGCGAACAGTTTGCCGATGCCGCTCATCAACAGTTCCTCGTGGGAAGGAGGTTAGAACCGCGAGTTCGAGTCACGGTGTAGAGCCGTCGCGACCTGGGCGCCCCCGATGGAGCCGGACAGACGGAACCAGAGATCACGGACACGCTCTAATTGGGGGCGGGATCTTAGGTTCGAAGTCGGGGTGGTCAAAACAAAAACAACCCGACGAGCCGCGAACCCGCCGCCTTTAGAAGCGGGGTCTCCGAAAGTAACCCGCGCGCACGCAACCGCCGATGAATCCGACGAGTGCGGCGAGCGTCGCCAGCCATGCGGGCAACTCACCCATACGGACGAACGCACTCTTGCCCGCGGGCCGCGGCGGCACGTCCGCGATCAGCACCCCTTCGATCCCGCGATCCTTCCCGCTGCCATCGGTCAGGACCGCCACGCGCCGCCCGTACGCATCGTAGATCGCCGAGATCCCGGTGTTCGTCGCACGCACCACCGGGGTCCGCATCTCGATCGCGCGCAGGATCGACGCGGCCTCCATCTGATCGAACTCGGAACTGACGCCGAACCAGCCTTCGTTCGAGAGATTGACGACGAAGTCGACGTCGAGCGCGCCGACCGCCGCCGCGTAACCGGGATAGACGTTTTCGTAGCAGATCGTCGTCGCGAAGGTCGCCTCCGAGCCGTCTCGTCGACGCAACACGAATGGGCGTGGCCCGTCTCCCGGCGCGAGCCGCGGCAAGAACCCGGCCGCGTCCTCGACCCAACGATCGACCACGGCGGGCAGGATCGACCGCAACGGGATGAACTCGCCGCCGGGCACGAGCAGCGTCTTCGAGTAACGGCCGCGACGAACGCCCTCGGCGTCGAACAGCAGCGCACTGTTGTGATCCGCCCGCTCCCGCGGCGTCGCTCCTGAACACGTGATCGCGCCGAGCAGCAGCGACGCATGCGCGTCCTTCAACGTGCCGCGCATCAGGTCGCCAGCGACGAACTCGCGCTCGATCGCCCGTGCGTCGTCCGTGCCGAAGCCGCTCGTGAACCACGTCCCCGGCGCATCGTCGTGCGCCATCGGGTACGGGAACATCGTCTCGGCCCAACACAACAGATCGAATCCGCGCTCGCCGGCCTTCGCCAACGCCGCACGCGTCCCGCGCAGCTGGACCGTGAGGATCTCGCGCTCGGTCTTCGGCGCATGCTTCAACTGTTGGGAGATGTTGCCCTGCACGAGCGCGACGCGCGTTCGCGCGCCGAGGGCCTGCGCCGTCTCGTCGACGTCGACGCAAAACGTCGAGTAGGAGAACAGCCCGCCGACACAAACGAGGAACGCCGCAGCGTGCAACGCCAACGCGGCCGGTTCTCGGCGGCGCGCGACGAACTCCCGCAGACTTCCGCCGGCGAACGCCAGCACCAAGCCGAGTCCCGACGTCCCGATCAGCGCCACGACCTGCGCCATGCTCGCCGGCTGCGTCGCACCGATCAGGAACCACGGGTAGCCGTTGAACGGGAAACGCGCGCGCACGTATTCGACCGCGCCGAACGCGATTGCGAACACGAACGCCCGCGGCAACCGCGGCACGAACGCGCGCATGCGCCTCGCGATCAATGCGGCCGCGGGAAACGTCAGCGCTTCGGGGACCGTCATCCCGATCCAGTTGAACCACGCGGTCTCGAGCAACCAGTGGCAGCCGACGCCGAAATAGACCGCTCCCGCGAGCATCAACGCAAGGCCGCGGCGGCGCGACGACAGCGCGTCGTCCCACGTGAGATGCGCGAGCACGGCGAGACCGACGTACGCGAGTGGCCACACGTGGAACGGTTCGTGCGCGAGCACCACGGCGAGCGCGGCCACGAGCGCCAAGAGGTATGGCTTCATGCGTCGTGGAACAGGAATTCGAAGACCTCGGGACCGCCCGCGTCGAGTGGCAGTGCGCTGACGCGCTCACCGGCAGCCGCTTCCCCGGCGCCGGCCGCGACGAACACGAATCCGTTGGCGCGCGCGACGCAAGTCACGTCCCCCGAGCCGTGCCAGCCGGAATGCCGCGCATGCAGTCCGTCCTCACGCAACGTGAGCACCGCGGGCAGCACTTGCTCGCGCTCCGCGACGCGCTTCACGGCGGCATCGAGAACGGCCGGCAAGCGCAGTCGCGTTGGAGGTCGGGCACCGAAGCGCGCGGCCAGCGCCGGCTTCACGAACAGGTGGAACACGGTGAACGCCGAGATCGGATTGCCCGGCACACCGAACACGATGCGCCGGTCGCCATCGGCATCGTCGCGCGAACCGAAGATCGTCGGCTTGCCCGGCTTCAACGCGATCCGATCGAAGTGCGTGACGACCCCGAGTCCGGCCAGCACTTCGGGAGTGAAGTCGTAGTCGCCGACCGACGAGCCTCCCGACAGCAGCACCACGTCGGCCGCGGCGAGCGCTTTCTCGGTCGCCGCACGGATCGTCGCCCGATCGTCCGGCACGCGCTCCAGCATCACCACGCGCGCGCCCGTCCGCGTCACGAGCGCCGACAGCGCGACGCCGTTCGATTCTCGGATCTGTCCGGCCCGAGGCTTGGTCCGCGCGTCGACCAACTCGGTGCCGGTCGCGAGAATCGCGACGCGCGGCGCGGGGAGGCACGACGGCTCGATCGCTCCGACCGTCGCCAACAAACCGACGTGGCCGGTCGTCAACCGGGTCCCGCGTGCGATGAGCACATCGCCGGCACGTGCGTCCTCACCTTGTCGGGAGATGTTCTGACCGAGCCGAAGCGCGGCCTCGCACAGCACGTGATCGGCGTCCGATTTCGTGCGTTCGACCTGGATCACGGCATCGGCGCCCGCCGGAACGACGGCGCCGGTGAAGATCCGGGCAGCGGTGCCCTCCGCGACGACTCCGTCGAACGGCCGTCCGGCCGCGGATTCGCCGATGATCCGCAAACGCGCTCCGACGCGCTGCGTATCGCTCGCGCGCACCGCGAAGCCGTCCATCGTCGAGCGCGAGAACGACGGCAAGTCGGCGTCGGCCAACACGTCCTCGGCGAGCACCCGCCCCACTACCTCTTGCAACGGTGTCCGAACCGCCTCCCGAGGAGGCGGGGGCCGCACAGTGGAAATGACGATGTGGAGGGCTTGGTCGACGTCGATCATGGCGCGGTCGCGCGGGAACTTGAGTTCTTGCGCGCACCGCGCGCAAGAGGTTTCCGGTGAACGCTGCGCGCCTCGGACGCCGCGTGCGAGCCCGGCGTCGAGGAACGAGGTTCGCGGCAGCGGTTCGCGACCGTGCGTGACCGGTGAATGACGGCGGAGTTCGGGTGTCCCCTGCTAGCATTCCGCTCGGTCCGATCCGCGATCGGCCGCGAGGTCTCGAGTCGAACACCGCGCGGACGTGGTCGCGCGCTGGGAGTGCCTGGATGGTCGCTTTGCGCGTGTCGCTGCGTGGTCTCGCTCTCACGATCGCCGCTCTGTCGCTGCCGCATTGCGGCCCGACCGAGACCGATTCCGGCGGCGGCTCGGGCATGCCCTACACCTCGAAAGCCCCGGGGGCCCCGACGACCGCGCAAGGAACGTTGGTGCGCGCGCAAACTCTGCGGACGGGCGAGATCCGCACCACGATCGAAGCACCGACGGACATCGAGGCCGAGATCGTGGTCGACGTCTTCCCGAAGGTCGGCCCCGCCTACATCAAGGAAGTCTTGGTGAAGGAGGGTGACCGCGTCGACTCCGGAATGCCACTGCTGACGCTCGACGACGTCGACTTCCGGCTGGCGAAGAAGCGCGCCGAGAGCGACCTGCTGCAGGCGCAGCAGAAGATCACCGTGCAGACGACGGCGCTGTCGGAATCGCAAGCCCGCCAGGCCGCGCAGAAAGCCGTGTTCGAGAAGGCCGAGCTCGATTACCAGCGCGCGAAGGACTCGATGGTCGGCGGCATCGACGTGTTGTCGAAGAAAGAGCTCGCCGACATCGAATCCGCGTACCTGCAGCAGAAGGCCGAATACGACGGCGTCCGCTTCGCGGTGGATCGCGCGCGGGACGACCTCGAAAGCGCACGGCTCGCCGTGAAGGCGGCCGAACTCGACCTCGAAGAAGCCCAGACCGAACTCGATCTCACGATCGTGCGTGCACCGATCGCCGGGATCATCCAGCGCCGGGACGTGAATGCGGGCCTACTCGTGAACTCGAGTACCCACCTGTTCACGCTCGTCGATCCGACGCTGTTGATCGCGAACCTCGCGATCGATCAACGCAAGCTCGCGCTGCTGCGCGAACCCGGACTCCGCGTGGAATTCACGATCGATGCCCTGCCGGGCCGCGTGGTCAGCGGCACGATCGAAGCGATCAACCCGACCGTCGACCCGAGCTCGGGCCAAGCGCGCGTCCGTGCGCGGCTCGAGCCTGGTTCCGAGGCGTACGTCCTGCCGGGTATGTACGCGAAGGCACGCATCGTGATCGGCAGCCGTTCCGACGCCGTGCTGCTGCCGAAGCGTGCGGTCGTGAACGAAGATGGTCGCCAGTACTTCTTCGCCGTCGTGGACGGCAAGCTCGCGCGGCGCCATGAAATCACGACCGGAGCGAGCACTCCGAACGAGTACGAACTGTTGACGATCGACGGCGCCGCACCGACCACCGCGTTCGACGCGATCATCGTCGGTCAGGACAAGCTCCAAGACGGCGATGCGGTCGTGGTCGTGGGCGAAGGCTCGTGACGTTACCGCTGCAGCCCGCCGCGAGCGGTTTCGCGGTCACCGTTCGGCGCCCGGTCGCGACGACCATGGCGGTCATCGCGATCGCGACGTTCGGCTGGATCTCCTTCAACAAGATCCCGCTCGCTCTGCTGCCCGAGATCTCGTACCCGACGATCACCGTCCGCACCGAGTACGAAGGTGCGGGTCCGGAAGACATCGAAGAGCGCGTCTCCCGCCGCGTCGAAGAGGCGTTGGCCGTGCTCCCCGGTCTCGAGAACTACTCGTCGGTGTCGCGCGCCGGGGTCTCCGACGTCGTGCTCGAGTTCCGCTGGGGTACGAATCTGTCGTTCGCGACGCAGGAAGTGCGCGAACGGCTCGATCGCGTGAATCTGCCGGACGACATCGAGCAGCCGCTGATCCTGCGCTACGACCCGTCGCTCGATCCGGTGTTGCGCGTCGCCGTCTCCGGCGACGCCGACCTGCGCAAGATCCGCCTCGCCGCCGACGAACTCGTCGCGCGCAAGATCGCCACGGTGCCCGGCGTCGCGGCCGTGAAAGTCCGGGGCGGGCTCGAAGAAGAGATCCGCGTCCGCCTCGACGCCGAACGCATGACGCACCTCGGCCTCGACATCTCCGAAGTCGACCGCCGGCTGAAGATCGAGAACGTGAACCTGGCCAGCGGCACGTTGATCGAAGGCGACACCGAGTACGTGGTGCGAACGCTGAATCAGTTCCGCACGTTGGACGAAGTCCTCGATCTCGCGATCGTCGATCGCTCCGGGGCGCCGATCCGACTGCGCGACATCGGCACCGTCGAGCGTTACCACCGCGATCGTGACGTCATCACGCGCGTCGATGGCAACGAGTCCGTCGAGCTCCTGATCTACCGCGAAGCGGACGCCAACATCGTCGCGCTCGCCGCGGCGGTGCGCGACAAGCTGTTCGGGACCGACGAGCAACGCGCGTATCTGGCGGCGCTCGATTCCGGCGCGATCATGGATCCTGAGCTTCGACTGCGCGAAGCGCTGAAGCTCGAAGAAGCCAATCAAGCGACCGACGCCGCGGCAACCTCGGGCGCTGGCGGCGGAACGCGCGGAGGCGCGGGAGGCGGACGCGGAGGTCGCGGCGGCGGCATGAATGCCGGGATGGGCGGCGGCATGGGCGGCTTCGCGCTCGAGAGCCCGGAGATCGCCGCGCTGCGCGCCGAAGTCGTGCGCAAGAAGGAAGCCCAGGACGCGCTCGTCCGCACGCTGCCCCGCGGTTTCTCGACGCGCGTGCTCTCCGACCAATCGACGTTCATCGAAAGCGCGATCGCCGACGTGAAGGGCGCCGCCGTGTCGGGCGGTGTGCTGTCGATCCTCGTTCTGTTGCTGTTCCTGCGCAATCTGGCGGCGACGACGATCATCGCGGTCTCGATCCCGCTGTCGGTGATCACGACGTTCGCGCCGATGTTCCTGCTCGACACCACGCTGAACATCATGTCGCTCGGCGGACTCGCGCTCGGGATCGGCATGCTGGTCGACAACTCGATCGTCGTGCTCGAGTCCATCTACCGCTGTCGCGAAGAGGGCGACGAACCGACGTCGGCAGCCATCCGCGGCACGACGGAAGTCGGACTCGCGGTGCTCGCGTCCACGCTGACGACCGTCGCCGTGTTCTTCCCGATCGTGTTCGTCTCCGGCGTCGCGGGCCAGATCTTCGGCGATCAAGCACTGACCGTCGTCTGCTCGCTCCTGTCGTCCCTGGCGGTGTCCGTCTACTTCATCCCGATGCTCGCCGCGCGCGGCCTGAAGTCGATGGATGCGCCGAAGCTCCCGCTCCGACTCGCGCTGACGCAGCCGCTCGCCGCGATCGGACAACTCGTCCGACCGATGGTGTTCCTGAACACGACGATCGCGTTGCGTAGCTTGCAGAGCTCGGCGCGTCGCCGCACTGGAATGGCCAAGTTCGCGCTGTTGCTCGCGCTCGTTCCGCTGTTCTTGGTGCAGCTCACGCTCGAGTGGATCAGCCGACTCGCGCTCGCGTGCGTGTTCCTCGTGCTCTACGTCGTCAAAGTCGCGTTCGGCGCCGTGCTGGTCGTCGGGCGCGTCGTGACCTGGCCGTTCCAGCGTTTGTTCGATCTGAGCTTCAACGGCTTCTCCAAGCTCTATCCACGCGCGTTGCGCGTCGTGCTCGGGAACGGCGCTTGGACATTGCTGCTGCTCCTCGCGACGGCCGGGGCCGCCTACGTGGGTTGGCGCGGCTTCGGCGCATTGGGTCGCGAGATGCTGCCCACCGTGCACCAAGGCGAGCTCGTCGTGCACGCGTTCCTGCCCGTGGGCACGCCGCTGAATTCCACCGCCGAGGCCGTACTCCCGTTCGAGCGCGAGTTCCGCACCATCGACGGCGTGGAAACCGTCGCTGCCGCGGTCGGCGTCCCGCGCGACGAAGTCGCGGAACCCGACGAAGGGCCCCACTCGGCGCGCCTGTTCGTGAAGCTGTCTCCCACCGACGACATCGCGGCGGCGGAAGCACGCATCATCGAGACCATGCGTGCGCGACTTGCGGTCAGCGCCGACCTCGACAGCTTCCGCTTCAGCCGTCCGACGTTGTTCTCGGTGAAGGCCCCGATCGTCATCGAGGCGCGCGCGAACGAGTTGCCCATCCTGCGCGCCGTCGCCGAACGCATCGGCGACGACTTGCGCGCCCTGCCTGGCTTGTCCGACGTTCGCAGTACGGTCCAGTCGGGAAGCCCCGAGATCCGCCTGTCGTTCGATCGCGAGAAGCTGCGGCGTTTCGGCCTCGACCTCGAGGCCATCTCGAACCGCATTCGGGCTCAGGTCCAAGGCGTCGTGTCGACGCGCTTCGCGGAAGGCGAACGCCGGATCGACGTGCGCGTGAAGTCGGACGTCGAGTCGCTGGCCGCGCTCGAGAAGATGATCGTGAATCGCGGCCGCGCGATGAACTTGTCCGACACGTTGGATCGCGGACAGGAAGGCGGCGGAGCCTCGACGGGCTCGGGATCCGCGTCGATCCGTGACCGCACCTTGCTGCCGTCCCTGTCACTCGATCTCGGCGGCGGCTCACCGATCCCGCTGGCGTCGATCGCGAACGTCAACAAGATCGAAGGCCCCGCGGAGATCCGCCGCATCAACGGCCAACGCGCGGCGGTGTTGACCGCGAACACCGCGGGATTCGATCTCGGCGGCGCGATCGATTCGATTCGCGCGGTGCTCGCCCGCGCCGAATCCGAGTTCCCCAGCGTCGTCGCCGGCATCGGCGGCCAAGGCGCGGAGATGAGTCAATCGCTCGCCGACATGCGCATGGTGTTGCTGCTCGCCGTGTTCCTGGTCTACATCGTGATGGCGTCGCAGTTCGAGTCGATCGTGCAGCCGCTCGTGATCCTGTTCACGATCCCGCTGGCCGTCGTCGGTGCCGTGCTCGCACTCGAGTGGACGGACACTCCGCTGTCCGTCGTCGTGTTGATCGGCGGAGTCGTCCTCGCCGGCATCGTCGTCAACAACGCGATCGTGCTGCTCGATTACGCGAACCAATTGCGCGCGCGCGGCATGTCGTCGGCCGATGCGTTGGTCGCGGCCGGACAGGCCCGTCTACGGCCGATCTTCATGACCACCGCGACGACCGTCCTCGGGTTGTTGCCGATCACCGGATGCATGGAGTGGATCCCGGGGATCCGCGTGCTGCCCGAGGCATTCTGGCGCGGCTCCGAGCTGCAGGCGCCGCTCGCCGCGACCGTGATCGGCGGCCTCACGTTGTCGACGTTGCTGACGCTCGTCGTGATCCCGGCGATCGATCACATCGTCCACCGACTCCGCGGACGAGCCGACGCAGAACCCCCGACCGCCGCCTGAAAAAAGGCCTGAACTGGTGTCTTGGAAACCCTGGGGGACCGTCGCTAACATGCGCGGCTCATTCGGGTGGCTAGCTCAGTTGGGAGAGCGCTACGTTCGCAACGTAGAGGTCATCGGTTCAACTCCGTTGCCATCCACCAAACAGCACGCGACCCCGCGAGGCCGAAGGCCTCGCGGGGTCGCGGTCTTTCCGGCACCACGTCGATCGTCGAAAGATCCGAACGCGAACGGAGTCGCGGTCCGATCGCGCGGAACCTGAACGCCGTCGGCAGCCGCACGATGGACGGCGACGGCCGCGCGCCCGATCAGTGCCGGAGCAGCGTCGACGCCGTCATCGAGTCGGGTTGCGGCAAATCCATCAAGTCGAGCAGCGTCGGCGAGACGTCGGCGAGCACGCCGCCCTCCCGTAGGCGCATGCCCTTCAGACGCTCCCCGATCAGCAGCAACGGCACGGGGTTCGTCGTGTGCGCGGTGTGCGGACAGTGCTCGACCTCGTCCCACATGACTTCGCAGTTGCCGTGATCCGCGGTCAGCAACACGTCCCCGCCCTGCGCGAGGATCGCCGGCACGATCTTCGACAAGGCCTTGTCCACCGCAGTGACCGCGGCGATCGCCGCGTCCAACTTCCCGGTGTGTCCGACCATGTCCGGATTCGCGAGGTTCAGCACGATCAGGTCGAAGTGTTTGCGACCGATCTCGTTCACCAAACGCTCGGTGACTTCGGGCGCGCTCATCTCGGGCTGGAGGTCGTAGGTCGCGACCTTCGGTGACGGAATCAGCACGCGCTCTTCACCCGGACGCACGGTTTCGACCCCGCCGGAGAAGAAGTACGTCACGTGCGCGTACTTCTCGGTCTC
Source organism: Planctomycetota bacterium (assembly GCA_052034255.1). Classification (GTDB taxonomy): domain Bacteria; phylum Planctomycetota; class B15-G4; order B15-G4; family JADJEK01; genus JADJEK01. Next base: position 70,255 of record JBPOIU010000067.1, on the reverse strand, counting down.
CGCGATCCGCAGTTGGTTCTTGCCCTGCTCGACCATGACGTCGGCGAGGATCCGGTCGAGCGACTGCGGAGGGAACGCGTCGCGAATGCCGAGCGCGGGGAAGTCGGCGCGGTAGCGCGTCATCGTCACGTAGTGCAGCCGCGGCCGTTTGGCCGGCGTCTCGAACCCCGCGAACTTCGGGTCCATGAACGCGAGACTGAGTTCGCGCGCGCGATCGGCGCGGAAATTGAAGAACACCACGGCGTCGTGATCGTCGATGCGGCCCTGCGCGGGAGATCCGACGATCGTGGGCGCGACGAACTCGTCGGTCTCGTTGCGCGCGTAGGCGGCCGCCACGCCCGCTGCGGCGCTGTCGGCGCGCTCACCCACACCTTTCACGAGAGCGTCGTACGCCCGCTGCACGCGTTCCCAGCGATTGTCGCGGTCCATCGCGAAGTAGCGCCCCGACAGCGTCGCGAACCGTCCCAGGCGGTGGGTCGTCAGCTGCTCCTCGATCACGGTGATGTAGCGCTGCGCCGATTGCGGCGGTGTGTCGCGACCGTCGAGGAAGGCATGGACGAAGACTCTCTCGCTCGGTACACCCAACGCGGAGAACGTCGCCAGCAGCGCTTTCACGTGTTCGAGCGACGCGTGCACGCCGCCGTCGGACAACAGCCCCATCAAGTGCAGATTCGAGCCCTTCTCCAGCGCATGCAGAGCAGCACCGACGAAGGCGGGGTTGGTCCGCAGCGCTCCCTCGCGCAACGCGCGATCGATCCGGGTGATGTCCTGCCACACGATCCGGCCCGCGCCGAGATTCATGTGGCCGACTTCGGAGTTCCCCATCAGTCCGTCGGGCAACCCGACGCACTCGCCCGACGTCATCAGGGTTCCGAGCGGGTACGTGCGACGCAGCCATTCGAAATACGGCGGCTTCGCCATCGTCACGGCGTTGTACGGACCGGCTGGAGCTTCGCCGAACCCGTCCAGGATGATCAGGGCGTGCGGGATGCGAGGTGGCGCCATGAGCGTTTGATCCGGTCAGAACGTGGCTTCGACGGCCGCGAGCGCACAGGCACGCGCCGCCTCGATCGACTGTCTCAACCCGGCGAGTTCGGTCAGCGCCGCCCCGCGGGTGACTTCGTCCTTCACGCCGGCCGCATTGATGCGCACGTTCATCGCGAAGCCCTCGAACGCCGCCGCGAGTCCGAGAGCACACACGCCCGCGTCGCTGATGAGGTTCTTGTTCAAGTGCGGAGCGAGTTCCGCGATGCGCGCGACCCCGTCGCGGCACAGACGTGCGCCCCGCAGCGGAACGTCCATCGCCAGCACGAGTCCGCTCTGGATCGCGGCGGTCCGCGCGGCCTTTGCGTCGTCGGTGTCCTTCGGCAAGCCGTACGCCGCGGTCACGACGTCATAGGCGCGGCAATCCTCGTCGACGATCGGCAGCAATTTCCCGCGCAGGTCGTCGAAGAACACGGCCGCGCTTTCCATCGCCGCGGCGTGCGCCTCGAAGCCCTTCTTTCCGGCGGTGAACCGCGTCGCCATCGCTCCGAGCGCGGCGCCCAGCGCGGCGAACAACGCCGAAGCCGCCCCACCGCCCGGAGTCGGAGTCTTCGCCGCACACGCATCCACGAACGCTCGCACCGTACCGTCGACGTGGCTCGTCACGTTTCGCTCCGCGATTCCAGGACCGGTGCGGACCTTATCAGTCGGAGCGCGCGGGCGCACGCGCGAGCATGCGCCCGCGCCACGGTGATCCGCTGATCCGGGCGATCTGGACGTGCGCTGGGATCAGCACGGGCGGTCGATCGATCGCGACTCGCCGACGTTCGGGAGAGCTCGCTCGCGCCGACGCTCGCTCATTCCTCGCGGCGGCCGCCGAGCAGCGGCAGCAGGTAATAGAGCAGTTGCGCGATGGCCATGATCGCCGATGCGACGTACGTCCAGGCGGCGGCGCGCAACACCTGGCGCGCACCGACGAGTTCGTCGTCGGCGAGAATGCCGGTGCGGCCGAGGACCGCGAGCGCTCGCTTCGACGCATCGAACTCGACGGGCAGCGTGACCAGCGAGAAGAAGCTGACGGCCCCGAGCACCAGGACCGCGCCCCACGAGAACACGTTGCCGCCCGGCCGGAAGCCGCCGCTGAACATCGCGAGCAGCACCAATGGCATCAGCAGATGACTCCCGATGCTGACCAGCGGCACGATCGCGCTGCGGAAGCCGAGCGCGGAATAGCGTTCGGCGTGTTGGAACGCATGGCCGGCTTCATGGGCGGCCACACCGATCGCCGCGACCGAGTGCGAGTCGTGCGTCGCGTCCGACAACCGCAGAGTCTTCGACGTCGGGTCGTAATGATCGGACAAGAAGCCCGACACGCGCTCGACCTTCACGTCGTGCAATCCACCGCCGCGCAGCAGCAAGCGCGCGACGTCGGCACCACTGAGCCCCCGCCGCGAACCGACCTGGGCGTAGCGCTGGAACGTCGCCTTGACGCGCCAAGTCGCCCACAGTCCGAGCAACATCGCCGGCAGGACCAAGACCAGCCACCACGACGTGAACATCGGCATCAACACTGCGAGCATGGGTTCGGACCCCGTTGAGTTCATCTCGACCTCCCGCGCGCCCGTTGCCTCATCCGCGACCGGCGCGCGATCCAACTGCTTACCAACCCGTACCAAGAAGTCCGCCGAGCGGACTGGCGCGCGCGAACGAGCAGGGCGAGGCGCGCCGACAATGCGCATTGAAGCGAAAACCGGCGAAGAACCCCGATCGCACGACGACCGATCTCACCGCACGACGCCCAGCACGTTCGCGGTGCGCCGACCGGCGGCAGACCGTTCTGGAACGGCCTGTTAGACGACCGACTCATCGCGCCGCAAGCCTCGCCGACGACCACATTTGCCGCTCGATGGACGGTCGAGGGCAGACACTCCGTCGAGGTCCGCGCTCGACCGCGCCTTTCGCCGCGAAGTCGGTTCCGGTCCCGGAGGCGAAAATGCGGGAAACCGCCGCGGCTTTCAGCGCCGGCGACGGCCGCGGCGTAGTCGGCCTTCGACAGGAAGCCCGGCATTCACGACGGGTGAAACGTCCTCTCGGCGACGTGGCCTACCCGGCGCGTCGCGCGCGCCGTTCCAAGCACCGGAGTCCAAGTCGCATGAATCGTTCGATGGGTCCCCTGTTGGTCGTCCTCGGTTTGGTCGTCGTCGCGGCCGTGTTCGGCATCAGCCTGTTCTTCGACGACGACGGCGCGACGCACCCGAACCAAGGTGCGCAGAACACCGCGGCCCCCACCGAGACGCAGGGTCCGACCGAGGATCCGGCCGAACACCCGGCGACGGAACCCACGCGCACCGCGACGGAAGCCACCACGCGGACCGACGCCTTGACGACGGACACCGCGTCGTTCGGGAAGGGCACCGGCGGTCTGTCGGGCGCCGTCGTGCGTCAGGACAATCCGAGCGTGCCGGTCGCCGGGGCGGTCGTCGAGCTCTACACCGGTCCGGAGAACGCGGCGTTCAATTTCCAGGGCACGCGCCGCGCGACCGGCCGCAAGGAAATCACGGCCGCCGACGGCACGTTCACCTTCGACGAGCTGCCGCCGAACACCGGCTATTGCCTGGTCGCCACCGCTGAAGGTCTCGCGCCCGCGGAAGCTGCGGGCATCGTGGTGCGCGACGCCGACTTCTCGGTCCGCGACCTCGAAATGAGTGCGGGCTCTTGCATCTCCGGCGAAGTCACCGACCTCTACGGCACGCCGATCGCCGGTGCGCGCGTCGACCTGTTCGACTCGATGGCCTTGGCTCTGCTCGCGCAACCCGGACCGCGCACGCCGATGCGCACGATGATCGTCGACGCCGCCGGCAAGTTCGCCTTCTGCAACGTCGCGCTCAAGTCGTTCGAAGTCGTGGCCTCCGCGCCCGGCTTCCCGACGACGTCGAAGAGCCAGACCCAGGTGTTCCAGACCGGCGACCAAGTGATCAACTTCGCTCTCGGCGAAGCCCTGTCGATCGCCGGCTTCGTCGTCGACGAGCAGGGCGGCGCGATCAAGGGTGCGACGATCTCCGCGTACCAGATCGGTCAATTGCCGGAGTCCGGCACATCGAAGGGCGAAGCGACCAGCGCGAACGACGGACGGTTCACGCTGACGGGTTTGGCCAAGGGCCAATACATGATCACCGGCAAAGCCGAGGGCTTCAGCCTGAAGAACCACGGCCAGGTCGACGCCGGCGCCAACGACGTCCGCGTCGCGCTGGAACCGCAGGCCGCCGTGCTCGGGCGCGTGACCGACGCATCGACCGGTCGAGTCGTGCCCGCGTTCCGCTTGGTGCTGAAGCGCAAGGTGAACCCCACGACGGCAGTCCCGACCACGCAGTCGGTCGACGTGCGTTCGGGCACCGGTGAGTACGAGTTCATCGGCATCGATCCGGGCTCGTGGGTCATCGAAGCCCAAGCTCCGGACTACGCGAGCTGCTCGTCGCGCGACCTGATCCTCGCCAAGGGCGATCGCATCACCGGCGTCGACATCACGATGAACAAGGGTGGTTCGATCTCCGGCATCGTGACCGACGGAGCGGGCAATCCGATCGAGAACGCCACGGTGCGGCTGAACGAGAACAACTATCAACGCAACCCGCTGAGCGACTTGTTCGAGTCGATGCAGCCGGCCGGACGCCCGCAGCGCAAGTCGACGGTGACCGACTCGAAGGGCGCGTTCTCGATCAAGCTGATCGTGCCCGGCACGTATCAGGTCGCGATCGCGAAGGAGAAGTACTCGGCCACCGCGCTGAACGGAGTGCAGGTCGCCCTCGACCAGAACAACGATCTCGGCCAGATCGCGCTGTCGTCCGGCGGCACGATCCGCGGCCAGTGCATCGACCAGAACGGCAGTCCGTACATGGACGGCACGATCAGCGTGTCCTCGTACGTGCCGCCGGCCGCGCCGGGCCAGACGATCGAACCGAAGAGCGACAGCGAGTTCCGCCAAGTGAAGGCGGAATACAACGGGACCTTCGAGATCATGAACCTGAAGCCGGGTGAATACGTGGTCCAACTGATGCCGGGGCGAATCGACGGTCAGGACGTCAATCCGTTCCTGCAGATGGTGCTGAGCCAGAAGACCGAGCAGCGCATCCGCGTCGAGGACGGCAAGATCTCGCAGGTGACGCTGCGCGTGCCGGCGCAACCGCAGGGCAAGTAGAGATCGAAGAGCTTCGTGGACATGCTTGGCCGTGGAGTGCTCCCGTTCTGCGAGGGATCGCTTCACGGCCTTCGCATGTCCGGTCCGGCGCGTCGGATGCTGTGAGTCCATCCCCCGCTTCGAGGAGTCGATTCACAGCCGAACTCACAGGGCGTCGCCTCGGACACCTGGTGTGGGATCGGCCGCGTTCGAGGTTCGTCGCTGCCCGCGGCGACTCTCGAACGGAGTCGATCAGCGCGGGCTGAACACCGTGGCGTCGTTCCACGTCACGCGGCGACCGCCCCGCGGCGACTCGTAGATCACGGAACGCAGCTCCGCAGCGACGCGTCGCGCCACCGGATCGCTGCCGCGCAGCGGCGCGAGTTCGAGCGCGAGGCGCGAGGCGAACGTCTGGTCCTCGTCGGCGACTTCGTCCAAGGTCGCCAACCGCAACGTCTCGATCCACAGCGCCCGCATCGGTGACGGGATCTGGTCGACGTGGAATCGACTCGCGCGACCGAGACCAGGCACCGCGGCGCAGAACCCCTCGGCGGTCAACGGATGGAGAGCGGGATTCGCGAGGATCGCGGTCCACCGCGGACCGCTCCGGAACGAACTTGCCGTCGCCACGTCCCGGCGCGCCGCGGCGGCCCACGCGATCGCCTCGTCGCGCGCATCCCAGAGCGGAACGGAACGGTCGAACGGCCAGCGCAGCGCGGAGACCGCGCGTTGGTTCGCGCTCCACGACGCCAGCAGCGCGGTGTCGAGCGCCTTCTCGTTCGCGCACTGCAGGATCCAGCTGGCTTCCACGGCGGTGCGCACCGAAGCCGATGGCATCCCGCGCGCGAACACCGTCGCCGCCAGCGCGGGAAGTTCCGGCGCGCGCGGATCGAGTTCGACCAGCACGCGCAACGCATCGATCCGCGACTCCGCGTCGACCGCGGTTCGCGCCGCGTCGGCCCAAATTGCGCTGCTCTGCGCGGTGCGCGCCGCCGCGGCCGCGAACGCGCAGGCGTGGCGAAAGCGCGCGGCGGCGAGGGGCTCCAAGGCCGCGCCGACACCCTCGGCGACGAGCGCCCGCGTCCAATCCGGATCACGCGCGAAACGCGTCGCGAGCCGCACGCGCTCGTCTTCACTCCCCCGGCTGAGTACCGCCTCCACCAACGCCACGGATGACGCCGCGGGCTCCGCTCCAGCTCCCATCGCGCGCAACAGCGCCGACTGCGGCCGCGCGATGAACGCGCGGGCGGCGACGTTTTCGGCGCCGCGAATGCGCAGTGCGATCGCGACCGCCGCGACCCGCTCGGCCTCGACATCACCCGCGAGCAACGCCTCGAGGCAGAGCTGAACCCCTCGCGTCGGATCCCGCTCGTCGTCGTCCTGTTCCTCGGTGGCGGCGGGCGCCGCGTTCGGGTCGTTCAAGCGTCGCTCGAGCAACAGCACGAGACCGGCATCGACCGTCACCAGATCCGAACCATCCATCCAGCGCGCGAGCAAGCCGGAGGCGGTGCTGCGCGCGAACTGGTGCGATTCCAGGCGCCGCTCCGTGGCGTCGAGGACGCGTGGGTGGAACGCGACCCCGCGCCTCCCGGGCGCGGTCTGCTCCAACCACGTCAGCGCGACCGTCCACGACACCGACGCGCCCAGGGGCCATTCGAGCCCGACCTGCGTCCCCTCTTCGAACGGCGGATCGTTGCCCGGCTTCTTCGACGGCGGCGGCTCGCGCCGTGCCCATTCGGCGATCAGCGCGGCGCGCAACAGGGAGCGCGCGAGTTCGCGCTCCGCGGGTGGCGCGGTGCGCGCCAGTTCGAGCACGATCGGAACGCACTCCGGCGTCGCGACCACCGCGTCCTGTAAGCGCAAGCGGGCCTCGGGCCCGACGCGATCGACGCGCGTGAGCATCGCTTCGAACGCATCGGGCTGAAACAACCGCGCTCGCACATCGCCGAGCGCGCGCTCTCGTGTCGCGCGATCCCGCGCCGCGAGCGCCTCGAGCGCCGCCGCGCCATCGTCCTGACCGCGCGCGAGCCCCGCGGACAGCGCGACCACCAGCGCGACCAAGCTCGCGAACCGTCGGCGTCTCGGCGCCCTGCCGGGCCGGTTCATCGACGTCCCGCCCAAGTTCCGACGAACACGACGTCGTCGACCGTGAACGGAACCGCGGCACGGATCTCGCAGAAGCCTTGCCGCGGACGAGTCCCGATCCGCGTCTCGAACACGACGTCGCCGTCGATGCGCAACTGGACTTGGCCGTCCTGATCGGGACGCCATTCGACGCGGACCGCGTAGCGCGACCCGCGCTCCAGCGCGAACGGTCGCACCGGATGCGCTCCGCGTTTGCGGGGCTTGGTCTCGCCGAGGCGTGGCTCGAACAGGTAGTCCTCGAAGTCGTCGAGACTGCCTTCCCATGCGTTCGCCTGGCCCTGGTAGCGACCTGGACCGAACGACCGGATCGCGAAACAAGTCGAGAACACGCGGATCCCGACCAAGCCCGGCTCGGGACCGTCGAGCGGAACTTCGAGATCGAATTGGATGGTCAACGGCCGCGCCGGATCGAACGGCAACTCACGCCTCAGCCCGGGGCGATTGCGGAACAGATCCGAGCCCACGTCGCGGCCACCGACCGACGTCAGCACGCCGTCGCGGACCGTCCACTCGGGGCCAGGCCGCGCGAAGTCGACCAATTCACCGGCGTCCTCAAACGCGTAGCGCAGCTCGATCGTGCCGTCGCCGCGGAACGTCACCGCACCGGCGACGGCTTGTTCGATCGAATCACGGAATGCGGCCTCTTTGCTCGCGCGATCGGCCTTCGCCAGCGCCGCGCGCAGTTCCTTGCCACGCGCGCGGACGGCGTCGATCCGCGCCAACCGCGCGTCGTCGAGCAGCGCCTTTGCGGTGCGCGTGACCTCGAGCGGATCGGCGGACGCGAGCGCTTGATCGAACTCCGACAGGCGTTGATCGGCCTCGGCGCGCGCGGCCGCGCTCGCCTCGCTCTTCTCGTCGACGCGCCGCTTCCACTCCGCACGTACGGCCGGATTCTGGTCCTGCGGCAGACCGTCCAAGACCTTCTTCGCCGCATCGAGTTCGCCGCCGTACAGCAGTGCGACCGCAGCCGCCGCCGGAGCGGCCCCGCCGCGCGCGACGAGTTCGGAACGCGTCAGGTCCTCGAACTTCAGGATCGCGTCGTTCTGCGCCAGACGCAGCTCGCGATGCGCGCGATCCACCCCTTTCAGCGTCGCGTTCCAAACGATGCCACTCCGCGCGGCCAGCCGGACCGGCTGATCGATTTGCGCTTCGAGCGCTCGAATCGCTGCGTCCTCGGCGCGCACGAGCTCCGGGATCGCGAGCGCGAGCTCACCGAGCAATTGCAGGCGCAGAGGCTGCGCCAAGCCCGCGAGGCTGGCCTGCGCGCCCGCGTAGTCGCCGGCGCGCAGCGCCGACTCGACCGCGTCTTGCGTATCGGCCTCGAGCTGTTCGCGCGCCGCGGCGAGCTTCGCTCCGCTCTGCTCCGCGAGTTCGCGCGCGTGCATCGTCACCGCGGCCGTCAGCGCGCCGGGTTCGCCCGGGAACTCCGCGAGCGTCGTCCCGAGCGCGTCTTCGACGACCTCCGTCACACGTCGCGTCATCGCCTCGACGTCGACCGCGGCTTCGATGGGGTCGGACTCCAACTCGGTCAACGCCACCAGAGCGCCGGCGCGCCGTTCCTCGACGCGCTCGTCGATGCGGCGGCGGAGCGCCGCCAGTTCGGCTCCGACGCGATCGCGAACTTGCTGACGCACCGTCGCACTCGGCAGCGCGTCACCGGCCTCCGGCAGGATCGATCGCACGCCTTTCGCGAACGCGCGCTCGAGCCGCTCGTCGACGCGCGCCTCTTCGTCGCCGACGAAGGCCAACGCCGCCGCGAACGCGTTCTCTTCGAGCTGATCGAGCACGCCACGCGTGACGCGCTCGACGTCGGCCGTGATCTCCGACATCACGACGCGTCGCACCGTGAACGTCAGCTCTTCGGTCGCCAGCCGTTCGTCCTGGATTCTCTGATCGAGCACGAGCCGCAGCGACTCGGGCAGCACATGCAACTCGCGGCCGAACAGTTGTTCGCTTTGCCGGCGTGCCTCGTCGTCGAACGCCAGCAGCGCGGTGTCGATGCCGCCGCGGGCCAACTCGCGGCGCGCGGTCGCCGCGGCGCGCAGCGCGCACAACGCCGCTTGTTCCGCGCCGAGCGCTTCGAGGTCGCGCAGCGCCGCCGGCTGCCGCGGATCGTCGTGCGCGGTCGATACCTGTTCCACCGCGGACGCGAGATCGATGCGTCCCGCTCGGACGTCGTCGGCGGACGCGAGCTTCGGACGCGGGTCGGTGATCTGCGGCTGTGACGCGGAGTTCGACCACGAGTACCACGAGACCGCGCCTGCGCCGAGCGCGACGACGGCGACCGCGGCGGCGGCGATCCACGGCAGCGGCCCGCGGCGCGGGCGCAACGCGACGTCCCACGACAATCCGACCTTCGATGCGTCGAGCGCCGCGTCGCCGCCGAGGCGGCGCAGATCCTGCGTCAGTTCGGCCGCGTCGCGGTAACGCTTGTCGCGATCCTTCGCCATCAGCTTGGCGACGACGCGCGAGAACGCGGGCGAAACGTCGGGGCGCACGCGCTCGGGCGGCTCGACCCTGCCGAACAGGATGTGCGTGATGACTTGCGCCAACGTGTCGCCGCGATGCGGCGGCAAGCCCGTCAGCGCGTGATACAGCGTCGCGCCGAGCGAGTAGAGATCCGATCGTGCGTCGGCGAGCCGCGGATTGCGCGCCTGCTCCGGCGACAGGTACTGCGGCGTGCCGACGGTCGTGCCGGGTTGCGTGACGGTCAAGTCCTCTGCGGTGCGGGCGAGCCCGAAGTCGGTCAGCTTCACGTGCCCGTCTTCGGTCAGCAGGACGTTGCCGGGCTTGACGTCACGGTGCACGATCCCGAACTCGTGCGCGTGGCGCAGCGCCCGCGCGAGATCGAGCGCGACGGCCCGCACCCGAGCCTCGTCGAGTGGCCCCCCACGGTCGATCGCATCCTTCAGCGATCCGCCGCGCACGTACTCGAGGGCCAGGAAGAACAGCTCTTTCTCCGACCCGAAGTCCCAACAACGGACGACGCACTCGTGATCGAGCTTCGCGACGAGTCGCGCTTCGCGCTGCAAGCGCGCGAGCGCGTTCTCGGACAGGTCTTGTCCGACGCGGAACACCTTGAGGGCGACCTGACGTTCGAGCGATTCGTGTCGGGCGCGATAGACCGTGCTGGTCCCGCCGACTCCGAGCAGCGCCTCGACGCGGTAGGGCCCGATCCGGTCCGGAAGGTCGTTCGCGATTCCCGACGTCACGTCAATCCGCCTTCTTCATCACCCACGCACGCAAGTCCTCGTCGACCAACTGCATGTCCTTCGCACACGCGACGTTGAATGCCTTCTGGCAGGCGTTAAACACCTTCGGTTGCGTCGGCGCCGGATTGCCGCCGGGCCACGCCTGGCGCAACGCGTCGAAGAACTGCTTCATGCGCGTGGGATCGGTCGCGCGCCAGTACTGGTACAGCGCCATCCCCTTCGCGACGTCCATCTGCGTCAACGTCACGTGTTCACGGCGCACCACTTGGTCCATCGGCGTGTCGGAGCGCGCGCGGAATCCGTCGCGCAGCGGCTCGATCCACTTGCCGTCCTCGAAGAACGCGCGCTCCTTGTCCTCGATGTGGCGCTCGTAGCGGCCGGCGCCGACGTTGAAGAACGCGTTGCGTTTCGTCAGATCGAACTCGGTCAGCGCGGCGAACGCTTCGTCGAAGAACGGCGGGATGCCGTTGTTCTGGAAGCGGTAGCGGTTCAGCAGCACGTGCCCGAGCATGTTGCAGCAGTGCGCGATCGCCATGTCCTCGCCGCGATTGCCGACGTACGTGGTCGCGACCGGCCAGGTTTCGAACAGATAGACCCCGGCGACTTTCTTCGCGCGCTCCGCCCATTGCGCGCCCGCACGCGTGTTCGCGCCAATCCAATCGCAGAAGCGCTCGTAGTCCATGCGCGTGCGGAACACCACGAGATCGACGCGTTGCGGCGCGAACCAGGTCAGGCCCTCGCCGGTCGCGAACTCCTTCGCGAACTGCCGAAAGCCCTTGTCCATCGTCTCGGCCAAGCGCCCGGCGAACGCATCCGACACATCCGAGAACGCCGCGGCGTGATCGCGCAAGGCGACCGACACTCCGCGTTCGATCGCGGTTTCGACTGCCTTACGCGTCGTCGCGACGGCTGCGTCCTCGCGCTTGATCCACGTCCCGTCCGGCGCCCGGACCAAACCATCGAGCGCCTTCGCTTCGTCCTCCTTCAACCACCGGTCGCCGCGCTTCACGAAGCCCGCGTCGAACTTGGCCTTCTCCTCGGGTGTGACGAATCCACCATCGTGCGGAACGAGTCCCTGCGCGCGCATCTCGGCCTCGCGGGCGTCCTTTTGCAAGCGCTCCTTCTCCGCGGGCGTCACGAACTTGCCGTCGAACAGCACGTTGCCGAGCGCGCGATGGACGTCCTCCTGCTGCGGGTCCAACGCGAGGATCTCTCGCTCGAGTTCCTCCCGCACCTTCTTCTGCTTCAACTCGCCGGCGCGCTTCCACAGCGCGACGCGCCCCGCGACGTCGGACGCCGCCAACGCCTTGCGATCGGCCGCGAGGCGCTCGACGGCGGTCATGCCGCGCTCGATCTTGACCACGTCCTGACGCGCGAGCTTCTGCACCCCGAACGCCGTTTCGATCTCGACCACGGCGTCGGTCTCGGTCTTGATCTTGCCTTCGAGTTTCGAGCCGTTCTTCAAGTGAATGGTGTCGGCGACCGCCAGCTGCAGCAGCGCCAACCACGCGAGCCCGATCCACCCTCGTCGAACCGTCGCCATCGTGCGGCCTCCCGCGTCTCGTCACTCCGTGCGTGCAGTGCTCTTCCAGAGCCAACCGCGACTCGACGACCACTCCGCCGACGTTGGCCGGCGCGCGCGTTCACTCGGTCTTCTCGAGGCCGTACTTCTCGATCTTGCGGTTCAACGAGAAGCGCGAGATCCCGAGTTGCGTCGCCGCGCGGCTCTTGTTGCCGTTGCAGTCCTTCAACGCCTTCTGGATCTCACGCATCTCGATCGACGCGACGCGGGCCGAGAGATCCGCGTCGTCGTCCACGGCCGCGAACTTCGCGTCGTTGGCCCCGGCTCTGCCTTCGAGCACGTGGGCCGACAGCCGCTCGGCGACGAGGACGTCGTCGCACAACGTGACCAGCCGCCGGACCTCGTTCTCGAGTTCCCGCACGTTACCCGGCCACGGATAGCGCTTGCACGCTTCGACGACCTCGGGAGCGATGCGCGGCATCTTCCTGCCCTGCGCCGTCGCCGCGCGGGCGACGAAGCGCTCGAGCAGCAGCGGGATGTCGTCGGCGCGTGAGCGCAGTGGCGGCAGGCGCACCGGCAACACGTTCAGCCGATAGAACAAGTCCTCGCGGAACTTGCCTTCGGTCACCATCTGCCGCAAGTCCTTGTTGCTGGCCGACACGATGCGCACGTCGACCTTGATCGGGTCGGTCCCGCCGACGGGCCGGAACTCGCCCTCCTGCAGGAAGCGCAGCATCTTGGCCTGTAGCGCCGGCGACATCTCCGAGACTTCGTCGAGGAACAGCGTGCCGCGATGCGCGCGCTCCACGAGTCCGCGCCGCGTCGCCGAGGCACCGGTGAATGCGCCCTTGATCGAGCCGAACAGCTCGCTCTCCAGCAGGGTCTCGGGCAGCGCCGCGCAGTTCTCCGAGACGAACGGCTCCGAGCGCCGCTGGCCCAGGCGATGGATGGCTCGCGCGACGAGTTCCTTCCCGGTGCCGCTCTCGCCTTCGACCAGCACCGGGAAGTTCGAGTCGGTCACGCGATCCAACATTTCGAACACGCGCGTCATCGCCGGTGAGCGACCGATGATGCCGACCGAGTCGTACTTCGACTCCGGCTCGTCGATGTCGTCGCCGGCGAGGCGGGCCCGCACCGAAGCCAACTCCGCTTCGCGGTCGGAGACCGTGCGCCGCAGATCGCGATTCAGCAATTCGAGGCGAGCGCGCGCGGTCGCCAACGCTTCGTTCGAGTCGACGAGCTCGCGGATCATGCGCGCATTGGCGACCGCGATCGCGGCTTGATCGGCGAAGACGAGCAGGCGCTCGGCGTCGCGCGTGCTGAAGACGCCCGCCTCGAGGCGATTGTCGATGTAGACCACGCCGAGCAGCTCGTCACGGAAGCGGATCGGCACGCACAACACGGAGCGCAACCCGAGGTTCACGATCGACTGCACGGCGCGGAAGCGTTCGTCCTCGCGCGCATTGATCGAGAACAACGGCTTGCCCGATTCCAGCACCTCGTGCGCGATCGACCGCGAGACGGCGACTTCGGCATCGTGGACCGCATCGCCTTGGAAGTTGCGCGACGCCTCGCACTCGAGCCCGCCGTCCTTCGACGCGAGCACGACGAACGCCCGCTCGGCGCGCGAGAAACTCACGACGGCGTCGAGGACGCGATTCAGCAGCGGCATCAGCTCGTGTTCGGCCGCCAGATCGCGGTTGACGGTCACCAGCCAATTCAGGAACGCGCGGTCCTTCTGCAGTTCGTCGACGTCCTCGGCGCCGCTGACGTCGACCGCGACGACCTTGATCTTCAGGCGTCCGATGCGGATCGCGTCCCCGGCCTTCAGGCGCGCCTGCGGAACACGATCGCCGTTGACGAACGTGCCGTTCTGCGAACCGAGATCCACCACGCGGAAGCCGTCGCCGTTGCGCTCGAGCACGCAATGCGTGCGTGAGACCTGCGCGTCGTCGACCACGACGTCGTTGCCCGCGGATCGCCCGAAGGTGATGCGTTCCTTGGTGAAGGCGAGGCGTTCCCGGCGCTCCTCGTCCTCGACGTCGAGCTGCAACGAAGTCATGGCGGTCTCCGCGAGCGGCCATCCGGGCAGGAGTGTTCGCGTGGGCGCACTCTACCGGGCGATCCAGCACGGGTAACCGGGCAGTTTCGATCGAAACCGCACGGTTTTGGGGAAGATCCGCACAATCTGGCGCGCCGGGCGCTCGGTTCCGCTCACCGGCCGTCGATCTAGCGGGTGCAGATCAACCCCACGCCGTTCGAATGCGGCGACTGCCGCCGCCTCGGACACCTGGTGCGGGATCTACCACGTCCGAAAATCGTCGCGGGACGCGACGACTTGCAGACGTGGAAGATCAGCCACCCGCCTTGATCCGGCCGGCCAGATGGGTCGTCGAACGCCCTTCGAGCAGGGGGGCGAAGAGGACTCGTCCCCCACCGGCTTCCACGAAGCGCTGGCCGGCGACCTCCTTGCCCTCCCAGTCCGCCCCCTTCACGAGGACGTCGGGACGGATCTCCTGGATCAGTCGCTCGGGGGTGTCTTCGTCGAACGGCGTCACGTAGTCGACCGCCGCCAGGGCCGCGAGCAGCGTCTGGCGATCCTCCTCGGCGACGAACGGTCGCGACGCACCCTTCAATCGGCGCACCGACGCATCCGCGTTGACGCCGACGATCAGCACGTCGCCTTGCGCCCGCGCCCACGCGAGGTAGCGCGCGTGCCCCGCGTGCAGCAGGTCGAAACACCCGTTCGTGAACACGATGCGCATCGCCTTCTCGCGCAGATCGCGAGCCACGTCGGCGATCTGGCCGCGCTGCACGAGCTTGTTCTCGAACGACGCCGCTTCACTGCCGAGTGCGTGGTAGAGCTCGATCGGCGACACCGTGCCCGCGCCGATCTTGCCGACGACGACACCGGCGCCGGCGTTCGCGATGCGCACGGCCGACGACAACGGCACGCCGGCGGCGAGGTAGCGCGCGAGCAACGCGATCACCGTGTCGCCAGCGCCCGTGACGTCGAAGACCTTCTTCGCCTCGGTCCGGATGTGGAACGAAGCGCCGCCGCGCTGGGCGCAGAACATGCCGTCCGCGCCGAGCGTGATCAGCGCGACCTCGACGCCCGTGATCTCGAACAGCGCACCGGCCGCACGCTCCATCGAGGCGGCGTCGCCGATCGTCACTCCGGTCGCGACCTCGGCTTCGTGCCGGTTCGGCGTGATGCAGTACGCACCGCGGTACTTCGCGTAGTCCGTGCCCTTCGGGTCGACGAGCACGCGCTTGCCAAAACGGAACGCCGCATCGAGCACCGCGGGCGTCAGCGTGCCCTTCGCGTAATCGGAGACCACCAGCACGTCGGCGGTCGTCGCCAACGCACGCACCGCGGCGACCAGCGCATCCTCGACGGCGCCGTGGATCGGTCGCCGGTCCTCTCGGTCGTAGCGCAGAACTTGCTGGCTGCGCGCGAGCAGGCGCGTCTTCTGGATCGTCGGACGACTGGCGTCGCGCACGATCGAACGCACGTCGGCGCCGACGTCGACCATCAACTCGATCAGCTTGCGTCCGCCGTCGTCGTCGCCGAGCACGCCGCACATCGCCGCGCCACCGCCCGCGGCGAGCACGTTCGCGACCACGTTGCCGGCGCCACCGATGCGCAGCTCCTCGGCGCGCACGTCCAACACCGGGATCGGCGCTTCAGGCGAAATGCGTTCGGCGTCACCGCGCAAATAACGATCGAGGATCAAGTCGCCGACGACACCGATCGTGACGGGTCGCGCGTCCTTGACCCACGTGATGAGTTCACCGCTCATGCCGTCTCCGTCCGCGAGGTCGCCGCGGTCGTCGTCGGCTCCGATCGCGCGCGCTCGGCGCGCCAGCGACGATGGAGCCAATTCCACTGGTCGGGGGAGCGCCGCACGTGCTTGCCGATGACGTCGGCGATCGCCTGCGTCAGGCGCGCGACTTCCGCTTCGCGCGGCGCATCGGGATCGGGCAGCAGCGCGGGCTCGAAGTCGAGTCGGTACTTCGGCGAGTCGTCGACGCGAACACCGAATCCCGGCAGCAACGCGAAGCCGAAGCGCGCCGCCAACTCCGCCGGCGCGCGGAACGCCGAAGCCGGGTGGCCGAGGAAATCGACGACCATGCCTTGCCGCCCGGCGTGTTGGTCGAGCAGCATCGCGACGCAATCGCCATCACGCAGCGCGCGGACGATGCGCGGCAGTCCCCCATCCTTCGGGATGATCGAGCGCACCCAGCGCGAACGCTCGCGCAGCAGGAAGGCGTCGATCTTCGGGTTGTCCATCGCCCGTCCGACGACGTGCAGGCGCATGCCGAGCGGCTCTCCGGCGGCCGCGACGACCTCCCAGTTCCCGAGGTGCGCCGTGAACACGAGCACTCCGGTTCCTCGCGCCAAGGCCGCATCAACGTGCTCGCGCCCATGGATCTCGACCACGCCCTCGAGCCCTCGCGTCGCGAGCAGCTTCGGCAGCAGCGCGAACTCGACCCCGACCTTCAGGAAGTGCCGGAAGACGCGGCGTACGAGCGCGCGCGTCTCGGGATGGTTCGGATCGGTGCCGTAGACCTTCGCGACGTTGTGCAGCGCCACGTCGCGATGCCGACGATCGAGCAGGTACGCAAGATCCCCCAGCCGATCCGTCGCGCGCAGGGCCCAGCGAGGCGGCAGCAGCCTCAGCGCACCCAGCGCGACGCGCAGCGCCGCGTACTCCAGGTTGGCGACGAATGGGGATTTCTCAGCCATCGAGGTCGACGTCTCGGCCGCCGACGGGAACGCGGACGGAGCCGCTGTTCATCCGTACGACAGATGTTTCACCAAAGGGAACTTTTCTGAACTGTAAACTTGCAGCCGCGTAGCTGCCGCCTAGATTGTCACGCGACTTCGCGACACGGTTGCAACGCTTCATGCGAGCACACCGAGCGATGCCGAGGATACGAAGAGGTCCACGGTCGTCGGGCGCGCGAGTTCGAGCCAGATTCAGTGCCAGACAAATAGCCAGAGGGTTTCCTGCAACGGAGTAAAACTCTTCTCCCCTTCTTCCCCTTTTCCCGGAGTTCCCTTCTGGCTTCTTCTCCGAAAACACCCGCGCCCCTCGTCTGAGGGATGCGGGTGTTTTCATGTGTCGCGCGGTCCGCATGCAAGGCGCTCGCCCACAGCGGCCCACGCGCACGCGAGATCTCCCGCGCACGCCCAGACCACCGCGGGCGATCGCTTCGATCTCGTCGATCAGGCCAATTGGGCCGATCAGGCCGATCCGTTCGATCGGGCACCGGTTCGCAGCATCGGATGGATGCGCAGCGCCCGCGCGATCCATCACGCGACCTTCTCGAACTCCTCGATCTTGATGCCGATGCGCTTCGAGCAGCCCGGCTCCTCCATCGTCACGCCGAAGATGATGTCGGCGTAGCTCATCGTGCGCTTCGAGTGCGTCACGATCAGGAACTGCGACGTCCCGATGAAGTCGGCGAGCAGGTTGCAGAACCGCTCCGTGTTCGCCTCGTCGAGCGCCGCGTCGACTTCGTCCAGGATCGCGATCGGCGCCGGCTTCGCTTTGAACAGCGAGAACAGCAGCGCGACGGCGGTCATCGTGCGCTCGCCACCGGACAGCAGCGTGATCGAGCGCGCTTCCTTGCCGGGCGGCGCCGCAATGATCTCGACGCCCGCGTCGAGGATGTCCTGACCTTCCTCGAGCCGCACGTCCGCGCGACCACCGTGGAACAACTTGCGGAACAACGCTTGGAAGTGCTCGCGCACCGCGTTGAACGTCTCCTCGAACTGTGCGCGCGAGACGTTGTCGAGCTCCTTGATGGTCGCTTCGAGGCTCTTGCGCGCGGCGTCGAGGTCCTCCTGCTCGCGCAGGATGAACGCCAATCGTTGCTCCTGCTCCTCGAGTTCGTGGATCGCGTCGAGGTTGACGTTGCCGAGGCGCGAGATGCGCTCGCGCACCTGGCGGGCCTCCTCCTCGACCTGATCGAGCGGCGGAGCCTGCGACGGATCGAACGCCGCCAAGCGTTCGTCGATATCGAAGTTCAGCTCTTCGCGCGCGCGTTCGCGGACGCCCGAGAGACCGAGTTCGACCTCTTGCTCCTTCATCTGCAGGCTGTGCAGGCGCTCGCGGGCGGATTCGCGCGCGGCCGCGGCCTCGTGTGCCGTGGCGCGTGCCCGTTCGAGGCCTTCCTGTGCCAGGACGCGGCGCTGATCGAGCTCGTGCAGGTGCTCACCGAGCTTCGCGCGCTTCTCGTGCAGTTGGTCGATCGCGATGCGCAGTTCGGTCCCGACTTCGTGCGCACGCGCCAGGCGATCCTGTGCCGCGGCACGTTCGGCGTGCAGCCGATCGCGCTGCTCGATGCGCTCGGCGACCGAGCGCCGGATCGCGGCACACTCGGCGAGCAAACCGCGAACGCGCTCCTGGCAACGCACCACCTCCTGCGCAGCAGCCGCGGCGGAAGCCGCCGCCTCGCGCGCGACGCGCTGCGTGTCCTCGGCGGCGGCGGCCAATCGCGCACGCTCGGCCTCGAGTGCTTCGCGCTGCGTGCGCGCGGCAACCAGGTCGGCATCGAGTTGCGCGCGTCGCTCGCGCGTCTGTTGTTCTTCGCGCTCGACGCCGAGGCGCTCGTGCGCGCTGACCGCGAGCTCGCGCTGGAAGTGCTGCGCCCGCTCACGCAGGCGATCCTCGGCCGAGCGATTCTGGAACAGTCCCTCCTGGACCTCTTGCCGACGCGCTTCGGATTCACGGACCAGCAGCGCAGCCTCGGCGCACTCGGCGCCGGCGCGAGCCTCGTCCTGCTCGAGTCCGACCAGCGTGGCCGACACCCGCTCGACTTCGAGCGCGACCTCGTCGCGCTCCGCGCGGCGTTCGACGAAGCCGAGCGTCTTCTCCGACGGCCGGCCGGCGATCGCGCCGCTGGCGTCGAGTCGCGCACCGTCACGCGTCACGACGAATGCGCCGCTACCGAGCGCGGCGAACAGGGCTTCCTCGCCGTCGACGAGACGCGCGTGACCGAGAACGGCGCGCAGCGTCGCTTCGAGCTCCGGAGCCGGCTTCAGCCCGTCGAGCAGAGCTTCGCCGACGTCGGCCGCGCTCAAGCGTGCCGGCGCCGGCGCGCCGAGCACGAGGAACTGCACCGCACCGCCGTTGTGTTGGCGTAGGAATGCCAACGCGGTCTTCAGCGCCGCGACGTCTTCGACGACGATCGCGGACGCGAGCGAGCCGAGTCCGGCATCGATCGCGCGCGCACGACCGCGCGGAGCCGCGACGAGTTCCGCGAGCAAGCCGCGCACGCCGTGGAGCGACGCGTCGGTCTTCGTCGCCTTCAGCAACTGGCGGACGCCGACGTCGACGCCCTCCATGTTCTGGATGATGCCTTCGAGCGTGTCGCGACGCGACGTCAGCGCAGCCAGCCGCGCGCGTGTCTCCGCGATTTCGCGGCGCAGCTGCGATTCGCGCTCGACCGCGAGGCGCTGGCGTTCCCGTGCCGATTCCAGCGTCGCCGTGCTCTGTCGCGCTTCCTCGTCGAGCCGCGACTGATGCCGTTCGAGTTCGGACGCTTCACGCCGCGCGCGCTCGAGCAGGATCGACAGCTCGGCTTCCCGGCGCACCAAGCGCTCGCGCGCCTGCCGCAGACCGCGTGCGCCCGATTCGAGCGCAGCCGACTCGTTCGACAACCCGACCTCGGCTCGCGCGCAGCGCTCCAGTTCCTTCGCCGCGGCGTCGACGGCCCGCCCGTGCTCGTGTTCCGCGGCGCGCGCACACCCCGCGGCTTCGTGCGCCGCGACCGACGTCCGTTCCGCCGCCACGCGCTGCGATTCTTCGTCCGCGGCGCTCTGCTCGAGTCCAGCCAGTTCCCCGGCGCGGCGCTCGGTCTCCTCGACGAGGTGATCGATCTGCTGCGTCTTGGTGTGGATCTCCTGCTCGGACTCGGCGCCGCGCTGCCGCGCGTTCTCCAAACGCTCCGCGTGGGCATCGAGCGACGCGCGCGCCTCGGCTTGCTCGGTCTGCAAACGCGCGCTCTCGTCGCGCAACAGCGAGACTTCGGCATCGCAGGTGTCGACCGCCGCCGAAGCGGCGGCGAGATGCGTTTCGGACTCGCGATCGACGGCGTGCGCCGCTTCGAGCTCTTGCGCGAGCTGGACTTTGCGCTCGCGGAACTCCGTCGCGAGTCGCAGGTACTGCACCGTGCGCAGCTCCGTGAGCCGGCCCGACAACTCGACGTACGACTTGGCACGACCCGCTTGGATCCGCAGCGAGCGCACGCGGCCCTCGAGTTCGTTTTGCAGGTCCTTCACGCGCAGCAGGTTCTGGTCGACCTTCTCGAGCTTGCGCAGTGCTTCCTTCTTACGCACGCGGAAGCGATGGATGCCCGCCGCTTCCTCGAAGATCGCCCGCCGATCGACGTTGTTCGCTTGGAGGATCGCGTCGATGCGGCCCTGCTCGAGCACCGCGTAGGCGTTGCTGCCGAGACCCGTGTCGTAGAACAATTCGCGCACGTCCTTCAGACGCGCGGCTTGGCGGTTGATCAAGTACTCGCTGTCGCCGCTCTTGTAGAGCCGGCGCGTGATCGCGACCTCGGTCATGTCGACGCGCAGCTCGCCGTTCGAGTTGTCGAACACGAGCGTGACTTCCGCGAAGCCCATCGCCGGGCGCCGCCCATTGCCCTTGAAGATCACGTCGGCCATCGCGTCGCCGCGCAGAGCGGTCGGGCGCTGTTCGCCCAGCGCCCACTTCACCGCGTCGACGACGTTCGACTTGCCGCAGCCGTTCGGGCCGACCAGACAGGTCACGCCTTTGCCGAGTTCGAACTCGGTGCGTTCCGCGAACGACTTGAAGCCGTGGATCTCGATGCGCTTCATCAGCATGGATTCAGGCCTTTTTCCGGAGGGCGACGAACTCGCGCAAGAACAGGACTCGATCGGACGCCGTCGCGTGCAGCGCGGGCAGCGTCGTCGGAGCGGTCAACAACGCGCGCACGGTCGATTCGACGCGTGCCGCGGCCGTCGGTTCGCAATCGTCGGCCACGGCCAACACGCCGCAGCCGTAGACGTAGGAGCGGCCATCGTGCGCGACGCCGTGCAGGTCACGGCCCCGCGCATGGCGCGCGAAGTCGATCTGACCGAATCGCGCCAGTACGGCGGCGTCGTGCGTGATCGCGGTCGAGACCGCCAACCGACGCTCTTTCGCACCGGCGGCGACACGGGCGCCGACGCGTTCCACGAGCGTGCGGACGAACGCGGCGGCGCGCTCGCTCGACACCGCCGATTGGTCGAACGCGATGCGGCAGGCGGCGTCGATACCCGCCAGCGCGATCTCGTGGCGCGTACCGGTCGCGACACCGTCGAGCGCGCGAATCGCTTCCCGCGGGTTGGCCGCGCCGACCAAGCGCTCGAGATAGCGCGCACGCGCTTCGCAGGCGGCGAGAGCCGCGTCCACGCTCTCGAGCACCGCGGCGATCAACATCTCGGGATCGAATCGATGCGCACGGAACGCGGCCTGTGCGACGTCGACATGCACCCGCGACGCCAAGGGCGCGGCGAGCGCGCTCGAGAACAGCGAAGCGTCGGCCAGCACGAAGCGCACAGATCCGGGATCGCCCTCGTGGACCACGGCCTGCTCGACGACGCCCCACGCCGCGTCGAGGTCCGTCGCGAGTTCGACCACGGTCTCGGGCACCCTCGCCGTATCGCGCCGCGCCGCGATCTCGCGCAACCACGCCAGCAGGAACTCGTGCCAGGCCTTCTGCGCGGCATCGCGGTCCATGCCGCGGCCGCGCGCCGCGTCCAACGCGCTCGTCGACGGCGCGAGCGGCAACACCGCGGCGAGCCGCGGTGCGAGCGCGCTCGAGCGCGGTTCGGTCCATGCCGCGACCAGCCGACGCGCGGCGACCGCGGGAGCGAAACCCGACGCGAACCGCGGCAGCAACGCGCCGTCGAGGCCGCGCACGCGCACGCATTCGGACGCGACGTGGCCGGCCTCACGCACGCGAGAACGCCACGCCAGGATCGCGTCGTCGTCCTCCACGGTGACCGGCAAGGACCCGAGCTGGAGATCGAACTCCTGCATGCGCGTCGGCGCCGCGAGTCCGCCGATGTGCAGCGTTCCGCCCATGTGCAAGTCGGCCACGTCCTGCGGAACGACCTCGAGCAGCGCGTATTGCGTCCACAGGTTCGCCGCGACCGCGTCGTCGAGCGCGCGGCCGGAGAGCGCGATCGTCCGATCCGCGTCGAACCCCGCGCGCGCCAAGCGATCGAGGTCGAAGCGCGGCAGGCCGAGCACGGTCTGGCGATTCAGGAACTTGTCGTGACCGCGTTCGAACAGCTCGTTGTCGACCAGTGCGCGGATCAGCGTGGTCGAGATGCGTGTCAGGCCGGAACCGAACACGCGGCGCTCCACTTCACCCGCGATCTCTTCGGCCAAGGGCGGCGGCAGCTCGGCTTCGGTCACGAGCGCTTCGACGATCTTCGCCTTCGACCAGGTCGCGATCGTGCCGTGCGTGCGCGCGTCGACTTTCGGCGGCGCGGCGGCCGCATTGGCGCCGAGTCCGACGCCACGCTCTTCGCGTCGCACCCGCAGCGACGCGCGGATGCGATTGCGGCGGTCGCGTTCGAGGATGTACGCCTTCGCGGTGCGCGCGTGGCCGGTCTCGATCAGGACCTTCTCGATCAGGTCCGAGATGTCGTCGATCGTCGGAGTCTTGTCCTTCCACTCGCGTTCGACGTACAGCGCGACGACCGACGCCAGTTCCTCGGACAACAGCCGATCGCCGCCGCCGACCGCGCGCGCGGCGCGATACAGCGCGTCGGCGATCTTGCCCTGGTCGAACGGGACTTCACGCCCGTCGCGCTTCTTCACGCGGATGGAGGACACCGGCGTCACGTGCCCTCCTTCTTCTTCTCGAGCAACGGCCGCAGCTCGTCGAGGAACTCGGCGACGTCCTTGAACTCGCGATAAACCGACGCGAAGCGCACGTACGCGACGTGGTCGATCTCCTTCAGTGCGGTCATCACGAGCTGGCCGATGAACTTCGACGAGACTTCCTTGTCGAACATCTCGTGTAGCTGCTGCTCGATGCGGTTGACGGACTCTTCGAGGCGATCGATCGACACCGGCCGCTTCTCGCAGGCGCGCAGCATGCCGTGCATGACCTTGGCGCGATCGAACGCGACGCGCGAGCCGTCCTTCTTCACGACCATCAACACCGGTTGCTCGACCTTCTCGTAGGTCGTGAACCGCTTGTTGCATTCGAGGCATTCCCGCCGCCGGCGGATCACGAACGCATCGCCGGATGTCCGCGAGTCGATGACTCGATCGTTGTTCGCGGAGCAATACGGACAGCGCATGCGCGTCGTTGCCTTCTTGGCCTACGGGATCGGGTTTCGAGCCGGCGTCGTTCGGGAGGTTCGCGGCTCGCATGACCGCCGCAAGTCGTCCCCTCGCGCGGAGCGGACGAAGCACCGGGTGCCGCGCCCTCGGCTGCGGGCTGAATCGATTCCTCGCGGTCCCATTCCCGCGCCGCGAAACGAGTTCCGCCCCGAAGGCGCGGAGGGTGTATCACGCTAGCGGTTGTGTGTCAATGCAGCCGAACCCCCAAATCCAGGGGGTCGAGCCGCGCGTCGCGCCGGCGGCGCAACGTCAGGAATCACGGTCACTTGGCGACGGACCCGGCGGCCGGCGGCAACGGGAAGAACCGCTTGCGGATGACCTTCGACTCGAAGATGCCGTAGAGGCTCGAGACCAGCATGTAGAGCGAGAGGCCAGCGGCGTAGTTGTAGAACATCACGCCGAACACGACCGGCATGATCATCATGATCTTCTGCTGCTGCTGAGCCTGCGGATCCGACGGCTTCGGCGCGAGCGACATCTGCCACAAGAACGCTCCCGTCGCGAGGAGCGGCAGGACGTTGAAGTTGATGTGGATGCCCGGGATCACGAACAGGGCGTCGGGCAACGACAGATCGTGGATCCAGCCGACGAACCCGGCGTGGCGCAAGTCGATCGACGAGCGCAGGATCTGGAACATCGCGACGAACACCGGGATCGTGATGAAGGACGTGAGGCAGCCCACGACCGGCGGGCGCACTTGATGCTCCTTCAGCAGTTTCATCTGCTCCTGGGCGAAGCGCTGGGCGTTGTCCTTGTACCGCTCGCGCAACTGATCGAGCTTCGGCTTCAGGACCATCATCTGGTTCGAGTACTTCTGCATGCTCACTTGCTGCATGCGCGTGACGGGGAACATCGAGACGCGCAGCACCAGCGTCAGCAGCACCACGGCCACGCCCCAATTCGTGGTCAGGCCGTGGAAGAAGTTCAGGATCACGAGCAGGAGCTTGTTGATCCAGTGGAAGCCCCAGCCGTAATCGAGCTCGATCAGCGGCTCGAACGACGCGAGGTCTTCCGCGAGGAACAGGCTCTTCGACTTCGGCCCGCCGAACATCCGCATCGCCCGGGCGTCCATACCCCCATCGTGCGGGATGCGGAGGAACAGCTGCATGTCGGCCGACACGGCCTCGACGTCGTGCTCCGCGCCGCGCAGTGAACCCCCGATCGCGTCGCCGAGCGTCTCCGGCCGCAGCATGGCGGCGAAGTACAAGTTGCCCGCGCCGACGAACGCGATCTTCTGCTGCTCACCGCCGGTGACGTCCCGCGGCTCCTCCGCCAACGCGGAGCCGAGAGCGGCGGTGACGGTGGCCTGGTTGTAGCGGTCCACGACGCCGAAGAACGCTTTCGGCGGATCCGTGAACTGACCGCGTTCGAGGTCCTTGATGCCGTCGGCGGCGGTGACGAGCAGGTCGATCGCATTGCCGCGATGACCTGGATCGCGACTCCCGACCTTCAACGTGACCTTGAGCCAGTGGCGGCCCGGGAGGCATTCGATCCGCTTCTCGAATTGCGTGCCATCGGCGGCGTCGTAGCGGAACACCACGACGCGATTGCCGGTCTCGGACTTCTCTTCCGCGACCTCCCACAAGACCTCGTCGAGCTTCCAGCGCGGCGAGACTCCGGGGCGCGCGAGTTCGCGCACGGCGAGCGCCGGACGATGCGGCTTGGTCGGGTCGTCGCGGAACAACTTCACCCAACCCGACGGGTCCGAGCGCCGCGCGATCTTCGCGTCGAGATTCGCGAAGTACTCCCGGAGGTAGATCTGGCGCACACCGGCGCCGCGATTCGTGAACTCGACCCGCAGCGCCTCGTTCTCGAACGGGCGGATCTCGGCGAGGTTCGCGTTCGTGGCCGCATACGTGCCCGACTCGACCGCGGGCGATTGCGTTTGCGTGTCCGTCGCGCCCGAGTCCGACGCGGTTCCGTTCGCCGGCGCCTTCGTCCCGTCGGTCGACGTCGCCGCGGGTTGCCCGTCACCCTTCGCCGGCGGCGGTGGCGGCGCGAGGAACTTGAAGTACACCAGCGTGAACAGGATGCACAGCGTCAGAGTGACGAAACCACGGCGCTCCACGCGCACCTACCTTCCGACTTTCAGCCGCTCGGCGAGGTAGCTCGGCAGCACCTTCGTCGCGAGGATCTTGTTCATGGCGCTTTCGACGTCGTACTCGACTCGACGGAAGGTCACCGTGTTGCCGTCGAACAGGACGTAACTCGCGCGCGGATCGCCATCGCGCGGCTGCCCCACCGACCCGATGTTCACGAGCGCCTTTTCGTGTGGCTTGCGCGTCCACGAGCCACCGCAATCCTTCGGCGCGACGAAGCCGCCGTTCTCGACGTACACGCCGGGGACGTGGCTGTGGCCGACGAAGCACCACGGGCGGTCCTGCTTCGCGAACACGCCCTTCATCTTCTCCGCGTTCTTCACGTCCGCGGGGAGCATGTACTCGCGAATCGGGTCGCGCGGCGAACCATGGACGAACAGCGCGTCCGCGGTGCGATGCTCGACTTTCATGACGTCGGACAACAC
Organism: Planctomycetota bacterium; assembly: GCA_052034255.1. Lineage (GTDB taxonomy): Bacteria > Planctomycetota > B15-G4 > B15-G4 > JADJEK01 > JADJEK01. Next base: position 44,310 of record JBPOIU010000067.1, on the reverse strand, counting down.
GCGCCAGTACTCGAAGCGATCTTCACGCGCGACCGACGGGTCGTTCAGTTGGTCGCGGGTCCAATCGAGCGCGGTCCGTGCCTTCTCGTTGAAGTCCTCGGCGAAGTAGAGCACCGCTTCTTCGTGGTTGCCGCGCAGACAGAACTCGAAGCGCTTGACCTCGGACAGCGCTTGGCGCGGCTCCGGGCCGTACCCGATCACGTCGCCGAGGCAGGCGATCCGGGTAACCCCCTGGGCCGCGATGTCGTCGAACACCGCGCGAATCGCATCCATGTTCGAGTGCAGGTCGGAGATCAGCGCGAGCACGGCGAGCCTCGACGGTACTGGAGGATCCCACCGAGCCCGGTGACGCACACGGGAATTGGGGACCGATCGCGAATCGGACCCTTCTATCCGAGCGCGCGGTCTCGCGTCAACGCGCGCCGATCAACCCGCGTTCGCGCAACGACACGAAGTTACCGTCGCCGAGTACCACGTGGTCGAGCAGCGGAATACCGACCAATTGCCCGGCTTCGACCAAGCGCGCCGTGATGTCGATGTCCTCACGGCTCGGGCTCGGGTCGCCGCTCGGGTGATTGTGCGCGACGACCAACGCCGCCGCGCCCTCGCGGATCGCGGCGCGAAAGACCTCGCGCGGATGCACGATCGACGCGGTCAACGAGCCCTGGGACACCATTTCCTCGCGCACCAGCCGGTGCTTGCCGTCGAGCAGCAGCGCCACGAACGACTCCTTCGATTGATCGCGGAGGCGCCCGCCCAGGATCCGCACGACGTCGTGTCCGGAGCGGATCGCGAGTCCGCGCGGCCGCGGCTCCTGCGCGAGCCGGCGCGCGAGTTCGAACGCAGCGACGAGCCGCGCCGCGCGCGCCGGACCGACGCCGCGTTCGGCGATCCACTCGTCGAGCGTGCGATGCGCGAGTCCACGCAACCCGCCCGCGCGCGCGAGCAGCACGCGCGCGAGCTCACTGACGTGCACCGAACGCGCGCCGGTGCCGAGCAGCAAGGCCAAGAGCTCGTCGGCCGCGAGCGCCGCCGCGCCGGCGGCATACAACCGCTCCCGCGGCAAGATCTCGTGTGCGACGTCCGCTGCTCGCGGGCCGGAGGCCTGGCCCGCGGCACTCGCATCCGAGATCTCGTCACGCTGCGCCATGGCGCCCTCCGCCGCCACGACGCGCGGCGGGCGAGCGAGTTACCGCGCCGCGCCGTTCATTTCTTGACCAGCAGCGCGTCGCCGATGATCGCGCGATCCGCCGCATCGGCCGCATCGGCGAAGTCCACTTCGATCGTCAATTCACGGGCGGAGCCGAGCGCGATCGACGGGACCTCGACCGCGGCGTCCCCGCCGCGCAGCACCGGACTCGTCCATGCGGCCGCACCGTCGACCAGGATCCGCACTTCGATCGACCCCTTGGCGTCCAGCGCGAGGACCTCGTCGGACACGCCGACGACGGCTTCCAAGCGCTCGAAACGGCCCTCCAGCGCATACGTCAGACGTGTGCGCGCATGCAGTCCGAGCCCCTTCGTGAACGTCCGCCCACCCGCGACCAGCGGGCCACCGGTGACGCTGCGATCCCGCTGCCACGGAAACAGGAAATCGTCGGGCCCGCCGAAGTACGGCGTCTGCTCGACGCGCGTCGGCGTCAGATCGCTCAGGTACTCCGCGCGCGCGGCGCCGAGTCGCAGCGCGACGACGTCGTCGACGCGGACCGCGAGTTCCTTCGCGAACAGCGTCGCGACCGTGACCTTCGTCCGATCGAGCGCTCGGAGGTCCGCGTTCACCTCGCTCCCGCCGACCGCCACGAGTGCGACGGGGCGCGTGCGCGTGAACGCCGGCGGTTCATCGACGTGCGCGATCACGATGGACTCGACGTCGGCCTGCGCCAGCGTGACCGCGCCGAGGTCACCGTCGATCCGAACGCCGGACGACCCCATCGACGTGACCGTTCCGCGCAGCGCGTCGCCGCCCTTGCGGAGGACGAGATCCAACTCGGCATCGGCTGCCGGCTCCGGCGCCGACGCCCCCCCGCGTCCGATCGACCGCACGAGGTCGAGGGGCAGGCGCAACGCGCCGAACGCGGCGGTGGTCAACGCGACTTCGTCTTCGTCCGCCGCGGCGAGCGTTCCGACCACGCGTGACCCATCGACCAGCGTGACCTCCCAGGCGTCGGGCGCACGCTCGCCGGGAGTCGCGAACTCGAGGCTGACCACGTCCGCCAGCGCGATGCGATCGGGAGTCGATCCGGTGAGACGCAACGCGTCGCCGCTCTCGATGCTGGCGCCGGCCGCGGTCAGGCGCTTGCCGTCGACCGTGCGCACCACCACTTCGGCGGCCGTGGACGTCGTCGCGCCCACTCCGAACAACGTCAGCGCGAGCAGTCCCGCGACGGATGAACGCACCATTCGAGTTCCTTTCGCACCGGCGGCGACACGACATTCTGTCCATGTCCGCGTCCGGCTTCCAGCACCGAGACGACAGCCTGACACGCCGACCGCGTCACGCCTAAAATCCTATCCACACGCGACTTGTTCGCTTCGCCCCGGCGCGTGCGCACGCGGCTTCGCGGCAACGCGTCCCGGCATCGGGTTTGCTCGACCTCGCCCGTTCCCGCTGGGAACTCCACGAATCGTCATCCCGCCGACACGCGGAGCCCTGATCCCAGAGCCCCACGCGCCGGCGGCCGTCATTCCCCATAGTCCGCACATCCATCGAGAGGGAGAGATCATGGCCAAGCAACTTGCCTTCGAGCAAGAAGCGCGCGAGCGCCTGCGCGAGGGCGTCATCAAGATCGCCCGCGCCGTGAAGAGCACGCTCGGTCCGCGGGGCCGCAACGCGGTCATCGACAAGAGCTGGGGCGCCCCGACGGTCACCAAGGACGGCGTCACCGTCGCCGAGGAGATCGAGCTCAAGGACCCGTACGAGAACATGGCCGCGCAGTTGGTGAAGGAAGCGGCGTCGAAGACGTCGTCGTCCGCCGGCGACGGCACCACCACTGCGACCGTGCTCGCGGAAGCGATCTTCCTCGAAGGTCTGAAGTACCTGTCGTCCGGCGCCAACACCGCAGCGCTGACGCGCGGCATCAAGAAGGGCGTCGACGCCCTGACCGAAGCGCTGGCGAAGTTGTCGAAGAAGACCAACGACGCCAAGGAGATCCAGCAGGTCGCCTGCATCTCCGCGAACAACGACGTCGAGATCGGCAAGCTGATCGCCGACGCGATGGACAAGGTCGGCAAGGACGGCGTGATCACCGTCGATGACGGCAAGTCGCTCGAGACCGAAGTCGACGTCGTCGAGGGCATGCAATTCGATCGCGGATTCCTGTCGCCGCACTTCGTCACGAATCCCGACAAGATGCTGACCGAGCTGCAAGACGCGTTCGTGCTGATCCACGAGGACAAGCTCACGACCGCGAAGAAGCTCGTCCCGCTGCTCGAAGCGGTGTCGCAGTCGGGCCGCCCGCTGCTGATCATCGCCGAGGAAGTCGAAGGCGAAGCGCTCGCGACGCTGGTGGTCAACAAGCTGCGCGCCGTCGTCAAGTGCTGCGCGGTGAAGGCCCCGGGCTACGGCGATCGCCGCAAGGCGATGCTCGAGGACATCGCGATCCTCACGGGCGCGAAGCCGATCTTCAAAGACCTCGGCATCGACCTCGAGAACGTTTCGATCAAGGACCTCGGCCGCGCGAAGAAGGTCACGGTCAACGCCGACAACACGACGATCGTCCAGGGCGCCGGCGCCCCGGCGGCGATCAAGGCCCGCGTCGCGCAGATCCGTGCCGAAGCCGAGAAGGCCACTTCCGACTACGACCGTGAGAAGCTCCAGGAGCGCCTCGCGCGCCTGGCCGGCGGCGTGGCGCAGATCCGCGTCGGCGGCGCGACCGAAGTCGAAGTGAAGGAAAAGAAGGCCCGCGTCGAGGACGCGCTGCAGGCGACCCGCGCCGCGATCGAAGAGGGCATCGTGCCGGGCGGCGGCGTCGCGCTGCTGCGCGTGCGCAAGGCTCTCGACTCGGTCGCGTGCGAAGGCGACGAGCAGTTCGGCGTCGACATCCTGCGCCGCGCGCTCGAACAGCCGCTGCGCACGCTCGCCAACAACGCGGGCGCGGACGCTCCGCTGATCGTCAAGGACGTCGTGAACGGCAAGGGCAGCTTCGGCTGGAACGCGCTGACCGGCGAGTTCGGCGATCTGCTGCAAGCCGGCGTCGTCGACGCGACCAAGGTCGTGCGCTGCGCTCTGCAGAACGCGTCCTCGGTCGCCGCGCTGTTGCTCACCACCGACGCGCTGATCGCCGACCTGCCGAAGAAGCCGGCAGCCGGCGGCGGCGACCACGGCCACGACCATGGCGACATGGGTGGTATGGGCGGCATGGGCGGCATGGGCGGCGGCATGGATTTCTGATCGACGTCCGACGTCGATCCTCTTCCCCACACACGATCAAGAACTCGAACCCAATCGAAGGAGTGCGAAGACCATGGTGAACCTCCGACCGCTGGACGACCGCATCGTCGTCGAAGTGCTCGAGGCGCAAGAGAAGACCGCGGGCGGGATCTTCCTGCCCGACACCGCGAAGGAAAAGCCGCAGCGCGGCAAGGTCGTCGCCGTCGGCGCGGGCCACCTGACGAAGGATGGCAAGCGCAACGCGATGACGTTGAGCACCGGCGACGTGGTGATGTTCGGCAAGTACGCCGGTTCCGACGTCGAGGTCGACGGCAAGGAACTGAAGATCCTGCGCGAGAGCGAAGTCCTCTTGCGCATCGAGAAGTGAGGAGCGACACCGATGGCGAAGCAACTGATCTTCAATGACGACGCGCGCCGCAAGATCCTCACCGGGATCGAGAAGCTCGCGAAGACCGTGCGCGTCACGCTCGGCCCCGGCGGCCGCAACGTGATCCTGCAGAAGTCATTCGGCTCCCCCCTGGTCACCAAGGACGGCGTCACCGTCGCCAAGGAGATCTCGGTCGAGGATCCGTTCGAGAACATGGGCGTCAAGCTCGTCAACGAGGTCGCCTCGAAGACGAACGACGCCGCGGGTGACGGCACGACCTCGGCCACGGTGCTCGCGGAAGCGATCTACCGCGAAGGACTGAAGGCACTGACGTCGGGCGTGAATCCGGTGCTGCTGAAGCGCGGCATCGATCAGGCCGTCGACTGCGTGGTCGAAGACCTGAAGCGCCAGAGCAAGCCGATCAAGAACAACGCCGAGATCGCCCAAGTCGGCACCATCTCGGCGAACCACGACGCGACGGTCGGCAAGATGCTGGCCGAAGCCGTCGACAAGGTCGGCAAGGACGGCGTGATCACCGTCGAAGAGAGCAAGAGCGCCGACACGACGCTCGAGCTCGTCGAGGGCATGCAGTTCGACAAGGGCTACCTGTCGCCGTACTTCGTCACCAACGTGACGACGATGGAAGCCGAGCTCGAGGACGCGTACATCCTGATCCACGAGAAGAAGCTGTCGAACCTGCGTTCGATGCTGCCTCTGCTCGAGAAGATCGCGACGACGGGTCGTCCGCTCGTGCTGGTCGCCGAGGACGTCGAGAGCGAAGTGCTCGCGGCGCTCGTCGTCAACAAGCTGCGCAACGTGCTGTCGGTGTGCGCGGTCAAGGCCCCGGGCTTCGGCGATCGTCGCAAGGCGATGCTGCAAGACCTGGCCGTCCTGACCGGCGGCACCGCGATCACCGAAGAGCTCGGCATCAAGCTGGAGAGCATCCAGATCGAGCACCTCGGTCGCGCGAAGACGGTCCGCATCGACAAGGACAACACGACCATCGTGCGCGGCGCCGGCAAGAAGGCCGACATCGAAGCGCGCGTCGGTCAGATCCGCGCGCAGATCGAGCAGACGACGTCCGACTACGACCGCGAGAAGCTCCAGGAGCGACTCGCGAAGTTGACGGGCGGCGTCGCGGTCATCAAGGTCGGCGGTCAGACCGAGGCCGAGATGAAGGAGAAGAAGGCGCGCGTCGACGACGCCTTGCACGCCACGCGTGCGGCGGTCGCCGAGGGCATCGTCCCGGGCGGTGGCGTGGCGCTGCTGCGCGCGTTGCCGGCGCTCGAGAAGTTGAACCTGAAGGGCGACGAGAAGTTCGGCAAGGGCGTGATCCAGCGCGCGATCCAGTCGCCGCTGTTCTGGATCGCGACCAATGCCGGCGAAGATGGCGCGGTCGTCGTGTCCGAGGTCAAGGCGGGTTCGGGTGCGTTCGGCTGGAACGCGCTCGAGCGCAAGTACGAGGATCTGGTCAAGGCCGGCATCCTCGACCCGACGAAGGTCGTGCGCTCGGCGCTGCAGAACGCGGCCTCGGTCGCGGGTCTGCTGCTGACCACCGAGACGCTGATCACCGACTTGAAGGACAAGAAGGACCAGATCAGCGGTTCCGTGATCTGATCGCTCTCGCGCACGGAGCGCGTGCCGGTGGTCTTCCCGCAATGGGGGCTCCGGCACGCGCTCCGTGCGTTCCGCACCGATCCCCGACGAGGACGCCGCGATGCCGGGCAAGCGCGACTACTACGAAGTTCTCGAGGTGACCCGCGAGTCGAGTGCGGACGACATCAAGCGCTCGTACCGCAAGCTCGCGCTGAAGTACCACCCTGATCGCAACCCGGGAAATGCCGAAGCCGAGGCCAAGTTCAAAGAGGCCGCCGAGGCGTACGAGGTCCTGTCGGACGACCAGAAGAAGAAGATCTACGACCAGTTCGGCCACGCCGGGCTCGACGGCCAGGGCATGGGCGGCGGTGCGCGCGGCTTCTCGAGCTTCGAGGACATCTTCCGCCAGTTCTCCGACGTGTTCGGCGGAGGTGGAGGCGGCGGCTCGCCGTTCGACGACTTGTTCGGCGGGCGCGGTCGCCGCGGCGGCGGCAAGCCGCAACCCGAACGCGGGCCGTCCCTGAAATGCCAGATCACGCTGACGCTCGACGAGGTCGAGCGCGGCGCCGAGAAGACGATCGAGCTGCGCCGCAACGAACTCTGCGAAGCCTGCACCGGCAGCGGTGCGAAGTCCGGCTCGCAGCCCACCACGTGCCCGGATTGCGGCGGCTTCGGTCAAGTCCAGGTCTCGCAGGGCTTCTTCGCGATCCGGCAGACCTGCCCGCGTTGTCGCGGGGAAGGCACGATCATCCAGAATCCCTGCGGCACCTGCCGCGGTTCGGGTCGCCAGCCGAAGAAACGCGAGATCACCGTCCACATCCCGGCCGGCGTGCCGGAAGGCGCGCAATTGCGCGTCAGCGGCGAAGGTGAACCGGGCCGGTACGGCGGCCCGCGCGGCGACCTCTACTGCTTCGTCCAGATCGCCGAGCACGCGATCTTCCAGCGCGAGGAGAACGATCTGGTCTGCGAGATGCCGATCTCGTTCTCGCAAGCCGCGCTGGGTGCCGACGTCGAAGTGCCGAGCCTGAAGGGCAAGAACCTGCTGAAGATCCCGCGAGGGACGAACAGCGGGAAGGTATTCCGCATGAAGGGGCTCGGCCTGCCGTCCGTGAACGGACATGGGCGCGGCGACCTGCTCGTGCGCGTGAACATCGAAGTCCCGAAGAAGCTCGCGCCGAAGCAGGAGGAACTGCTGCGCGAGTTCGCGAAAACCGAGGAACACCAAGTCGGCCCGGAACGGAAGAGCTGGCTAGACAAGGTGAAGGAACTGTTCGATTGACCGCCATCGCCGTCTTGAACGAGGCCATGCCATGACGAAATCCAAGCGACCCGACGACACTCACGACGATGCGCTCGAAGGTGATCGGGACCTCGATCCGGTCGTCGCCGACCTCGAGAAACAACTCGCCGACGCGCAAACCGTCGCCAACGAGTGGAAGGCGAAGCACGACGAAGCGCACGAGAAGTTCGCGCGCACGCTCGCCGAAGCCGACAACGCGCGCAAGCGCGGCCTGCGCGAGATCGAGTCCGCGCGCCTGTACGCGGCGGAACGCATCGCCAAGGAACTCCTGCAGGTCACCGACAACCTGCGCCGCGCGCTCGAAGGAGTCCCGGCGGAGCGTGCCGACGATCCGCTCGCGGTCGGCGTGAAGATGGTCGAGGACCAGCTGGTCGGCGTGCTCGCCAATCACGGCGTGAAGCCGATGGAAACGCTGGGCCAGTCGTTCGACCCGAACTTCCACGAGGCGATCGCGACGCAGGAACGCGACGACGTCCCGCCGAACACGGTGATCGACGAACTGGTGCGCGGGTGGAAGATCCACGACCGCCTGCTGCGCGCCGCGATGGTCCGGGTCTCGAAGGCCCCGACGTCCCCGAAGGAGAGTTGATCGTGCCGACGTACGACTACGAATGCTCCGCGTGCGGCGCGCGGTTCGAGGCATTCCAGAGCATCAAGGACAAGCCGCTGACCACGTGCGAGAAGTGCGGCAAGAAGAAGGTCCGCCGACTGATCGGCGCCGGCGCCGGCCTGATCTTCAAGGGCAGCGGCTTCTACATCACCGACTACCGCGGCAAGGAATACGGCGACGCGGCGAAGAAGGACAGCGCGCCCGCGACGGACGCGAAGTCGACCGACGCCAAGGACTCCTCCCCCGCGAGCGAATCGAAGGCTTCCGAGCCCAAGGCCGAACGGACTTCTGGCAAAGCCTCAACGCCGGCCGCGAAGTCGGCCGACAAACGAAAGGCCAAAAAGACCTGAGCGCCGCGGCCGGTTCGCCCGACCCGCGTGCTATCCGTGAACGCCATGTCCGACCCGACCCAATCCAAGATCGATCGTGAACTCGACAACGAGGTCCTGCTGTCCGCGGACCTCGCCACGCGATCGACCGTTTGGAAGAGCCGCCCCACGCGCCTCGAGTTCAGCTTCAACAACCTCTGCAACTTGAAGTGCGTGATGTGCGCGAAGTCCGACGACGAGCCCAACTGGGTGCTCGACGAGGCGGTCGGCGTGAAGTTCCTCGACGACGTGCTGCCGTGGACGCTGCACTGGACGCCGTCGGCCAACTCCGAGCCGCTGTTGAACGACATCACGCTGGTGTCGGAGCTCGCGCAGAAGCACCTCGTGTGGCTGCACCTGTTCAGCAACGGCACGCTGCTGACGATCGAACGCTACGAGAAGATCAAGGACCGCCTGCACAAGCTGTGGATCTCGCTCGACGCGGCGACCAAGGAAACGTTCGAGGCGATCCGTGTCCCGGCCAAGTGGGAGCCGGTGATGGCGAACGTCAAAGCCGTGCTGCCGCGCGCGTTGAAGGACGGCGTCGAAGTCACGTTCAACTTCGTGCTGCAAACGAAGAACTACCGCGAAGCCGCGGCGTTCGTCGATCTCGTCGCCGACCTCGGCGGCAAGGCCTGCAACATCCAGGAGCTGTTGCCGAACAGCTCGACCTTCCACGACTTGAAGTGGGAAGGTCACGTCTCCGAAGCGGATCTCGGCGCCGCGCTGCAGGCTGCGCGCGAGCGTGCGGCGGCGCGCTGCGTCGATCTCACGCTCGAACTGCGTCCGCCGTTCCAGGCGAAGGACTACCACAACCCTCCCACCGACGCGTTCAAGGCGCCGCTGGCCGAGCTGCGCTTGCGTCATTCGGATGCGATCGCGCGCCTGTTCCCGAGCTTCTGCTCGATGGCAACGACGTACCTGAAGGTCTCGCCCGACGGCGCGGTGTTCCCGTGCTGCCGCGGACCCGACGAACTGAAGATGGGCGACGCGACCAAGCAGTCGTTCGAAGAGATCTGGAACGGCCCGAAGTACCAGGCGTTCCGCAAGGCGATGTTCGAAGGCGACTATCCCGAGCCGTGCGCGAACTGCTACGTGCTGGTCGGGAATCCGGCGTTCCAGCGCATGAAAGCCGAACGCGAGGGTCTCACGCGTTCTTGAGGCCCCGCGCCTTCGCGTCGGCCACGAGCCTTACCGCCGCGGCGTCGTCGAGGCGCTCGGCCTCGTCGATCAGCATCACCGGAATGCCGTCCTGGATCGCGTACTTCAGCCGCGACTTCGGGCAGAACAGGAAGCCCTCGGTCTCGAAGTAGATCAGCGGCGCCTTCGATTCGGGGCACGCGAGGATGTCGAGGAGTTCCGGATCGAGGGCCATGGCGAGCTTCCGTTGCGAGGGATCGAGGCGGGAGCTTGCAGAAGCTCCCGCGCGGCGTCAACCGATAGGCGGGATCGCCGCCGCCGAAGTCGTCGACCGCGGCGCGCTCACGCGATGCAGCGCAGCGGTTCGAAACGCTCGCCGAGCACCTTCGCCGCATCGGCCTGGAGCCACGTGTCGATCGCCGTCGCGTAGACGCGACGGAAATCCGTCGTGAACGCGAGATCGCCGTTGTCGTCGAGTCGGTCCAGCGCCGGTCGTTTGCCGAAGAGCCCGCCCTTGACGTGCGAGCCGAGCAGGAACGCCAAGCCCGCGGCGCCATGGTCCGTCCCACCCGAAGCGTTCGCCGCGACGCGCCGACCGAACTCCGAATAACCGACGACGAGCACGCGGTCGTCGAGCCGTGCGGCGCGCAAGTCGTCGTGGAATGCGGCCAACGCGTCGCCGAGCTCGGCGAACAGGCGCTGCTGCCGGCCGAGCTGGCCGTTGTGCGTGTCGAATCCCGACAGTTGCAGCGAGAACACGCGCGTCGAAACCCCGCCCGCGATCAACGCGGCAACCGTGCGCAGATCCCCGGCGAGCGCGGTCCCCGGGTACTTCACGGCCGGTTGGTACTTCCCGACCGCCGAACGCACGACGTCGGACGACGCGCGCGCATCCAGATAAGCGCGACGCAGGAACGCGCGCGCGCGTTCGGAAACTTGTGTCGAGCTGACGGCCGAGTCCAACGTCTTGGTCTCATCGCCCGGCGCGACCAGGCGGTAGTCGGCGGGCTTCGCGAACGCGACCGCGCGGTGCTCTCCGCCGTCGCACGAGAACGGGACACGCGGGCCGAGCGCGACCAGCAAGTTCGGGTCGTCGTCGTCCGGGGCGAGATGATCGACCAGGCGCGCGAGCCACCCGCTGCCACCACGCCGGCCATCGAGCTGCCCTGCGTGCCAGATGTCCATCGACAGGAAATGCGATCGGATCGGATCCGGATATCCAACCCCCTCCACCCACGCCACGTGCCCGGCGTCGTGGAGCGTCTTCAATCCGGTCAGCGCGGGATGCAGGCCGACCTCGTCGTCGAGCCGCAGCAGTTCCTGCCCCGCGAGCGCGAGATCACCACGCGCTTCCGCGTAGGCATCGTGCGCGTAGGGCACGAGCGTGTTCAAACCGTCGTTGCCGCCGGCGAGCTCCAGCATCACCAGTACGCGGCCCGCCGCGTCCGCGCGGGGCGCCGTCGCCCAGGTCCGCGGCGCGCACCACGCGGCAGCGGCTGCCGCGGCGGAACCCTTCAGGAACTGACGTCGACCGATGGGTGATGTCATGGCGTTCTCTCCTTCAGGTGCGCTCGATCCGGACGGTCGCCGAGACCCGCCGCGCGGGACCCTCGGGTCGTTCGAGCGTCGCGAACTCAATTCAGTTGGTACTCGGGCAAACTCAGCACGAGGTGGATCGCGTCTTGCAGTCGATCTCGCGTCTCTTCTTCATCCGGATCGAATGCGTCGTCCCCGAACGGAGCGACGTAACGGCACAGCTCGTCGACCGTCGACGCGTACGGAGCGACCGGCAGGAAGCGGTCACACAACGCGCGAATCGCTTCGCGCGACGTTCGCGCCTGGCCGCACAGCGCCACCGGATCGACTTTCGAATCCCAGCGGCGCAGGCGCTTCACCGCGCGCGCGAATGCGTCGTTGCGCCGTTTGGCGACGGCTTCTTCGTCGTTTTGCGCATCGTCGTCCATCGGCATCATCGCGTCGTCGACCATGGCCTGCGCGTCGCGCACTCCGGCCGAGCCGTGCACCAAGATGCGAGCGACGTTCGCGCGATTCAGGATCGACGCGGTGTTGAACCACGTCTCGCCGCCTTCCCATCCCTTGACGTTCGGCGGGAACAACAGCGATTGCCCGAGGTGTTCCGCGGCCAGCGCGAGGAACGGCGGCGGCGGCGGATCGAGCTCGAGCCGGCGCACCGTCGACGCGATGAACTCGACCGGGCTCTTGAACAGCGCACCCTGCGCGGCCGGAGCGACGAACGCATCGGACAGGAAGATCGCGCGCAACAGCGCCTTCACGTCGTAGTCCGCGTCGCGGAACGTCTTCGCGAAGCCGTCGATCGTGCGCGGATCGACGCCGGGACCGACGTAGAACTCGACGAACTTGGTGGCCACGAACTGCGCCGCGCGCGGCTGCTCGAGCACGATGTCGAGGACGTCGTCGCCGTCGAAGCGGCCGCTGCGTCCGAGGAACGTCTTCTCGCCGCGATCGTGACGCGCCTTCACGAACGTCGCTTCGCCGCCCTTTGCGACCCAGCCGGTGAACGCTCGCGCGGCTTCCTTGATGTCCTCTTCCGTGTAGTGCCCCGGACCGAGTGAGAACAACTCCAACACTTCACGCGCGAAGTTCTCGTTCGGGTGCTGCTTCCGGTTCTTGTCGTTGTTCAAGTAGATCAGCATCGCCGGATCGCGCGCGATCGCGTGCAGCAACGTCGCGTAGCTGGTCATGCCGTCGCGGCGCAACAGCTCGATCTGCCCCACCATCGCGTCGGCGTTGCGCACTTCGCGCTGCGACGACGTGAAGAAGCCGTGCCAGAACAGCGCGAGCTTCTCCCGCACGGGATCAGCGCCCTGCGCCATCTCGCGCATCCAGAAGTCGCGATAGCGCTCGATCAGCAGCCGTTCGTCGCGTGCCTTCGCGCGCCGGAACGCACGGCGTTCTTCCTCGGTCGCGAGCGCGCGTTCCAGCAACGCGGGGCGCTCTTCCGGCGGACTCGGATCGACGAACGCGACGTGCGGTGCACCCGCGAGCAGCGCGTCGACCGCGCCTTCACGACCGAGCGCGTGGATGCGTGCGATCTCGGTCGGCGTGGCGCCGAAGCCGGCTCGATCGAGCAGATGGCGGGCCTCCGCGAGCGACCATTGCGGTTCCCCCCAGAGTGCCAGCGCGGCGACGGTCCAGGTCGCGATCGGAGACAGCCACATGCGTGCAACTCCCGCAAGCGAACGAACGTTCCGGCGGCGATCCGCGCGCCGCTCGCTCGGCATTCAACCACCACCCCGCCTGCGGGTTGCGCCGAGTTCTGCGGGACCCTCGGATTTGGCGCGGGGCGTTCGACCCATGCGCAATGCGGAAACGACGACACCGCCCCGCGCGAAACTAGGGTCGCGCGGGGCGGTGTTCGTCGATCCTCGATCACGCCGATCAGCGCGTGCTCGCCTGCGCCGTCGGCCCGGCGATGACCGCGAACCAGCCATCGGTGAGCCCCGAGGCCTGGCGCTCCGCCTGGCGAAACTCGGCCTGCGCCTCGCGAAGCGCGACGTCCGCCGAAGCGATGGCGTTCCAGATCTGCGTGTATTCGCCCGCGATGAGCGTCAGTCGGGCGAGTTCCGCTTCCGCGTCGGCGGCCGCCTTCCGCATGGCGTCACGGCGCGTCATCTGTTGGGCGAGATCCCCGTCGAGCAAGTACAGCTTGTGCTCGATTTCGGCGTAGCGCTCGTTCTCGACGTCTCGCGTCGTGGAGCTCCGCGATGCGAGCAGCGCACGGACCTGGTCGATCTTGGTCATCGAAGCCTTGGCCTCGGCATGCTCGGGCCCGTTCTTGACCAGGACCTGCGCGTGCAGCCGCTCGAGGTCTTCGAGTTGCTTCTCCAGTTCGCGCGTCTCCGCGGTCTTGACCTCGACGCGTGTCGTGACCGTCGGCGGAGTGCGTTCCAGTTGGGCCCGCAGATAGTCGGCGCGAGCGTGGAGTTCCGCGACGGACATGTCGAGTTGGGACGACTCGCTCGAGCGATTCCCGAGCGACGCCTGGATCTGCATGATGCGTTGCGTCGGATCGAGCGCGCCGTTGCTCGCGATGAACTTCTTCTGCTCGGCCTTCAGCTCCGCGAGCGTCTGTTGGGCCAACGTCAGCGCCTTGCGCGCACGATCGAGGACGTCCCGCCGCGCGCGATAGGAACCGGGCTCGAACCGGCGCAGGTGTTCGACGATCGAGCCGAGCCCTTGATCGACCGCGGCCTGATCCGTGCCGGAGGCATTGATCACCACCAACTCGGAGTTCGCGGTCGACACCGTGATCACGACGCGGTCGGACCCGGCGTACGCCTCCGACGCCTTCGACGGCACGAGGTTGGGCGCGATCGAGCCGAGCATGTCGCGCAATGCGAGGAAGCCGGCGACGCTCTCGGCGGACTGACCGGACTCGCCGCGGACTTGAAGTGTCACACGCGACTGGAACGGTGCCGGCGCGGGTTCTTGGGCCAAGCTCGCCGCGAGCACCAGGGTGGAGAGGAACATCGGGACCTACCTTTCTGAGGACTCGGATCGGAGTTGTGATGGGACGGAAGTGCCCGGAAGAACGGTGATCAGGGAGTGAGCGCTTCGAGCCGCGCGAGCGCGACGTCGCGGACGGGACCGTCCGGAGTCGTCGAGGCCAACACGCGGTAGCGCTCGCGCGCGCGGTCGGTGTCGATCGCCTCGTAGCCGCGCGCGATGACGAGCCGCGAGAAGTCGGGATCCTGCTCGGGGGCGTCGTACACGGGCGGCGCCAGCGTTGGCGGTGGCGGCAACCGCTCGATGCGCCGTGCGAGTGCGTCGAGGTCGAGCAACAAGGCGTTCGTCGACGGAGCGACCGCCACGTCGCTCGCGACGGGTTCGTCCGCGGACCGCGCGACGTCGCGCCGCGCCAAACCGATCGCACACAGCGTGACCGCGGCGGCCGCGATCCAACTCGCCGCGATGCGGCGCAGATCGAACGTGCGCGGTGCGCGCACCGCGGGGAAGTCGTGGACGATCGCGTCGCGCAGCGTCGGGCGCGCGGGCGGCGGCTCGAGTGCGCGCAGCGCATTCAGCGCGCGGTCGAGTTCGTCGACCGAATCATCGTGGTCGGCGCTCATCGGGTCCGCTCCCGGACGCGTTCCGCGTTCAGCATCCATTGCAGTTGCTCGCGTGCCTCGTACACCAAGCGCCGCACGCTGCCCTCCGGCAGATCGAGCACGCGCGCGACGTCGGCCGAGGGCATGTCCTCGACGTGGCGCAGGACGAATGCTTCGCGTTGCGCGTCGGGCAGGCGTGCGATCGCGGCGTGCAACCGCGTGGCGAGCTCCTGCGCTTCGAGTCGCGTGGAGTGCGCAACCTCGGGCAACGGCACGTCGACCCCGTCGAGCGTCGCCGTGACGCGACGCGCGCGGCGCGCCCGCCGGACCACGTTCACCGCGATCCCGAACACGAACGTTCGGAAGCTCGATGCACCGCGGAAATCGGGGAGGGCCGCTGCGAGGGTCACGAAGGTCTCCTGGGTCAAATCGTCGACGTCGGCGGGTGGCGCGTGGAGCCGCCACAGGAACTTGCGCAGCGGTGCGAGGTGCCGGTCGACGAGTCGGGCGTACGCATCGCGATCTCCGCGTGTTGCGCGCGCCACGAGCTCTGCATCGTCGACGTCGTCGGGCATGGCTCGCGTTCTGCGCGGGAGCAGCCGGGCGAACACCGCCCCGCTCTCATCCGTCGCCATGAGGGATGCGGGCTCGGCCCGCGTTCGGGAAAAACCGAGACGATTCTCGGTGCCGATGGACGCGACCTCTTGGGCCAACTTCCGTCGAAAGGTCCGGCGGCACCCTGGCGCCGCGCCGAGTGGCCTCGATCGTGCCCCATCCGGGCCGGGTGACGGCGGCGGTCCGGCCTGGCCTGACCAGCCGCACCGCGTTACGCCAGCTTGACCTGCGTCGATTGATTCCCCGTCGCATCGCCGCTAAGGTCCGCCGCGAGTTCCCTCCTTTGTATGGTGCAGTCTCCGATGAACCGACGCTGGTTGGCGCAGCTTCTCCTCGTGTCCGCCGCAGTCGGGCCCTTCGGTTGCGCGACTCCGACGCCGAACGACTTGGTTCTGCTCGACTTCGAAGGCGGCGCCGCCCGCTACGGGTTGTCCACCGAGGACGGCATCGTCGCGCTGGCCGGTGACGACCTCAACGTCACCCAGCTGCCGATTCGGTACTGGTTCCGTTCCTCGCCGATCCGCGACGACGCGCGCGTCCTGCAGCGCACCAATACCCTGGCGTTGTTGGCGCCGGTCGCGACGCGCCTCGAATGGACCGAGTTCGGCGTCAGCGGCCCTGAACCGGGAGAGGACCTCTACGTCCAACTGCTCGACGAGAACGACCCGGAACACCTGCCGTACCTGATCGACGCCGAGTTGTTCGACGACGGCGCGCTCGGGGACGTCGTCGAGATCGACTCGTGGTTCGTCGACGAGGACGAAGTCGCGGCTCGCTTCTCCGGCGCCGGCGTCTACGCCAAGCGCATGGGTCGCTACGTGTTGCTCGGCATCTTGACCGGCACGGTGGTCAGCGCGCCGCGCACCGGCTTCTGGTCGTTCCTCGGCTCGGGCGAAGGCATGCCGTTCGTCGGGCTCGACGGCATTGCCCCGGTGCTGCCGAAGTCGAGCAACTTCTTCGAACGGCGCATGCGCGCGTTCCGCCCCGACTTCGAATACGGCCTCGACGAGCAGGGCCAGGAAACGAACCGTCGCACCGAATGAGGGCGCGCGGCCGCCGCGCCGTCTTGCCGGCCCTCGACCGCCACGCGGCGTTTCGAACTCTGCGGTTCCACCGCGTTGACCCCCCCGCACCCGGCCTCTACAACACCACCTTTTCCATCGACCGGCGGAAACGCCGTGTGGGATCCGTGCCTTCCGTGGCGCCTCCGTGACGGAAAACCCGGGTTCCGCAAGTCCGACTTGGAATCGACATGCCCGCCGAAACCGCGACCACTCCCCTCACGGGTTTCACGCCGCTCGTTCCATACGTCCTAGTCGCCCTGACCGTCTTCGCGGTCCTGATGCTGGTGCCGAAACTGCTCGGCAAGCGCAGCTACTCCCGAGAGAAGTTCATCCCCTACGAATGCGGCGTCGACCCGATCGGCAGCGCGCGCCAGCGCTTCTCGGTCCACTTCTATCTGGTCGCCGTGCTGTTCATCCTGTTCGACATCGAAGCCGTCTTCCTGTTCCCGTGGGCGATCTCACTGCAAGAGATCGGCTCGGCCGGCTTCATCAGCGCACTGCTCTTCGTCGGCGTTCTCGCGCTCGGCCTCGCCTACGCGTGGCGCCGCGGCGTCCTCGACTGGAACAACTGACCATGACGCACGCATTGGAGCGCGACGCGGACCTGCGCCGCCGTCTGGATCAACTCGTCACGCGCTATCCGCAGAAGCGCGCCGCCCTGATCCCGGCCTTGCACCTGGTCCAGGACAAATGCGGCTGGCTGCATGACGACGCCGTGCGCTTCGTCGCGGCCTACTTCGAGACGACCCCAGCCGACGTGCTGGCCGTCATCACCTTCTACGACATGTTCCACCGCGCCCCGAAGGGCAAGCACGAGATCGCGGTCTGCCGCAATCTGGCGTGCAAGGAACGCGGCGCCGATGCGGTCGTGAAGTGCTTCGAACAGGCGCTCGGTTGCCGCGAAGGCGAGACCAGCGCCGACGGCGTCGCGACGCTGCGCACGTTCGAATGCCTGGGCGGCTGCACCGAGGCTCCGCTGGTCGCGGTCGACTGGCTCTACTACCGCAACGTCGACACGGCCAAGGCCGAGGCGATCGTCGCGCACCTGCGCGCGGGCAAGGGCCCGATCCACGAAACCCGGCCGGAAGAGCCGACCACGCCGAAGAACGAGATCTACCTGACGCGACGCATGCGCGACGCGAACGGTGTCGTCGACCTCGCGACGTACCGCGGCACCGGCGGCTACGCGATGATGACGAAGGCGCTCGGCATGGAGCGCGACGCGATCATCGAGATCGTCAAGCAGTCCGGCTTGCGCGGTCGCGGCGGCGCCGGCTTCTCGACCGGCATGAAGTGGTCCTTCATGCCGAAGGAACCGAAGAAGCCCCACTACCTCGCGGTCAACGCGGACGAGTCCGAACCGGGCACCTGCAAGGACCGCCTGTTGATGGAACGTGACCCGCACTCGTTGCTCGAGGGCATGGTCATCGCCTGCTACGCGATCCGCGCGGTCGCCGGCTACATCTACATCCGCGGCGAGTACCTCCACGCGGCGCAGTGCCTCGAACGCGCGATCGAAGAGGCGCGCGCCGAGGGCCTGATCGGGCCGAACTCGTCGCACAAGATCGACCTGCACGTCCACCGCGGCGCGGGCGCCTACATCTGCGGCGAAGAGACCGCGCTGATGGAATCGCTGGAAGGCAAGCGCGGTCACCCGCGGCCGAAGCCACCGTTCCCTGCGCAGTCGGGCCTGTGGAAGTCGCCGACGACGGTCAACAACGTCGAGACGATCTGCAACATCCCGTTCATCCTCGACAAGGGCGCGGCCTGGTTCCGCACGATGGGCAACGAGAAGAGCCCGGGCAACCTGCTCTACTCCGTCGCCGGCAACGTCAAGAACCCGGGCATCTTCGAATTGCCGCTCGGCACGACGGCGCGCACGCTGATCGACCTCGCCGGTGGCATGCGGGACGGCTTCCAACTCGTCGGCATCAACCCCGGCGGTGCGTCCTCGGGCTTCCTGCCGCCGTCGAAGCTCGACGTGCCGCTCGACCACGATTCGTTGAAGGCCGAAGGCTCGATGCTCGGCACGGGCGCGATCACCGTCGTCGACCAGAAGTTCGGACTCGTCGAAGCCGTCGCGTGCTTCGCCAAGTTCTTCGAGCACGAGACGTGCGGCCAGTGCGGTCCGTGCCGCGAAGGCTGCGCGTGGGCGTCGCGCATCGTCGAGCGCTTCCTGCACGGCGAAGGCACCACCGAGGACCTCGACGTCCTGACCGACCTGCTCGACAACTCGGTCGGCAAGACGATCTGCGTGTTCCCCGAAGCGCTGGCCGGCCCGCTGCGCTTGGGCGTGAAGAACTTCCGGCCCGAGTTCGAGAAGCTCGTGAAGGGCTCGCAGCACGGTGCGCACGCGCCCGCGGCGAATCCCACGGCAGCGAGTCACTGAGGAGTCGCTTCGATGCCCAAGATCACTCTGAACGGCAAGGACATGGACGTCGCCCCGGGCACCACGGTGATCCAGGCGGCGATCCAAGCCGGGCTGACGGTGCCCCACTATTGCTGGCATCCGGCGCTGCCGGTGGCCGCATCGTGCCGCATCTGTCAGGTCGAAGTGCTCGGCCCCGGCCCGCGTCGCACGGCGACCGCCTGCAATCTCGAATGCGCCGACGGCATGTCGGTGCTGACGGACACGCCGGCGGTCGCGAAAGCGCGCGCCGGCAACCTCGAGATGCTGCTGCTGAACCACCCGCTCGACTGCCCGATCTGCGACAAGGCGGGCGAGTGCTGGCTGCAGGACTACACCTACGACTACGGCGCCGGCGTCGGCCGCAACGAGTTCGAACGCCGCAAGAGCGAGAAGCGCAAGCCGATCTCGGACAAGGTGCTGCTCGACCAGGAGCGCTGCATCCTCTGCACGCGCTGCGTGCGGTTCATGGACTCGTACGCGAAGAAGCCCGAGCTCGTCGTCACCGCGCGCGGTGAACACTCGGTGATCGACATCTTCCCCGACGCGCCGGTGACGTCGGACTACCAGGGCAACCTGGCCGACATCTGTCCGGTCGGCGCACTGACGCTGTCGAACTTCCGCTTCAAGAACCGTGTGTGGTGGTTCAAGGGCACGGATTCGGTCTGCACGCTGTGCTCGAAGGGCTGCTCGGTCACGCTCGACGTGCGCAAGAACGAGATCAACCGCGTTCGTCCGCGCACGAACGAACAGAACAACGGCTGGTTCATCTGCGACGTCGGTCGCTTCGAACTCGAGGACGAGTTCGCGCCGAAGGAGCGGCTCACGCAGGTCATGGTCGACGGCAAGCCGTCGGACGTCGCGACCGCGGGTGCTCGCGTGGCCAGCGCGTTGACGCGCTGCGCCGAAGCCGGCGGCGACGTGCTCGTGCTGGCCTCGACGCAGACGACGAACGAAGACCTGTTCGCGTTGTCCGAGTTGTTCGCGAAGGCGAACGGCACGCTCGCGCGCCGCACCACGCTCGCGTTCCGCAAGGTCGAGGAACACGGACCGGACGGCATCCTGCGCACCGGCCAGAACGCCGCGAACGTCGCCGGCCTGCGCGCACTCGGCTTCGCCGAGCTGAGCGACGCCGAAATCGCGAAGCGCTTCGCATCGGGCAAGGTCCGCGCCGCGTGGATCCTCGATTCGCGCTTCACGACGCTGGCGTCCGACGTCGACTTCCTCGCGGTGTTCGTCACTGGCTCGCCGCTCGCCGACTGCGCGCACGTGGTCGTGCCGGCGCAGACGGTCGGTGAGAAGGACGGCACGTTGACGAATGCCGAAGGCCTGACGCAGCGAGTGCGCGCCGCGTTGCGCGCGCCGCAAGGCGTCCCGGGCGACCTCGCGGCGCTGAGCGCGGTCGCCGACGGCCTCGGAGTGACCGGCATGCCCAAGTCCGCTGGCGACGCATTCGTCGCCTGGTCGGACCGCGCCGGTGGTCAGCGACTCGCACTGTCCGAACTGCCGCAAGACGGCATCCGCATCGCGCCGATGGCGCGGGAGACGAAGTCTTGAGCAACGACACGGTCTACTTGATCGCGAGCCTCGTGAAGGCCGTGGTCATCTTCCTGGCCGGTGTGCACGTCGTGCCGATCCTCGTGATCCTCGAACGACGGATCTCCGCCTGGGTGCAGTTCCGCATCGGCCCGAACCGCGTCGGTCCGCTGGGCTTGTTCCAGCCGCTCGCCGACTTGGTGAAGTTCATCTCCAAGGAGGACTTCAAGCCCGCGAACGCCTCGCCGGTGCTGTTCGGCCTCGGTCCGATCCTGACCGCACTGCCGCCGTTCCTCGTGCTGGCGATGATCCCGCTCGCGCCGTCGATCGAAGTCGGCGGTCGCCCGCTCGCGCTGTCGGTCGTCGACACCGATCTCGGCTTGCTGTTCGTGCTCGCGCTGTCGTCGCTGTCGGTCTACGGCATCGCGATCGGCGGCTGGTCCTCGGACAACAAGTACTCGCTGCTCGGCGGCCTGCGATCGTCCGCGCAGATGGTCTCGTACGAACTCGCGCTCGGCCTGTCCGCGCTGGCGGTGGTCGCGATCGCCGGCTCGGTGAGCCTGCCGGCGATCGTCGAACAACAGTCGCAGTTCTTCGGGTTCACCGACAACGGGCGTTGGGCCGGTTGGAACGTGTTCGCCCAGCCGCTGGCGTTCATCCTGTTCCTGGTCGCCGGCTTCGCCGAGACCAACCGCTTGCCGTTCGACTTGCCCGAAGCGGAGTCGGAACTCGTCGGTGGTTACCACACGGAGTACGGCGGGACGAAGTTCGCGCTGTTCTTCATGGGCGAGTACGTCGCGATGCTCGCGATCTCGCTGATGATCTCGATCCTGTTCCTCGGCGGCTGGCACTTCCCCGGCGACAAGGCCGTCATCGACTGGGCCGTCGGCCTGGTCGGCGCCGAGGGCGCCGCGGTCACATGGGTGGCCGCGCTGATCGGTCACCTCGCGCTGCTCGCGAAGGTCGGCTTCTTCCTGTTCCTGTTCATCCAGATCCGCTGGACGCTGCCGCGCTTCCGTTACGACCAGCTCATGACGCTGGGTTGGAAGGTGTTGCTGCCGCTCGCGATCGCAAACCTGCTGCTGACCGGCGCGGTCGTCTCCTGGAGCTGACGCATGGAACCTGAATTGGCCACCACGATCGCGTTCTACGTGTTCGCCCTGCTCGCGATCGCCGCGTCGATCGGAGTGGTCGCGAACAAGAACCCGGTCGCGTCGGCGATGTGCCTGGTCGCGACGTTCGTCGCCGTCGCCGGGCTCTATCTGACGCTGTCGGCGACGTTCCTCGCCGCGGTGCAGATCCTCGTCTACGCCGGCGCGATCATGGTCCTGTTCCTGTTCGTGATCATGTTGCTGAACCTGTCGCACGATGCCTTCGAAGGCATCTCGGTCCGCCGCACGATGGGCGGAGCGATCGCGTTCGCGTTCATCTTCATCTCGATCGGCCTGCTGTGGGGTACCGGGCCGGCGCCCGGCGAATCGGTGTCGGTGCGGCCCGGGACCGGACTCGAGATCGGCCGCACGTTCCTGCGCGATTACGTGTTCCCGTTCGAAATGGCGTCGCTGCTGCTGCTCGTCGCGATGATCGGTGCGATCGTCGTGGCACGCCGGCCGAAGCTCGTCGGGGGTGACCGCTGATGTCGGTGTTCCACTACTACGTCGTCGCGGCGATCCTGTTCTCGATCGGCGCCGGCGGCTTCCTGCTGCGGCGCAATCTCCTCATCATGTTCATGTCCGTCGAGTTGATGCTGAACGCGGCCAACCTGTGCCTCGTCGCGGCGTCCTCGTCGTTCGACCTCGCGCGAGGCTCGTCGTTCGCGCTGGTCTCGATCGCCGTCGCCGCCGCCGAAGTCGGCGTCGGTCTCGCGATCATCATCGCTTGGTTCCGGCTGCGCCCCAGCGTGGATGCCGGCGACCTCCAAGAACTGCGCGGTTGACCGAAGGAACCCTGGTCGCATGGAAGGCTTGATTCAAACCATCGTCCTCGCGCCGTTCGTTTCGGTCGCGCTGCTGTTCCTGCTGCGTCGGCAATTGCCGAAGTCGGCGGCGGCGGTGATCGGCTGCGGCGCGGTGCTGGTGCCGTTCCTCTGCACGGTCGCGGCGTTCTTCCAATTCGACGGCACGCCGGTGACGGCGACGCTGACGCAGTGGATGACCGGTTCCGTGCTGAACGTGCCGTTCGCGTTCCGGCTCGATCAGTTGTCGCTGACGTGGACGCTCGTCGTCACCGGCATCGGCTTCCTGATCCACGTGTACTCGGTCGGGTACATGCATGAGGACCCGAGCTTCGTCCGCTTCTTCACGTACCTGAACCTGTTCGTCGGCAGCATGCTCTGCCTGGTGCTCGGCGACTCGATGGTCCTGCTGTTCCTCGGCTGGGAAGGCGTGGGCCTGTGCTCGTACTTGCTGATCGGGTTCTGGTTCGACGAGGAGGAGAACGCGAAGGCCGGTCAGAAGGCCTTCGTCGTCAACCGCATCGGCGACCTCGGCTTCCTGGTCGCGATGGTGCTCGTGTTCAAGCAGTTCGGCACGCTGAACATCGCGCAGGTGAACGCGATGGCGTCGGCCCAAGCGGCCACGCTCAATCCGACGCTGGTCACTTCGATCGCGCTCGCGCTGTTCGTCGGCTGTTGCGGCAAGTCCGCCCAGTTGCCGCTGTACACGTGGCTGCCCGACGCGATGGCCGGCCCCACGCCGGTGTCGGCATTGATCCACGCCGCGACGATGGTCACCGCCGGCATCTATCTCGTCGCGCGCATGTCGATCTTCTTCGCGATGTCCCCCACCGCGTCGACCGTGGTGGCCGTGGTCGGCTGCGCGACGGCACTGTTCGCCGCGACGATCGGCCTGCGCCAGCGCGACATCAAGAAGGTGCTCGCGTACTCGACCGTGTCGCAGCTCGGTTACATGTTCCTCGCGCTCGGCATCGGCGCGTACACCGCCGGCGTGTTCCACGTCATCACCCATGCGTTCTTCAAGGCGCTGTTGTTCCTCGGCGCGGGCTCGGTGATCCATGCGCTGCATCACGAGCAGGACGCGATGCGGATGGGCGGTCTGAAGAAGTACCTGCCGATCACGCACAAGACGTTCCTGATCGGTTCGCTGGCGCTGGCTGGCATCGCGCCGTTCGCGGGCTTCTTCTCGAAGGACAAGATCCTGGGCGCCGCGCTGTACTCGCACGGCCTGCCGCAACTGCTCGGCGTGTTCGGCCTGATCACGGCGCTGATGACGGCGTTCTATACGTTCCGTCTCTACGCGCTGGTGTTCCACGGCGAAGAGCGCTTCGGTCACGGGACGCACGCTCACGCCGATCACGGCGGTCATGCTGGACATGGCGGCGGCCATGGCCACGACCACGCGAAGCCGCACGAGTCGCCGTTCACGATGACCTTCCCGCTGATGGTCCTCGCCGTCCTGGCGGTGCTTGGCGGCGCGCTGTCGTTGCCGCACTTCGCGCACAGCGACCTGCTCGGCAAGTTCCTCGAACCGATCTTCGCTCCGGCCTACGCCGTCCTCGGCGCGCCGCACGAACACAGCGTCGCGCAGGAAGTCGGCGCCATGCTCGTGTCGTTGGTGCTGGCGCTCGGTGGCGCGTGGTTCGGCTTCTCGAAGTTCTCCGAGGGTCCCGGCAAGCAAGCGGAGCACGCCACCAAGGGCCTGCCCTTCCTGCTCGAGAACAAGTGGTTCGTCGACGAGATCTACAACGTCCTCGTCGTCGGTCCGATGCGGGCGCTGTCGCACCTCGCCGGCTTCTTCGACCGATTGGTCGTCGACGGCTTGGTGAACGGCGTCGCCGGCATGGTGCGGTCCGCCGGTGGTTGGATCCGGATGATGCAAAACGGCGCGCTGCACACGTACGCGCTGTTGTTCATCCTCGGCGCGGCGTACCTCGCGATCGTGTTGCTCTGAAAGCCCGCGGCCCGCGAGGGCCGTGCGGCGGCGTCGAAGAAGGAGTCCCTGCGTGGGCAGTCATATCCTGTCGCTGATCACGTTCCTGCCGCTGCTCGGAGCGCTCGTCGTGGCGCTCCTGCCCCGCGGCGGTCACGCCGCGCTGCGCGGCGCGACGCTCGTGTTCAGCCTCGCGAACCTGCTCTTGTCCCTGACCGTCTTCGGGGTCGACCCGAACGGTGGGATGAGCTTCAAGGAATCGGCCGAGTGGATCCCGTCGCTGGGCATCCACTACGCGCTCGGGATCGACGGCATCGCGATGCCGCTCGTGATCCTCGCGTGCCTCGTGGTGCCGATCTGCATCGCGACCACGCACCACCTGCGCGATCCGTCGCGGCTCAAGGAATACCTGGTGTTCCTGCTGCTGATGGAAACCGGCATGGTCGGCGTGTTCTGCGCGACCGACATCGTGCTGTTCTACGTGTTCTTCGAGCTGACGCTGGTGCCGCTGTACTTCCTGATCGGCATGTTCGGCGGCGAGAAGCGGATCTACGCGGCCTTCAAGTTCTTCCTGTTCACCGCGGCCGGCTCGCTGCCCATGCTGGTGTCGATCCTGTACCTGCTGTGGAGCTTCAAGCACGAGCACGGCATGTGGTCGGCGTCGATCGCGGACCTGCGCACGCTGTCGCTGACGACCTCCGAACAGATGTGGGTGTTCGGCGGCTTCGCGCTCGCCTTCGCGATCAAGGTCCCGATGTTCCCGCTGCACACGTGGTTGCCCGACGCCCACGTCCAGGCCCCCACCGGCGGTTCGATCATCCTGGCCGCGGTCATGCTGAAGCTCGGCACGTACGGCTTCATCCGCCTCGGCATCCCGCTGCTGCCCGACGCGGCGTCCGCGTTCGCGACGCCGTTGCTCGTGCTCGCCGTGATCGGCGTGATCTACGGCAGCTACCTCGCGTGGGCCCAGGACGACTTGAAGAAGCTCGTCGCGTGCTCGTCGGTCGCGCACATGGGCTTCGTGATGGTCGGTCTGTTCGCGTTCGACAAGGACGCGGTCCGCGGCGCGATGCTGCAGATGTTGAATCACGGCGTGTCGACCGGCGCGTTGTTCCTCTTGGTCGGCGCCATCTACGAACGCCGGCACAAGCGCGGCCTCGACGACTTCGGCGGTCTCGCGCGCGTGGCTCCGGGGCTCGCGCTGGCGCTGATCGTCACGACGATGTCGTCGATCGGCCTCCCCGGCACGAACGGCTTCGTCGGTGAGTTCATGATCATCGCCGGCACGTTCAAGACCCAGCCGCTGTTCGCCGTGCTGACCGCGCTGGGCGTGCTGCTCGGTGCGATCTACATGCTCCAGATGGTGCGCCGCGTCTGCTACGGCAAGCCGAAGTCCGAAGAGGCGAAGCACCTGACGGACATCACGCTGACCGAGAAACTCGCGTTCGCCCCGCTGCTGATCCTGATGTTCTGGATCGGCCTCAAACCGGACTTCCTGCTCGACAAGATCGGGCCGGCCGTGGACGCCGCCCTGCTCGCCCTCGGAACCACTCCATGACGCCGAACGATCTCGCGCTCGTCGGACCGATCCTGCTGCCCGCGCTCGCGGCGTTGCTGGTCATCCTCGTCGACCTGCTGCCCGGCAGCCAGCGTTCGGGCGGCTCGTTCCTTCTCGCCGTGCTCGGCGCGGCCGTGTCGCTCGGCTACACGATCCATGCGTTGATGCATGACCGCGAAGGCCTGGCGTTCTTCGGCACGATGAAGATCGACCGCATGGCGCTGCTGATCACGCTGTTCGTGCACGCCGCGGCGCTGCTGTCGCTGCTGTTGTCGAAGGTCTACCTCGACCGCCGCAGCGACGTCGAGCAGCCCGAGTACCACGCATTCGTGCTGACTGCGGCTTGTGGCATGGCGATGCTCGCCGGTGCGAACGACCTGGTGAACGTGTTCCTCGGCATCGAGTTGCTGTCGATCCCGCTGTACCTGATGGTCGCGATGCGCAAGCACCAGTCGCGCAGCGTCGAAGCCGGCTTCAAGTACCTGCTGCTCGGCGCGTTCGCGTCGGCCTTCATGCTGTTCGGCGCCGCGCTGCTGTTCGGCGCCTCCGGATCGACGCTGCTGACCGGCATCCCGTCGGGCATCGCTCGCATCGGCAACGACACGCCGCTCGCCGCGTTCGGCGCGTCGATGCTGCTCGTCGGCCTGCTGTTCAAGGTCGCCGCGGTCCCGTTCCACATGTGGACACCGGACGTCTACGAAGGCGCCCCCACTCCCGTCACGGCGTTCATGGCGACCGCGACGAAGGCCGCGACGTTCGCCGTGCTCTTGCGCCTGGCGCCGGTGCTCGGCGCGGCGCTCGGAGAGGACCGCGCGTCCGACCTGCTCGGCGGCCTCGCCGTGCTGACGATGTTCGTCGGCAACTTGGGCGCCTTGCAGCAACTGAACCTGAAGCGCTTGCTCGCCTACTCGTCGATCTCGCACGCCGGCTACCTGTTGGTCGGTCTCGCCGCGCTGGTGCGCGCGAAGGACTCGATTGCCGAGGCCGAGGCGGCGTCCTCGATCATCTACTACCTCGGCGCGTACACGGCGATGAGCCTCGGCGCGTTCGCGGTCGCGGTGCTGATCGATGGCGGCAAGGACCGCGAGGCGGTTTCGGACCTCGCCGGGCTCGGCAAGCGCAACCCGCTGCTCGCCGCCGCGATGGCGGTGTTCGCGTTGGCCCTGGCCGGTGTGCCGCCGACCGCGGGCTTCTTCGCCAAGTACTACGTGTTCCTGTCGGCCGTCGATGCCGGCCTGATCGCGGTCGCCGTGCTCGGCGTCCTCGCATCGGTGATCGGTCTCTACTACTACCTGCGCATCCTGCTGACGATGTACGTCGACGAAGCGAAACCCGGGCACGAGGCCGTGGTGTCGCGCGACGCGCTGGTCGCGGCGGTGTCGTTGACGGCGGTCGCGTTCGTGTTGCTCCTCGGCATCGTGCCGAAGGGTTTCGTCGAGGCGATGGCGCTCACGCACTGATCGTTCGGCCGATCGGGATCGCGCCGCGACCGCGCCACGCGCGGCCCGACCTGCACCCGAGTTCCGAGGCGTGCGCCAGCGCCGGTCCGTGAGCCTGCCGCGGCAGGACGGAGACTCTCGATGCTGGCGCGCGCGCTGCTCGCGACCCTGTCCTCGTTGGCCTTGCTGTGGCTCGTCCTCGGCAATGCGCTGACGCACGATGCGCTGCCGGCCGCGACCAGCGCCTTGGCGGCGGTCCTCATCGCCGGCCTACTCGGTGGCGTGTCGCTGTTGCGGCGGCGGCCCACGGCAACCGCCCTGTGGTCGGCCGTCACCTGGATCACCCTCGCGGGCGCAACGGCGATCGCCGCGTCGATGGCGCTGCCCGACGACGTTCATCTGCGCACCGTGGGCCGCCCGCCCGCGAGCATCGAGTGGATCGCGGCGGGAACGGCGCTGGCGGCATTCTTCGGCCCGTGGTTGCTCGCGCGCGGCGCGAGTCCCGCGCGTGCGGGCTTGCCCCTGCTGGTCCCCCTGTTGACGCTCGAAGGCCTTCCCTTCGGCACGCCACCCAACGTCCAACTCGCGATCGCCGCGATCGCCTTGCTGCTGAGCGGCTCGAACGGGAGTTCGAGCGCTCCTCGGCCGCGAGCTCTCGTCCCCCTCCTCGCGTTCGTTGGCATCGGCCTGACCTCGGCGTTGCTCGGCGCCGACCCCGAACCCGGTGTGACCTGGACCACGCGCATCCTCGCCTGGATCGCGCTGTTCCTCGTCCTCACGACCGACGAGACACCACTCGCCAGCGCGCGCACCGCGATCGCGTCGCTGTTGCTGGCGGTCATCGGCGTGGCGACGCTCGGCGTGTACGGGCAACTCGTGCTCGCCCGCGAGTTGGCGGTCCTCGACATCGACGTCTGGCGAACCGAGTTGTCCTTGTTCGCGCGCCACCCGAACCTGCTCGCCCCGTGGTTCGGCGCCGCCGCCGTGCTGGCGCTGCGCTTGGCGTGGGGCGTCCGCCGCGATGCCGGCGCCGCGGGTGCGCCGGCCGCCGACGGACTGACGTGGATCGCGCGCGCCGCGTTCCTGCCCGCGATCGGACTCATGTTCCTCACCGCATCGCGCCTGACGATCGGGGCGGTCGCGATCGTCGTGATCTTGCCGTGGCTGCTGCGACTGCGCGTGGAGCGCGCCGCGGCGTCGAAACTTGCGCTCAGCGTCTTGGTGCTGGTGGCGGCGTTCTTCGCGTTCCCCGCGTTTCGCGAGAAGATCCTGTCCGCGGATGTCGGCGATCGGCTGGCCGAGAACCACCGCGTCCATCGCATGTCCGTCGCCTGGGCGACGGCGCTCGACCGCCCGTTGCTCGGGCAGGGGCCGCTCACGTGGTTCCGTCAGGGCGCGTTCACCCCACCGTCGCGGTTCGATGGTCAGGAGACCGCGGATCACCCGCACGACGTGTTCCTGGCGGTCTTCGAGGGCTTGGGGGCGCTCGGGCTGCTCGCGTTCCTCGGACTGCTCGGCAGCGCGGCGCTGCTGGCATCGGGCCTGCGGCGGGTCGATGGTCCCGAGCATCGCCTGGCGAGCGCCGTGTTCGGCGCCTTGCTGGTTCAACTCTTGACGAGCACGCTCGACGCCGGCGATGCGCTCGACACGCTGGTGCCGTCGCGTCTGTTCCTCGATCTCGCACTGCTCGCCGCGCTCGCGCGCTCCGCGGGATTGAGAGGCGGACTGCTCCCGATCCATCGGTACGCCGCCGCTGGGCTCGGCGCCGTGCTCACCGCGCTGGCGCTGTTCGACGTCCGCGCCGTTCTGCTGCTGGACACCGCGCGCACGTCGATCCGCCTCGACCGCAACGACGAAGCCGCCGAGCGGCTCGACGCTCTCAAGCACCTGCGGCCGTTCGATACGCGCCTACGCCTGCAGATCGCGGGGTTGTCCGCGCGCGGCACCGGGCGCCGATTCGTCCGCGAGGCGCTGGAGGAAGCGCTCGAATTGGCACCGGCCGACCCGGCCGTCCAAGAGGCGCGCGCGCGCTCGCTGGCCGCGCTCGGCAATCCCGAGCCCGCGCTGCGCGCGCTGAATGCCGCGCTCGAGCTCGATCCGCGCGGCGCAACGCCGAAGCGGCTCGCGTCGTTGCGCGCCGAATTGCTGCAGCAAACCGGGGATGCCGATGGCGCGCTCGACGAGCTCGGCCGGGCGCTGAACAACGATCCGGGTCTCGCGGAACGTCTCGCGGCGAACGACGGCTCGAACACGTTGGTGTTGGCCGGACGCGTCGTTCGTCTGCCGGAGCTGGAAGCCGCGATGACGCGGACCGCGCAGTTGGACGACGTCGCGCGCGCGCAGCGTCGGCTGCCGCTGCGGCTCGCCGAAGTCGCGATGCACCTGAAAGCCTACGACGCCGCGCTGGCCCATCTGGAGGCGATGCGCGCGATCGATCCCGCATCGTTGCCCCCGTATTACCTGTTCCGCGCCCGCGTGTTCGCGGCGCGTGGGGACGAAGTTCAGGCCGAGCAGGCGTCCGCGGCGCTGAATGCGATCGAGGATACGCTGGCCGCGCGGCTCGCCGAGATCGACACGGCCCTGGCATTCCAGCGCGCCGAAGCCGCGCTGGACGCCGCGTCACGCGCGTTTCCGGCGTCGAGCGACGTCCACTTCTATCAGTACGCCTATCGCGACGCGCTCGCGCGCAAGGACGAAGCGCTGCGCCAACTGGGGCGTGACGCCGATCGCATCGACGTACTGCGCCTGCGCGCGTTCTTCGAACCGATCGCGGTACGGCGCGCGGCGCTGTGGCTGGACCGCGCGGAGGCGGCGCTGCGCGCGCACGAACACGGGGCCGCCGAGGACTCGCTGCGGACCGCGGTCGTGTTGCTGATGCACGAGCCGGTCAGCGACGCCACGCGGGCCGCGGCGCGGCGCGCGGGCGCGGCGTGCGCGACAGCCGGCCTCGAGGCAGAAAGCCGCATGGTGCACGCCGATGCGTGGGAGCGCCTCGCGGAGCGACGCGGCGTCGGCCCGCTGCCCGCCGAATTCCGCGTCGCGCTGCTCGAGGGCCTGGAATTGAACGAGCGCGCGAAAGCCGCGCGCGCCGATCTCGCCGCCACCGGGCGCGACGCGCGCAAGTGACGCACGTCGCGCTCAACGCAATCGACTGAGCCAATCCGCGGCCTGCGCGAGTCCCGGGTCCAACGCCAGCGCGCGCGCGGCCGCAGCCTTCGCTTCGTCGGTGCGCGACAGCGCGTGCAGCGCGAGGGCGCGGCGGAAGTGCAGCAGAGGCAGCTCACGCTCGGCGAGCGCCGCATCGAGGATGCGCAGCGCCTCGTCGAAGCGGCCGGCACGCCACAGCGCCAACCCGAGGTCCGCGCGCGCGAACACTCCGGCTGGACCGGGGAACACGTCCCGAGCGACGTCGGTCGCGGCGACGACCGCGCGGTACCGCGGATCGTCCGCCACGAGCACGACCGCCTGCGCGTGGCCGAACACCGGATGGAAACCGAGCTTCAGCAGCTCGAACAGCACCGGATGCCCCGGCTTCATCAAGCACTGCTCGATGCCATAGCGGCGGACGAACGCGGCCGCGTCGCCGCGAGCCGTCACGAACTCGGCGTACTCCGCGAGGAAGCGAACCGGGTAGCCCGCCGTGTTGCCGTCGATGAACGCGCGCCGACGTGGATACGCGACGCCCTGGAACGTCGAGCCGAACGAGAACGAGTTGAACAACGGCGCATCCGGCAATCGCTCGAGCATCCACGCGCACTCGATTCGCGGTGACAGGCGGTGCTCGTTGCGCTCGAAGAACGACCGATCGAGTCCGTCGTGCACGTACAGATGATCGGTGACGTGCGCGGCCGCGATGAACGCGGCCACCAGCGCCCCCGCGCCGACGGCGACGCGACGCGGTCGCTCGACCCCGCGCACGCGCGTCAGCCACACCGCGACGATCGGCACGGCCGCGACCGCGAACGGCGCGGCGTTGCGTCGGATCTCGAGCGACATCGCGAACAGGGCGAGCAGCGGAAGCACTTCGACCAGCCGCAGGCGCTTGCCGCAGCCGAGCGCCGCGAGCAGCGCGACGATCGCCAGCACGCGATAGGCGAGCAGGTCGTACGGCAGCACGTCGAACGCGGACCACGGCGGCACGAACTCGGTGATCGTCGCCGCGTAGACGTCCTTGTTCGCCTTCAAGTCGAGCAGGATGTCGATCGGCGAACGCACGAGCGCGAGACCGTACGGGTTGACGAACGCGCACGCGACGAGCGCGAACGGCAACGCCCAGCGCGCTTTGGCATCGTCACGCGGCTCGGATCGCAGCCGGCCGTCGAGCCACGCGCCCACCGCGGTCGCCGCCGCGAGGATCGGCCCGACGACCCAGAAGCCATGCACGTTGACCCAGACGACCTGGACGACGCAAAGCGCGACGAAACCCTTGCGCGTCAACGCGTATTTGCGCGCCAGCAGCCGAATGAAAAAGGCCACGAACGTCAACGTCAGGAGTTCGGGTCGGAAGCCGAAGCGCTCGTGCGCCGCGAGCAGCGCGGTGAAGCCGAGGAATGGAGTCCAGGCGGTGCACGGCGCCGCGATCGTGAACCCGAGCACGAACAACACGGCGCACCGCACGAGCTTCGCGGCGAGCGGTCCGATGCCGTCGATCAAGAGGTGCGCGAGGCCGTGGAACAGCCACTTGTCGTTGACCCACGGGAACGACTCGAAATGCGGCGAGAACACGTTCGTCGTCGGCACCGCGACGTGCTCGAACATCCAGCGACCGTTCGCGAGCGCGAGGCCGATGTCGTAGTCGAAAAGCGTCTGCCAGCCGACGAACGCGAAGGCGAGGCCGACCCAAACGCGCGGCGAGACGCGAGCCAGCGCCCTCATCGCGGTTTGCTCTGGAGCGCGGCGCGCAGTTGGTTGCCCAGGTCGCTCGATCGGCCACGCAGCGCGGTGACCCCGGCGGCGGCCGCCGCCTCGCGCGCAGCGGCGAACGTGGCGTCGGAGTCGGTCGACACCACGAGCACGGTCGGCACACCGAACGTCGCCATCGCCTGCGCGAGCGGCGTGACGACCTCGGCGACGTCGGGGACGCACGGGCGCGCGTATTCCGCGCGCAACAGCCACGGCACGGTCGCGCGGAATGGCCCGGCTTCGGGCTCGAGATGGAACGCGGCCGGACGCGTCGGAGCGCCGAGCAGGGACTCACCGGCGAACACGACGACGCCGCGCGCGGTCGGTTCGACCGCCGGCCCGAGCAGCAGCGCACGCAGCGCCCAAGGGTCCGCGACGGCGGGGAGGACGAACGCTTGCGGCAGAGCCTTGAACCACGGACTGGCTTCGATCAGGGCATCGGGCTCGCCGAGCACCAGCGTCGCGGCGCCCTTCGGTTCCACTGCGCTCCATGGCTGCTTGCCGATGCGACGCAGCGCGACGAACTCGGGCGCGGCCCGCAGCGCGCTATGCAGGCGCCACGCGGCGCGCGGCTCGGAGCGATCGCCTTGGAACGCCGTGACCTCGCACGGCGGAGCGCTGAACAACGCGCGCGGATCGCGTTGCGTGCAGAGGAACGGCGCGGCGATCACCACGCAGGCGAGCAGCAGATGCGCGGTGCGCGCCGCGCTGCTGCCGCGCGAGCCGAGGCTGGTCAGGAACGCGGCGCCAGCGGCGAACGCGACGACTTGCCCGGCGAAGGTGCGCGCGATCGTCGATTCATGGCGCGCGAGCACCAGGCCCACTCCGATCGCGGCCGCGAGCACCGATGACCAGGCCCACGCGGACGTGCGTTCCGTCGCGCTCAGCGTCGCCGCGACGACCGCGAGCACGAGCGCCAACCAACCCCATCGCACGCCGCCGCGCGGCGGCTCGAAGGCCGGCTGTGGCTCGGGACGCACGCGGACCTCGTCGATCCTGACGTTGCCATGCACCGGCGTCAGCAGGATGCGGCCGGAGCGAAACGTCGCGTCGTTCGCTTGCGCCACGAGCCCGTCGACGCCGTCGATCGTCGCCTCCAGGCGGTCTCCGCGCGCGCGAATACGCAGACGGCGCTCGGGGAACGCGAGCTGCGCGCTCAACGCTTCGCGTTGCGAGCCGATGCGCTCGATGCGGGTGGCGCTCTCGCGGGCGAATCCGGTGCGGAACACCGGATCCTCGCCGATGAACAGCACGACGCCTGCGGCTTGATCCGGGGCCGGGCTGCGCAGGCGCACTTCGAGCGCCGACGGGCCGTCGAAACGCACGCGCAGCGACAGCTCGAAGTCGCCCCACCATCCCGGCAGCGCGATGACGTCGCCGAACGTCAGGTTCTTGACGGCGTCCTGGACGAGGGGCTCCGCGGTGATGGGCTCCGAGCGGAACGACTCTTCGATCGGCGGAATCGCGCGCGTGGAGTCGACGAGCACCGCGGCGGCGAGCCCGAGCCACGCAGCACTCAGCGCGATCCCGGCGACGACGCGCGGCCGAAGCAGCGGAGCAACCGGGCCGCCGCCGCGCGACGCGGCGAGCAGAGTGAGACCGGCACCGAGGGCCGCGAGCAGCAACGCCCAGGGCGTGACGGGAAGCCCGAGCGCGAGCGCCGCGAAGGTGGCGACGCAGAGCGCCGCGACGCCCAGTTCTCGGCGGCCGCAGCCGCCGCGCAGCGAAGCGGCCGCGAGCAGTGCAGCGCCGAGGACGACGCAGAGCGCCGCGACGAACAGGATCGGCCAATTCGGCAGGGAGTCCATCGCGATGGGTGCACGCCAACGGCAAGGCCAACGACCGCGGCCACTCCACACCGGGCGGCCTGGGCCGCGTTCATACCGAAAGCGGGCTCGGGCCGCATGGCCCGACGTCCGCTCGGGCCGCATGGCCCGGCGCCCGCTCGGGCGCCGAGGCGAGGCGGGGGCCGAAGGCCCCCGCGCCCCCGCTCACAGGCGCCGAAGGCGGTACCGCGTTGCTCGACGCCGAAGGCGAGGCGGGGGACGCAGTCCCCCGCGCCCGGTGCGCGCGCCCGCGGGGGGCGCGCACGACCCAAGGGAAGGCCCTACCAGCGAGCGGGCCTTCCCTTGGGAATCCCTTCCGCCCTGGGGCCGCTCGGGGGACTTCACGCGAAGGGACGTCGTGACCGGCTCTCGCAGCGGCCTCTCACCTTCTCACAGGGGCGCAGGGGTGGCTTCTCGACGGCGTAGCTGGCGACCCCTGTGGATCTCACCTCGGATGACGTATTAACGAGACGCGTACAGCGGATCGCCACAGCTGCGGCGGGCTGCTGAGAGGCCGCTGCGAGAGCCGGTCACGACGTCCCTTGGCGACGGAGTGGTTTTCTTCTGACGAGCGTGCGGCCTGAAACCGAGGAAGGGTCGCTCCGCGCCATGGCTCTGCTGAGGCGTGGCGCGTCCATCGTTTGGACGCGATCGCGCAAGTCGTTGAACCGTCATGGTGTAGCCCGAACGAAGTAGCCGCCGGCAATCTTGTCCGGCTACCCGGACGAAATAGCCGGCGGCAATCTTGTCCGGCTACCCGGACGAAATAGCCGGCGGCAATCTTGTCCGGGTCGCCGTCACCGGTCACCGCCGTTCGGGTGTCGGGGTCGATCGTGGCATTCGCGACGAACAGCCTCGAGTTCGGCGACCTGTTCACGCCAGACGGCTTCGTCGGCCGTTCCTGGCCTCGCGTCATCCGCGTGCTGTCGCGGGCGTGATCGCGCGCACTGCGATGACCGCCGCGACGGTGCCCGTGATCGCGACGATCGCGCTGATCGAGATTCCCGCCGCGCTGCCGTACAAGGCTTCGCCGATCGTGAACACGAGCCCGAACGTCGCCGCGAGTCCGCCGACCACGCCGAGTAGCACGAAGCGCGCCTCGCGCGGCCGCACGACGTCGGGCGCGAGCGCGGCGACTGGGCCCCAGAAACCCAACGGACGGACCTTGCGATAGAACGCGACGAGCTTCGCCGGATCCGGCGCCTTGCCGAAGATCGTGACGAGCACCGCGGCGATCGTCGACGCGAGGACGACCAGGACGAGTCGACCTTCGTCCGTCAGCGCACCGTGATCGGCGAACGGACCGAGCCGCCACTCGATGTCGGCGTGCGTGAGAACCACCGTCGTCAGCGACGACGTGAGCATCGCGGCGATCTCCGTCGTCGCGCGCACGCGCCACCACGTCCAGCGCAGCACGTAGACCGCGCCGACTCCGCCCATGAACGCGAGGAAGAACGTGAACAGGCCGCGAATAGAGTCGGCTTGCGACGCCACGATTCCTGCTAGCGCCATGACCCCGAGGCCCGACCACCGCGCCGCGGCGACGTAATGGCGATCGCCGCGTCCTCGCACGAGGAAGCGCCGGTAGACGTCGTTGACGAAGAACGAACTCGCGAGATTGACGTGCGTGTCGATCGTCGACATCAGCGCCGCGAGCAACGACGCGACCACGAGCCCGAGCAATCCGACGGGCAGGTAGCGCGCCATCATCTCGGGATACGCACGCTCGGAGTCGCTGCGCGCGACGAGTTGGCCCGCACCGACGACGTCGCCGGGCTTGACCGTCAGGAGCGGGGCGAGTTCACGCGTCTCGTCCCACGCGACGACGATGGGGTCGGTCCCCGCGGATGGCGCGATCTCGATGCGACCTGGGGTCGCCGTGACGACGGTGCCGGCGACCGGCGCAGCGTGCTCGACGGTCGGCATGACGAGCAGCGACGCGAGCGCGACGACGATCCAGCACCACGGACGCAGCGCGTTGTGCGCGACTTGGAACCAGATCTGCGCGAGCACGCCGTGGCGCTCGTCCTTGCAGGCGCTGATGCGTTGGACGACGTAGCCACCGCCGTCGACCGCTTCGTACGCCCACCATTGGAGGCCGATGTACACCGCGAACGCGACGACCGGCGCCGTCCAGAAGCTCGCGTCGAACGGCGAGCCCGGCCCCGTCGGCGGGATGAACGCGAGGCGCTCCGCGGGAATGACGCCGCTCGCGACCGCATCGAGCACGGCCGCCGAACCGCCCGTGTGCGTCCACACGATCACCGCGAGCGCGATCGCCCCGAGCATCGCCATCGCGAACTGCGTGAGGTCGGTGAGAACGACGCCCCACAGGCCCGACAACAGCGAATACGTGAGAGTCACCGCGCAGCACGCGCCGATCGCCCATTCCTTGGGCACGTCGACCAGCACTTCGCTGATCTTGCCTGCCGCGAGCAACACCCACGCCAGCGTGATGACGTTCGTGATCAACGTGTGGTACGTGCCGAGGAAGCCGCGCAAGACGCGCGCGCTCTTCTCGCCGTAGCGTTGCTCGGCGAGTTCGGCCGTGGTCATGATCTCGGCACGGCGCCACATGCGCGCGAACAGGAACGCCGTGAAGAACCCGCAGACGGCGAAGCACCACCACTGCCAGTTTTTCCACACGCCGTAGTCGCGCACCCAGCCGGTGATGACGAGAGGCGTGTCGGCCGCGAACGTGGTCGCGACCATCGACGTACCCGCCATCCACCACGGCAGTCGGCGACCCGAGAGGAAGAACTCGTTCACGCCTTCGGATGCGCGCCCCGTGAAGCGCACGCCGACCCAAAGGGCGAACGCGACGTACGCGACGACGACGAGCCAGTCGAGCCAAGCGAGTGCCATGCGCGCGGCACGGTAGCGACAAGAGCGCGAGAAGGGGTCAGCCCCCGTGCGCCCGTTTGCGAACGCGCCCGGGGGCTGACCCCTTTGCGTCGGCGCGGCTATCGTCGGGCCCGCCATGACCGACGCCCCGAAGCCCATCGACTTCACCGGACTCCGCGCCGCTCTCGACAAGCACGTGAAGTTCCCGACCAGCTACGTCTTCAAGTTCATCGTGCCGCGCAACGAGCTCCCGCATCTGCTCGCATTGCTCGACGGCATGGAGCTGACGACGCGCGACTCGGCGACCGGCAAGTACGTGAGCGTGACCGTCGAGCACGTGGTCCGGCAGGCCGAACACGTGATCGAGGTCTACGAGCGCGTCCGCATCGTCAAAGGCATCATGTCGTTCTGAACGATCGAGTCCGGCGAGCGACGCCGCGCCGCATTCCTACGGAGATTCGACGATGCATTCGACGCCGACGCGCCATACGCGCGTCCTGAGAAGCTGCGCGATGTTCACGGTGGGATCGCTCCTCGCCGCAGCGAGCCCCGGCGCGACCGCCACGCAGCAGCCCGCGCCGACCGGCGTCGACCTCACCGTGCGTGCACCGACGACCGAGCCGTCGATGCTGACGGTCCGACGTTCGATGAACCTCGAGTTCGCCGGGGCGAGCACCACGTTGCGCGAACCGAAGGCCGTCGTCGAGGAGCTCGTGCTCGTCGATCGCTTCCTACCCGCGCAAGGTCAGGATGCGCAGCGCTGCCAGCGCACGTTCGTGAAGTGGCACGCGACCGCGGACGGCGTCATCGTCGACCCACCGTGGAACGGCGTGACCAGCGAGTTCCGCGACGACGCGAGTGGGTCGGGCTTCATGTTGCAAGACGGCTACCTCCTGCCGTCGCCACAACTGAACGAGTTGCTTCGACTCGGTGCGAAACAGTCGTCGGTCTCGATGTCGCTCGGCGGTCCCTCGAGTCTCGGCTCGACCGTGAGCGCCGACCTCGCTGGCTACGCGAATCTCGCGCTGTGTCGTTCCGATCTCGTGGAAGTCTCGACCAGCAAGCTCGAGTTCACGCAGCACGACGCTGCTTCGAATCGCGCGACGCTGACGGGCTCCATGCAAGGCACGATGAAGCGCGAACGCGCGACCGGCCGCGTCGAAGCGAAGTTCGACCTGACGACGACGCTCGTGATCGACACGGCGACGCACACGCTGGTGCGGGCTTCGTTCGATGGCCCGCTCGTGCTCGGCGGCTACATCGGCGGCACTCCCATCGAGGGCAAGGGTGAGGCCCACGCGACCATCGAGTCCGGCACGCCCGCCGCCGCGAAGGCCGCGCTGAAGTCGATCCCCAAACCGCGCGTGGTGCACCACGAGATCGAGGACCACGGGCTGTCGCTCGATCTGCCGTCGAATTGGGCTCCGCGCGAAACGAAGGGCAATCGCCACTTCCTCGTGTTGAACCGGAAGATCGGCGGCGAGGACGTCTACGTCGCGATCGACGTCGTCGAAGAGAAGACCGAAGACCTCGAGGAACTCTCGCGGTGGATCCTCGATTCCGAACGCAAGAAGGACAAGAACGCGAGCGTGAAGAAGGTCACGACGCCACTCGGCAAGGCGATCGAGTACGACTCGATCGAGGACGGCAGCAAGCGCGGCAAGAACCTGCGCATCCACCGTGGCGGCAAGCGGTTCCTGCTCGTGTCGCTGATCGGCTCGGCCGAGGGAGTGAAGGCGGTCGCCGCGGACTTCCAGAAGGCGAAGGCGTCGCTGGAAGCCATGGAGCGGTGAGCGCGGGCCATACGCACCCGCGGGCATCCCGTCCGCCAGCGGGGCCTGGGCCGCTTCGGATCCACCCGCTACCATCCGCCCGGTTTCCAAACTCCTCCGGAGAGCCCCGATGTCGTTCGCCTCTAAGGCGGCCGCCGTCCTGCTCTTCGCCGGTCTGTTCGCGGGTGCCGCTTCCGCCGCCGACTCCGTCGGCAAGCGACTCCCGGACGTGAAGCTGGAAGGCTTCGCGCAGACCAAGGCGAAGTCGCTCGACGACTACTTCGGCCGCGTCGTCCTGTTCGAAGCGTTCGCGTATTGGTGAGGACCGTGTGGTACCTCCGTCCCGCACCTCAATGAACTCAACGAGAAGTTCGAGGCGAAGGGACTGAGCATCGTTGGCGTGACCAGCGAAACCGAAGCGAACACGGTGCCTTGGGTGAAAGAGAAGGGGGCGAAGTACGCCTACGCGTACGACCCCGGTCAGAAGTTCATGCGCGCGTTGGACCTCAGTGGGTTCCCGACGGCGTGGCTTGTCGACGCGACCGGCACGGTCGTGTGGCAGGGCCATCCTTCGAGCCTCCAGGAAAGCGTCATCGAGTCCGCGCTGAACGGCGCTCTCCTGAAGCCGCTGTGGGATTGGCCGAAGGAGGCCGCGTCCATCAAGAAGCCGCTCGCGAAGCGGCAGATGGCGGCGGCGCTGAAGGAAGCCGAGAAGCTCGCGGCGACGAATCAGGAGATCGCGGCCATCAAGGACGCGATCGCCGGAGTCATCGCGGGGCGCGTCAGCGGCTTGAAGAAGCTGAAGGACGAGGGCAACGCGCTCGACGCGTCGACCACAGCGGCCTCGATCGCGAAGGACTGCGCCGGCCTCCCCGAAGCCGAGGAGGCGACGACGATCCAAAAGGAGATCGCCGCCGATCCGAAGCTGAAGGCGGTCATGGACGCGCAAGCGTCCGTGCGCAAGCTGCGCGACAAGGAGCCGAAGGACGAGAAGGAGATCAAGTCGGCTCTGAAGAAGCTGAAGAAGATCGCCGAGGAACACGCCGACAGCGCCGCAGCGCGCGAGGCCGACGCGTTCATCGCCGAGCTGAATCAGATGCTCGCACCCAAGGGCGGCTGACCAGCGGCGTCACCACCTCCGTCGTCGTCCTCTATAACGGGGCCGTCGCGCACGTCGCGGCGGCCCCGTTTCGCTTCGTCTGACTCTCGTGACGCCGGCGGTCCGGCGATCGCGGCGATCCCGGGGGAAGGATCTCGACCTCGCACCGACGGACGCCCGCATGAAGTCTCTCCGCCTCGTCGTCGTCTCGCTGTTGCTGTCGACCGTGCTCGCTCCGTCGGCGTCCGTCGCCGAGAAGGAGAAGAACTCGGTCTTCGAGTTCGCGCTGCGCGGCGCGCAGGACGCGTTGGCGAAGGGCAACACCGGCGAAGCGATGCTGCTGATCGAGCGCGCACTCGAACGCGACCCGAAATCGAGCGAAGCATGGGGGTTGCGCGCCGAACTCGCCGATCGCATCGGCGACCGCGACGACTTCGTGTTCTCGCTGAACAAGCAACTGACGCTGTTGATCGCGCAGAAGGCGCCGAAGAAGGACGTCGCGGCGCTGCGCGAGCGCGTGGTCACCGTCGATCCGGTCGCCGCCGACGTGTTCAAGCTGCGCGGCGACTTCATCGCGAAGCTGCGCCCGATCGCCGAGCAGTACGACAAGGACGAGCGCCCGCACGCCGCGATCCGCGTCTGGCGCGAGATCCTCGCGCTCGATCCCGAACTCGAGGACGCGCAGAAGGCGATCGAGCGCATCTCGGCGCTGCCCGATCCGAGCCTTGCGGGTAGCGCGAAGCCGAAGGACCTGCTGGCCGACGTCTCGCGCCAATGGATCCAGGACCACGACGCGAAGCACGCCGACTGGAAGAACGTCGCCGTGCTCGAACGCGAGAACTACATCACGAAGACCGACGCCGGTTACGAAGTGCTCGTGCGCTCGGCCGAAGCGATGGAGCAGATGAACCGCTTCTACCGGCGGTTCTTCAAATACGGTTACGGCAAGGACAAGCGCACGCCGCCGAAGATCGCGCTGCACGTGTTCAAGAACCGCGACGAGTACTTGAAGCTCGGGCAAGGTCCGCCGGTCGAGTGGTCGGGCGGACAGTTCACCGGCAGCGCGGTCGAAACGTACGTCGGGCCGGGCGGCTACGAAGAAGTCGTCACCACGCTGTTCCACGAAGCCGCGCACCAATTCGTATCGCTGGCGACGACGGCCGCGGGTTGGCTGAACGAAGGGCTCGCGTCGTTCTTCGAAGGTTGCCGCATCCTCGCGAACGGCACCGTGCTGATGAACATGCCCGCGAACCACCGACTGTTCCCGCTGGTGCAGCGCATGAACGTCGGCTGGATGGAGAGCGCGACCGACGGCATCGATCCCGCCAACGCGTCGGCCGAACCGACGAAGGCGCCGACGTTCCGCATCGTGCTCGAGAACGAGTACGGCTGGGGACCGCCGTGGTACGCGCCGACGTGGGGCGTCGTGTACTTCCTCTACAACTATCAAGACCCCGCCGATGGGCGCTTCGTCTACCGCAAGGCCTTCGGGGAATTCATCGACGCGTCCGGCGGCCGCATCGGCAAGGGTGCGATCGAGAACTTCGAGAAGGTCGTGCTGCAGAACCCACAGCGACCCACGCAGGGCCTGCCGTCGACGGCCGCACTGAAGCTGCCGCGCACCGTCGACGAGCTGAACGAGGTCTGGAAGGAATGGCTCGTCGCGCTCGCCGATGAACAGAGCGGCGCAGCGAAGCCCGATCGTCCGTACCTCGACTGGGCGCGGTATGCGCAGAAGCGCAACGAGGACGACGTCGCTACCGAGCACTTCGAGAAGGGCTACGTCGCGACGCCGGACGACACGGAGTTGCTGCTCGAGTTCGCCGAACACCTGGCGAAGGCCGAGGGCAATACCGACCGCGCGGCGAAGCTCGTGCTCGAGGCGCTGCGCGTCGTCGAGTCCGCACAGCCGATCGACGAGAAGCTGCAACGACGGCTCGAGTCGCGACTCAACGAATGGGATCCGAAGCGCGTCGCGCTCGCGTACATCCACGAAAAGCTGAACGACGTCGCCGACA
This sequence comes from Planctomycetota bacterium, assembly GCA_052034255.1. Lineage (GTDB taxonomy): Bacteria > Planctomycetota > B15-G4 > B15-G4 > JADJEK01 > JADJEK01. Next base: position 2,482 of record JBPOIU010000067.1, on the reverse strand, counting down.
CGCTGGTGCGTCGTTACGTGTCCGACAAGTTGCCGATGATGGCGATGGAGTTGTCGTGGCGCTTCGGCACGGAGCTGAACGTGCCGGGCATGTTCGAGATCTTCGAAGAGGCCGCGCGGCAGACCACGCGCTCGATCCAACTTTGGCAGCTCGCGTACAACGAGGTCGATCTCCGCGGCTGGACGGCGGGTGGCGACGTGTGGTTGCCCTACGGCGCGGAGCTGCGTTCGAAACTCGGCGAGTACACGGAGAACACGTTCGACTTCAACGCGCTGTCGTACGACACGGTGACCAGCGGCGACTTCTCGATGGAGGTCGAGGTCTACGCGGAACGAGGCAGGAGCTCGTTCTGCGGCGTCATGTTCGGCAAGAAGGGCGCGCAGACGTTCCAGGCCGTGGTGCTGCATCCCGGACACGCAGCGGATGAAGAGACCGGCCGCTTGGAGCGGCAGGGCCGGTTGGACGTCTCCAGCTTCTTCGGCGCGGGATCGAGCCAGCTGCATCGCCAGAGTCAGGTCGACACCAGCAAGCGCGATTGGCACAAGATCCGCGTCGACGTCACCGACACGTTGGTGGACGTGTTCTTCGACGGCGGGTTCATCGTCACGCACGATTTCGGCAGTCAGGATCCGCTGCGCGGCGGCTTCGGCCTGATGACCGGCCCCGGCACCGCGAGCTTCCGCAACATCCGCTTCCTCGCGCGCGACCGCCGGGATCCCGGCGCGGCGATCGAGCGACGCCTGCGGTTCGAGAAGCTCGAGAAGGACAGCAAGGGCGGCTCGATCAACGGTTCGTGGCAGAACAAGGCGGCGCCGTTCTGCGCGGCGACGTGGCTGCAGGGCGAGCGCACGAGCTTCGTCGAGAAGGGTCCGGTGCCGACGCTGCTGGTGTTCGCGTCGATCGATCAGATGAAGTCGAAGTTGCCGATCGCGGCGTGGCTGCGCGGACTCGCGAAGCAGCATGAGCCGATCGGGCTCGAGGTCGTGACGGTCTTCCAGAACGCCGACGCGAGGGAGCTGCCCGAGTACCTGAAGACGGAGGCTCTCCCGGGAAGCGTCGCGATCGACTACCGACCGCAGGGCCGAGCAGGTCAGGGCGATTGGTTCACGGCATACGACATCAAGCGCTTCGGCATGCCGCGGCTGATCCTGATCGACATCGACGGCAAGGTCGCGTGGGAAGGCGATCCGGGAATGGTCGCGGGCGAGGCGTGGTCCGAAGGCGCGCCGAGCAACCTCGATCAGCCGCTCGATCAGATGATCGCGCGCCGGCGATTGCTCGATTTGAAGCGATGGCTGAAGGCGTGGGAGACCGAAGGCTCTCCCGCGCTCGAGCGCGGCGACGTATTGCCGATCCTGCCGTTGATCCTGCGGGCGCGCGAACTGCCGGGCCGGCAAGTTCCGCTGGTGGCCGACGTGCAGCATTGGCTGAGCTCGTTCGAGGGCTCGCTCGCGCATCCGAAGGCGTTGCTGGATGCGGTCGCGGCGGCGGGAGCGGAGCCCGCGTTGAAGACGCTGCTCGAGTGGGCCGACGCGGCGAAGCTCTCGATGGACGCCGACGCGCGCAAGGCGATCAAGGACGCGCAAGTCGGCGCGACGATGAAGGACTGGGCGACCGCGCTCGCCGAGTGTCAGAAGGCGGCGAAGGCGTGGAAAGAGGGCTCGGAGTGGAGCCTCGTGTCGCAGTTGATGGGCTCGCTGTCCCGTCTGAGCGGCGCGTTGCCGAAGGATCTCGCGCAGGAACTCGAGTACGCCGCTGCCAATCGCGACGCGGCGGAGGCGAAGCGACTGATCGACGAGGCCGCGCTGCGCCCGGGCTTCTGGTTGGTCCAGGCGCTCGCGGATCAGTGAGTGGCACGGACTCGCGAGGACGCCGCGTGTGCGTCGGAGGCGCGCGCGCGGTATGACGGCGCGGTTGGCGCATTCACGGTTGGCGAACAGGGCGGAACATGCTGACGCGACGCACGGTGCTGGGTTCGATGTGGGTGCTCGCCGCGGCGGTCGGTGGCCTCGGATGCGCGACCGGTGACGGGATCGACGGTGGTAACGGGACGTACGACCTGCGCGCGATCCAACTCGAAGGGATGGGGCCGCAGAAGGACGGGTCCCTGAAGGTGCAGTACCGACCGCCGGCGGAGACGATGTACGCGTGCCCCGGAATCGACGTGGCCGAGCAACCGCCGGGAACGCTCCGCGTGACGTTCGTGCGGACACCGAAGTCCGCGGCCGGGGGCGCGCAGATCCCCGCGACGCTCGATCCCGCAACGGGTGTGGCGATCGTGTTCCTGCCCGACGCGGTGAACAAGCAGGTGATCCTGGTCGGCGGCGAGTGGGAACGCGAGATCTGGCGACGCGGCGGACCGATCAGGTAAAGGGGCCGCTTCGCGGAATGCCCGCTCGGGCATTGCGCGAGGTAGGGGGCCTTCGGCCCCCTACGACCCCGTCCAACCCTGGCCGGCCGAAGGCCGCTCCGCCTTCTGCGG
>JBPOIU010000214.1:0-11859 GCA_052034255.1 Planctomycetota bacterium | reverse complement strand
CACCCACGTGCCGAAGAACAGCACGATGCCCTTGCCCAGTTGCCCATTCGCCAACTGGCCGAGCCCCGGAACGACCGACAGCAGCAACGCGAGCATCGGCGGCACGACGCGCGTCGGGCGCGCGGGGCGCTTGTCCTTGCGCTTCACTCGCGCTTCGTGGAACACACCGGTCGCCGAGTAGAGATCGTGCAGCGAGCGCTTGCCGTCGGCGAACATCGTGACGAACGCGTTCAACCCCGCGTACGCGTAGAACGCGAGGATCGTCAACCGTGGCGGCAACCCGAAGCGCTCGATCAACGGGAAGGACGCTTCGTCCTCGAGCACGAGGAACGCGATCGCGATGCCGAGCGGAACCGCATGCAGTGCGCGGATCAGGTTGCGCAGCACACCGGGTGGAGTGCCGTCGTCGCGCGCGACGCGCATGCGGAACATGCGCCGGCCGAGCGTGCGGCCGGCGAACGACTCGGCCAACACGAAATAGAACACCGTGCCGAGCATCGTCGCGGTCGCGACGTCGAGCCAGGTCGGTAGATCGCTCGCGAATACCGCTGCCTTGCCGGCGGTGACCCCGGCGATCGCCGCGACCGCGAAGTCGATCGCGAACGCGAAGACGCGCCGACGGCGACCCGCGGACCGCAGCACGCGCGCCGCATCGTCGAGGTCGACGACGAACGACGGTGCGGTGCCGACGATGGACGCACTCTCGGGCGGAGCGACGATCGGCTTGCCGGCGCGCGCGGCTTCGAGATCCGCGATGAGCTCGTCGTAGTCCTGGTACCGCCGCACGGGGTCCTTCGCCATGCACCGCATCACGATGCGCGCGAGTGGCTCGGGAACGTGCTTCGAGCGTTTGGTGAGCGGATCCGGCGGCTGATTGACGTGCCGCATGATGATCGCGACCGGGCTCTCGGCCTCGAACGGCACCGAACCACAGAGCAGGTGATAGAAGGTCGCGCCGAGCGAGTAGATGTCGCTGCGCATGTCCACGGGCTTGCCGAGACCCTGCTCGGGTGAGAGGTAGTACGGCGTGCCGATGACGGCGCCCGTGACGGTCAAGCGCGACTCGGAATCGACGGTGCGTGCGAGGCCGAAGTCGACCAGCTTCAATCGGCCCTGCCCATCGAGCAGCAGATTCGTCGGCTTGACGTCGCGGTGGATCAGACCGCGCTTCGCGGCCGCGGCGAGCCCGCGTGCCGTTGCCACCATCAGGTCGAACGCGCGCGACGGCGGCAGTCGACCTTCGTCGCGCAGGACCTCTTCGAGGTTGCGCCCTTCGACGAACTCCATCGCGAAGAACGGCACGCCTTCCGCGGCGCCGGAGAAGAACACGCGCGCGACGCAATCGTCGTCGAGGCCTGCCAAGAGCCGCGCCTCGCGATGGAACCGCGCGACGAAGTCCGGGTGCGTCGCGAGGTCGGGCGACAGCACCTTCAACGCCACGCGTTGTTTCGTCTCCTCGTGCTCGGCGAGGAAGACGTGGCCCATGCCGCCACGGCCGATGTTCTTGTGGATGCGGTACGGACCGAGCACGGCCCCAGGGCCGAGAGGTGATCCGTACGCTGCGCTGCGGGACGCGAGCACCGCCGTCGAGCGCGCGACGGTCGCCGAACCCGCCGGCTGCGGCGTCGCCGCGCGCGAGGCGCGGCGCGGCAGGACGTTGAGCACGCGGCACGTCGGACAGGCGTGGGGCGCGCCCTTGCCGTCGTCTTGGACGACGAAGCGATTCCCGCACGAGCAGAGGATGTCGGCGTCGACTTTGCTCACTCGGGTTCGAGTCCGTAGAGCTTGATCTTCTCGTAGAGGCTCGTGCGCCCGATGCCGAGCACGTCGGCGGCCTTCGCCTTGTTCCAGCCGTACGCTTCGAGAACGACGCGCATGTGGTCGCGTTCGACGTCGCGCAGCGTACGGGTGGCGTCGGCCCGTGCGGCGTTGCTCGCAGGACTCGCCGCCGTGGTCGACGTCGGTGTGGGTGAACCGAGCACGATGTCGTCGGTGTCGACGACGTCTCCGTCGCCAAGGATCAACGCGCGCTCGAGGACGTTCTTCAACTCGCGGACGTTGCCCGGCCAGTCGTGCGTACGCAATCGCGCCAATGCGGCGGGCGACAGGCGCGGTCGCGGCCGCCCCATCGTCTCGGCCCAGCGCGCGAGCAGTTCGTCGGCGATGTCACCGATGTCCTCGCGGCGCTCACGCAGCGGCGGCAACGACAACTCGATGACCTGGATGCGATAGAGCAGGTCCTCGCGGAACGCGCCATCCTGGACGCGGCGCGCGAGATCGCGATGCGTCGCCGCGATCAGGCGGACGTCGACCCGGATCTCGCGCGTGCCGCCGACGCGGAAGAACCGCCGCTCTTCGAGAGCACGCAGCAACTTCACCTGCGCGTCCGCGGGCAACTCGCCGATTTCGTCGAGGAACAACGTGCCGCCGTCGGCGAGCTCGAACTTGCCGATGCGGCGTTCGGTGGCGCCGGTGAATGAGCCCTTTTCGTGCCCGAAGAGTTCGCTCTCGACGAGGTTCTGCGCCAGCGCTCCGCAGTTGATCGCGATGAACGGCTTGCTGGCGCGCGCGCTCCAGCGATGCAGATTGCGCGCGAGGACTTCCTTGCCGGTGCCGGTCTCGCCCCGCACCAACACGGTGGCATCGGAGCGCGCGGCGCGCTTCGCCATTTCGACGACGTTCGCGAATGCGGGTGACTTGCCCGAGAAGTCCGACGCCGCGACTTGCGCCGCGCGCAGCGCGTCGTTCTCGGCCGCCATGCGTTCGCTCTGGCGGCGCAGGTCGACCGCGAGCGCGAGCGTTCGACCGACGACCGTCGCGAGCCGCAGTTCGGGTTCGGTCAGAGGATGACGATCACCGTCGCTCGCGAGGTACAGCGCGCCGACGACGTCCTTACCGCGACCGATGGGAACGCACAGGATCGCGTAGTCCGCGGCGCGCACGAGGCTCTGCGAGGGATCGAGCCCGGCGGTCGACGTCGGATCGTTGGCGAGGATCGCCTCACCGCTCTCGAGCACGCGGCGCAGCACCGTCTTGCTCGGCGTGTGCGGCTCCGTGGTTTTCGTGAGCATCACGGCCGGAGCCGCCTGCGGATCGCGGCCGAGATAAACCGCACCGAACACCGCGTCGAGCGTCTGCAGCAGCGCGTCGAGCACATGGCGGTGAAGTTCGTCGGACGGCCCGGCGCCGTTCACGAGTTCGAGGATGCGGCAAAGCGCGCGGAGGTGATCGGCCGAGCGCATCGTCGGCGGCTCGCCACCGGGGTACTCGGCGCTGGCCGCGTCGAGTGCGACCCGAATCGTCGTCGCGCCGAGCGCGCGTGTTTCGCCGCCGCGAGTCGCCGATTGCTCTTCGATGCGGAACAGCGTGCGACCGACGAGCAGGGTGTCTCCGGGTCGCAGCGCGCCCTCGTTGACGCGAGCGCCGTTGACGTAGACCCCGTTCGTCGAGAACAGGTCCTTCACGCTCAGCTTGTCCGAGTCGATGCGCAGCTCGAGGTGTCGACGCGACACGCCCTCCTGATCGAGGACGATGTCGTTGTCCGCTGCACGCCCGATCGTCGCCGAACCCGCCACGTGGTAGACGAGTTCGCCGCCGTCGCGATTCAGCCAACGCAAGCGGAACGTGGTTCCCATGGATCCGCAGAGTATGCGGCTTTCACGTCCGCGCGGGAATCGTCGAGCTTCGCGTGTCGAGGATTCGGGTGCCGTCGAGCGCGATCAGCCCCGCACCTTGCCGCAGACGTTGCACTTGTCCACGTACTTCGTCTTGTAGTAGCCCGGCGAAACGACGACCTCTTTGTAGATGGGCTTGCCCTTGGCGTCGTAGCCGACCACTTTCTTCGCGGTCTTCGGCGGCACCCAGACTTTGCCATCGGGCACGGACACGTAGCGGTGCTTGTGATCTTCGAGGACGACCACGGCGCGCGCGGCTTTGGACTCGGTGTTCGTGTTCCCGCGCATCGGGCCCGCGGCCAGCGAGGCGCACGCCGCGAGCGCGAGCACAGCGGCGCGCCAGAAGTTCGGTCGCATGTCCATGCCGGCCTCCTCGAACGAAGCCCGCGTCGCACAGGAGCGCGACGCGGGCTTGCGAGTTCTACCTCGTTCGACGCTCAGACGTAGCCGTCGAACACCTTCGCGCCGTTGCCGTACAGGCGGTACCGCAAGGTGCGGTAGTAGCCTTGCGCGACGCAGACCTGCTGGGTGATCGCGCGTCCACAGTGGTCGTAGCCGATGATCTGCGTCTGGAAGACCGGGGGCACCCACTGCTGCTCGTAGACGTATGTGAACGCCGGGGGCGCGTAGACGATCGGGCGAGCGGGCACGTAGACCACCGGGGTTCCGCAGTGCGGCGCGACCACGACCGGCACCGGGTAAACCGGCGCGACGACCACCGGCGCGTGGCCGTGATGATGCTTGCCGTAGTTGTCGTAGACGAGGTGCGATCCGAAGTGCGGGTTGGCGAAGCCGATGCCGACTCCGATGTTCACCTTCACTTTTCCTGCTTCCGCGTCCTGCGACAGCACGGACACCAGGGCGAGAGCGGCGATCGACGAGACGATGACGTTCAGTTTCATGGGAGAGCCTCCACCGGAGAACTCGGGGAATCCGGGGATCGACAGCACACGTCGCGTGCCAATCCCGCGGCCGCGCCCACGTAATCGCGCATGCTCTCAAACCATGTACATTCAGACAGTTACGACTCGCTGCGGAACTGGCCCGATCCATACGGCGAGCCGTCCGTTAGCGATGACTAACGGCTCTGTTTCGCCGGTTATTTCGAGCTGCCCTTCACCGACTTCCACGTCAGTCCGAGCTGGAACGCGAACTGACGCCATGCATTCGGCGAGCATCCGCCGAAGTACTCGTCGCACTCTTCGGCGCTCGGCAACCCGCGGAAATGCACCATGGCTTTGCGAATGACGTCGCGGGTCGCGTCCTCACCGAACTTGCGCTTGATGTCGGGGAGGCTCAGCGAGACCTCGCGCGCCAACACGCGCCTAAACAGATCCGTCGTTGCCGCCGGCGCGGCTTCCGCGGCGCGCCCTCCCGGTTCCGCAAGGGCGACGTCGATGGCGCGCGCGTCGATCGCTTCGGCGTCCGTGTCGGCTTCCGAGAACACGCGTTCGATGACGTGCTTCAACTGACGCACGTTGCGCGGCCACGGTTGCGCCATGAGCAGATCGAGTGCTTCCGGCGTGATGCGATCGAGACCGCGCACTCCGAAGCGCTGACGGTCCGCGGTGACGAACACCGCGACCAGCAACGGAATGTCCTCGGAGCGCTCCGCGAGCGAGGGGAGCGCGATCCGCAACACGTTCAGTCGCTCGAACAGGTCGGCGCGGAACGAACCATCGTCGACCGCGCGCGACAGATCCTCATTCGTCGCGGCGATCACGCGCACGTCGACCGCGCGTTCGCGTTGGCTCCCGAGTGGCCGGAAACGCCGGTCCTCGAGCACGCGCAGCAGCTTCGCCTGGACTTCTGGCGAGATGTTGCCGATCTCGTCGAGGAAGAACGTGCCCTTGTCCGCGAGCGCGAGCAGTCCTTCCTTGCGTGCATCGGCACCGGTGAACGCGCCGCGTTCGTGACCGAACAACTCGCTCTCGAGCAGGTTCTGCGTGGTCGTCGTCAGATCGGCCTTCACGAACGGTTGGTTCGCGCGCGCGGACAGCTTGTGGATCGAGCGCGCGACGAGGTCCTTGCCCGTTCCCGTCGGTCCGAGGATCAACACGTCGCTCGGCAACACCGCGGCGCGGCGCAAGCGGCGGAACACCTCTTTCATGACGAACGAGCGCCCGATCTGATCGCCGAGATGTCCGTCGGGATCCGATTCGATCTGCGCGGCGGAAACCGACAGTGGTTGCGACAGGATCCACGTCCGGACCTCGCGGGCGACGGTTTCGCGCAAGTACCGGTTCTCGCGCTTCAGCGTCTGCATTTCCTTGGCTTCGGCTTGCTTGCGCAGCGCGATGCCTTGGATGCGCTCGCGCAGACGGAGCCACGTGATGCCGGGATCTTCCGCGTCGGTCTTCGCGAGAAGATTCTCTTCGTTGACTCCGAGGCCGCGCAGGCGCAAGCCGTCGCGCACGTCGAGCGATCCTTCGTACGCGGTCATCAGGATCGGCTCGACGCCCTGCCAATGCTCGCGTGCGAGTCGCAGGATCTCGAGACCGTCGCGCGGACTGCCGCCGACCTTCTCGAAGTTCAGATCCGTGACGACGATGTCGAACATCTCGCCGGCGGCGATGCGGGCTTCCACGCCCGCGATGCTCGACGACGTGTGCGCCTCGACGAGGTTCTCGAGTGGCTTCGAAACGTTGTTCTCGAAGCCCTTCAGCACTCCGCCCGAGTCGTCGCAGAACAGCACGCGAATCGTCGCCACGACCTCACTCCACGCCGCCAGGGCTCGCTCGAGACGTTCTCAGCGACTCAGATCGTCGGGCAAGTCGAGCACGAACGCGACTTCGCGCTTCGACCAATCGTGAATCGCCGCGGTCACGCTACCGCGGTAGTACTCGCGCGCGAAGTAGCGGATCAGGAACAGTCCGAGCCCCGTCCCGCCGCCGCGGCCGGGTTCGAAGCACTGTTCGAGGATCGTGCCGACCTCGGCGTGCAACTCCGCATCGGAGCACGGCTTCATGCCGGCGATGCGAGGCAAGCGCCAGCGCGGCGTTCCGTCTTCGGCTCGTTCCTCGCGTACCTCGAGATCGTTGACGAGCGTGATCCGCACGCGACCATCCTGTTTGGCGACGAGCGCGCGCAGCGGCGCCTTGCCGGAGCAATTGCGCAGGGCGTTCTTCAGCAGCTCGTACGCGAAGAACTCCAGGATCCCGCGCTTGCCCGCGGTGATTCGCCGACCCTCGTCGTCGCTGCGCGCGAACTCGATCTCGAGCGGCAAACGCGCGAAGCGCGCGATCTGCGCGATCACCATCGGATCGGTGGATTCGCGCGGCAGGTCGGCGATCTCGACGCGACCCACGCGCGCACGAACGTCGTTCAACAGCGGCCCGATGGCGATCGGCGCGAGTCCGGTGGGACGCACTCCATCGCCTTCGAGCGCGGCTTTCCGCGCGCGCGCGAACTCGTCGAGGAACTTGATGAACGCGAGCCGCGCCTTGTTCGATTCCAGGATGAACCGCACGTTGCTCTCGGCCACGGCCGGGACGTCGGAGCGTTGCGCCAGGACGTCGATCGCCTCTTGCGCATACGCGTCGTACGCGAGGATGTCGTTGCCGATCGTGTGCGTCAGGCCCGCGGTGAGCGCGATCCAGTTCTCTTTCTCGCGCTCTTCGATCTCGGTCTTCGTCGCCTCGCGGCGCGCCACTTCGCCTTCGTAGTGCGTGCTGAGCGCGCCGACGAGTGACAGCGCCGCGAGCACGAGGAGCACCATCGCCAATCGTTCGGTCAACAGGCGCTTCAGATCTTCGGGCAACGCCTGCTCGATCGCATCGACGCGATACACGGCTTCGACGAACGCTTCGATCTCGGCTCGGACGTTCTCTTGTTGCGTCGTGGCGTTCTCGAGGGGATGGACGAGATCGGAGAACACCATCGCGCGCACGTAGCGCGGTACCCACGCCGTGTAGAACGCGCGCGTTTCGTCGGCGGTCGTGAGGTCGTTCACCGCGGTCGTGATGCGATCGATCGCCGTGCTGATGATCGCGCGCAGCTCTTCGAACTGCGTGCCGAGGCGCTCGCGGATCGCGGAGGCCGTTTCGACGTCGACGTCGACGCGGATCGCGGTGCCGGCTTCGACGAGCAGGCGTTGGCGTTCTTCGATCGCGCTCTCGGCATGGCGATACTCGGTGTCGAACGGGGACAACGTGCGCACCGGCTCGGGCAAGCCCGCTTCGCCGGACGAGCCCGCGAACAAGAACGTGTTCTGGCGCAGGATGATGTCCTGCTCCGCCCATGTGCTGATCTCGGTGCGCACCGCTTCGTAGACCGCGTGCGTGGCCTCCGCGTCGACCGAGCGATCGGCGAGACCCTGGCGCACCAAGTTCACCTGGTTCACGATCGCTTCGCGCGCGGTCGCGAGCTTCGCTTGCTGGTCGAGGCGCACATGCGCCACGACCAGCGCGTACATGCCGATGACACCGGCGAGGAACGCGACCAAGTACGTCCAGCGGTAGCGTCGGCGGGGAACGCGTTCGACGTAGAGCCCGACGAGCACGTAGACGAGGAACAGCGCCGGATCGAGCGGCGAATCGTCGGCTCCGGTGAAGACGAACAGCAGGCCGATCAGCGGCAAGTCGATCAGTGGCCACAGCCGGCGCCGAGTCCGCAGCGCCCAGATCAGGCGGATCGAGGCGAGCAGCGGCAGCAGGAAGAGCTCGTGCGGATAGAGCGAGAACTCGGGGAGGCGGCCGCGCACGACGACCGACACCGCGATCGGAATGCAAAGCAGCAGGATCCCGAACAGCACTTGCCGACGGAGCGGACGCCGTTCGTCCGCGCCGTCGGTCGCGCCCGTCTGGGATCCGTCCGGATCAGCGCGGGTTGCGCCGGGTTCCGTCTGCATTCACGAAGTCTCCGCGCTTCGCGAGCGTGACGGTCACCTCACGTACCGCGCCATCCCGCGAGTACGCGACGATCACCGCTTCGCCAGGCCGGCGCAATCCGAGCACACGCAGCACATCCGACTGCGATCGCATCTTGTCGGTCCCGAGCGTCAGCAGCCGGTCACCGATGCGCAGCCCGGCGGCTTCCGCCGGCGAGCCCGCGGTGATTCCGATGATGGGAACGCCGTCGCTGGATTCGAGTCCGAATTCCGTCTGCACGCCGAAGAACGCTTCACCCGCGTTCTCGGGGCGACCCACCGTGTCTTCCGGCTCGGGCTCGTCGAACTCGACGAACTCCACCGGCTGCGATGCCGTCGCGCCGATGACGCCGAGCGTGACGAGTTGCGAACCGAACGGTGACGACTCGTCGAGCACGATGGCTTGGTTCGAGAGCCGAACGGTCGTCAGCGCGCCCGACAGATGTTCGAGTAGGACGTCCAGCGGCAGCTCGTCGAAGCGCAGCGGGATTCCGCTCTGCGCGATCGCGGGCGCGAAGGTCTGCAGGTACGGCACGCCGCGTTCGGCGATGCGTGCGAGGTCGAGATAGAACGCGAAGCACACGTCGGAGCCGCCTTCACCGAACGTCGTCCGACTGCTGCGCGCGAAGTCGCCCGCGGCCGGCGGCGCCGTGAGTTGCGACAACGTGGTCCGCATCGTCGCCAGGTTGCTGGCGATCAACAGGCGATCGCCCTCGATCGCGACCAGCGGCGCGAACGGCACCTCGGCGATGCGGACGGAAAACGCTTCGGGATGACCTTCGAGCGTGATCGGGTTCGCGGTCGCCATCCCGTTCGAGAGTTGTGGCAGCCGGGCGCGCACCGTCTTCAAGACCTCGTCCATCGCCTGCGCGTCACGCAGCGTGAGGTCGAGCGTCCAATCGGGAATCGGCACCAATGCGTGCTCGGGGAGCGATGCGCGAATCGTCAGTGTGTCACCGAGCGCGGGCAGGACGTCGGCGCGTAGATCGACGCCGAGCGCGGTGCTGGCCTGTTCGAGCGCATCGTTGACGCCGGACCGCGCATTCATCGCCGCCGCGTTGACCGCGCTCTCCCAATCGACGCCGACCGACAGCGCGATCATGTTGCCTTCGAGCGGCGCGCAGCGCTTCAGCACACCGGGGCGCGCGAACATGCGCGCCATGCCGCTCACCATCGACGACGGCGACACGAGCATGCCGATGCTCTGCCGGATACGGCCATCCTCGATCGCGATCGCGGCGCCGAGCCCTCGAGCACCCGACTGCTGCAGCATCGGCGCGATTTCGCCGATCGACGCGTCGAACTCCGCCGCGATCGGCAGCACGTTGGACAGCAGCGCGGGAACGTCGATGAAGAACTCGCCGACCGCTCCGTCGCGCACGATCTCGGCGCGGTGATTGCGGAAGTTCGGTTGCGTCGCGAGCGCGGTCGGATCGCCGTTCGCGCTGGTGGCGGCGATGCGCGCGATGCTCTCGGGGCGCGTCGCAGCGACGAACAGGTCGCCGACGAAGCCGTGGAAGAGCGACACGCCGCGCGTCGTCGTGCCGTCGATCGGGACGTTCACGACGCTCTCGGTCAGCTCGAGTTGATCGATGTGCGTCGGCGTACTGACGATCGTCGGATCGAGTTCGAGCACGCGCGCGAACGACGCTTCGAACGCGGCTCTGCCCGAGGTTTCGACCGTGATGACGAAGTCCGGGAACCACAGCGTGCCGGGCGTGATCTCGATCGGTGCTTCACTCCGTTCACCGGCTTCGAGCCAGCGGATCGGAGATTGCTCCGCGGCCAGCCCGCTGCCGAGCATCGCGAAGGAAACGCGACCCGCGATGATGTCCGGAATGCCGTAGCCGTGGCTCAGCGTGGCGAGGCCCTTGGCCATCCGCGCGGTCAGCGCCGACTGCGCCGGGCCGAGCACCGGCGCGAGGAAGTCTTGGATCTCCTCGTCGCTCCATAGCTGGGCGAGGTCGAGGTTCTTGCCCTCGACCAACGCGCGATCGACGTCGAGACTGGCGAAGACCAGTGTCTGCGCGGGGACCAGATCTTCGAGACCACGGCGCGGAGCGGGATCCGCCGGTTCCGACGCATGCGCCAAGCCGAGCGAACAAGCGAACAGGACGGCGACCTGCGCGGCAGCCGCGTGGATGCGAAGCATGAATCGTTCTCCCGAGTTACGGCCGCGCCAGCGCGTCAGCGGCGCTTGCTACGGCTGGGTGCCTTCTTCGACGCGCTCGCTTTGGAGTTCTTCGACGGTCCACTGGACTTGCCGGTCTTCGACGCCTTGGACGCCTTGGACGGTTTCGATGGCTTGGACTTCGAGGAGTTCTTCCGCGGTGCGGCGGGGAAGTAGTTCGGGAACAAGTAACGGAGCTTGGCGACCGTTTGTTTCGGGATGAGCTCTTTTGCGGTGATGATCGCGAACTGCGTCGCGGTCTTCACGCCGCTCGTGTCGTCGAGGCGTGCGACGTCGTCGAGAGACGCGCGCAGCAACGCCTTCGCGTTCTCCGCGTTCTTCGTGAGGTTGGCGATGACCATCTGGATGTCGACGGCTTCTTCGGACTCGTGCCAGCAGTCGTAGTCCGTGACCATGCAGACCAGGCCGTAGGAGATCTCGGCTTCGCGTGCGAGCTTCGATTCGGGCAGCGCGGACATGTTGATGAGTCCGGCGCCCCACGAGCGATAGAGGTGGCTCTCCGCGCGGGTCGAGAACATCGGGCCCTCCATGCAGACGAGCGTCTCGTCGCGATGCACGGTCAAGCCGAGGCCGCGCGCCTTCTCGTAGAGGAGGTTCGACAGCGGGACACTGAACGGATCCGCGAAGCCGACGTGCGCGACGCAACCGTCGCCGAAATACGTGTTCGGACGCAAACGCGTGCGGTCGATCAATTGTGACGGCACGACGAAGTCGAGCGGCTTCAGCTCTTGCTTCAGGCTGCCCACCGCGGAGAACGAGACGATCTTCTCGACGCCGATCGACTTCAGCGCCGCGATGTTCGCGCGCGCGTTGACTTCCGTCGGCGTGATGCGATGGCCGCGGCCATGGCGCGGCAGGAATGCGACGCGATGCCCGCCGACCTCACCGACGACGATGGCATCCGAGGGATCACCCCAGGGCGTCTTGGGCTTCACTTCCGCGATGACCTTCAAATCATCGAGCGCGTAGAGGCCGCTACCGCCGATGACTCCGATCGACGCGGTGATTCGAGGCATGGGACGCTGCTCCGTGGACGAGGGTTGGGTGATGGAGGGCGGAGAGCGTAGCGATCGCTCGGGCCGCTCGGCCGGATCGCCGCAGGCGATCCACCCTCGCAGGGGCCAACG
>JBPOIU010000106.1:0-11773 GCA_052034255.1 Planctomycetota bacterium | reverse complement strand
CAACGGCCCCCTACCTCCGCAGAAGGCGGAGCGGCCTTCGGCCGGCGAGTAGGACGGCCTTCGGCCCGCCAATGAGGTGCAGGGGCCGTTGGCCCCTGCCGGGGTGGATCGCCCGAGGCGATCCGGCCCCGCGGCCCGAGCTCAGTGGATCTCGTGCGGATGCCAGCCGATCGTCAGCAGGAATACGACGAACCCGATGATGTAGGCGAACGTCACGTGCCAGCCGTGCTTCAGCCACTGGCCGACGGACTTCGCTTCCCCGTACATGTTCGACAGCGCGACGCCGGCCGAGGAACCGAACCAGATCATCGAGCCGCCGAAGCCGACGGCGTAGGCGAGCCCACCCCAGTCGTAGCCACCCTGCTTCAACGCCAGCGCGGTCAGCGGAATGTTGTCGAACACCGCGGACACGAAGCCGAGCCCGAACGCCGTTTGCCACGATGCCGCCGGCAACTCCTCGACGGGCATCATCGACGCGCACATCACGAGCGACAGCAGGAAGATGGAGCCCTTCACCGCGCCGGGGACTTCGTGCCACGCCGGCTTGCGCATCAACGATCCGATCAGGATCGCGGCCCACACGCCGATCGCAGCCGCCGGTAGATCCCAGCCGTACTTCGTCGCCGCGGTGTTCATCGCGATGGCGAACGCCAGGATCAACCCGACGATGAACACGTACACGCCATCGATCTTCACGCTCGACGCCGCGTCCTTCTGAATGCGTTGGTGCTTGTCCTGTTGCTTCGCGGCGATGATGCCGAACGACAGCAACGCGACGGCCGACGGCACGATCGCGTGGAACACGTCCGCCGGCGACTTCCCGCCGATCCACATCATCGTCGTCGTCGTGTCGCCGACGACCGACCACGCGCCACCCGCGTTGCTCGCCGCGACGATCGCCGCGAGGAAACCGATGTGGACCTTCTTCTTGAACACGACGCCGGCGACCGTGCCGCCGATCATCGCCGCCGCGATGTTGTCGAGGAACGACGACAGGATCCAAACCAGGCAGAGCAACACGAACCCGCCCTTCCAGTCGTCGGGCAAGTAGCGCGGCAGGAGTTCGGGGATCTTCGATTCCTTGAAGAACTCGGCGAGCAGCGCGAAGCCGACCAGCAATCCGAACAAGTTGGTCAGGATCGACCACTCGTGCGCGAACTGGTGCCCGACGTCGAATCCTTCGACGAAGAACGTCTTGTACAGCGCGATCACCACCATGCCGCTGACGGCCACCTGCAGCGTCTTGTGGTGGAACAGCGCGACGCCGAGGAGCGTCAGCGCGAACAAGAAGAACTCGACGCGGATGCCGCCCACCGCGGGAGCGCTGCCGCTCGCGGCCGCGGTTTCGGATGCCCAGGCGGACGTGGAGAAGCACAACGTCAGCGCGGCCGCGCCGAGCGACGTGACGAGTTTCTTCATGACGGGTTCCGGCGGAGGGATGCGGGAAAGGGCTCGGAAGATACCGAGCCGGTCCCAGGGAATCAGCCCGTTAGAGCCACCCTTGCCGGCAGTAACCGCCGGCAAGCCCGCCTGCGCCAATTCGCCCGTTACTTCGCGCCGGCGAACATCCCCTCGCGGTAGGCGACGATCCGCCCTGCCACCGCGCTCGCCGCGACCGTCGTCGGCGATGCCAGATAGAGCTGGCCCGGCCCCGACCGCCCCGTGAAGTTGCGGTTGATCGCGCTGACCGTGACTTGCTCCTTCGTGTCGGAGACGCCCGGCCCACAGCCGATGCACGCGCCGCATCCGGGGTTGATCACTTCGACGCCCGCCTGCGCGAACACCTCGAGGTAGCCGCGCTCGCGCGCGTAGCGCTGCACCGACTCCGATCCGAACTGGAGGATCATGCGCACGCCGGGCGCCACGCGCCGCCCCGCCGCCAATGCCTCGCGCAGCACCTGCGCGTAGAAGTCGACGTCCGTCTCCTTGCCCGCCGTGCACGACCCGGCGTAGGCGATGTCGATCTTCACGTCCTTCAGCTTCGCGATCTCAACGCCGTACGTCGGATCGCCGGGCGTCGCGACCATCGACTCGATCGAGCCGAGGTCGATCGTGTGCACGCCGCCGTGGTAGTGCGCCCCGCGGTCGGGCGCGACGAACTTCGCCGCGACGGTCTCGGGCTTCGTCCCCCGGCGCTCCGCGATCCACTTCGCGGTCTGCTCGTCGCCCTCGCAGATGCCGCTCTTCGCCGCGCACTCGGTCGCCATGTTCGTCAGCGTCGCACGCTCGTCCATGTCGAGCGTCGCGAGGCCTGGCCCACCGAATTCCATCACGCGATCGAGGGTCAGCTCCTTCGTCGCGTACTCGCGCAGGATGAACAGGATGACGTCCTTCGCGGTGACGCCCGGACGCAACGCCCCGACGAGTTCGAACCGGATCGACTCCGGCACGATCACGAACGTGAAGCCGGCGTAGATCAACCCCGCGTACTCGGTCGCGCCGACGCCCCACGTCAGCGCGTTCGAGCCGCCGCCCATGCACGTATGCGAATCGGTGGCCTGGATGAAATCACCGGGGTCGACGAACTTCTCGCGCGCCACTTGATGGCAGATGCCCGGCGATACGCCGTCCTTCACCGAATAGTCGCGCACGCCGGTGTGCCGCTGGAACTCGCGCTGAAGATCGCGCAGCGTCTGGATCTGCGGCAGGAACGGCGCCATGCGCTTCACGCCGTCGGCGTAATAGAGGTGGTCCTCGAACACCGCGAACTTCGACGGGTTCTGCACGCGGTAGTTCGGCCCGTATTCGCGGATCAAGAAGTCGTGGACCTGCGCGGTCGTGAACTCGTGGC
This sequence comes from Planctomycetota bacterium, assembly GCA_052034255.1. Taxonomy (GTDB): domain Bacteria; phylum Planctomycetota; class B15-G4; order B15-G4; family JADJEK01; genus JADJEK01. The sequence continues at coordinate 8,982 of JBPOIU010000106.1, read as the reverse complement.
TGTAGCCGCCGTCGACTTTCACCAGCAGGCAATCGCCCGGCTGCACGCTCGTGTGCTTCGGATCGCCGTTCACCAGCTTCGTGCGCAAGATCTTCTCGGCCATCGTCAACGGCCGCGGCATCGTCGACGGCGCGGGGACCTTGGTCGCGCCTTTCTTCACCTGCTCCGAGAACGGGAACAAGCCGCCCGCCTCGAGGATCGCGCGCGTGACGGGATCGAAGTGCGCGGTGAACTCCTCGAGCGGAATCTGCTCGCCGGCTTGCAGGCGCGCGAGTTGCTCGTACGAGCCCATGAGCTGGCCGAGGTTGATGTTGTTGCGGGCGTGGATCGGCGCGAACGAGTGCGCGACGGCGAGGCCGATGCCCGACCACTTCTCGCACTGCGCGGCGGTCTCGCGCGAGCTGCCCGTCCCCTTGCGCTGGCCGGAGACGATCGCCTCGAAATTGCCGTCCAGCAGCGCCCGCGTTCCGAACACGCGCTGCCCCGACGCATCGAGCAAACCGGCGTACGCGTCCAGCGCGATGTCCTCCGGTCGGTGGCGAAAACACACCCAGGCCGGCGTCATGACGTCGGTGTTGATGTCGTCGAGCAGGTCTTCGGGCCGAACGTCTTTCATGCGCAGGTTCAGCTCGCCCGCGAGCTGGCGCCGGATCAGCGTGGTGTCCTTGGTGAGGAACAGCACGCGCTTCCCCGGGTTCAAAGCGACGACGGGGCGGCCGCCCGGGAGCGTTCGGATGAGCGTGTTGAGCATGGTCTGGCTTCGAGTCGGGAGTCTGGGTGCCGAAACCGGGGAGTCTAGCAGCCCGTCGAAGAAGTCCGTCGCGCCGTCGAAGGAGCGAGTCCAGCTCGCGGACGTCTGCAACCACCGGACTTCCGCGACCGACTGCTACAGTCCCGGTCTTCGCGACTCGCCGGGAACTCCGATGCTCGCTCTCCGTGCCTTTCTCGTCGGTTTGTTGCGCGGCCTGACCTCGCTGCGCCTGCTGTTCATGCTGTTCGTCGTCAACGTCGCGCTCGGATGCGCGTGGTCCGCGTCGTTCTCCGACGCGCTGCGCGAATCCGTGTCCGGCTCGCCATTCGCGCGTGGCCTGCTCGAACGCTTCGACGAAGCGCTGGTCGCCGATTGGCTGCGCGTCAACGCCGTGCTGGTCGATCTTGCGCACGCGCAGATCGGTCCGCTGCAGCTGCTCGCCCTGTTCATCGCGACGTTCATCCTCGGCGGTGTCTACTCCGGTCTAGCGAATCCGAGCAACCTGCAGAACTTCATGGCGTTCTTCGCGCAATGCGGACGCCGCTTCCGTTTCTTCGTGCTGGCGTTGTTGCCCGCGGCCGCCATGGCGCTCGCGCTCGGCGAACTCAACGACCTGACGAGTCGGGCGATCACGGCCCTGGTCCAAGGACCGCTGCAAAACGCGGCGTCGGCCTGGACGCTGACGGCGCTCTTCTACGGCAAGACCTCGTTGTTCCTCGCGTTGTTCGTCTTGCTCGTGCTCGCCCCACTGCAGCTCGCGCGCGTGCGCGCCGTGGTCGACGAGGAAACGTCGGTCGTGCGCGCCTACGCGCGCAGCGTGGCCTTCGCGTTCCGTCATCCATTCACGATCCTGGCCTACTACGCGCTGTCGGCGGTGTTGTTCGCGATCACGCTGTTCGCGCTGGGCGCGCTCGTCACGCGGTTGTCGCCCAATGCGTTGGTGCGGCCGCTCGAGAGCTTCGGATGGCATTGGAATCCTGAGTTCACGTACGGCGTCGCCGTGGTGCTGCTGGCGTTGGTCGCGGTCGGGTTGCAGCAGGTCGCGATCTTGCAGCGCATCGCCGGACTGCTGCGCATCCACCGCACGCTGGCATTGGTGCCGCGTGGACAAACCCCAGTGCGTTTCATCGCGCCGCTCGAGCCCGATCCCAAACGAGATCGAGCTCCTACGCAGCGGCTCGAGCCGATTCGCGGCTACGCCGTGGTCGACGAGGATCCCGGAACGGAGGGTGACTCCCATGCGCGTTGATCGCATGCGTCCCGCACTGGCGTGGCTCGCCGCCGCCTTGGTCTTCGGTTCGGCCGCCCGTGCGCAGGACGTCCCCGCGCCGACGTTGCCGACCGGGCCGTTCGCGAATCGCTTCGAGATCCGCGCGCAGCTCGACGATTCGACCAAGACGCTCGATTGCACGGCGACGATCACGTTCACGAACCTCGCCGCGACACCGGTCGCGGCCGTGCCGTTCCACCTGTACCCGAACGCGTGGTCGCGCACCGACACCGCGTGGGTCAAGGATGGCCGCGCGCGGAGTGAGATCCTCGAGCGCGGCGAACGCGACGGCGGCTACCTCCGCATCGTGTCGATCGCGGACGGGGCCGGAGCCAACCTCGCCGACGCCACCACGATCGACGACACGCTGATGCGCGTGACGTTGCCGCAACCACTGCAGCAGGGCGCGTCGTTCACGTTCGTCATCGCGTTCCAGACCAAGTTGCCACGCGTGGTCGCGCGCATGGGCAAGAGCGGTGATCACCTCGACGTGATGCAGTGGTTCCCGAAGCCCTGCGCCCACGTCGACGGCCGCTTCATCGATTGGCAGTTCCGCAACCCGTCCGAGTTCATGGCGAACTTCGGCGACTACACGGTCACGCTGACCACGCCGACGCGTTACGTGGTCGATGCCACCGGCGTCCCCGGCCCCGAGTCGATCGACGCGGCGAACGGCATGCGTTCGGTCACCTACCGCGCGACGGCGGTGCATGACTTCGCGTGGTGTGCCGACCCGCACTTCATCGTGCATCGCGAGACGCTGCCCGGCGGCCCCGAGATCGTGCTGTTGAATCAGCCGTTCCTCGAGCCCAAGGCCCAGCTGACGCTCGAAGCGCTGAAGTTCGCGCTGCGCTGGACCGGCGAGAAGCTGTTCCCGTACCCGTATCCGCGACTCGTGGTCGACGCGACGCCGCTCGGGAACGGCGGCGGCATGGAATATCCGATGCTGTTCACGATCAGCGCCGGAGCACCCGAAGCGCTGGCGTTCCTCAGCGCGCGCTCCGAGGAGCCGACGAGCGTCACGATCCACGAGTTCTTGCACCAGTACTTCCACGGGATGATCGCGACCAACGAGTTCGAAGAGGCTTGGCTCGACGAGGGATTCACGACCTACGTCCAGCAGCGCATCCTCGGCGACTTCTGGCGCAACGACACCCAGGCGGGACGGGGTTGGGGCCTGCTCGATCGCACGCTGGTGCTCGAACCCCTGCTCGACGACGGCGCGCTGCTGTCGCAAGTCGTCGGTTGGGAGCAGAGCCCGTTCGACCTGAAGGCGCGCAAGCTGTTCGGCTTCGACCTGCCGAGGCTCACCTTCGAGGGGCGGGCCAACGATCGGTTCCGCGGGCGCATGGACACGTATCGCCCGTTCGCGCACGACACCGTGCTCGACACCGATTCGTGGGACGTGCTGCGGATCGGCGAGGCGAACGCGTATCGCTCGACCGCGTATTCGAAGCCGGCGCTGTTGTTGCGCACGCTCGAAGGCACGCTCGGCCAAGCGACGTTCGACGCGATCCTGCGCGAGTGGGCTCGGACGCGCGCGTTCTCGCACCCGACGGGTGCGGACTTCGTCGCGCTGTTGAACGCGCGGACCGAAGGGCGTTTGGCGGAGTTCGTCGAGCGCGCCGTGCATCACGCGGACGTGGTCGACTGGGAGGTCGCGGACGTGCGCTGCGTCGCCGTCCTGCCCGAAGCGGGCTTCGCGCGCCAATCCCGCCCCGGTGATCCGATGCCGGCGACGTTCCCGCCGAGCCCGGCGGGGCCCGGCGCCGTCGATCGCCTGCTCGGCAAGCTCGGCGTCTCGATGCGCGCTCCGGCGACCGATCCGGCGACGGCGCCGACGTACGTGGGAGAAGTCCTCGTGCGCAATCGCGGCACGTTGCCGGTTCCGACCACCGTCGAGCTGCGCTTCGCGGATGGCAGCATCGAGCGCCGCGCGTTGACCGGCAAGGAGCCGTGGATCGTGTGGACGACCCCTCCGAAATCCACGCGCCTGATCGCGGCGGTGGTCGATCCCGATCGCGCGATCGCGCTCGATCTCGATTGGACGAACAATGGGCGCTTGGTGGACCGCGACACCGACGCGGGCCGCGCGTTCGCGACCTGGGCTCGGTATTGGGCGCAAAGCATGATGTCGACGATCACGTGGGTGCAGTGATGTTCGGTTCTCTGGTCGCGGCGCTGTCGACGCTGGCGATGGTGGCGCTCGCGGGCGCCAACGACGCACCGACGCCGCCGGAGCGTCCGCGGTTGATCATCGTGCTGGTCGTGGATCAGATGCGCGCCGACTACATCGAGCGCTACGCGCCGTTCTTGCGCGGTGGCCTCGCGCGCTTGCGCGACGAGGGCTTGGTGTGCACCAACGCGCGCCAATTGCACGCGATCACGTCCACGGCTCCGGGCCACGCGACGATCGGCACCGGCTCGCATCCGGCGCGGCACGGGATCATCTCGAACACGTTGAAAGTGGACGATCGCTTTCCGCGCGCGGGTTCCGATCCGACCGCGAAGAGCCTCACGACGCGTAAGACCGGCTACTCGTCGAAGGACCTGCTGGTCGACGGGCTCGGCGATTGGTTGAAGGCAGCCGACGCGCGCGCCCACGTCGTGACGATCGCGACCAAGGGTCGCTCGGCGGTGATGCTCGGCGGCAAGCGGCCCGATCTCGCGCTGTACGCCGACGACAAGGACGCGTCGTTCACGACGTCGACGGCGTACGTCCAGGACTTGCCGGAGTGGGTCCGGAAATGGAACGAGGACGTCCCGGCGGCGGCGTACGTCGGGCAAACGTGGAACGCTTGCCTGACGGCGGAACAGGCGGAGCGCATCGGACTCACGCGCGACGACGCACCGTGGGAAGGCCGACGCGCGTTCGTGGACGAGACCGACCGCACGTTCCCCCACGTCGCGGACTCGATCGACGATCTCGAGTTCATGCCGTTCGGCGATCAACGCGTCCTGGCGCTCGCGCGCGAAGCGATGCTGCGCTTGGAGCTCGGAGCCGACGACGCGACCGACATGCTCGGCATCTCGTTCTCGGCCGCGGACATGATCGGACACGCGTACGGCACGTGGTCGCACGAGTTGGCCGAGTACTACGTGTGGCTCGACGGCGCGCTCGGCGAGTTCTTCGCGTCGATCGACGACGGCTTGCGCAGCGGTCGCGTCGTCGTCGCGCTGTCGGCGGATCACGGCGTCAGCCCGATCCCCGAGCAGATGGTCGCCGAGGGCAAGGATGCCGGCCGCATCCGCATCGGTCGATTGAAGCGCGTGGTCGACGATGCGCTCGATCAGCGTTTCGGCGCGGCCGATTGGGTCGTCGACATCCTGCCCGACATCTACTTGAACCAGGCCGCGGTCCAGAGCTCCGGTTCATCGCGCGATGTCGTGGCCGAAGCGGCCGCTCGGGCGGCGAAGTCCGTTCACGGCATCGACGATGCGTTCCCGCGCGCGCGCCTGTTGACGAAGGATGGCGGCGTGCCCGCGCCGTTCCTCGCGTCGTTCCATCCGGAGCGCAGCGGCGACGTCATGCTGTCGATGCGTCCGCACTGGATCCTCGATTACCTCGACACCTCGCCGTACGTGAAGGCGAATCACTCGACGCAGTACGACTACGACCAGCGCGTGCCGGTCGTGTTCCTCGGTGGCGGCATCGCTGCGGGCCGCTGGAACGCGCCGGTGGGCACGGTCGACATCGCGCCGACGCTCGCGCACTTGGCCGGAGTCGCGCCGACGCGCGAAGTCGACGGCCAGACTCTCGCTCTGCCTCGCCGCAAGGCGGACGAGCCATGAAGACGGAAGAGCGGCGCATCCTCGCCGCGTTGATCGGCGCCACGCTCGGGTTCGTGGCGTTGCGCGGCAAGCTCATCGGTGCGGCGATCGGGGCACTCGCGGGAGTCCTGATCGACGAATCGCGCCGAGCGCGCACGAAGCCGGCGCCAGCCGGAGCCGGCTCATCACGTTCGCCGACGGCAGCGGGAGAGGACAGGCGCACCGACGACGACATCCTCGGGGTGCGGCGCGATGCGACGCTCGACGAGGTGCGCGCGCATTTCCGCGAACTCGCGAAGAAGTATCACCCCGACCGCTTCCAGTCCGCGAGCCCGCAGTTCAAGGAGGCGGCGGAGTCGGAGTTCAAGCGCATCCGCGAGGCGTACGAACGTGTCCTCGCGCGGCACGGTGCGCGTCCATGATCGACGTCTCCCCGTTCAACGAGAAGCTGGGCATCGAAGTCCGCGACGAAGCGGACGGCTCCGTCGTCCTCGCCGTCGACGCGAACGCGTCGTTCCACAACGAAGTCGGCGCGGTCCACGGAGGAGTCGCGCTGTTCCTCCTCGACGGCGCAATGGGTCGAGCCGCCTGTCGAACGCTCGCGGAAGGTGAAAGCTGCGCGACGGTCCAGATCTCGATCCAGTTCATCGCGCCGCTCGAAGGCCGCATCGAAGCGAGAGGCCAAGTCACGAAGCGAGGCCGCCGCATCGCGTTCCTCGAGGGGACGTGCAAGGACCGAAACGGCAAGCTGATCGCGAGAGCCCAGGGAACGTGGGCGATCCTCCAGAGGTCGTGAAGCCGAGCGCGCGGATCTCCAACCGCCCAAGTTCAGTCCAGCGCGAGACCTAGCCCGAACGCGATTGCCGCCGGCAATCGCGTTCGGGCTTGGTGCTTGCCTGCCGCGGACTTACGGCGGTCGATCGAACCGTTAGACGAACGAGGGGGCGCCGCGCGAGCGGCGCCCCCACGTGGGTTGGGGACGGATCGGGGACAGGTGCGTGCCTGTCCCCGTCGACTCGATCAGCCCTTGATCGTCACTTCGAGGCCGTTCGAGTTCGAGAAGCCCTGCGGCACGCCTGGATCGGCGACGAACGCCTGCATCGTGAACGTGACCGTCGGAGCATTGCCCGGGATCTGCGTCGCGATCGAGAGATCGCCGTTGCCCGGACCGACGCCCGGCAGCGGGAGGTTCAGGATCGCCGGCGTCAACGTCTGGATCAGCAGCGAGCAGCCACCGTCCATCGCGACGTTGCCCTGACCGAACCCGAACATCAGCACCGTGAACGAACCGCCAAGGCCATCGTTCACCGACAGCGTGACATTGCCGGCCGCGCGCGCGCAGCCCGTCAGGTTCAGCGCCGGCGTGAAGCCGCCCGAACCGACGCAACCCGTGCCGTACTGATTCGCCGAGCCGCAGACCTCGATGCGGATCATCGAGTCGCCAAGGTTCGACGTCGTGCCCGAGATCGTGTCGCGCAGACCCGCGATGAAGAACACGTCGCCGCTGTCGGTGAGGTGCGCGTCGTCCGGGCTGAACGAGTTGATGAACGCGTTGTCGTCGAACAGGCCGTTGCCGTCGACGTCGACCGGGTCGCCCTCACGGCACAGGACGCTGCCGCCGTTGTAGACCAGCACCGTGTCGGCCTGAGTATTCGCGCTGCTCGTGCTGCCCGTCAGGATCCAATCGCCCTGGTGGTTTCCGGAGAAGTTGGCGAACGAGACGCCCCACAGTTCGGTGTTGCCGGGCGTGATCGGATCGCCGGTCTTGATGACCATGCCATCGCCGCGCAGCGCGAAGTCGTTGTCGACCGAGTCGTCACCGCGGACGTAGTACTGACCGTCGTCCAGCATGCGCGCGTGGAACACGTCGGCGTAGATCATCGCGGTGCCGGGGATCAGCGAACCCTCCTGCAGGATGATGTTGTCGTCGACCACGAAGATCGCGTCGGTCGCGGTGTTCGTGTTCTCGGTGTCACCCTCGGCGTACCAATGCAGCCCGTCGGGCGTGCCGCCCGCGCCATCCAGCACGAACGAGTCCCAGATCTCCGAGCCGCCGATGGGGCTGACGCCGGACTGACGGAACGCCGTGTTCGTGTGCATCAGCGCCGGGTAGCGGAAACTCGAGCAGTTCGTGATCGGCGTGTTGACGAGGCTCAGGAGACCCGAGTTCAGCAACTGCACCGAACCGATCGAGTTGCCGACGAGCTCATCACCCGTGACGTTGGTTGGGATGTCGATCAACCCGAAGTACGGGTCGTTCTGCTTCATCACGATCGTGAAGTTCGTGCCGTCCCAGATCACGAGCTTCTCGTCGTCGGTGGTGACGCCGCCCTTGGCGCGGAAGCTCAAGCCCATGCGGTTGGCGTCGTCCCACGTGACCGGGCGGACGGTGTCGAAGAAGTCGAACGTCTCGCCGACCGTGTTCGGCACCGGCTGCCCGTCCTGGAACAACACGGAGCCCGTGTTGCCCGAACCGAGGATCAGCATGTTGTCGAGCGTCGTGCCGAGGTTGTTCGTGCAGCGCAGGACCCACTGCGATCCGTCGTGGTTCACGACGAGGTCGAACATCGCCGCGAATTGTGCGGCGACCGGATTGCCGCCGGCGTCGAGGGCGCCGGGAACGGAACTCGTCGAGCTGGTCGCGATCTCGGAGTAGATGACCTTTGCGCCGCCGGCGGCGAACGCCGTTGCCGTGGTCAACGCGATGAGCGTCGTTTGGACGATGGTCTTCATTTGGTTCACCTGATTCATCGGGGTGCTTTCCCTTGCTGTTGTGCGCCCCCGGCAGCAGGGGCCCTGGCGTTGGAGTCAAGATTCTGGAGGGTAGGCCAAGTCCCCGGAATTGACCATCGGTCAGGGCGCGTCAGGTCGACCAGTTCCAGGGGCACGTGCGGACGCGCGTCCCGACCTGCCGATAAGATCCCCGCCTTCGATTCCGCTCCCCGGATCCCATGAACCAGCCCGACCCGACTTCCGAACGCGAGCCCGCCACCGCGCTCGGCTTGCTGCTGCTGTCCGCCGCGATCCTGCTGCTCGAGATCGGGCAGGTCCGCGTGTTCTCGGTCATCCTCTGGCATCACGTGACGTATCTCGTCGTCACCGTGACGCTGCTCGGGTTCGCGGCCGGCGGAACCTGGCTCGCCGTCGCGCGTTCGAAGCCGCCGATCGGCCGAGCCGCGTTCGCGGCCGT
>JBPOIU010000145.1:0-44939 GCA_052034255.1 Planctomycetota bacterium | reverse complement strand
AGGGGGACTACGTCCCCCTGCCTCGCGGAATGCCCGAGCGGGCATCCCGCGAAGCGGCCCTTATGCTCCCCCCCATGCGTATCCCTCGCGCATCCCTGTCCGCCGTGCTCGCGCTCGGCGTTTCTTTCCTCGGCGGCTCCGGCACGACGGTGGCGCAGGACGTCCCGAGCGCGCCGCCGCGCTCCTCGCAGACCGGCGAGGGCAGCGATCCGCGCAAGCTCCCGCTCGAAGCCGCGCAGCGCGCGCTGGACTCCAACGACTTCGGCGCGGCCGAGCAGCACTTGCTCGCCGCCCTGTGGTTCGAGCCGTTCGCGCCCGACGCCCTCGCGTCGTTCGTGCGCGCCGCGGGTGACCGCACCGACGTCGCCCGCATGCGCTTGCACCAACTCGCCGCGGCGTTGGCGGACGCGAAGGGCTCCGTCGAGCTACCGCTCGACGTGAAACCGCTGTTCCCCGCGGACGATCCCGATCCGCTGCGTCTCGTGAGTTCCCGCGCCGCCGCCGTCGCCGAACTCGCGACGTACGCCGACCGCGAAGGCCCGCTCGCCGGCAAGTCCGCGGGCTCACCGGTCCTGGCGCGCCACGCGCGCTTCCTCGCATGGTCGATGATGGTCGAACAACCCGCGCTGTGGAGCGCGTTCGGCCGCACGTTCGACCAAGCCTGCGGCCCGCGCGCGAATGCGCACGAATCGGTCGTCGCCGCGCTGAAGCGCCTGATCGCCGAAGGCGAAGCGACGCAGAAGCTCGACGTCGCGATCCACGCCGCGTCGTGCCTGCACGGGCTCGCGTGCCAAGCCGGCCTCAAGGACGTCAAGGGTCCGAAGCCGCCCGACCTCTCGAGCGTGCGCAGCTTCGCCGCCGCCGCGCTCGCGAAGGCGCGCGATCAACTCGTGCGGCAGACGACGCCGTACACGATCGAACAACTCGAACTGATGTCCGAGGAGGAGCGCCTGGCGTTCACGAACGCGCATGCCACTCCCGCCAACCCCGGCATCGCGATGTCACGCACCGGTCGGTATCGCATCGAAACCACTTGCGGCCACGGCACGCTGCTCGGTGCCGCCGAATCGGTCGAGTTCCATCACGAACGCCTCGTGAACTTCTTCGGCGGCGACCCGTTCGTCGGCAAGCTCGGCGTCGTCCGCATCGTCCCCGAAGCCTCTGGACTCGAAGCGGAGGGCACGCCGTTCTGGTGGGCCGGTGGGTTCCAATCGGGCGACATCACGACGTTGCGGTTCAACGCCGGCTCGATCCCTGGTCTCGGTCGCGGCCTCACGCACGAGCTCACCCACCGCTTCGACGGCGCGGTGAATCCCGGCATCCCGGCGTGGCTCGCGGAAGGCAAAGCCGTGTGGACGGGCGCGGCATACGGCCAAACCGCGGAAACCACGTTCGTCGAGAACCACATCTCGCCCGGCACCATCGACGCGGCGATGCGCAAGGGCTACGGCGGCCTCGACAAGCTGAAGGAACTCGTCGAGGGCAAGATCGAGGACTACCGCGACAACTACACCGCGGGCTACGCGCTCTACGCGTTCCTGAACACGTGGCACGAAGAAGGTGGCGAGCCGCTCTATCGCGAGCGCCTCGTGAAGTTCCAAAAGGAGATCGGCCAGCACAAGAGCCTGTGGAAGTGGTTCGAGCAGTGCTTCTGCGACGGCAAGAGCGGTCGCCCCGCGAAGAGCGATGCGTTCGCCAAGTCGTTCAACGACTTCCTCTGGGGCTTCTATTGGCTCGATCCGAAGCCGTGGACGATTCGCTACACGGACCGCGTCGTCGAGGAGCCGGCGCGCTACGTGTTCGACGCGCCGACGTGGGGCTTCGCGCGCAACCGCGCCGAGCCGTGGTTCGGCCAAGATCAATCCACGCTGGCCGGTGAAGTGCTGCTGCGCCTCGGCAAGCCGCAGGAGGCGGTGCGCGCGTTCGTCTGGGCTCACGAGATGGACGAGCCGTCGACGCCGCGCGCGCTGAAGCTCGCCGATCTACTCGAGAAGACCGGCGACTCGAAGTCCGCGTTCGCGTTGCGCGCCGAAGCCGCGTTCCGCACGCCGCACACCGCGACGCCGCCGCGCGCGAAGTCGCCGTTGCTCATGCAATGGCCTCGGCTCGCGACGCACGTCGGCGCGTTGAACACCGCCGCGCGCGCCGCGCAGGAGCGTGGCCAACCGCTGACGGCGGCATTCCTCGGCGCGGAGCACGATCGACTCGCGAGCTTGCTCGGCTTGCCGTTGCTCGGCTTGACGTTGCCCGCCGATTCCGCGCATCCACCGCGCCAACCGCCTTGGCCGTTGCTCGGCGTCCCGCACGACCTCGCGACCGCGGGCCTGCTCGAAGAAGAACTCACGGGCTACGAGGAGTACCGCACGCCGAATCTCTGGTACTGGACGAAGGACGGCGACCTCCACGTCGGCCGTGAGCGTCCGCGCGAGGACACCGGAGTCATGGACCGCACCGCGCATCAGCGCCACGCGTACGTGCGCGGTCAGGAGTGGTTCGGGCCCGGTGCCTACCGCATTCGCACCCGCATCCACTTCACGACGACGTTCGTCTCCGGCGCGGTGATCCTCGGCATCACGCGCCGCGACCGGAACCTCCGGCTCGACTTCTCGGCCGGCGACTACATGTATTCGATCGGCCAAGCGAAGGAGGCCGCCGAGCTGAAGTCCGTGAGCGTCCGCCTCCACGGCATCCGCGACGGCGAGGTCTTCGGCCAAGAGCCCGCGCGCAACGTCGACTTCCCGACCAAGGTCACGTCGTTCCCGATCGAAATCGTCGTCGACGGTCCCATGGTGCTCGCGTTCGTCAACGAGCAGTGGATCGGCACGTACCACACGGTCGACGGCCAACCGGTCGAGGGCTTCGTCGGTTTCGCGTCGTCGATGGGCGCGTATCGCGCGGAGAAACCGACGATCGAGCGGCTCGACCGCGTGCGCGCCGCGGGCTGGTTCGATCCGCGCGTTCCGGGCCTGACGCTCGAAGACGGCGGCGCGATCCTCGAACGCGATCTGCTGAATCGCACCTGCCTCGGCCTTCCTGTCCACCCGAACGGCACGATCGTCGTGTGGCTACCGCGGCCGAAGCCGATGGAGACGGACACCGCGCCGGGCGAGGACGGTTTCGACCGCGAGCGCCTGATGGCGGACGCGTGGGGCCGGGCGAGCGATCTGCAGCGCTTCCTCGCGCGCGACGGCTACGACCAATCGGTGACGATCGTGTTGCCGGACCTGTTCGACGCGGCGCAGCGCGCGCAGTTCGAGAAGATGCTGAAGAACGGCGGCGTCGAGAACGTGCCGATCCTGTTCCACAAGAAGCGCGAAGCGTTCCGCCGCGACGTCGATCAGGACGGCGTCGACGACGGCAGCAACTTGCCGTGGGTGTTGTTCATCGACCCAGCCGGCGTGCTGCGCATGGTCGCCGGCGACTTCACGTCGACGTCGGTGTCGGTCCCCGAGGTGCTGCGGAATTGGCTGGAGCTCCACCGCGGACGACGCGGCGCCGGGGGCTCCTGAATGAGCGCTGCGCGTGGTTCGAAAGGCCCGCACGACCACCGAATCCGACGGTGAGGTCCGCGGGACCCGGCTGGTATAACCCAACGCGACTCGACGTCCGACTCGCCTTCGCCTTCGGAGCCCCTCGTCATGGCCAAGAACCCCCTCGCGCGCCTCCCCGACCTCGGGCAGAGCATCTGGCTCGACTACATCCGGCGCGACATGGTCCAGGACGGGACGCTCGCGCGCCTGATCGCCACCGACGAACTGCGCGGCATGACGTCGAACCCGACGATCTTCGCGCAGGCGATCTCCGGCTCGTCGCTGTACGACGGCGACATCCGCGGCGCGGCGAAGACGGCGTCCGACGAGCAAGTCTTCGAATCGCTGGCGATCGCCGACATCCGGGCCGCATGTGACGTCTTCCGCCCGGTCTACGACAAGACGAAGGCCTTGGACGGCTACGTGTCGCTCGAGGTCTCCCCCACGCTCGCGCGCAATACGGCCGGCACGACCGCCGACGCGGCGCGGCTGTGGAAGGCCGTCGATCGACCGAACTTGATGATCAAGATCCCCGGCACCGCCGAGGGGCTGCCCGCGATCGAGGCGTCGCTCGCCGCCGGCATCAACGTCAACGTCACGCTGCTGTTCTCCGTCGAGCGCTACCGCGAGGTCATGGAGGTTTGGCTGCGCGCGCTCGAAACGCGCGCCGCGAAGGGCCTGCCCGTCGATCGCATCGCGTCCGTCGCGAGCTTCTTCGTGTCGCGCGTCGACACCAACGTCGACAAGGCGCTCGACGCCGCCGCGAAAACCGCGCCCGCGCCGCTCGCCGCGCGCTTGAACGCCGCGAAGAGCACGCTCGCGATCGCGAACGCGCGACTCGCGTATCAGGCGTACCTCGCGCAGATCGCGAATCACCCGCGTTTCGCCGCGCTGAAGGCGAAAGGCGCGATGCCGCAGCGTGCTCTGTGGGCCTCCACGTCCACCAAGAGCAAGACGCTGCCGGACGTGCTCTACGTCGAAGCGCTGATCGGCAAGGACACGGTCGACACCGTGCCGCCGGCCACCTACGACGCCTATCGCGACCACGGCGAGCCGGCCGTGCGCGTCACCGACGACCTCGCCGCGGCGAACGCCGGGTTCCAGTTGTTGAAGGAAGCCGGCATCGACTTCGCGGCGATCACGCGCGATCTCGAGATCGAAGGCGTGAAGAAGTTCGCCGAGTCGTTCGACGAGCTCCTCGCGTCCATCCAGACCAAGCGCGCCGCGATCGCGTCGCGCTGACCAACGACACAGTTCACGACCCGGGAGGGTTCATGGCGGGCGGCAACGGCCTTGCGGGATTCGGCGTCATCGGGCTCGGCGTGATGGGCGCGAATCTCGCGCAGAACGTCGAGGGCCGCGGGTTCTCGGTCGCGGTGTGGAATCTCGAACCCGACGTCACCGACGCGTTCGTCGCGAAGACGAAGGGCCGGCAATTCGTCGGCACGAAGACGCTCGAGGAGTTCGTCGAGCGTCTCGAAACGCCGCGGCGCATCCTGCTGATGATCACGGCCGGCAAGCCGGTCGACGCGACCCTCGACAAGTTGAAGCCGTTGCTCGCGCGCGGCGACATCGTCATCGACGGCGGCAACTCGTGGTTCGAGGACACGCGCCGGCGCGAAGCGGACTATCGCGCGGCAGGCCTGCACTTCGTCGGCATGGGCGTCTCCGGCGGCGAAGAGGGCGCGCGCCACGGTCCGTCACTGATGCCCGGCGGCACCAAGGACGCGTGGAAGCGGCTCGAGCCGGTGTTGACGTCCATCGCCGCGAAGACCGAGTCCGGCCCGTGCGTGACGCACGTCGGCCCGGACGGCGCCGGTCATTTCGTGAAGATGGTCCACAACGGCATCGAGTACGGCGACATGCAGTTGATCGCCGAGATCTACGACGTGCTGCGCCGCGGCGTCGGCATGGGCGTCGACGCGATCGCCGATACGTTCACGAAGTGGAATGCGGGCGCGCTGCAGTCGTTCCTGGTCGAGATCACCGCGAAGGTGCTGCGGGTGAACGACCCGACGACCAAGGCTCCACTGGTCGACGCGATCCTCGACAAAGCCGGGCAGAAGGGCACCGGGAAGTGGACGGCGAAGGTGGCGCTCGACCTCGGAGTCGCGGTGCCGACGATCGCCGCCGCCGTCGACGCGCGCGTGCTGTCCGGGTTGAAGGACGAACGCGTCGCCGCGGCAGCCAAACTGCGCGGCCCGACGAAGAAGGCATCCGGCGACGTCGCCAAATGGGTCGACGCGGCGCACGACGCCCTGTTGCTCGGTCGCATCGCCGCGTACGCGCAGGGCATGAGCCTGATCCGCGCGGGCTCCGAGGCGTACCAGTGGAACGTCGACCTCGGAGAAATGGCGCGCATCTGGACCGGCGGCTGCATCATCCGCTCGCAGTTGCTCGACGTGATCCGCGGCGCGTTCGCGGCGCGCAAGAAGCCCGCGAACCTCGTGATGGCGCGCGACGTCGCGCGGACCGCGAAAAAGGCCCAGCGCGGCCTGCGCAAGGTGTTGCAGTTCACGCCGGCGGCGGGCATCCCGACGCCGGCGTTGGCGGCGAGCTTGGCGTGGTTCGACAGCTATCGCACCGCGGTGTTGCCGCAGAACCTGACGCAGGCGCAACGCGACGCGTTCGGTGCGCACACCTACGAGCGCGTCGACCAGCCCGGCAAGGGACCGTTCCACACGGAATGGTTGAAATGACCTGATTTCGCGCGGAGGGAGCGGCGCCGACGCGCCACTCATCCCGCGATGGAATCACTGCTGCACGTCACCGATCTGGGTGTCCGCTACGGCGATCGCGTCGCGGTCGCCGGAGTTTCGTTCTCGATCGCGCGCGGCGAGATCCTCGGCTTGCTGGGGCCAAATGGCGCCGGCAAGACCTCGACGATCTCCTGCATCGCCGGCTTACGCCAACCGGACAGCGGGTCGTTCACGTTCGACGGCGCACCGTTTCGGCCGGACGCCGACGCCGGTGCGCGCGTGCGCATCGGGCTCGTGCCGCAGTCGCTGGCGCTGTACGACGAGCTCACCGCGGACGAGAACCTGACGTTCTTCGCCGCGATCGCGGGCCTCGATCGCAAGCAGTCGGCGGGCGCGGTCGAGCGCGGCCTGGCGTTGGCGGGCCTCACGGATCGCCGACGCGACCGCGTCCGCACGTTCTCCGGCGGCATGAAGCGGCGCCTGAACCTCGCGGCGGGCGACCTGCATCGCCCGGCGCTGCTCGTCCTCGACGAGCCGACCGTCGGCGTCGATCCGCAATCGCGGCAGCACATCTTCGAGGCGCTCGAAGGGCTGCGCGCCGAAGGGCGCTCGCTGCTGTACACGACGCACTACATGGAGGAGGCCCAACGCCTGTGCGACCGCGTCGCGATCATGGACGAAGGACGCATCCTCGACGTCGGCTCGGCGGCTGCGCTCGCGGAGCGTGCGGGGCTGCCTGGCGAGAATCTCGAAACGGTGTTCCTCAAGCTCACCGGAAAGCAGTTGCGTGACGCATGAATCCGCTGCGTGCCGCGTGGATCGTCGCCAAGAAGGACCTCGCGCTCGCGGTGCGGGATCGCACGGGCTTGTTGCTCGGCTTCCTGCTGCCGATCGTGCTGGTCGGTGCGTTCGGGTTCATCTTCAAGGTCAGCTTCGGCAAAGAAGGTGGCGGCATGGATCGCGCGACCCTGTGGGTCGCTGATGAAGACGGAACGGACGCCAGCCGCGCCTTCATCGCCGCTTTGCGCGAAGCCGCGACGATTCGCTTGCGACCCGCGGCGGACGACGAGCCCGCATCGCGCGACGATCTGCGCGCGAAGGTCGAGGGCGGGGACGCGCATCACGCGCTCGTGATCGAGAAGGGCTTCGCGGAGGCGTTGGCGGGAGAGCGCTTCCCGCCGCTCGCGCTGCTGCGCGATCCGGATCGCCAAGTCGAATCGCAGATGATCTCGATCGGCGTGATGTCGGCGTTCTTCTCTTCGCAAGGTCCGGGTCTGTCGCACCTGTTCACCGCGCGTGCGCTCGAACTCGCGGGCCTTCCGCCGGAGTGGCACGACCGCATCGTCGCGATCACGAAGACGTTCTCGACGACGATCGGCGGGCTGTTCGACGAGAGCGAGCGCGCCGAGTCCGATACCGCCGCCGCGTCGACGTCGGAGCCGGAACCCGCCGCGCAGGGCCCGGACTTCGCATCGATGTTCTCGCAGCTCGTGCCGATGACGACGACCGACGTCCGCCCCACGGAGCGGCCGCAGATCAGTTACTGGCTCGCGCAGACGGTCTGCGGCAACGCGATCATGATGCTGATGTTCGGACTCGTCGCGTGCGGCCAAGCTCTGCTGCGCGAGCGCGAGGAAGGCACGCTGTCGCGCCTGCTGATCTCGCGCCTGCCGCGCTCATCGATCCTGTGGGGCAAGGCGCTGATGGCCGCGATGATGGGCATCGCGCAGTTGCTCGTCGTGTTCTCGTTCGGCTCCCTGGTGTTCCAGGTCAACTTCATGGCCGACCCGGCAACGCTGCTGATCGTCTCGGCGGCGACGATCTTCGCGATCACCGGTTTCGGCATCGTCGTCGCGGCCTGGGCCAAGACCCAAAAGCAAGCCGAGGGTCTGTCGACCGTCATCATCTTGGTGATGTCCGCGCTCGGCGGCGCGTGGTTCCCGATCCAGATGGTCGACCTGCCGTTCGCGGCGCAAGTCGTCACGCGCTGCACGCTGACGCATTGGGCGATGACGTCGTACCAGGGCATGTTGTGGCATGCGAAGTCCTGGACCGACCCGTCGATGCTGACGAGCCTCGGCGTATTGGTCGGCTTCGGCATCGCGGCGCTGGTGACCGCGCACGTCCTGTTCGTGAAGCGTTACGTACGCGCCGCGTGAAGCGGATCGGCACCGCGCGCGCGCGCCCGAGTCACGGAATCGACTGCTCGTCCGGCAACGCGAGTTGCAGGCTCGTGAGCACCGGCAACAGGACGTCGGACGACAGCGCGGACTGGATGTTCTGGTCGAAGAACGCAGCCGTGGCGGCATCGAACTCGATACCGGAGACGGTCTGTCCCGTCATCGCGGACAAGTACGCGGCCAACGTCGGATTCGTGGCGCCGAGTGAGCTCTCGAACAGCCCGGGGAACTGCAGGCGCAACCAGAGATCGAACGAATGGATCGCTTCGGCGCCGGCATCGCCACGCGTGAAGACTTGCGGAGGCGACACGAGCTGCGGCGCCTCGTACACCCCGACGCGATCGGTCGCGGAGCCGGAGTTCAAGAACGCCAACAAATCGGTGTTCTCGAGCCGCACGAACGTGTCCTGCGTCGTCGCGATGGATGGCTGCGCGCGCAACAGGTGTGCGAGCGTCAGCGCGCCGGCAGCATTCGCGATCACCCGCTCGACCTTGCTGTCGGTCGCATCCTGGTGCAGCGCGTTCTCGGCGATGCGGCTCGCGAGGTACGCCATCGGCGTCCCGCTGCAGAACGTCTGATCGAACAGCATGTTCGACACGCCGTTGAATTGGATCGCTTGCACCTTCTCGCCGGCGCCAGTGTTGCCGAACACGATCGACCCGAACGCCGCGTTCGCTTCGTTGCGGCCGAGCACCGCGAATACCGCCTCACGGCATGGCGTGCCGAAACACGCGAGCACCGCGCCACGCAACGCGCTGCTCGGCGCGATGGCCTTCAGGTCGCTGCCCTGGAACGTCACGAAGTCGTCGAGCCCGGCGATGCCCGTGAGGTCGAAGCCGGTGATCGAGCCGTTGTCGAACACGAACTGCAGCGCGTCCTTTTGCCCCGCGGTCAGCATGCCCGCGCTGACCTGGCTCGCGAGGAGGTCGCTGAACTCGAGCGCGCGCGCCGCGTCGGACAGGGCGGGCGCCGGCGTCATGGCCGGCCCCGCCGAGTAGATCTGCGACGAGAAGCGGTCGATCGACGCCGGCGTGAACGGACGCCACGCCAACAGGAAATGCGGGAGAGGCACGCCGGCGTTCGCGGGCACGGGGAACTCGAGCACTTCGGTCACCACGGCGGCGTCCGCGGCGTTCCACATCGCGCCGGTCGGCACGCGCAACTTCACCGGCGGCAGCGGCAACGCGGTGAATGGCGACACCTCGGTGCGCGGAATCTGACGGTCCAGGTGGACGACGAACGTGGTCGCGGTGCGATCGATCGACACGACCGGGAACGTCCGCGTCGTCAACTGCGTCGGCAGCAGCGGATCGGGGAACTGCAGCTCGATCGTCGATGCCGTGCGCAGCTTGACCGGGTCGAGCACGCGCCACGTGGCCGCCAGCGGCAACACCACGGTCGCACCGTTGTCGACGACGTCGGCATCGACCGCGATGTCGGCGGATTGCAGGCACGACCCCGTGCCGTCGCCACACGCGGAGCCGACCACCACGGGTTCGAGGAGCTTCTTCTTCGCGACCTTCGGCGCGCCGACCTTCAACGCGACCGAGACCGATCCCGCGGCGCCGATGTTGTCGAACTCGAGGCGGTACTCGCCGGCGTCGACCAGCGGGATGTTCTTCGCCGTGCGCTTCGCACCCTTCGCCTTCACGAACGCGGCGATGTCGACGGGGCCGAGCGGACCGATCAGCCGAACCGCGCCGATCGACGCGGGCGAGCCCTTCACCGGAGCCAGCGTGAAGCCGAGACGCCCGTCGTCGAGCGCGTCGAACGTCTGCGCCGCGGTGAAGCTCTGCGGTGGCGTCGCGACGGTCTTGATCGACGTCACGCCCTTCGCGAACTTGCGCTTCGTGACGACCGCGTAGTTGCCGAAATTGTCACCGGGACCGATGACCTCGAGCGCGAGCACCATGTTCTGCGTGATCGGGAAATTGGAGATCGTCACCTTCGACGTGCCGATCCCTTTCGCGAAGGGAGCGATGTCGAGCGGCGCGACGTCGTTCTTCAACGCGATGCCGGGCACGAAGCCATTCGAGCCGGTGACGGTGATCGTCAGCGCCATGCCTTCGATGGCGGCGATGCGGATGCGATCGACTTCACCGGGCAGCGTGATCGAGCCGTTCGTTTTGGCTCCGCCCAGGATGCGCCATTCCGTGGCGCCAGCGCTTCGGGCTGAAGCGGTGAGGGCAAGAGCGACCAGACTCCACACGAACGCGCGCATCGTCGTACGCATTGCAAATCCCGATCCCGCAGCGACGCGGTCAAAGTCCCCTTCGCAATTCACCCCACGTTCCGTGACCGGAACGACGCGCGAACTATAACCCGCCCCCGCGCCCGTGTTGATGCCTGCTGCGCTGCTTCCTCCAACCCGGTGCGGGACGGCGGCGGTTCCCCCGGGCGGCATTCGCGGCGGGGAACGGGTTGATCCCGTGGACCCGCCGCGCATGATGTCCATCTGCTCCCCCCGATCGAGGTTGCTTTGAGCGCACGTCCGCACCGCCGTTCCATGCTCGCGCTCCTGGCCGGCCTCGTCGCGACGGCGGCCGTCATCGCGGCCCTACCGGCGCTGCTCAGCACCGCCCCGATGCGCCCTCTGCTCGAGCGTATGTTGGCTTCCCGATTCAGCTTCGGCGTCGCGATCGAGTCCGCGTCGCTGTCGTGGAGTGGGCCCCAGTCGTTCGCGGGCTGCGCGATCGCCAGCGCCGAGGGGTTCGGCGGCGAACCGCTGTTCGGCGCCAGGCGGATGGTCCTCGATGCCTCCTTCGCATCGCTGTGGTCGGCGGCCCTTCCCCGCGCGATCGAACTCGACGGCCCGGCGTTGACGGTGATCCGCGCTCCCGGCGGAGCTTCGAATCTCGACGCCTGGCTGGAGCGCCATCCGCCGCGCCCCGACACGACGTGGCCGACCCTGCGGATCCGAGGTGGCACCGCGCGCGTCGAGGATCGCCGAGTCGAGAGCCGCGTCGACGCCGACGACATCGAAGTCTCGTTCGAGCCCGGACGCATCGCGCTGCGCGCGCGCATCGCGGGCGACACGGAGGTCGGCCGCTTGGTGGTCGAGTCCGCAACGGACGCCGGCGGCACGCGTTCGTGTCACATCGAGGCGTACGGCGTCGACCTCACCGCGCTCGATCCGCTGCTGCGGCCGTGGCTCGAGCCAGGAACGCGCATCGCCGGTCGCAGTGCGTTCGAGTTCACCGCGCGTCGCGCGCCCGACGGCTTCGTGGAGTTCGCCGGCAACGGAGGCGTGCGGCAGCTCGCGATTCCGAGTGCCTGGCTGGTCGCGCTCGGCGTGCCGTTGTCGCTCGCCCCGGGCCCGCTCTCCGATCCGCACCTGACCTTCGAGGGCCGCGTGACGCTCGACCCCGCGCAGCGCGCGGCCGAGTTCGAACGCTTCGCGTTTCGGTCCGCGTTCTTCGAATGCGCGGCGCATGGCTCGCTCGGCGGTGCGGCAGCGGCGCCGCTGACGCTCGAGACCGCGGTCAACTTCGACTTGCTCGCGCGCTACGGCACGCCGTTCATCGGCTCGGTGCTGCCGTTCCGGGACGGCACGGGCTACCTCGAATGCAAGGCGCGCTCGAACGACGGCGGCGGGTACCACGTCGTCGCCCGCGGCGATCGCGCCACGTTCACGCTTGTCGACGGGCCGCACTTCGATTGGCCGGCGACGGCCGTCGAGGCCGACGTGGAACTGGACGCCGTCGGCGGCGGCATCCGCGTCCGCGATGTGCGAGTCGACATGCGAGGCGGCGCACTCACCGGCGGGGTCGACTGGCGCGCCGCCGACGATTTCGACGCGACTCTGCGATGGATCGGGGACTGGGAGCCGGTCGAAGGGTTCATCGCACAGTGGGAGTTCGGCACGTTCTGGGACGGTGGCGGGGAGTTCGACGCGACCGCGACGTGGTCACGCAAGGCCACGCGCACCAAGCTCGGGCTGCGGATCGCAGCGACCGACCTCGCGCTGCAGTTCTCGCCGCGCGAGGGCAACTTCGTGTTCGACGACTACTTCTTCCGCGGCACTCCGTTCCAAGCGACCGCCAGTGCCGAGTTCGATCCCGCCGCCAGCCGCACGACGTGGAGCGGCTCGATCCAGGTCGACGCCCCTGGGGCGATCGTGCGCGACGACACGTTCGCGGACCTCGTGATCGCGGCGCGACTGGACGGCGGAGTGGTCACGCTCGATCGCTGCGAAGGGCGGGTCCACGACGGACGCTTTCGCGCAGCGGGCACCATCACGCTCCGGGATGGCGACGACGCGGCGATGCAATTGCGCTTCGACGCCGAAGATCTGCAGTTGGGCGGACACGCGAGCGAGTGGGCTGGCCAAATCTGTCCCGTGTTCGCGACGAAGGGCGGTCCGTACCGCGTGACGGGAACTCCCCGCCTGACGGGATCGATCGCGGTGACCGGGAACGGCTACGGGTTGCGTTCATTGGCCCGCTCGGCGCGCGGCGAGGGTCGGACGACGTGGAGCGCGGGCACGCTGCGGGGCTCGGATCTGCTGAATCGGTTGGCGGTCGACGCCGCGGCCGATACCGGAATTGCGATCGACGGCATCACGACCGATGTCGTGATCGACAACGCGCGCACGTACGCGCGCTCGGTGGTCCAGTGGCCGGGTCGCCCCGAGCTGATCATCGACGGGTCGGCGGACTGGGCGGGCAACTACGATTTCCGCGTCGATGCGCGCTCCGCACTCCCAGCGGCTTTGGTCGAACGCCACCGCGAGCGGCTCGAGGGGCATGCGTTTTCGCTCCGGGGCACCTCGGGCCGGCCGCTGTTCGACGTGCCGGAGGTTCGCCAGTGGCTCGAGCTCGATGCGAAGGGTGCGCTGGACGCGGCGTTGCGCGCTCTGCCGGCTTCGGCGCAGCGTTGACGTCGCGCGCCTCCGACCGGGTGCTGTGTCCCATCGTGTGCTCGATCGCGTTTTTGAGCGAGGCTTCAAGTCGCGGGAATCGAAGCGTATGGTGCCCGCCGTAGGAATGGTTTCGGCGGGCGGCTCATGGCGGGGCCTCCTGGCCGATCGACGGATCGCCGTGAGGAAGACGGAAGCCGATGGAACGGCAGAACGCAGGCTCTCCCGATTGGGCCGAGCGCTTGTTGCGCGTCACGCGCAACCTCGGGGAGCGCACCGACCGACAAGTCTTCGCCGATGAGCTCACGCGTGGAGCACTCGAGATCGGCGTAGGCTCGCGCGCCTACGCGGTCTTGATGGATGGCGACACGCTCGCCGCTGAAGCAACGCAAGGCGAGGCTCCGCGCGCGGATGCGGCGCAGGACCCGCGCAAGCGTGGCGCGCGACTCGCGATGGCCGCCGTGCGCGCGATGCAAGACCCGCGGCGCGACACCATCGCGCTCGCACCCGAGATCGTCGGCAAGAGCATCGCGTTCCCGTTCGTGGTCAAGGACCACTTGGCGGGCGCGGTCATCGTCGACGCGGACCAGTCGATCGCCGCCGGCAGCCGTGACGTGGGATTCACGGCGGTGTTCGTCGCCCTCGCGGCCCGTCTGTTCGCGAAGAGCGGTTCGGCCGACGACACCACGAAGCCGACACCGCGCCCGACGTCGAAGGACGGACTCGCGCTCGAAGGCGTCGGTGCGGTCAAGTACTTGAAGACCGTCGCCGAACTCGAACGGGACGCGATCGAACTCGCGCTGCGCCAGACCAACTGGAGCAAGGAAGAGGCGGCCAAGCGCCTAGGGATCTCGCGCGCGTCGATTTACATGAAGGTCAAGAAGTTCGGCCTGCAGCGGCCGCCGGCCGCGCAGTACTGATCGGCGCGCCCGCGCGCGCCGCGTTCACTGCTGCTTGATCGTCGGACGCAGTCCCTCGTCGGGGTTCTTGTCGCGACCGCGCGGGAGGCGCGCGAACGCGCCTTCCTTCGGCTTCAGCGAGTACTCGTTCTTCACGTACTCGATCCAACCCTCGACGAACTGGGGGACGGTCAAGTCGTAGGCCTCTTTGAGCGCGTCGCGCGTCGCCAGCTGCCTCTCGCCCTTCATCAGGCCGAGCATCTCGTCCATGCGCGTCGGGTCGTACCACATCAAGTAATCGATCCACGACCATGCGAACTGCACGTCGCGTGAGTTCAGGTCTTCGACCGACTTCTGCAGGATCTCCTGGAACGACGGGTACTCGTTCGCCAGCACGGCCGCCTTGACGTTCTTCTCCCAGTTCTTGCCTTTCCAGTGCTCGAAGACGCCGGCTTCCCGACCGCAGCGCACGCGCGGCGGGCCGAAGTTGCGGATCTCCATGTAGAAGGACAAGCCCTCGTAGACCCAGCCGTAGCGCTGGAACAACCACCACTTGTGCTCGCGCACGTCGTTGACGAGGTGGTGGCTGACGCGATGCGTCAGCGTCTGATAGAGGTCGAAGTCGTCGCGGAGTTCCTTCTTGTCCCACCACATGATGTGACAAGACCCCTTCGCGCCGGTCGGATCCGCCACGTAGACGCCCGTGCCGATCAACGACGTGCCGTTCCCGCCTCCACCACCCTGGTTCGTCATCAGCGGAGCGATCTGCTGCCAGTGCTTTTGTTGCTCCAGGATGACGACGCGGTGCTGCGAGCGATTGGTGTCGGAATCGGTGATCCCGAACAGCGCGTGGACTTGGGCGTGCAAGAGCTCGAGCCGCTCCGCGTACAGGTGCGCGGCTTTGTGCTTGTCCAAGTAGATGCGCCCGACCTGGAGCTTCGGGATGTCCCACGTCAGGACGAAGTGTTCGGTCTCGATGTGGACCGGGCCGGTCTTCGTCCGCGTGTCGATCTCGGCTTCGCGCGCATCGAGCCACGCCTTGCGCTTGCCGAACTCACCGTCGAATTCGCGCTGCGCCTTGGCTTGGACCGACGGCGTGCGGCACTTCGGGCACGGGATCCATGGAAGCCCGAGGGATTCGGGATGCGCGCGCATCTGCTCCGAGCACTTGCGGCAGTTGCGTTCGAACTCGACTTCCTGGGGCTTGATCTCGACCTCGATCCGTCCGGTGGTGTGACAGTCGGGGCAAAGGTCTTCGCTGGGATCCTGCGCGAACGTGGGCGCGCCGAGAACGACGGCGGCGAAGAACGCGAGGGAGAGTCGCATGCGTCCTCACTCCAATCCGAGCAGGGATTCGATGATCTGCTTCTTCGCGTCGAAGCCGCGGAGTCGAACGTGGTTCGCGGTCGCTTCGTCGAGCGCTGCGCGCGGCGCGAGGCCGACCAACTCACTCTCTTCGACTTCGACTCCGGCAGCGGCGGCTTGCGCGGCGACGGCATCGTACACGGTGCGAATCGGCGTCACGGTGTAGTTGGTGAGGTTCATCGAGACCTGCACCAGGCCGCGTTCGGCGAGGTCGAACCCCATCGCCTTCACGCAGCGGAAGCCCCCGTCCTTCTCGCGGATCGACTTCGCGATGGCCTTGGCGAGCTTCAGATCCCGCGTCGCGAGATTGA
This sequence comes from Planctomycetota bacterium, assembly GCA_052034255.1. Classification (GTDB taxonomy): domain Bacteria; phylum Planctomycetota; class B15-G4; order B15-G4; family JADJEK01; genus JADJEK01. The sequence continues at coordinate 29,097 of JBPOIU010000145.1, read as the reverse complement.
TGTTGTAGGCGACGAGGAAGAACCGGGCGCCGACCGCCATGCATCCAGCAGTCGGGTGGATCGCGTTCGGACCGAAGTCCGGCGTGCGCTCGGGATCCTTTCCGATCAGGTCCTTCAAGCCCTCGAACTCCGGAGCGCGGATGTCGGCGAGATTGCGACGCTCCGGGCGCGTCGCGGCGTGTTCGTAGAGGTAGACCGGAACGCCCAGTTCGCGCCCGATGCGTTCGCCGGTCCGGCGCGCCATCGCCGCGCACCCGTCGAGATCGATGCCGCGCACCGGCACGAATGGGAGCACGTCGCAGGCGCCCATGCGCTTGTGCTGGCCCTGATGGTGATTGAGGTCGATCACGCGCGCGGCGACCGCGACACCGGCGAACGCGGCGGCTTCGACCGGACCGCGCGGCCCGACGAAGGTCACGACGCTGCGATTGTGATCCGGGTCCATCTCTTCACCGAGCAGAGTGACGCCCGGCACCGCGCGTATCGCGTCGACGATCGAGCGCACGACCTCGGGTCGGCGGCCTTCGGAGAAGTTCGGGACGCACTCGACGATCTCGCTCACGGGGGACTCCTGTCGGGTCGGTCGCATCGCTGTCGATCGATGAATGGGGCCACGCTCACGCTCGGTCGCGCACGATGCGGCCGTTCTTGACGACGGCGCGAACGGCCGACGCGCCGAGCTCGTAACCCAGGAACAGATGGGACGGCCGATCCAGCACGACCAGATCGGCGGCCATGCCGGGCTCGAGCCGTCCGACGCGGTCGTGAAGCTCGAGCGAATACGCGGCGTTGACGGTCGCGGCCGCGATGGATTCCGCGACGGTCAGTCGCAGCAGGCAGCAAGCCAGCGCGATCACGAGCGGCATCGACGTCGTGTACGACGTACCAGGGTTGAAGTCCGACGCGATGGCGACGGGCACCCGCGCGTCGATCAGCGCTCGCGCGGGCGGGGTCGCTTTGACCCCGAGCGACAACACCGTTGCCGGCAGCAGGATCGCCGTGGTCTTGGCGCGCGCCAGCGCGTCGATCGCGGCCGGGGTCGCTTTGCACAAATGGTCGGCGGAGGCGGCCGCGAGTTCCGCCGCCAGCGCCGACGCGCCGATCTGCGCCAACTCGTCGGCGTGCACGCGCAATTGGAAGCCCTGATCGCGCGCGGCGGTCAACACCGCGCGCGCCTCGTCGACCGTGAACGCCCCGTCGTCGCAGAACACGTCGCAGGCGCGCGCGAGGCGGCGACGCTTCACTTCCGGGAGCGCGACGTCGCGCAAGAACTCGATGTACTGCGGTCGGCGGGTCTTGAACTCCTCGGGCATCTGATGCGCACCGAGGAACGTCGGGAACACTTCGAGCGGATGGTCGGCCGCGACGCGCCCGAGGATCTCGAGCGAGCGCAGCTCGTCGTCCAGGTTCAAGCCGTATCCGGACTTCGCCTCGATCGTGGTCGTGCCGCCGTCGAGGAAGCGGTCGAAGTGACGGCGCACGCCGGTCTCGAGGTCCGACGTGGATGCGGCGCGCAAACTGCGCACCGACGAGAAGATGCCGCCGCCCGCGGTCGTGATGTCCTGATAGGTGCGCCCGCGCAGGCGCATGTCGAACTCGCGCTCCCGGGTCGCGGCGAACACCGGATGGGTGTGCGCGTCGACGAATCCCGGCAGCACGACACCGCCTCCCGCATCCACCGTGCGCGCGGGGGCATACTTCGACGCAAGTTCTTCGGCCGAGCCGACTTCGACGATGCGACCGTCGTGGATCGCCACTGCCCCATCGGGCTCGATCCCGAGGTCGTTCAATGCGGAGCCCACGCGGGGCACCGGCCCGCGCAAGGTCAGCACCTCGGCTGCGTGAGTCACCAGCAAGTCGCATCGCATCATGGGCGGCGGATCGTAGCGGCGCGCCACGCCGGGGCGCACGACTCCGTCGGCCGAACTCGCGCGCGCCGCGCTCCCCTTCGAAGTTCCCCTCACGAGCAACGCCTGGAGAGGCCGAGAACGTGAATCAATCGGGTTGATTCACGTTCTCTCACGCCGCCTGCGGATGCGAGTCAAGACGCCCCCCGTCCGTTCCCGATAAGAGGTCGATGGTTCGTCTCGAATCGGACGTCGCTCGACGCCTGTTGCGCGCATTGGTCCCGGCCGTGCTGGCCGGCGGCTTCATGGCGCTGTACCCCGCGATCGCCGAGCGCGTCGTCGAGCGCTACGGACGCGGGTTCGAGCCGCCGTTCGTCGCGCTCTACGTCACGGCACTCGTGGTGCTGTTCCTCGCCGATGCATGGGTGCGCGATCGCCGGCTGGCGCGTCTGCGCGCCGAGGCCCAGCGCGAACGCGACCGCGCCGAAGCCGCCCACCAACGCGCCGAGGCGCTGCGCCTGCTGCTCGACGTCGCGGCCGCGCTCGAAACCGACGAGCGCCTCGAAGCCGCTCTGGCGAACGCGCTCGGGCGCGCGTCCTCCTCGCTGTCGTTCCAGCGCGCCGCCGTGTACCTCGCCGAACAGCGCAGCGGTCGCCTGTCGCGCCGTGGCGTGTGGCCGTTGACCGCGTCGTTCGACGCGGCGGAGCACGAGGCCGCGAACGCGACGTTCCGCACGCTTCGCGACGGCGATGCGACGCGAGGCGCGCAGGCGGACGACACGCGCCCGGGCCCCGCCGTTCTCGCCATCGCGTCGACGTCCGAAGGCAACTCGGAGCCCGCGAGGGTCTGCGTCCTGCTGCGCGCGCGCGGCGAACCACTCGGACTGCTCGTCTGCGAAGGGATCGAGGCCGCGGCGGAGGACACCGCGGCTCGGCTCGGTGCGATCGCCGATCGCTTGGCGATGGCGGTGCTCGGCAAGCGCTTGTTCGCCGAGCTCGAAGCGAAGGAACGCGCGCTGCGTCACGCCTACCGCGAATTGCGCACCTCGGGTCGCAACCTCGCGCGCTCGCGCGCCGCGGAGGAAGCCGGCATCGTCGGCCACGCCGCCGCCGCGGCGCTGTCCGAACCGTTGCGCCGCGCACTCGACGACGCGCGCGCCCTACGCGCCGAGTTCGCGGGCTACGGCGGTTTCGAGTCGGGCCGCGGACTCCTCGAACACCTGGTCGCTCGCTTGAAAGAAATGCGCTCGTCGCTCGGCGAACTGCGTCGCGTCGGCGACGGCGCCGACGATGCCCGCCCTCTGGACGTCAACGACGTGCTCGTCAGCGCATTGGACCTCGCGTTGCCGGGCCTGCGCCGCGCCGGGATCGAGGCGCGACTCGCTCTGTCGGACCGCATCGACCCCGTGGTCAGCGACGAAGCGATGCTGCAGCGGGTGATCCAGCGCGCCCTGTCCGCGAGTCGGGCCTCGCTGCGGCGTGCGCCCGCCCCCCGCCGACTCATGGTCGAGACCCGCCGCTTCGGCGATGGAGTGCGGATCTCGATCACCGACAACGGACCCGGGCTCCGTCCGCGCTCCGGCCAGCCCGCGTCGCGGGCGTCGAGCAGCCTGAAGGAAGCCCTTTCACAATCGAGCAAGTCCTTTCAACGCAATCGGTTGCGATCGGCTGGCATCAGCGTGCGCCAGTCCGAGACGGTGGGCGTCGGGCGAACCACGACCATCGTCGTCAACCCGCGTCCCACCGTGGGCGAGCCGGCAACACCCCCCAAGGCCGAGGGGTTCGAGGCGTCGCCGGCCGACGAGTTCCGGACGGGACGGCTATAATCCGCCCGTTGCCCGCCCACCCCGGCGGGCGCATTCGTTTCGGGACGTGACGCCTGCTCGACACCGGTCCCGAAGTCCACGCGGAGTCCTTCGTCATCGTGAGTTCCGACCTCCAGCCGATGCTCGCCGCGGGCGTCCTCGCGCTCGCCGCCACTGCGCTCGGTGCGGTTCGATTCGGACTCGACGCGTTCTCCCGCGGGAAGTTGCTGCAGTCGATCGACGACGACGGGACGCGCGATCTGATCGAGCGTCGACTCGACCATCTCGACCGCATCAAGGTCGCGGCGCTGGTGCTGTCCGTTTGCGCGGAAGCACTTCTCGTCGCGCTGGTTGCGATCATCGGCGGCGACCTCGCGGTGGAGCAGGGCCACGCGCGTGCGCTGGGCGCCGTGATCGCCGCGCTCGCCGCAACCGCGTTCCTCGTCCCGCTCGCCCGGCTGCTGCCGCGCGCGGTCGTGATGCGCGGCTTCGAGCCCGCCCTGTGCCGCCTGCTGCCGACGCTGCATTGGGTCAGCGTCGTGCTGACGCCGGTCACCGTGCCGTTGCTCGCGTTCCGTCGCGGACTCGCGCGCGCGTTGCGCCTCGACGACAAAGCCGCCCGCAGCGACGCGCTGGCCGAAGAGCTGATCGCGACCGTCGCCGAAGGCGAGCGCGACGGCTTCGTCGACACGGCCTCGGCGGAGATCCTGCAAAACGTCGTCGACTTCCGTGAGGTCGACGTCGCCGAAGTCCTGACGCCGCGCACCGACATGAAGTGGATCGACGCCAACGCGACGGTCGCCGCGGCGCTGAAGCTGGCCGGCGAAGAGGGCCATTCGCGCCTGCCCGTCGGCGACGGGGACGCGGACCACATCGTCGGCGTGTTCTACGTGCGCGACGTCATCGAACAGCTCGCCGACATCGACGAGCTACGGCGAGAGCTCGTCCGCGAAGTCGCGCGCAAGCCGTACTTCGTACCCGAGACGAAGAAGGTCACGTCGCTGTTGTCGGAGTTCCGCTCGAACCAACTCCAGATCGCGATCGTGCTCGACGAGTACGGCGGCACCGCCGGTCTGGTCACGATCGAAGACGTGCTCGAGGAGATCGTCGGCGACATCGTCGACGAGCACGACGACGAAGCCGACGAACCCGACGTCAAGAAGCTCGGCCAGGACCGATTCGAGGTCCGCGGTCGTGCGCACGTCTCCGTCATCAACGAAGAGCTCGGCGTCGAACTACCCGAGAGCGAGAACTTCGACACGATCGGGGGCTTCGTGTTCTCGACGCTGGGTCGCATGCCGCGCCGCGGCCAGACGTTGACGCATGGCAACGTCGAGTTGCGCGTCGTCGACGCGGACGACCGCCGGATCAAGAAGGTCGAGTTGCGCGTGCTGACGCGCGCCGCGGAAGACGAGTGACGCACGCGCGCGCGGCCGGCTCGGGGTCCGCTCTCCAGCCGACGTCCGCTGCCGCGGCTCACAACAAGTCGCGCTGACCGTCCCGCTCGAGCCGCGCAACCATCTCCTTCACGCGTTCGGCGTCCTCCGTGCGACAGACCAACGTCGCGTCGGCGGTGTGCACGACGACTAGCCCTTCGACGCCGAGCAGCGCCACGTGGTGCCCCGGTTCGGTCAGCACGACGTTGTCCTTCGCGTCGACGACCGTCGCGGGACCGACCACGGCATTGCCCGCGGCATCGTGCTCGAGAACGCGCGCCAACGCCGCGAATGAACCGACGTCGTCCCAGCGGAACGTCGCTTCCATGACGACGACGTCGCTCTCCTTCTCGAACACGCCGTAATCGATCGAGATCTTCCGTAGCGCCGCGTAGCGCTCGGTCGCGATCGCGCCGGTTCGCACCCACTCGTCGGCGACGGCGGGAATCGCGCTCGCGAGTTCCGGCAGATGGCGCTCGATCGCGCGCAGCATCGTGCGCGCGCGGAACACGAAGACCCCGGCGTTCCAAGAGAACAGACCGCTGTCGACGAAGCGTTGCGCGGTCGCAGCGTCGGGCTTCTCGCGGAACGACGCCACGCGGAAGAACGGCGATCCGGCCGACGAGCCGAGGGTCTCGCCGCGTTCGATGTAGCCGTAGCCGGTCGCCGCGCGCGTCGGCTTGACGCCAAACGTCAGCAACGCGCTCGGCCGCGTGCGTACGACGTCGATCGCGCGCGCCAACGCGGCTTTGAAATCGGCAGCGGGCGACACCACGTGATCGGCGGGCAGCACGCAGACGATGGCATCCGGATCGTCGCGATCGATCAATGCGGACGCCAGCGCGATGCAAGCCGCCGTATCGCGCCCGCACGGCTCGGCGACGACGTGTCGCGGCAACACGCCGTGCAGCAACGCGCGGCTGGCTTCGGCGTAGGCGGCATTCGTGATCACGCGCACGCGCTCGCGCGCGAACAAGCCGTCGAGTCGTTCGACCGTGTCGACCAGCAGTGGCTGACCGGTCACGAGCGACAGCAATTGCTTCGGCATTCGGGCGCGGCTCTTCGGCCAGAAGCGCGTGCCGGAACCTCCGGCCATGATGACGGCGTGATCCATGCGCTCAGAATCTCTCGTTCCAGTCGCGCAAGCGACGCGGCGGCAGCCGCGCCATCTGCGTGACGTCTTCGTCGGTGGAGAAGATGTCGACCGCGTCGTTCCAGTACGCGACCCGCGGTCGAGCCCACGGCCCGAAGATGCGGTAGCTGATCACGCGACGCTTCAAGAAGTCGAGCACCGGGCTCACGATCGGCAGCTCGGCCTCCACGACCTTGGGCGCGACCAGCACGTCGATCCCTGTGGGTCCGGCGACACCGCGACCTTCGACCGACAGCAGCGGCCCGGCGAATTTGACCTCGTTCAACACGACGTCGCCGCGGCGCAGCTCGAACTCGACGTGGCCCGATTCGAACACTGGCTTGCCGGTTTCGCCGAACACGCGACCGAGACTCACGCGGTACAGCGTCGCGAAGATCGGGAGATCCCACAGGCGGCCCGACTTCACGTCGATGCGACCACCCCCGTGGATGCCCGAGCGCGACGCGGTGTCGCCGCCGAACTCCACATGCATGGACACGCGGCCTTCGATGCCTTCGGCGGTCCCGCCGCGCAACAGCAGGAGTTCGCGCAGGTCCGCGTCGTGCAGCTCGAGCCGGCCGTCGAACGTCGACGCGTCGTCACCGCCAATGCGCAGCCAATTGCCCGCCGCCGGGAACGCGCCGCCGGCGAGCTCGCCCGCGAGGCCGCGCACTTCCAGCCCTCCGCCCTGCGACGCGACCTCGGCGGCCAAATGCGCGAGCCGAAAGCCCGCGAGCTCGAAGCCGAGGTCCTGGATCGAGCCGAGCAACCGCGCGCCGTCGTCGCCGACGCGCTGCTGCAGCAGCAAGCGCCCGGACATGTCGTTGACACGCAACGCGCCGGTCAGCGCGCAGTTCGCGAACGAGACCTCGCCGTCGAATTGCGCCGCGGGCGCCTCGACGCCGGCTTCCAGCGGCGCCGCGAAGCGGATCGAGTTCAGGGCGAGGTCGACTCGGCCTCGCGGCTTCGTCACGGCCGCGACCTTCGCGAACGAAGCGCCGAAGAACGGCATCACGCGCTCGTCGAGTTCGAGAGCGCGGACTTCGACGTCACTCGCGTCGACGTCGACGTTGGCTCCACGCACATCGAAGCGCGCGGTACGGATCGAGAACGGAGCGTTCGAGTCCCCGACCGTGCCCTCGATGTCGGTCAGCTCGACGCTGCGCGCGAGGAGATCGGCGACCGCGACACCACGCAGGTCATGGAGCTGCACGCCCGAGCCGGCGGCCAACTGCCCCGAAACGCCGTTCAGCCGCAACGACAACCGCTCGCGCACCGTGCCATCGCGACCGTAGCGGAACGAGATCCGCCCGTCCGGCGCGAGGTGATCGATCAAACTCGCGATGCGCGCACGCTCGCCTTCCGCGGCCGCGGCGCCTTCACGGATGCGGTCGCGGAACTCCGCGTCGACGAGCACGTCGTCGCCGGTCAGTTCGATCCACGGCTCCTTGCCGTCCTGGAACCGCGCCCGGCAGACCAGCGTGCCCTCGCCCGTGGACGCACGCAGAGGATCCAACTCGAGCCAGAATCGATCGTCCTTCGGATCATCGTGCAGCGTGCCGAACTCGGCCTTACCGACGACGCCCTCGAGCGGCACCGGCAACCACGTCGGGATGATGCGCACGCCCTTCGGCGTCAACAACGCCTTGAAGCGGCCCTTCTCGCCGGCCGCCTTCTTCAGCTCGAGATCGAGGTCGAACGGTCCGGCGGGCTGCAACCATTGGAACGCGTCGGCGGCCTCCGGCGCGATCGCCGCGACGGCCGCGCGCAAGTCGTCGTCGACTTCGACCGAGCGTGCCGCGATCTTCAGATCGAGCGCGACGTCGGACTCGCCGACCTGCGTGATCGTCCCGGTGACCTTGACCGTCCCGTTGCCGTGCCGACCCTCGAGCCCGTGGACCGTGTACACGTCGTCGTCGAATGCGACGTGACCGGTGACGTCGTGGAGCGCGTACGGGAACACGTCGTAACGCATCTTCGAGCCGCGCGTGCGGACGTCGCCGCGCACCGTCGCGCCGATCTGCGTGTGCGACGCCGCGACCGAGACGAACAGGTCGACCTTGCCTTCGGGATGGAACGAATCGTCGAGCGAGCCGACGGCGGGCTTCACGACGTCGAGGCCGTCACGCAACGCCTTGTCGAACGGGGCCTGCGTCGCGCGCACGTTGATCTCGAACGCCGTGCCTTCGGGCTGGGTGTCGACGAAGCCCTCGACGACCGCGAAATCGCCGCCGTTGTGTCGGCCCGTGATGCGCTGGATGTCGACGTGTCCGCCGTTGCCCGAGATCTCGCCGGTCAACCCATGCAGGCGATACGGGAAGCCGACGAAGCGACCGTTCTTGCGCAGGTGGCCGATGAACGACGCGCTGGCGTCGGCGCGCGGAACGGCGCGCCACGCCGTGCGCAGCTCGCCACCACTCTTGCGTGTGAGGTCGACGAACAGGTCGAACGATCCCTGCGGTCCGTAGTCGGCGATGATCCGTCGCACGTCCGGATCGGTCAGCGACGCGACCAAACCGCTCTCGAACGCGAGCCCTTCGCCGCGCACGGTCGCGCGCAGCGCCCCGGTCGAGACGTCGTCGACGATCAAGTCCGCGGTCAGGTTCGCATCGCCGTCGCGCGCGCGGACGTTCAGCACGCGGAGTTGCGTGCCGTCGAACTCGGCTTCACCGGAGACGCCGACCAGCGGGATCGAGACCGCGGGATGCTCGATCCGGAACTCGCGGGCGTGCGCGCGCGCGTGGATACCACTCGCGCCGACGCCCGCGCCGAACTCGAGCTCGAGGCCGAAGCGCCCGGCGCGGACGTGCTGATCGAGCCATTCCCGCCATTCCGGCCGCAACGCCGCGCGCAGATCCTCGCGTCCGAGGTCGACGTCCTCGATGGAGGCCTCGGCGCGCAGGCGATTGCCGCGATCCAGGCTGCCCGACAGGCGCATCGGCAGGCCGATCGGGACGTCGAGTTGCCCGGAGAACGCGAGCAGATCGGTGGCGGGCGCCGGCAGCGGGTACGTCGAGAGATCGACGTCCGACAGATGCCGGACCAAGTCGTCCCGCAGCAACCGACCGAGCAGCGACTGCAGCGGACCCTCGCCTTGCAGCGTCAGCGTGCCATCGACGATGCTGACCGCGGGCGCGAACTCGAACTTGCCGACCGAGCGCACGAGATGCAGCGGCGAGAACGAGCCGTCCGGGCGCTCGACCAACGTCAGCGCGGGTCGCGTGACGGTCAGTGCTTCCGGGATCGCTTTGCCGTCGGACGTGAAGTGGAATGGCGCATGGACGTCGAACCGTGGGATCGACAGCAGGCGCGGACCCGACGCCGCCTCGCCCAGCGAGACGTCGTTCACGCTGAGCGTCAGCTTCGACCACTCGAGGTCGACGTCACCCACCGCCACGTCACCGCCGACGAACTCCTGGATCGCCGCACGCACGCGGCGTTCGAGGAAGCCGCTGCGTTCGAGCAACACGAGCCCGGCCCAACCGAGGCCGAGCACGAGCAGGAGCGCGAGGAGGACGTTCCGCAGCCGGCGCATTCAGTCGATCACGAGACCTCGGCCGCGCGTTCCTGGCCCGAGTGCGGCAGCGGCGGCGTCGACCGCGTGCTGCGCACGGCCAGCGACGGCCGACAGCGCTCGGGCCGATGGATCCGCTTGACGCGGCGGCCGAGCCCGGTGGTGACTTCGTACGGGACGGTCTTCAGCGCGTCGGCCCAGTCGGTGACCGTCAACTCTTCGTCGCCGTCGCGTCCGATCAGCGTGCAGACGTCGCCGGCGCGCACGTTCGGCAGGTGCCCGACGTCCACCATGCAGTAGTCCATCGAGATGGCGCCCACGAGCGGGGCTTTCTCGCCGTTCACCAGCACCGACCAGCGATTCGACAGCGCGTAGCGCAGGCCGTCGTTGTAGCCGATCGGCAACGTCGCGATCCGCGTCTTCTTCGGCGTCGTGTACAGGCGGTTGTAGGAGATCGGCGTGCCCGGCGGCACGTCCTTCAAGTAGATGATCTGCGTCCGCAGCGCGAGCGCGGGACGCAGCGACTCCGCCCCCGGCTTCTTGCGGTCGATCATGCCGTACGCGGCCGCGCCGACGCGGACGAGGTCGTGCGTCGAACCGTCCTCGAACAACACTGCGCCGGAGTTCGCCGCGTGGAATACCGGTACCGGCACGCCGGCCGCGATCAGGCGCTCCCGGAACTCGTCGAAGCGCTTGGCTTGCAGATGCGTGAACGGATCGTCGACGTTCTGACTGCTGGAGAAGTGCGTCGCGACGCCTTCGAGCGTCAGCCACGGCGAGTCGACGACGACCTGCGCCAGTTCCAGCGCCTTGTCGGCGAACGGGCCGAGGCGCCCCATGCCGGTATCCACCATGATGTGGACGCGGCATTTGCGGCCCTGCCGCCGGGCTTCGCGTTCGAGCTGGCGGATGCGGGAACTCGAGTGCGCGCAGACCGCGATGTCGTTCGCGACGACCAGTTCGTCTTCGTCCTCGACAATCGCACCGAGGATCAGGATCGGCGCGTCGATGCCGGCTTGACGCAGTTCGAGCGCTTCCTCGGAGTCACCGACGCCGAACGCGGCGACCTCGTCCCTGGCCAGCACGTGGCGCGCGATCGGGATCACACCGTGGCCGTACGCGTCGGCCTTGCTGACCAGCATGATCTTGCCGCCCTCGCGGATGCGCGAGCGGATCACGCCGAGGTTGTGCGAGATCGCGTCGAGGTCGACGTCGGCCCACACGCGCTTGCGACCGTTCATGCGTTGCCAGCCCTCCCGATGTCGTGTCCAGCCGCGGCGGCTTGCCGGCGCTCCCAGAGGCGTTCGGCCTCCGAGGGTCGCAGATACAGCGGCAGCAGCGCGCGTTCTTCGTCCACTTCGCCGCGCGAGAAGCGCGATAGGCCCAGGGTAAGAAGGTCGTCGGCCCGTGGCATCAACTCTTCCGCACCCGGCGCCACGACGATTCCATGCGCGCGCAGCAGGCGTGCTCCGCCGCCGACGACGGCGGTGCCCGGGGTGCCGGACGCGAGCGCGGTCGCCGTGACCGCCGCCGGCTCGATGAACGGGGCGCCGCGAACCGCCAACGTCCCGTCCGCGCTCTTGTCGAAGGCTTGCCCGTAGACGAAGTCCTGGGTGGCCTCGACGCACGCCAAGATCGGACCGGACGGAACCTCGGGCGAGGCCGCGAGCACAGCGGTCGACGTCACTCCGACGATCGGGATCCGCAGCACCACGGCGAGCGTCTTCGCGGTCGCCAAGCCGAGGCGCAGTCCCGTGTAGCCGCCCGGCCCGATGCCGACGACGACGAGCCCGAGGTCGCGCGGCGCGAGTCCCACACGAGCCAACAGATCGGCGATCGCCGGGGTCAGCGCCCGCGCTTGCCCGCCGCGTTCGGACAACGTGGCCGCCACTTGGCGACCATCGGCGTGCCGTAGGACGACCGACCCGACCGGGTGCGAAGTCTCCAGCGCGAGGACGTGCGTCACGGGGCTCCGATCGCCGTAGCGGCGGCCGCGTGGATCGATTTGGCCGCGGACTCGACGGTGCCGGCGTCCCGACCCTCGACCATCACGCGCAGCAGGTTCTCGGTCCCGGAATAACGCACGAGCACGCGACCCGCACCGTCCAGAGCGCGCTCGGCCGCCGCCATCGCTGCGAGGACGGTCGGCAATTCGGCCACGGGCGGCTTCTCTCGGACGCGCAGGTTCAAGAGCACTTGCGGTACGGGCCGCAGGCCGGCCACCAGCTGCGCCAGCGATTGCCGACTGCGGGTCATCAATTCGAACACCGACAACGCACAGACCAAGCCGTCGCCGACGTACCCGTGCTCGGCACCGAAGATGACGTGGCCGGATGGTTCGCCACCGAGCGCGAACTCGCGCTCGCGCAGCAGCGCCGCGACGTGGCGGTCACCGACCGGCGTTCGGGCCAACGCGATCCCCGCGTCCTTCAGCGCGAGTTCGAGCCCGAAATTGCTCATCACCGTGCCCACGACCGTCGCGCCGGGCAGTCGGCCGCGCGCGTGGCGATCGAGCCCGCACGCGTACAGCACGGAATCGCCGTCCCGCACCACGCCGTCGTGGGAGCAGAAGATCGCGCGATCCCCGTCGCCGTCGAACGCGACCCCGACGTGCGCGCCGTGCGACACGACTGCTTTGGCCATGCCCTCGGGATGCACCGCGCCGCAGCCGTCGTTGATGTTGATGCCGTCGGGGCTCGCGTGCATCGCGACCACGTCGGCGCCGAGGCGATGCAGGAGTTGCGGCGCGACGACCGCGGTGGCGCCGTTCGCGGCGTCGACGACGACCTTCAGGCCGCGCAGCGACAACCCGGGGAAGCGCGCGAGCAGTTGCCCTTCGTAGAGCCCCACCGCGTCGGCGCAGACTTCGACGTCGCCGACCGCGGCGCCGGTGCGCGGCTCGCTCGCGGACGCGTGGCCGTCGATGAATGCTTCGAGCCGCAGTTCGTCGGCCTCGGTGGCCTTGGAACCGTCGGCGTTCAGGATCTTGATGCCGTTGTCCTGCGCCGGGTTGTGCGACGCCGACACCATCGCTCCGTATGCCGCGCGCATCGGTCTCAGCAGCACCGCGAGCGCCGGCGTCGGCAGGACGCCGAGATCGAGCACGTGCGCGCCTTCGGACGCGATGCCCGACGACAGCGCCGCGCGCAGCAGGGCCGACGAGCGCCGCGGGTCCATCGCGATCGCGACCGAGCCGGTCGACTCGCGCGCCAACGCGCCGAGGCCGCGCCCGAGCGCGAGCACCCGTTCGGGTGTGAGCATGCCGCGATTCGCCACGTCGCGAATCCCGTCGGTGCCGAAGTAACGCGGCTTGTCCATCGTCGGTGTCGAGTCCTCGTTGCGACGGCGTGGGCGCGATCCGCGGGGATCAGCCGCCCCCACCCGGGATGTTCCAAACGACGTCGATCTCCGGCGGATCGATCGTCGACTCCGCGCCCTTCGGCAAGCCGTCGAGGCGCACGCGGAGCTTCTGCCCCGCCATGTTCTGCTGCATGTCGGCGACGTTCACGAACACGAACAGGCCTTTGCGCAGCGCTGCGCTGTCGCCGAACTTGACCCATTCGTCGTCGGGAACGCGCAGCGTCAAGTCGACGGACTCCGGCGTCAAACTGACCGCGTGCTCCGGATCGACGCCGTCGCGCGCCGCGCCCGGCGGAATGAACGCGAAAACGCGCACGTCCTTGAATGCGACTTCGCGGAACGACCGCTCGCGCTTGAACTGCACGCGCACCGGATCGCCGTTGTTCACGCGCAGCGCGGGCGGACGGTGCGACCCGCCAACCGCGTCGCGCACCACGACGCTGTTGCTCGGCAGGACTTGAGGCTCGGACATGAACGACTGCAGCAGGCGTTCGTCGATCTCGGGACCGATCTTCAAGCTGCGCGGATCGTCGCGGATGCGCGCGATGTCGGCGTCCGGACCGGAGACCGGCAGGATCGACGGCGTGAACTCGACCTTCATGTCGCTCGCGAGCACACCCTCCTTGAACACCAGGTTGTCCCGCGTCAACGCGACGTCGACGCGTTCACGCTTGGTCACGCGCAACTGGACGAACGGCCGACCTTCGATCGAGATGTTCGGCAGGGCCTTCAGGCGCGCGAACTTGAAGTCCCGCGCGACGTCGAGCGTGACCTCGCGCCGCGTTTCCTTGCCGAGCAGATCGTCGGGCGCCATGTAGACGCCGGCGAGCCCGCCATCGACGCGGCTCAGGTCCTCGGTCGTTCCCTTCAGTTCGAGGTCGATCGAGCGCGGCTCGAAATCCTCGACGGCATAGACGTCGGGGATGCGCACCGTCAGCCCGTCGGTGACCGTGGTCGTGTCCGACTGTGCCAGCACGCGGACGACGAGGAAGATCTTGTCGGTGCGCTCGACCTGACCGCCGAGCAAGAACCACAGCACCAACGCCGAGATCAACGCCGTCAGCGCGCGGCCGCGGTCCTTCCACAGGCCGACGACGAATCCGACGATGCCGGACAACGGACCGGTCACGGGATGTCCTCCTGGTTCGGCTCGTCGCGCCGCTGCGCCGGCGCGGCGCCGGAGATTCCCGGCGGAGTGACCGTCTTGTGCGCCGGGTCGGTTCCGCGCCCTGGCCGCGGCAACGGGCGCACTGCCTGTGTCTGCGTCAGGTCGCGCTCGAAGTAGGCCGTCTGCGTGTCGGGACGCACGCGCGAGGAGTGGACCGCGGACGACGAGCCGGAGCGATCACTGCCGATCGGGGGCAGATCGCCGCCCGACAGCAGCGTGGTCAGCGTGGCCTCGAGATCGCGCGCATCGCGCTGCACGCGGATCGCTCCGCGATGGACGACCGAGATGCGACCGGTCTGTTCCGAGACGACGACGACGATCGCGTCGGTCTCCTCCGCGAGCCCGATGGCCGCGCGGTGCCGCGTGCCGTACTCGGTCGGGAGGTCGGGGTTGTCGGACAGCGGCAACGTGCATCGCGCCGCGACCACGCGATCACCGCGCACGATCGCCGCGCCGTCGTGCAACGGCGAGTTCGGATAGAAGATCGACTCGAGCAGGTCCTGCGTGACTTCGGCGTTCAGCAGCGAACCGCGCTCGACGATCTGCCCGAGCCCCGTCGTCCGCTCGAGCACGATCAACGCGCCGATGCGACGCCGTGACATGCGCCCCGCGGCCTCGGCGATCGGCGTGATGCTCTGCGTCGATTCGCGCGAACCGATCCACGCGAACGGCTTCTCGCCGAGCCGCGTCAGACCGCGCCGCACTTCGGGCTGGAAGATGATGATGAACGCCATGATCGCGACGGTCACCAAGTGCTCGATCAGGAAGTTCAGGCGCGACAGTTGGACCGAGAACTGCCAGTCGATCCACTTGCTGAGCAAGTAGAGGCCGAGGATGAACAGCGTCGCGCCCTTCAGGATGCCGAGGCCGCGCGTGCCCTTCAGGAAGCGCATGAGCGCATAGATCCCGATCCAGAAGATCAGGACCTCGAACGCGTCACGCCAGCCGAATGGGATCATCGATCGCGTCCAACACCTTCAACACGTCGACCGCGTCGTCCACGTCGTGCACGCGCACGATGTGGACGCCACGCTCGTGCGCGAGCGCCGTCGTCGCCGCCGTCGCCGCTTCGCGCCGATCGGTGGGCTTGCCCGTGACGCGGCCGAGGAACGATTTGCGCGAACAACCGACCAGCAGCGGTCGTCCGAGCGACTTCAGTTCTCCCACCCGCGCGAGCAGTTCCAGGTTGTCCTCGGCGCGCTTGCCGAATCCGATGCCCGGATCGAGCACGATCCGATCCTCGGCGATGCCGGCGCGCCGCGCTCGATCCATGCGCGCGCGGAGTTCGCCGACGACGTCCGCGACGACGTCATCGTAGCGGGGCGCCTGCTGCATCGTGCGGGGCGTTCCTCGCATGTGATTGACGACGACGAGGGCTCGCCGACGCGCGACGACGTCGGCCATCGCCGGGTCGGCGTCGAGCCCGGACACGTCGTTCACCATCGCGGCGCCGAGTTCGATCATCGCGTCGGCGACGACCGCCTTCGTGGTGTCGATCGACAGCGGGATCCGCAGGCGCTGTGCGAGCGCCTTGATCACCGGCGCGATGCGACGAATCTCCTCCTCGTGCGCCACCGGGTGGGCGCCGGGACGCGTCGATTCCGCGCCGACGTCGATGAGGTCCGCACCGGCCCGTTCGAGTTCCAACGCGTGCTCGATGGCCTTGTCCGGGTCGTGGAACGAGCCGCCGTCGGAGAACGAGTCGGGGGTGACGTTGACGATGCCCATGACTCTGGGTCGGCCGCCGAGCTCCAGCACGCCGCCCCGCCACGGCAGAGCGAAGCGCTCGACGAAGCGCTGGCGCACGCAACGCCCGATCGCCGTCACGAGGCCATGGACCGGCGCCGGCAGCGGCGTCGGCGGCGGCGCGATCTCGTCGGCGCGCTCCAGCGTTTCGAAGCGATCGAGCGCTCCGGCGATGCGCACCACCCCGCGCACGCACTCGCGTTCGTCGACGTAGAACCCACGCCCCCGCAGCCAGGGCGCCAGCACACCGCGCAGCTCGTCGGTCACGGCGGCGCATTCCACGGCGACCGGCAGCAGCGCGCGCAACGGGTCGATCAACGGCGAACGGATGCGCCGGAAGCCCTCGAAGCCGCGAAACGTGCCCGCGATGACGCGAGGGTTGTGGAGCAGCTCGGCTTCGTGCGAGTTCACGGTGATCCAGCGTCGAGTTCGGGGGGGCGCGGGAACGGAACCCGGGGAGTTCGAAAAGGGCCGCCCCCCGGCCGCCCGCGGCGCCCCTTATACAATCCGCGGCATGCAGTTTCGCTTCTTCGATCCGACCCTCGAGTCCACGCCCGTGATCTCCGTCGACGGCATCGCGCCGCTCGGCCCGAACTTCAGCCACTGGCCTGGCCATCGAACGCCCGCGGCGTTCCGCCACGACGTGTCGACCGGCAGCGTGTTGCGCTGGGCGGCCTTGCCCGCGCCGCAACGCGCCGCGGCGCTCGATGGGCTCCGCGTGGTCACGAACACGCACGTCGACACCGATGGCATCCTGAGCGTGTTCACGATGCTGCACCCCGACCGCGCGACGGCGCACGCGCCGCTGTTGCTCGCCGCCGCGGAGTGCGGGGATTTCCAGACGTTCACGACCGAAGCCGGGTTGGCGATCGAGCTGTCGTTGAGCGCGATCGTGGATGGCGTCGGTGCGTCGGGGCTCGATGGGGTCGCCAAGCGACAAGCCCAGTACGACCGCGCGCTCGAACAGGTGCCCACGCTGCTCGAGGATCCGTTCGCGATGCGCGCGACGATCGCGCGCGACCTGGACCGCATCCTGGCCGACATCGCACTCGCCCGTTCCGACGCCGTCGCGGTCGAACGCCAGCTCGACCTGGACCTCGCGGTGATCGTCTCGCCGCGCGAGCTCGATCGCGTGGCTTTCAATACCGTCGCCGGACCGCTGACGCGGGTCCTGACGCTCGTGCCGCACGGGCGTGGCCATCTCGTGCGCTCGTGGCAACGCGTCGAGAGCTGGTTCGACCTCGCGTCGCGTGTCGCGCCGAAGCGGATCGACTGCGCGGGCCTCGCCGCGCGGCTCGAGGCGCTCGAGGCGCCCGAAGCCGAAGCGCATTGGCATGCTCACGCGAGTGACGAGCCCGTCCCCGAAGTTTGGTTCGGTGAAACGGGCGACGGCAAGGCGTTCGGCCCGACGGTTTCGGGCGCGCTCAGCGTCAGTCGCCTCGCCCGGCGCCTGATCGTCCGTGCGGTGATCGAGCATTTCGAGCGCGGCTTCACGACACCGCTGTAACGGGAAACGAACTCCAACACCCCGCGGACGCACGTGCACGCCGACGACGAACGCGGCCCAGACCCGTCGTACGAAAAACCACGCATGCCGCTCGACGAGGCGTCGCCTGACCGCGAGCGAGGACTGCTAACATCCCGCGGGCCTGGAGAGCCGGACCGCAGGGGATCCACCCGCGGGCGAACCTTGGCCCTTGATCGTGTGGACTCGGGGGATCGCATGGGAATGTCTTGGTGTCTCGCGCTCGCGTTGTGCCTACCGCAGTCCGGCTCGTCGTTGTGGACGATCGAGAAGCGGCCTTCGAGCGACGCCAGCCAACGCCGCAAAGCGGCGGGCTCCGATGCGGCGCAACTCCTCGCGCATGCGCAATGGTGCCTCGAACACGGGCTCTACGCGGACGCGCAGTCGGCCCTCGACGACATCCGCGAACCGTCGCCCGAAGCCGCACAGGTGTTGCGACTGACCGATCCGGCCGAGCGCACGTCGTTCGCCGAAGTCGCGCGCTACGCACCGCAGCCGACGTGGAACCCACCCACGCTGAACGTCCCGAAGGACAAGCCGCGCCAGGATCTGATCCGCGCGCGCTCGCTGCCGATCCGCAAAGCGATCCAGTCGACCTACTTCGACCTGTGGAGCGACCTGCCCGACGCCGAGCTCAAACCCTACTCGCTCGAATTGAACGGTTACTACCGAGCGTTCAAGAACCAGTTCTCCGCGTACGAACCGCGACCGATCGACGTGGTGCTGTTCGCGAACCGCAGTGACTACTTGCTCGATTACGCATTGGCGTCGGGCCGCACGGCCGAACACGTCCTCGGTTACTACCTGCCGGATCGGCAGATGCTCGTCTTCTATCATGATGCCCGCAACCGCGCGAACGTGTTCGAGACCGCGCGTCACGAGTGCACGCACCTGCTCATCGACTTGTCGTTCCGACGCGCTCCGCTGCCGTCGTGGTTCCACGAGGGCGTCGCCTGCTATCTCGGCGGCGGCGGACTCGACGCAGCCGAGCCGTACACGGCCGGCCTGGTCGCGACGCTGAAACGCGGGCTCGGGTCGAAGAAGACCGTGTCGCTCGAGCACCTGTTCAACATCGCGACCGAGAAGTTCTCGTACGACGAATACGCGATGTCGTGGGGCATCATCTATTTCCTCAACGCCGGGCGTTATCAATCGAGTTATCCCGCGTTCCTCAAGGAACTGCGCGAACGCTGCCTCGCGGCGAAGGAACTGACGCCGGACGCCGCGCAGAAGCTCGTGATCGAGGTCTTCCGCGACACCGTGACGATCGACTTCGCGAAGTTCGAGAGCGAGTTCGGCCAGTACTTCCGCGACGCGTTCCGGTTCGACAAGGCCTCGCAGTTGATCGATCTCGCGTCGGCATGCCTGGATCGCTCGACCTATCAAAAGGCGGAGGTCGATCAGGAGGAATTCCGCGAGCTCGCGTGGCGCGCGCTGGCGGCGGTTCCCAAGGACCTCGCCGCGGATCTCGTCGGGAACTACCGATTGGCGCGCGCGCGCGCGGCCGCGCTCAGCGCGAAAGCCCAGAACGTGCGCGCGGCCGCGGGCTTGCTCGCCCTACGCGACGTCCTGGAACAGCTGACGGCGGCGCCGAAGTTGTCGGACGAGTCGAAGCGGACCGCCGTGATCCGCGAGGCGCTCTCCGGACTGCGCTCCGTGACGCGGACGTCGCCGACGCGCGGGACCACGTTCGATCTGCGCGAGGCCCTGACGAAGCGTGTCGACACCGACACGGACCAGGCCGCGGCGCTGAAAGCGCTGACGGTCGTCATCGACGGACTCCTCGAACACGGCTTCGCGACGCTCGCGGCGGCGCTGAACGCCGATCCAATGGACGCGAACGCCGCCGAGCAGTGGGTATGGCTCGCGATCGAAGCCTGCCCAAAACGACTGGAGCAGATCGTTCCCACACTCGTGCTGCTGAACACGGCCGACCCCAGCGATCGGCACCGCGCGCTGCTCGGCGTGGCCTACATCGGCTTGGGCAAACCAGCGGCCGGCAAGCGGTGGGTCGAGGAAGGCAAATGGGTCACGGCCGGACCCAACATGATGCAGCCGTTCCTCGACTTCGCCGGGATCCAAAACTGACGCGATCCGCCGGCGACCCGTCGGTCCGTCGCCGACGGGTCGCCCGACGCGTCACTTGTCGTACAGCCAGCCGCACTTCTCGCGCCGCCCGGTCGGGGCATCGCCGTCGATCACGGCGAACTCGTTGCCCTCGATCAAGCACGCGGAGCCGTACTTGCCGTCCTTGCGCGCGGCATAGAACGAGATGTTGAAGGTCGGCTTGCCGTCCTTGAACAGACCGCGCTTCTTCGCGTTGCTCGCGAGGCGCTTCAGCAACTCGAGGCAAGCGTCCTGCGGTTCCAGGCCACGACGCATGTGGTCGACGACCGAGAACGCGCCGCAATTGACGATCGCTTCTTCACCGCGGCCGGTCGCGCCCGCCGTGCCCACGTCGTCGTCGCAGTACATCCCGGCGCCGCAGATCGGCGAATCCCCGAGGCGTCCCGGGATCTTCCACGACAAGCCGCTGGTCGTCGTTCCGCACGCGATGGAGCCGTCCGGAGCGACCGCCGACACATGGATCGTCCCCCAGGTCACTTGGTCGCGGATCGCCTGCGGCACCTCGTCGTCCGGCGGCGTCAGCCAATCGTCGTTGCCGGAGTGCTTCTGCCGCCAATACAGCCAGATTTGTCGCGCCTCTTCGGTCAGCAGTTCGGTGTGCGGCAGACCCATCGCACGCGCGAAGTCGTAGGCGCCCTTGCCGACCAGGAACGAGTGATCGGTGTAGCGGAGCACGTCCATCGCCACGCGCGCCGGATTCTGGATGTTCTCCAGCGCACCCACGGCGCCGGCCTGATGCGTCGGCCCGTACATCACCGACGCGTCGAGCTGCACCACGCCGTCCTCGTTCGGCAAACCGCCGAGGCCCACCGAGTGATCGGTCGGATCGTCCTCTTGGACCGCGAGCCCTTCGACCACGGCTTCGAGCAGTCCGTAGCGCTTCGCCATGCGCGCCGGATCCCGGATCACGCGCATCGCGGTCTCGACGGCCGATTTGCGCCCCGGCTCCGGCCACCAGCCATTGCCGGACGCGATGACGACGGGGCGGCCCGCGGCGCTGGACGAGGACGGGGAGGATCCAACTGGATCGGTGAACCACTGCGCGCAGCCAGCGGCCGGCAGAGCCGCGAGCCCGCCGAGGAAGGAACGGCGCGATCGATCGCTCATCGGGATCTCCCGTGGATGGGGTAAGGCGCGGGATCGTAGCGTCCAGTTCCACGCGCCCTTGCCGACGGCGTGACATGACCTTGAAATCCCGCCGATGGAACGCACCGCCTCCTACGACTGTCCCCAATGCGGCGAGCGCATCCTGATGTTCGTCGACCCGTCGAATGGCGACGAGCAGCAGCTGATCGAGGATTGCCAAGTGTGTTGCAAGGCGAACGAGATCACGGTCACCTACGACCGCCGCGAGAAGCGCTACATCGCGCGCGCGGTCGCGATCGACCTCTGACCGCCCGAGGAAGTCCATGAACCGTGTCGTGCTCGGTGTGTTGACCTGCGTCTTGTCCGCTTGCGGCACGCTGCCGAGCGAAGAGCCCACGAGCCTGCCGATGCAGCAGCTCGAGGAAACGCTGCGGGATCAGGTCGCGCGCTACCCGAACATGCAGCCCACGGACCTCTACAAGCTGCTGCACCAGGCGACGCTCGGTCCCGCGCACCTGTTCATGGGCACCGCGAGTCATCTCGAGACCGGCCTCACGCACGAAGTCCGCAAGATGAAGCCCGCGCCGACTCCCGGTGAACGCGAGATCGAAGTGATCAACCCGAGCAAGGGTCTCGCGCGCATCAACCTGCGCCCGTTCATCTTGAACGGCGGCAAAGTGGAGAACTTGGCGCGCGCGGTCGCGCGCACCGGGCATACGTTCCGCGGCGAACACGCCGAACTGACCGCGACGCTGGACGCGGCCGCCGACCTCGTCGAACCGCTCGGCTTCGCGTTCTCGCGCGAGGAGTTCGTCCGCACCGCGCGCGACATGAAGCTCGCGGGCTATCCGAGCCACCACCATTCGAGCGTGTACGCGCAGAACTACGAACCCGCGTACCGCTTGGTGTTGCTCGCGCATTACCAGGATCCCGAGTACGGCGGTCGGATCGACGCCGTCGACGAGGCCGCAGCCGCCGCGGCTTCAAAATTGCCCTGAACGTCTTGATTCCCCGATCGGCCCGCCCCCGCGAAACCGCGCGCTGCGCACCGCTCGCGCGCGCGTGAGCCGCGTCAGGGTGCCGTCGTCACGAACAGCGCGTCGCCGAACGCCGTCTCCACGCTCGCCGCGTTCAGCGCCTTCACGCGCAACTCGTACGTGGTCGCCGGGGTCAGCCCCTTCAGCTTCGCAGCCTTCCACTTCGTCCGCTTCGCGAACACTGGTCCGCCGCTGACGCTTCCGTTCGGCGCCAACCACTCGCCCGTCGTCACGTTACGCACCGCGTAGAGCACCGAGCTCGGATTGCCGTCCGCGACGACCCTCAGCGTGCAGCTCGTCGACTTCAGTTTGCTCACGTGCGGCGCGAGCGGTGTCAGTGCGTGCGTGCGCACTTCGATCGGATCCGACCAGCGCGTCGTATTGGGCAGGACAGCATCGTCCCGCGCGCGGAAGCGATACGTGTACTTGCGATTCGGCTTCAGTCCGTCGTCGACGTAGGTCGCGGTCGTAATCCACCCGGAGTCCGTCGTCTCCTTCGCCTTGCCGAGCGCGTCGAACTCGAACGCCAGCGGAAGCGATGCATCGACCAGCGCGCCCGCGGCGAGCGTGATGGACGTCGGCGTGATCGCGAACGCATTGAGATCGAACTCGACCGGATCGGGACTTGGCGGCAGGAAGTCCGCGGCCAACGCGAGGCGACCGGCGCCGAACTCGTCGACGTTCCCCATCGGCACCGCGTACGCCGACAGCCGCTCGGCGAGCTCGTTCGCCGTCAGCGCCGGCTGCACCGACTTCAACAGCGCGGCCGCGCCGGCCACGTGCGGCGCCGACGCCGACGTCCCGAAGAACGGCGGATAGACCGTGTTCGCGACTCCGTCCGGGCCGGTGATCTGCGGCTTCACCGCGCCGTCCGTCGCCGGACCCCGCGACGAGAACACTTCGACCGGGCCGCTGTTCCACACCACGTGCGCCATCGCCGCGACCGCGTACGCGCCATCGGCGTCGGCGGGAGTGGCAAGGCTCGACGTCGCGACGTTCAGCCCGTCGAGCAACGGATGCGACGTGAACAGCGCCAACTGCGACGGCTTCTTGCCGACGCGATTCACCGCGATGCCGTAGATCCCGGTCGACGGAGCGATCGCCGAGATGAGCTCGATCGGCTGCTGCGATCCGGTCTGATCGAACGTGCTGGTCGCGACGACGTTCTGCGCCGTTGCCGGTTTCGGATTCGCCAGCGTGCCGAGATCGAACAGGAACAGATCGAGATCGACGTCGGTGGACGGGAAGTCGTCCCACACGAGGAAGATCTCGATCGACGCGCCGGCCTGTGCGCTGAACCGCACCACTTCCGACGTCGGCGTGTAGTTCAGCAGCTTGTCGGAGTCGTCGTAGGCGAAGCCCCCGAACCAGTGCGAGTCGCCATAGTTGCCCATCGACACGACCGGCAGGATCCCGTGCTTGCGCGCTTTGTTCGTCGCCGCCGCGGCGCTACCGGTGCCGTCGGAGAAGTTCGCCGCGAGGAACCCGATCGACGCGTTGAAGACGTGCACCTTCTTGTCGATCAACCAGTCGATGGCCTTCTTGTAGTGCGACAGCGTTCCGACCTTGACCAGGTAGAGCTGGGCGGCCGGCGCCATTTGATGTGCGATCAGCGCGACCGCGGCGCCATGGTCGCTCGACGCTTCGAGCGCGCTGCCGGTGTAGTTCTTGGTCGCGACGGCCGGCGGAAGCTCGCCGGTGCCGACCAGCGAGGCATAGCCGCTGAATCCGGTGTCGACGATCGCGAGTCGGACGCCGGAGCCGTCGGCGCCGATGCTTTGCGCGGCGAACGCGCCGGTGAGGTTGACGCCCTGCGAGATCGCGAAACCGCGCGCGACCGGCGTGAGGCGAACATCGGCGATGCCGGCGACGAGCGCATGCAACTGCGCCGCGACGTCGAGCGTCGCGCGCACCGTGATGCCATCGGAGTCGACCGCTTCGATCGAGCAGCCCAAGGCCGTCAGCGCGGCGAGTGAGGGCCCCTTGCCCGCGCGGACGAGCGTGAGTTCGACTCGCCCCTCGGCATCGACCTCGACCCCGCGCCGCGCGGCAGCTTCGCGCATGCCGCCGTCCCCGCGCTCGCGGCGCGCGCGCACGAGTTGCCCGAGCCCGGCATCGAGCCGGCGCTCGGCGACGGGTTGCTCCGGCCGCACGACGGCAGCGGGATCGACGTCTTGGGGCGACGCGGCCAGCGCCCACAGCACGAAGCCGGCGGAAGCGAACATGCGGAAGAACCTCGGTAGGACTCGGTCGAAGGATAACCCATCCTCGAGGCCGCTGCCGGAACCCGGTCCCGTGGACGCGGACGCCGATGCGGGGCGCCCAGGTTACGCGCCCGCTACGCTGCGCGCCGCGACCGGCTGCTCGGCGTCGAGGAACGAGGATTGCTTCGCGTCCCGGGCGGCGGATGGGACACGCCATGGGCTCGAGGCATCGACGCATGCGGCAGTTGGGACTCGCTCTCTGTTTG
This sequence comes from Planctomycetota bacterium, assembly GCA_052034255.1. Lineage (GTDB taxonomy): Bacteria > Planctomycetota > B15-G4 > B15-G4 > JADJEK01 > JADJEK01. The sequence continues at coordinate 4,844 of JBPOIU010000145.1, read as the reverse complement.
GCGCTCGGGCTCGGAGCACTGGGTCTGTGGTTGGCTCGCGAAGCCCCTGCTCCCGCGGCGGATGAGCTCGGCGCCGCCGGCACCGTGCCCGCGGCCGCGGAGCGTGGAGCGGACGCGGCGCCAGAAGGCGTTGGCAACACCCTCGCATCCGTGCCCGCACGCACCTTGGTCGAACCGGACGCCCCGCTCGAGACCGACCCGCTGCGCACTTTGCCTCCGGGTCGCTTGCGCGGTCGCGTGGTCGACGATCGCGGTCGACCGCTGCCCGACGCCGCGGTGACCGTCGTGTGCGACGGGGACGACGCGCCCACGATCGTGCGTACGGGCGTCGACGGCGGCTTCGCGCTCGAGAACCTGCCGCCCGTCCACGTCGACGTCGGCGCGGCGCACGACGCGCATGCGCCGACGGAGCTCGCGAACCGCGAGGCCGTCGTCATCTCCGGCGACACCGTGACGCTCGCCGACTTGGTATTGGCCCCGCCGTTCCGCATCGACGGCGTCGTCGTCGACGACGATCGCCTGCCGGTCGCCGACGCCGAGGTCGGCGCGACGCTACTGGACGCGAAGTACGACCGCGGCGCGTGGTTCGGACCCACGCTGGACCCGATCCGCGTGCGCAGTGCCGCGGATGGGTCGTTCACGGTTCGCGTCGCGCGCGGTCGGACGTGGCGCATCCATGCCGCGGACGGCGGCGCCGAGGACGCGACGACGCTGGTCGCTGGTGAGGATCCGTCACGCGTGCGCCTCGTGTTGCCGCGGTCGAGGACGTTCGAGCTCGAAGTCGTCGACGCCGCGACGCGAGCACCGATCGAGGGGTTCACGATCCTCGTGCGCGGGAAGGGCTCGCGCGCGATCGGTCAGCAACTCGGGCTCGCCCTGCATCGCACGCCCTTCGACGCGCAGACCGAGGTGGCCGGCGGGTCGACGGGCCCGGGACGCCGCACGCTCGCGCTGCGCGTCGACGACGCGACGACGATCGACGTGCGCTCCGAGAGCCATGTCGGTGTCGCGTTCGAGTGGAGCGCGGATGCACCGGCCGACTCCGATCCTCGTGTGTTCGCCGTGATCGCATTGACGCGTGCCGCGCATGACGCACTCACGGTGCGCGTCGTCGACGAGACCGGCGCGCCGCGCCCGGACGTGACCGTCGCATTGTTCGAAGACGGCGACGGTCCGGCCCGCGAGAGTTTCGAACCGTCCCAAACCGGTCCCGAAGCGACGACGGACGAGAACGGCATCGCGATGATCCGCTTCCACGAGCGCGGTGCGCGCTTCGTGATGATCAAGGACCGACGCGTCCCGGCAGAGCGCACGCCTTGGTTCACGCTCGATGCCGCCACCGACGCGGTCGTCCACGAACTGCGCATCCCGGTCGCCGCGACCCTGCGCGGTCGCTTGCGGCGACGAGGGACCGACGTCGTCGGCCACGCGCGCCTCGTTCTCGAACGCGACGACGGCATCCGGCAAGCGACGTGGACCGCCGACGATGGGTCGTTCCACATGCCGCAACTGGCTCCAGGAACGTATCGGCTGTACCCCGGCCTCGCGATGTTCGCAAATCCCGCGCCGCCGGCGCCGTCGTTCACGCTGCGCGCCGGCGAGACGCACGAGTGCTTCGTCGATCCCGACGCGTTCGATCTCGGCGCGATCGCGGGCCACGTGCGCGTCGGCGGCCAGCCGGCTCCCGGTGTCGAGGTCCAAGTCGACACATCCGGTGGCGGCAACTTCTGCGTCAGCGGAGTCGATGGCTCGTTCGCGATGGCCACCGTATTGCCCGAGCGCGCGATCGTCGCGTTCCACCGCGGCGACGAACTCGTCGCGCTCCGCGAGGTCTCGATCGTCGCCGGGACGACGACGACGCTCGACGTCGACCTGACGCTGGTCACGGCCGCGGGAACCATCGTCGATGCGGGGACGGGCCAAGTGGTGCCGCGCTGCACGCTCGATCTCGTTCCGCTGGCCGACGGCCGGGTCGGCCGCGACGACGACCCGTTCGCACCGCACGGAATCGAAGTCGAATCCGACGATCGAGGCCATTGGCGGATCACGGCACTGGAACCGGGTCGCTACGTCACGACCGTCCGCAGTCCGTGGGACCACCATCCGACGACGACGCGCGTGCTCGACGTCGGACCGAAGGCCACCGACCACGAGATCCGGCTGTTCTCCGCCTGCGCAGTGACGTGTGTCGTGCCGAACGGCGATCCCGAGGCGCGCTTTCGCTTGACGCTGTCGCGACTCGAAGTGCCGTGGACCGAGGACGCGACGTCCGCGACTCCCGGTGACATCGCGGAGCTCAGGAATCTGGATCCTGGCGTATGGCACGCGCGCTTGTGGATCGAGCGCGGCGACGCCGAGCCAGAGCTGGTGCGCGACTTGGGGGCACTCACGCTCGGCGCTGGCGAGACGCGCGAGCTCGATGCCTCGTCCTCGAGTCTCCGGTAGCCTTCCGGCCGCCTCACTCATCGCCAGGGAGTCGTCGATGCGCTTCGGATTCGCGATCCTCGCCGCGCTCGTGATCGGCCTCGCGTGGGTTTGGTGGGACGGTGGCGACGGTGCGTCGTCGGACTCCGCGTCCGCTCCGCGCTCGACCGTGGACGCGAAGCGCGCGGACGAGAATGCGGCGCCCGCGTTCATCGCCGCGGAACCGCGCCGTAGCGAAGTCGAGCAAACGCCGCGGCTGGACCCGGACTTCTGGGACTCCCTGCCCCCGACGTCGTTGCGCGGCCGAGTCGTCGATCTCGCCGGCACTCCACTGCCCGGCGCGACCGTCACGGTAACGCAGAGCGGTTCGAACGACGCGACGACGCTCGTCACGGACGCCAGCGGCGCGTACGCGTTGCCGGAAATCCGCGGCATCGACGCGATCCTGACCGCACGGCACGACGGCTACGTCGCCACGGGACTCGGGCTCCGTGCGCTGTTCCTCGTCGAGCAGTCCGAACATCCCGTCCCGGATCTGGTCCTCGCGCGACCGGTGACGCTCCATGGGCACGTGCAGGACGATGCCGGCGCTCCGATCGCGGGCGCGGTCGTCGACGTCGACGTCAGTTCGCGCGTCTTCGACGGCGAAGCCTGGCGATCGCCGGACCATCTGGCGCGCACGACGCGCACCGATGCCCGCGGCCGATTCACCTTCGAGCTACCACCCGAGCCGACGTGGACGCTGACGACGTTCGATGCCGGCGCCATGGTCGAATCCGAGGTCGCCCTCGACGAGTTCGCGACCGACGTCGCCGTGGTTCTGCCCGTGCTTCGACCGGTCACGCTGTCCGTCGTGGCCGCGGCGGATGGCACGCCGATCGAGACGTTCACCGCGTCCGCCAGTTTTCACGGCGATCGGGCGTTGCTCGATTCGGCGCTGCTCTCCACCGCGCCGACGACCGAGTTGCAGCGCTCGATCGTGCTGCGCCCGCGGGGCCCGGGTGTCGTCGAGTTCGATGCGCGCATCGATGCGGCGGTCGATCTCGGAGTCGCCTCACCCGGGTTCGCGTTCTGCGACTTGCCTCGCCTGAGCCCGCCGGAGGCTCGCGTCGTCGCGCGCATGGTCACGATGGAGACGCGGCCGATCCGCGCGCGCGTGATCGCTGGCGACGGCACCCCGATTTCGGGACTCGGCGTGTCGCTGTACTCACGCGCCGTGGGCGGTTGCGACCTCGACGCCGATCCCCACGGAATGCAAGTCGCGCAGCGCGTGACCAACGACCTGGGCGAAGTCGAGTTCGACGCGCACTCGGACGGACCGTTCCAAGTGATGGTGGAACACGAGCCGTATCCGGCCGCGCGCACGGATTGGTTCCCGTGGAGCGCGGACACGGCCGACACCACGCGCGAGATCCGCATCGAAGCACCGGCGCGAATCCGCGGTCGCCTGCGCCTGGGAGGCGCCGAGCTGCCGGCGTCGATGGCACTCACCATCACGCGCGACGACGGCTGGCTCGGCTTCACGACGTCGAATCGGGACGGCGGGTACGTCACTCCCGCGCTGGCGCCGGGCAGCTACTCGGTCGCGCGGGATCGGGAGGCTCGCGAAGGAGATCCTCCACCAACGGTCGCCGTCGTCGCCGGACAGGAGGCGTCGCTGGACGTCGAACTCTCCGCGACCGGTCTGGGCGCGCTCACGGGGACGGTGCGCATCGACGGTGTAGCGGTCCCGGGCATCAATGTCGGCGTTCCCCTCGCGGGCGATGCGACGACCGACGCCGCTGGCCGGTACACCGTCGCCGGGATACCGGTTGGGCCGACGATCTGCGAGTTCCGGCGCGGCTACTCCCACGCCGCGGTTCGCGCCGTCACGATCGAAGCGGGAACGGTGACGCGGCTCGATGTCGACTTGAAGCTGGCAAGTGTCCGAGGGCGGGTGCTCGATGGAGCCACGAAAGCTCCCATCGTCGAAGCGATGGTGACGCTCACGCCCGTCGGCTCGCGCGGAGACGCCAGCGACGCGGAGCGCTTCGAGCCGTTCTCCGCCGATGTCGAATCGGGCCCCGACGGCGCGTGGAGCATCGCCGCGATCGAATGCGGCGACTACGTGCTGTCGATCGAGCCGTTCGATGACTCCGCCTACGCCGCCACGCAGCAGCTCGTCCGCGTCGAGCGGAACGCACGTGAGATCGTCACGGTGCTCGAGGCGCCGGCCGCCGTCCTCCTCGAGGATTGCCGCGACGGCGACGGAATCCTCGTCGCGCGTCGACTGGACACGCCGTGGCGTGAGGCACGGGAGGGCTACGCGAGCGACGACGGCTCGATCACCATCGACGCGCTCGACGCCGGAGCCTGGGAGATCGCGCTGTGGTCGGAGCGCGAAGGTGTCCGCCAACTCGTGCACGACTTCGGCACGCTTT
>JBPOIU010000250.1:0-13925 GCA_052034255.1 Planctomycetota bacterium | reverse complement strand
AGGCCGGGGGAGCTGGGGGACTTCGTCCCCCAGCGTCGTCCATGCCCGACCGGGCATGAGGCCATGCGGCCCGAGCCGTATGCTCGTTTCATGGTCGACGCGCGATTCGCCCAAGCCGAAGCGCTGTTTCTCGGGGCGCTCGATCGACCCGCCGGCGAGCGCATCGCTTGGCTGAAAGCCCAATGCGCGCACGACGTCGCGTTGTTCGACGAAGTCGCGCGTCTGCTCGCGGCCGATGCCGACGCCGAGCAAGGCGCCGGCGGTCGCTTCCTCGAGCCGATGGCCGCCGACGAGATCGCGCGCATCGCGGCGCCGGACGACGCGGCTCGCGATCGCGGCCGGCGGGTCGGCCCGTTCGTGCTCGAAGAGCCACTTGGCGCCGGCGGCATGGGCGTCGTCTGGTCGGCGCGCCGCGCCGATGGCCAATTCGAGCAGGTCGTCGCGCTGAAGCTCGTCCGGCGCTCCGCGTTCGATCGCGCCGCGCTGACGAGCTTCCTTCGCGAGCGCCAGATCCTTGCGCGCCTCGAGCATCCGAACATCGCGCGGCTCTTCGACGGCGGCACGACCGACAACGGTGTGCCGTGGCTCGCGATGGAGAAGATCGACGGCGCGCCGATCGATCGCTTCTGCGAGGAACGACGACTCCCGATCCAAGCGCGCGTCGCGCTGTTCGAGAGAGTTTGCGTCGCGGTCCACCACGCGCACCGCAACCTGCTCGTGCACCGTGATCTGAAACCGGGCAACATCTTGGTCACGCGTGGTGGGGAGCCGAAGCTTCTCGACTTCGGCATCGCGCGCCCGATCGACGGCGACATGGCGGCGACCGTCGCGGCACACCGCGCGCTGACACCGCGCTACGCGAGCCCCGAGCAGATCCGCGGCGAACCCGTCGGCATCGCCAGCGACGTGTATGCGCTCGGTGTCGTGCTGTACGAACTCCTCGTCGGCTCCGGTCCCTATCCCGAGACCGCGACGTCGAGTCGATTCGCGGTCGAGCGCGCGATCTGCGAAGTCGACCCGAAGCCGCCGAGCTCGCGCGCGATCAGCGCCGCGGAGGCGGACGCGCGGTCTTCGACGCCAACCGCGATCGCGAAGACGCTGCGCGGAGATCTCGACGCGATCGTCGGCAAAGCGCTCGCGAAGGACCCCGAGCAGCGTTACGCGTCGGTCGAAGCGATGGCCGCGGACCTGCGCGCGTGGCGCACCGGTCTGCCGATCCAAGCGCGACCCATCGGCGTCGCGACGCGCATCGCGAAGTTCGTGCGGCGCAATCCCGTCGCCAGCGGAGCGTCGTTCCTCGCGGTACTGGCGCTGATCATCGCGACGATCGTCGAAACGCGCGCCGCGCGTCGCGATCGTGCGCGGCTCGCCGCCATCCTGAGCTTGTCGGACATGCAGCGCGTCGAGGATCTCGAAGCCGAGGCCAACACCGCATGGCCGCCGCGCCCGGAACGCATACCGGCATATCACGCGTGGCTCGATCGTGCGCGCGAACTCGTCAACCGCCGCGATCAACTCGCACGGTCGGCGGCCACCCTGCGCGCCGCAGGGCTCGACGAGACCTCGGACCGTTGGTTCGACGACGCGCAGCGGCGTCTGTTGGAGGGCATCGAGCGCCTCGAGAGCGAAGACGAGCACGCACCGACGATCGCCAGCGTCGAACATCGGATCGCGGCCAGCGAAGCCATCACGACGGCTTCCCGATCGACGCACGCGGATGCTTGGTCGGCGGCCATCGACGCGATCGCGTCCCATCCGTCGTACGGCGGCATGAAGCTCGCACCGCAATGGGGACTGGTTCCGCTCGGGCAGGACCCGCAATCGACGCTGTGGGAATTCGGAGTGGTCGCCGCGGGTGAGCTCCCGGCACGTGATGACGCGGGGCGGCTCGTGCTCGACGAGGCATCGTGCGCCGTGCTGGTGTTGGTGCCGCAGGCGGTGGCACGCGTGGGTGCGCAGAACTCCGATGCGAACGCGCCACATTTCGACCCCGACGCACAACCCGCGGAAGGGCCGGTGCGCGAAGTCCGACTCGCGCCGTACTTCATCGGCAAACACGAATTGACGCAGGCGCAGTGGCGCACGCTGTTCCAGCGCACGCCGTCGGGCTACGGGCCGGGATGGAAGTTCGGCGCGCAGACCACGACGAAGTCGAACCCGGTCGAGCAAATCTCATGGCGCGGCGCGACCGAGTTGCTGCTGCATTGGGACCTGCGCTTGCCGACCGAAGCGGAATGGGAGCACGCGGCGCGCGCCGGAACCGAGACCCCATGGTGGTGCGGTTCGAGCGCGGCGTCGCTCGCCGGTGTCGCGAACTTGGCGGACCGATTCGCACAGGAGAACGAAGGCCACCCGAGCTGGCAGTACCAGGAGGAGATCGACGATGGCGCGACGGTGCACGCGTCGATCGGTTCATATCGCGCGAACGCGTTCGGGCTGCATGACGTGCACGGCAACGTCTGGGAGCTCTGCGCCGATGCGATCGACGACCAAGGCACGAAAGACCGCGTTGCGCGCGGCGGTGGGTTCTTCAATCCGCCGATCGCGCTCCGTGTCAGCCATCGTTATTTCGTGACCCAGGACTTCAGCAGCCACAGCCTCGGCGTCCGCGTCGCGCGCGACGTCGAATGACGCCGCACGCGCCGCGCGAGCTGGTCACGCGCCGACGAACACCTTCCACGCCTTCATGCGGCTCGAACCGTAGAGGTTCGGACGCTGCGGATACTGCTGCGACGGAAGCACCTTCCGGATGCGCGCGAACCACTGCGCGTACGTGTCGCTCGCCGACAGCTTGGCGAGCTCACGCAACGCGACGAACGAGAACGCTCCATTCGGACGGCCGTTGAAGTAGGCGTCGTAGCTGTACTCGGTGTCCTGACATCCCGACATCAACAAGCCCGCGTAGCGGCCGGGCGGACTCGATCCACGCACGCCGCGCACGACGCCGAGTTTTGCGGCCTCGCGCGAGGAGAGGAACGTGCTCGGCGGCAAGAACCGGACCTTGCGGACGATCGGGCTGCGCCCACCGACGGCGGTCGGCGTGACGATCGGCGCGAACCGCATCACGGTGCCGGAATGGCACGAGTCCGACAACACCACGAGCCGCACACCGTTCGCGCGATCCGAATAGAGATCGAACAACTCGTCATCGGTGATCGGTCCGTTGGCCGAGATGTCGTGTGGGCACCAGCATTCGTCCGTCCCGTCCGACTCGTCGCCGTCCTCGTCGGGCACGAACGTCCCGTGTCCGGAGTACTGGATCACGACCAGATCACCACTCTTCGCCGGCTCGAGCACGGCGCGGATCGCCTTGCGGATCGCGTCGCCCTTGGCCTGCTTGTCGAACAGCGTCGTCACGTCGAAGCCGCGCGCGACCAACGCCTTCTTCCAGTCGTGCGCGTCGTTGACGCAGCCGGCGAGGTCGCTTTGCGTTCCGGGGTAGTCGTTGATGCCGATGCACAGTGCCGTGCGAGCGGCGAGGTTCGAAGATCCCTTCTTGCTCATCGCAACACCTTCCTTCCCACGAGAGTGTCAGCCCTTCTCGATCACGTCGGCGAACGTTCGCGCGACGCGTGCGAACCCATCCGGCGTCGGATGCAGTTCGTTCGCCCATTGGTCTCGATGGTTTCCGGGACTCGACAGCGTGTTGCGCAGATTCACGTAACGCACGTGTTCGAGACCTGGCAGCGCGACCATGCGCGCGAGCATCGCGTTGAACCGGTCGATCAACTCGCCGACGATGCGCGTGCGGGCATCGAGTCGCGGCGGATATCCCTTGCGATCGAATCCCGGCGCCAACCATGGGCCTGGCAAGGGTCCCCAACCCCCGAGGAACCCGCGCCCATCGGGGATCGCGTAGTCGTAGCCGTGCAACAGGATCGGCACGCGCGCGGTGAGGTAGTGGTCGACGACCGCGGTGATGGCTTCGAGGATCGTCACGTAACTGGCGCGCAGGCGTTGGTCGATGATGCCCTCCACCAGCGCTTCGTTCAGCCCCGGCTTCGGTGCCGTGGCGTGGTTCAGCAACATGTGGAAGTCGTCACCGGCGATGTCGTTGCCGCCGCCGGAGAGCAGGATCGCGCGCGGGACCTTGCCGTCCCGCAGCACCTTCTCGAGCGCGCGCGCGAACTTCGCGAGCTGCCCGTCGCTGTACGCCATGTCTTCGATGCGATCGCCCGCGCGCGCGACGTCGTGAACCTCGAAGCCATGCTCGTCCTCGAGTTCTTCGAGGACGTCGGTCCACGGATAGTCGAACCACGAATCACCCTCGGCGACGACGACGCCGGCGCTGGGCGCGGCTGAGAACAAAGACCGCGCACGACGCGACGGTTCGACGATCGTGCGCGTTGTGCGAGTCCTGGAGCGCGCCGCGAGAACGGGTTTCGCGACGGTGGCACGTGCCGCGGCTCCGCGCGCCACTGCGGCGGCGCGTCGACTCAGCGCAGTCGAGCGTCGCGTGAGAACCCGTCGCGCCGCGCTCTTCCCGGTGTTCGCAGCTTTGCGGGTGATGTCGTCCCGAGCCATGATCCAGACCTCCGCCTCGAACGACGACGACGCCCCGAAAGGACGTGATCGTGCGAGCGCCGACTCTGGCGGAGGGCGCGGGTACACCTCGAAGGAACGAACGAACGACTCGACGTCCGCCAACAAAATGTGCACTCGCGCGTTTGGACGTTCAGAGGTGAGCACACCGTCGCCACGAGTGCGGATCGCTACCGTGATAGCGCCCTCGCGGTAACCGCAGCGAGCGACGCATGCACCGGCAGCGCGGCGATGTCCGCGGTCGAATCGAACTCCAACCCTTCCTCCCGATCCGGAAAGCGAGACTCATGCGACTCCCCCTGTTGTTCGCGCTGTTCACGCTCGTTCCCTCGGTCGCACCAACGCAAGACGAACGTGGCGCGCCTCCCAAGCGCGCCGTGCTCGTGACCGGCGCGAACTCTGGCATCGGGCGCACGACCACCGAGCTGCTCGCGAAGAACGGCTTCTTCGTCTACGCGGGAGCGCGCAAGGACAAAGACATCGCCGAGTTGAACACGATCGAGAACGTCCAAGCGATCCGCCTCGACGTCACGAAGCAGGAGCAGATCGACGCCGCGGTCGAGACGGTGCGCGCGGGCGGCCGCGGCCTGTACGGCGTGATCAACAACGCGGGCGTCGGAGTCCTCGGCCCGTTGATCGAATTGCGCGAGCAGGACCTCATGTTCCAGTTCGACGTCAACGTGTTCGGTCCGTATCGCGTGACGAAGGCGTTCGCTCCCATGCTGATCGAGAGCAAAGGCCGCGTCGCGACCACGGGCTCGATCTCGGGCACGTTGACGTGGGAGATGGGTGGCGCGTACTCGATGAGCAAGCACGCGATCGAGGCGTACTCCGATGTGCTCGGGGCCGAGCTCGCCCCGTTCGGCGTCGGCGTCAGCTTGATCGATCCAGGGAACTACAAGTCGGAGATCATGGAGAACATGCGCCAACGCATGCTCGACGCGGGCTACACCGGCAAGGGCTCGCGCTACGAGAAACAGATCGAAGCGCTCCTCGCGAGCCCGACGGATCGCGGTCAGTACAAGGAACCCGACGAAGTCGCGCAGGCGTTCCTTCGCGTGTTGACGGCCGACGAAGTGCCGCGTCGCGTAATGGTCGTCCCGAACCGCCAGGAGGCGGAGGTGACGATCCGCGGAGCGCTGCGCCGGGTCGCCGAACTGAATCGCGACCAACCCCACGCGTTCGATCGCGAGACGCTGATCCGCATGCTCGACGAGGCGTTGGCGGGGGAGTGAACGAGCGGGCGGAGCGGCCGCAGGTCGATGGGGTGAGGGTTACGGCTCACCCTCGAGGTCATCGAAGAACCGATCGCTCGAACCGAGGTCCTTCAAGTACTCGTGGAAGTCGAGCTTCGTGTCGGCGTCGATCTTCTGCTTCGCGTCTTGGCCGAGGATGCTCCCTCGTGCGAACACAAGGTCGCAGTGCTTCTGTGGCCGGTGGACCAACGAAGCAGCCTGCCGGCAGACCCTCGTCAACTGGCCGCCAACGGCACGACACTCCATTCGTCCACAGTACGTGTTCGACGAAAGGTCCGAGCCACTCGACCGGTTCGTTGCTCGAAATCGAAAGTGGTAGTTCGTCTGCCAACGGGCTGTCGGCGGACTGACCCTCCCATGCACCGTACCCACGGACTACACTCCGCATGCCACGGCATTCCGACTCCAAATAACCAGGGAAACACGCCTTGAATCAAGACGAACCCGAGCTCGTGAGCCTCCTGGGTGACGCCGAAGTCATGCAGTTCCTGGAAGCGAGGGCACGGACCATCCTTGGCCGAAATCGAAGTCCAGGCCTACCCGAGACCATGTCCCTCGTTAATCGAACGATAGAACGACTTCTCGCAAACCGCTCTACTTCTTCTACTGACCAGAAACTCGTGTCCCGAAGCGCAGCTCTGGGGTACTTCACCTGCGCCATGAGGCACGTTCTCATCGACCTTGTGCGGCAGAGAAAGACGATCCGGCACGGTGCCGGAGGGAATCTAGAGCAGCTCGCAACCGATGACAGCCTAGTTCCGCCAGTTCGAATGAACGCGCACGGTCTATCCGAGTTGTTCGACGCGTTGAATGCGTTGTCCACGCGATACCCGAATGCCGGTCGAATCGTCGAGTTGCGCTTCTACTTCGAGATGAACTGGGACGAAGTCGCCGCCGAGACGAAACTGTCGAAGTCAAAGGCAAGAGCTGAATGGGAACTCGGCAAGGCTTGGCTGATGCGCGAACTGAAGTGGAACAAATGAGAACTTGACTCAATCGTTTCACTTACGTCTGCGACTTCGACCGATGGCGCTCGACGACACACGGCTCCAGCGCACGTTGAATGAACCAGTCGTACGGTCCGACCCATGGCGGCATGCGAGCGCGCCTGGAGCACACCGACGACGAGCGTGACCATCGATCCATGACATGCGTCGGGCCAACTCGCCGCCAACCACCTACTTCTCGACAAAGACGGGCCCCCCAAGAATCGAGTTGTTGCTGAGGAGTACTTCGCCCTGTGCGGGCTTCACGATCAAGGACCAGTAGTACCAGCCCTTCTTGAACGTTGCCGGCACCTTCGCTTTGAACTTGAAAACACCGGAGATCGTCGCGGACTTCTTCACGACCAAGGAGTCTCCCTCGTCGACCACGGTGTTCTTGCTCAAACGTACCTCGTACTCGAAGGGGCCAACTGCGTTGGGAGCTTCGAACTCGATCTGGACCGTGGCTTTCTTGCCGGCGGTGACGAACGCTGGGCCCTCCGCGGACAAAGCGATCACATCGGCGGCAGCAGGCGGAGCCACCACGGTGAGAAGGGGGCCGTCCAGCTCGTTGTTTCCCTTGTTCGACTCTTTCCCTACCGGCTCAACAACCACGCGAATGAGGTATTGCCCTGGAGCGACATTGGCGTGGATCACGTACCAGTTCTTTCCGAGCTTCTTGCTCTTCCCCGTTGCCACCACGGTGTCCCCCAACTGGACCGACCACTTGTACTGTCCATCGAAGGGCGCCCCGACGTTCTCGGTTACGGCCTCGACCACCCAAACGCCGCCGACAGGAATCGATCCGGACCCCGAGACCGCCGTTACGACGAGGTCCGGAACCGTCGGATTCTTCACCTTGACCGCGTTGCCGCAGAGCACGTTGTCGGCAGTATCGGTTTCTCCCGACACAGAAGACACTTCGACACCCCAATAGTAGGTCCCTGCCGGCAGCCAGGTCGGCAACGTGAAGCCTGGAGTCTCGAACATCCCGAACTTCGGAACAGGGAACTCGGCGATGAGCGGATCGTCGCTACTGATTACTTTATTCTTACTTATGCGTATGCGATACGAAACTGGCGCGGATGGAGAAACGTTGGCACCCTCCACCTGAAGCGTGAGCTCGATCATCTGCCCCTTGGTCCCGGTGGTGGGACCTTTCAACGCCATAGCACTGAGGTCTGGCGCAACGCTGAAGTGACCGTCGAGCGTCATCGGGGCAAGACCCCCGGGGTCCAAGTAGTACTTCGCACCCTCGGTCCAACTCACATCCAGGCGGCCGTAGATCAAGTTCTTCTGGATGCACGTGATGTTCGTGCCGAGATACCCATACAACTGCCCCACGACACGCTTCGACTGATCGAACAGCGGCGAGCCTGAAGATCCGCCCATCGTGGCACCCACGTCCAGCTGAGGGATGAGCCACATCTTGGCGCCGGCGGCAAACGGCGTGTTCCCGCTCCAAGGAACGCACGCGCTGTACGATTGGCTGATCTTCTTCGGTGCTCCGGAGGGATGGTGGATTCCGGTGCTCGAAGTCGGAGCGGCGGATCCGCGATCCCAGCCGGCGAAGTACGGCTTGTAGGATTCTGGAATTTGATCCAGGAGTACGAGGCAGAAGTCGGACTTCGGTGAACGGGTAAGCAAGGCAGCTCCCTGGACACTGTCGGTTGTGGGTGCAGACTGGCCTCCACAGCCGAACACTTCGTAATTGAACAGCACTACCCATGCGCTCGGTGCGGACGAAGCGACATAACAATGGTTCGCGGTCAGGAAGAGAGGCAACGCGTCGTGCTTCGTGTTGGCGAGCAACGCGCCGCTGCACAGATACCCCTCCATCAGCAAGATACCGACAGCATGCTTCGCGTCCTGGAACGCTGCGCCGGGCGGGCAGTTGACGTCGACCAACATCGAACACGGGTTCGAAACGTTGTCGCCCGATCCAGCCAGCTCATACACATTGCGATATCCATGAATGATCTCCGACAAGCGGAAGAACGCTTCAGGGCCGCCTTCCGGTTGGCGAAGCTCGATCGTGACGGTGTCACCCAAGATGGGCTGAGTCGCGAAGATCCCATCAGCCCGGTTGTTGTGCGCAGAGAATGGGCCGAGCACAACACTCGCATCATCCGTGTAGACGAAAAGCTGACTCTCGCGTCCCAGGGTGAGCGAGTCGAACATCAAGCTGATCGACGTAGCTCCCGGCGATCGAATCCGAAGTCGCCAGAGAAAATCGCCGCACGGAAGTCGCGTCCAAGCGCCAGCGTTGAAGGGTGATATGTTTGCTGGAATGGGGATGCCGAACCGAACGGGCTCGTCGGCCCGACGTCGAGCATCCTCCAATAGGAATGGTGCTACGTCTACAGGTGGCAGCACGGCACATGGCGCGACGGGCAAAGGTTGACCGCTGATGGCCTCCGGGTCGCCACGATGAGCTACCTGCGCGTTCGCCATGGAGGGCCCGAATCCGCATGCCATCGAAACCAGTGCGCTGCAGATCCAGAGATTACGCCGAGACGGATTGAGGGTGTTCACGAAGTGACTCCAGCGAATTCGGAAAGTAGGCGGGGTCATGGGCAGTGCCCTAAATCGGAGTCCACGATTCTGTTATGCCGCGAGGCCGAGCGAGAAGCGTGCGGACGAGGAGGATCGGCGAGGCCTCTCAATAGAAAGAGTCGGAGAGTCGATCCGACGAAGCCTGCACGGCTTGCAGCCGGCGGCAGCCATGACGGAACCGTGAACTTCGATTTGGTCAGGCGACCGATCCACAACTCGGTCGCCTGACCTGACACAGGACGCCCGAGAAGTCAGTTGTCCCAAGGCATCTTTCGTACGAAATTGGCGGACGAGGGGGGTTGCATCAGGACGTTCGCACCCGAGCTGTCGAAGTCGTTGTCGAGCACCATGCAACCACTCGTGTTCTTCAACCACACCGCGGTCGAGCAACCTGCGAACTTGTTTAGAGCGACCGTCACTTCATCGGCAGGTCCCACGACGACGACGCCGTTGAAGTCGGCGCCGTGTCCGTGAAAAATATTGCCCGCAACGTGAACATCCTTGCACTTGCCTCGGATGAAGACGCCGGCCAGGGTGCCAGGAGGATTCACACGGGTGTAAATCAAGTTGTTCGTAACGGTCGAATCCGTTGCCGTGACCAAGTCAAGAGCAACCGACCAGATATCGAAATGCGAGTTGGTGACGACGACGCCCGGACAACCGCCATCGGTTTCAACACGCACGCCGCAGTTGATGCCTACGGCTTGTACCCCATTGATGACGACCCCCTCGGTCGCTCCCCCAATGTCGACGCAACGATCCAGGAACCAGAAGCGCGAACTCTCGATGAAGTGATCGACTTGGTGATTTGGGCCATCGATGAGAATACCCTTCGCCCCGGGCGCGAAGGGACTGCTCGACGTCACCGACCCCTTGAAGTCACACTGCCGGATCGTGGTACCGCGGACATTGTGATGGTGAACACCGATCGACCAGTAACCCCCCTGAATGCCGGAGAATTCCACTCGCTCGATGTTCGCGAAGCTCTGAATCGCACCGACGGGAAGGTCATAGTCAAGCAGGAGTGCGGTTCCACCCTGCGGTACGCTCGTCAGGAAGGAAAGGTCGTGAACATGCACCACCGTCCGATTGTCCCAAAGCGCGTTCCCACCGATGACGCGCACGCCACCATCCCCGTTCATCCAGACCAGCTTGCTGGCCTGGAGTCCGTCACCAGCGAGAGTGATGGAGTTGGCGACGTTGAGGCGTGCACTCAGGGAATAGACTCCCCGGGGTACGTAGAGTTCGCCGCCGCCGTGCTCCGATAGCGTCGACAAAGCGAGCATGAACGCCCCAGTGTCGTCGTGAAGTCCATCGCCGATGGCCCCGTAGGCCGTCACGTCGAGGACGGTGCCTGAACTGGTCGATGCACCTTGACCACCCGAAGGATCCTGTACGTACAACGCAGCCGTCGTTTGAACGGTCCCGTCGGGAAACACGAATCCTCCGAACTTCGATTCGATGGTGCCGCCGACAGTCAACTTCGACGTCACGTCGGTCGTGCCGAGACCGACGGAGTCGTTCACGTTCTTCAATCGCACGACGGTGCCGGTATCGACCCAGCCACTTGGCTTCTGTCGTCCTAGGGCAGCCGGCATTGCCACAAGACCCACGAGAATCAGATAGCAATAACGCATGTTCACTCCTTGACTCAGAACATCGGACGCGAGGCGAACGCATCGGTCGGAGGGAGAAGCGAAGCACGCGGGGATGGAATCGACGAAATCTCAGATTTCCACGATCTCTTCGTGTCGGCCGAGGAGCCTCGAGCGGCAGCAACACCCCTGGATTGCCGCCATCCCGCAAAGGTCGGGGCTCATGACACCAGCAAGGCTGCGCGGTGACGAATTACGGGTGCCTCAGCGACTCGCACACCTATTACTCCCAGCGACTTGCCGCGTGGATCCTTCTCGACAGGGAGCTTTACGCCGCGCGCACGAGGTGAAAGCGGCGTGAAATTCGAACAGTCGGTCACTACACGGACGACCTGCGAACCGAGAAAGTACGGGCAAGAAATCACGGAATCCGAGTCGGCCGAATTCGCTCTCGCTGATGGGCGCGCACTGTCGCGCGTTCGTTCAGCGAGGAGTGACTCTCATGTTCCGAGTTCTTGCGGTTTGCGCGCTCGGCGTTGCCCTGAGCGGTTGTGAAGGCTCAAGAGATGGGCATCGGTCCAAACCCGAGACGGAGGCGTATCTCGCGTTCGAAATGGGCTACCTCTACCAGTCCGCCTGCCTATGGAACGACCTGGAGCAACTGGACAAGGCGAACAACGCCATGAAATACGCGCGGCTCGCGGCGGAGGCGCTCGGCGTGTCACTGCCGGAAAACCCGGATTGGTCGGGCATGCCGACTCATTGCGAGGCGGGGAGCATTGCTTCGTCGATTGAAGCGCGCCACGGCGAAAAGACCGCGTCGTCCTTCGCGCTCGGATTCCTCGTCCATCATGGTATGTACGGCTCGATCCTAGGAGCCGATACCGAGTCCATTGCGCACGGCATCGAAAAGGCAGCGGTGGTATCGAAGATCCCGGAACAGGTTTGGAGACCGCGTCTCGACGCGATTTATCGAGAGCCTTCAGCGGACAACTTCTGGGCGCTACTTGGTGACCTAAAGAACCAGTACGTCGCCCGGCCGAGGTGAAACGAAGACCTCGCGTCGGTCGGCGCTGCGGCTCGCATCGAAGTGTGCCGGCTTCGCGCCATCTTGGGGAACCGGTCGCGCAGCAACCGTTGAGGCTTCCAGATCCCCATCAGCGCATCGCTTCGATGATCGACTCTGCCCGGGAGCATGGCGGGCGGATCTTCATACCACCAGAATAGCGGTCGGTATTTCGTACTCGGCGCACCTTCAATGAACCCGTTTACTCCCAGGATCGCGTGCTGCGCCGAATGGTCGCACAAGCGCGCCTAGCCTGCTCTGTTCCGATCAAGCGCGGTGACACTTCAAGGCGCCACGAAGTCACGACGGGCTCGCTAGCCGCAATTCGTTCGTCGAACACCAGCGCTTCGCTGTCATTCGTCTTCGCATTCAAACCAGGCATGCGAGCAACGAATGACAGCGAGCGCAAGATCTGAAGTTACGGTAACACCATGCCTGGTAATCAAGGAGAGATCAAAGTGAAAACAGCGATCAGTGTCGTGCTCATGTTCATCGGTCTGCTCGTGATCGCGTTCCCGTTCATCGGCCCAACGGCCGATGCGGCGCCCGCCCCGGCAACGGTCTCGGGGAAAGTGGTGTCGTGGGCCTCGAACAACGCGCCCATGAAGGGTGTCACCGTGGAACTCCGCAAGGGGCCGTTCAACACGCTCGTCGCGAAGACGACGACGAACGCGAAGGGAGAGTTCAAGTTCGCGAACGTAGCGCTGTCATCGGGCGCGAGTTTCGCGGTGAAGGCCTACGTCGGGTATCACCAAGCGGCTTGGTACTTCCAACTGAGCCCGGGCGGCACGGCCGGCCCTCAAACGATGAAGCTCTCGTGACCGATCGGTAAGTCGATCAGGCGCTGGCTGGGCGCAGCTCGGCCGGCGCCACACGTCCGTTGCGCAACTACGTGAAGGCCTCGACGCGACGCCTTCATGAGAGCGGGTCTCACGCCTACGAGATCCTGTTCTCCTCTCAGATGCTGTGAATCGATCCCTCGCTTCGAGGGACCGATTCACAGCCGAACTCACAGGGTGCCGACGGCGGCGCTGTGTTCCACTGATCGAGTGAATTGCCCCAATGCCTCGGATCGCTACCGTCAGGTGGCAGGAGGCAAGAATGGGCCCAACATCGCAGGACCTGCTGATCGCGTACCTGGAGCGCCGGGCCAACGGCGATCCGATCGGGTTCGAGTCGTTCTGCGCCCAGCACCCGGAGCGAGCGAGCGAGCTGCGCAAGCTGTACGCGGTGGTGCAGGAGTCTTTACGGATCCCGCGGGAAGCGTTCGGAGAGTCGTTCTCGGACGCGATTCGATCGCGGTTCGGAGCGGACCTGGACCCGCAGATCAGCCTGGCGGACTCGAGCGACGGGGAGGAAGCGGACGACCCATCGATCGTGGAGACGCTGAAGAGCCGAGGCCCGACGTCAGGCCGCTACCGGCTGCGCGGCCAGGTGGCCCGAGGCGGGATGGGAGTGGTGCTGCGGGTCTTCGATCGAGACCTCCGCCGGCAGTTGGCGATGAAGGTGATGCTCGATGAGCACACGCGGCGCCTGGGGCGCTTTCTCGAAGAAGCGCAGGTGACGGGTCAGCTGGACCACCCGGGAATCGTGCCGGTGCACGAGCTCGGGATCGACCCTCACGGCCGGGTGTTCTTCACGATGAAGCTCGTGAAGGGGGAGACCCTTGGCGAAGTCTTCCAGAAGGTGAAGACAGCGCAGGACGGATGGAGTGTGACGCGGGCGCTGTCGGTCGTCCTACGCGTCTGCGAGGCGATGGCATTCGCGCACTCGAAGGGAGTGGTGCACCGCGACCTGAAGCCTTCGAACATCATGGTGGGGAAGTTCGGCGAGACCTACGTGATGGACTGGGGTCTCGCGAAGGTGCTGAGTCGGGACGAAGCCGACGCGATGCGCATGAGGATCGAAGAGCCGCTGGAGGACCGCC
>JBPOIU010000181.1:0-11902 GCA_052034255.1 Planctomycetota bacterium | reverse complement strand
CGCAGTTGGCCGCACGCGGCGTACTCCTCACCCCCCATCGTCTTGCGCACCAACGCGAACGCCCCGTGTTCGCGCACGATCGCCGTGAACCGCATCGCGTCGGCGCGCGACACACCCTCGTACGGAGCGCCCGGCACCGGGTTGTACGGGATGACGTTCAGGTACGTCTCTCGCCCCTTCAACAGCTGGCCCACGCGGATCGCGTGGTCACGCGAGTCGTTGACGCCCTTCAACAGCGTGTACTCCGCCATCGCTTTGCGTCCCGTCGTCTTGATGTACCAGTCGACGTCCTCCATCAAGTCCGCGACGCGCGTGCCCTTCATCGATGGAATCAACTGGCCGCGCAGCTCGTCGTCGGGCGCATGCAGCGACAGAGCGAGCGTCACCTTGCGCCCGTACGCACCGAGCCGGCGAATCGCGTTCTGCGTGCCCACGGTCGACACGATCATGCGCCGCGGTCCGATCCCCGACTCCTCGATGAGGATGTCGAGAGCTCGGAACAAGTTCGCGGAGTTGAGCAACGGTTCACCGATGCCCATGACCACGAGTCGATCGACGTCGGCACGCACGCGACGCGCATGGACGACTTGTTCGACGATTTCGTGTGCGTCGAGATTTCGACGCAGTCCGGCCGCTCCGCTGGCGCAAAACGTGCACCCGACCGGGCAACCGACTTGCGACGACAAACACACCGACACGCCACGCGGCGACGGCAACACGACGGTTTCGACGGCGTTGCCGTCGCGCAGACCGACCAGCAACTTGGTCGCACCGTCGGCTGCGGTGTCGTGCTGCTGCAGCACCTTGGTCTCGAGCATCGTCACGGTCGGCGCGAAGCGCGCCCACACGCGCGCGGTCTCGCGTTGCATTTCGGCGAGATCGCGTCCGGCGAGCAACAGCCGCCGCAACCGCAACACCCATTCGGGGCGCGCGAACACGCGAACTCCGTGCTCCTGCGCCTCGCTCAACGTGCGTGCGAGCAGTGGACTCGGTGCCGCTTCGCTCATGACGGGTCTCGCATGCGCTCGAGACGCGCCTGGATCGCCTGCGCCGCAT
This sequence comes from Planctomycetota bacterium, assembly GCA_052034255.1. Taxonomy (GTDB): domain Bacteria; phylum Planctomycetota; class B15-G4; order B15-G4; family JADJEK01; genus JADJEK01. Next base: position 10,846 of record JBPOIU010000181.1, on the reverse strand, counting down.
TCGCGAGTCCGGCGGGTGAATGTCCGAAGAACAGGATCGGCTCGATCAACTCGAGTTCGCCGAGGCGGTAGTTTCCGGCTTCGTCGACCAGCACGTCGACACGGGCGTAGAGCGTCGGCTCGGGCGCGACTTCGAGCACGTGGTGTGCGAACAACAGCGCTCCGGTCGGCGGCGTCTCCGCCGCCACCGGCCCGCCGCGGCGGTGCAGTGCGCGGAAATCGCCGGGTGGTGCGCGGCGCCGCGCGGCGTGCGAGAACTGGCCGTCGAAGTAGACGAGCGACAACTCGCCCGCGCTGAGAATGCCCGGCAGGAACGGCTGCACCATCACGTCGCCGCGCGCCACCAGTTCGTCGAGCTGTCGCTGGCCGCGCTCGCCCTCGTCGCGGCGCACGCGGTACGTGTCACGACCACCGGCCGACACGGCAGGCTTCAACACCACTTCGTTCCAATCGCGCTGCGCCAACACGCGCGCGAACGAGGCCGGCACGCCGCGCGGCAGGAACTCGGTCGGGATGATGGCGACACCGCGTCGCTCGAGTTCGAGCAAGTACGCCTTGTGCGCGTTCCAACGCAGGATCGTCGGCGGATTCAGCAGCGTCGTTCGCGTGGCCGCGTGGTCGGCCCAGGCCAGGAACTCGTCCCGGCGCGCCGTGTAGTCGAACGTCGAACGGATCAGCGCGATCCGCGTCGAGGCGAGGTCGAAGGCCGGATCGTCCCAGACGAACGGAGCGGCGCGCAGACCGCGAGCGCGCAGCTCCTCGAGGAGGAGCTGATTGTCGGCGTCGAGCGCGGCGGTCCCGCGATCGGCTGCAATGGCGACGTCCAATGAGTGCGAGGTCATACGAACCGAAGGCTATTCGATCGGCCGCGATCCTGCTCGGGTCGCGTGAGGATCGAATGAGCGCGGAACGTCTTTCGCCGCCTCGCAACCCGTCGTTGAGTCCGGCGACTGCGCCGCCTCGCAACCTGAATCAACTGGGGGCAGGCCCGTCGGGTCTGCCCCCAGTTGATTCTCCTCCGGTCAGCCCCGACGCGACGCCAGCGCCACCAAGGAAACCAGCACCAGGAACACCAGTGGCGACACGGCGCTTTGGAGCGGGTCGTGCCGGACGTGGCTGACGATCGCGCCGAGCAGCACGAACGCGAGGACACCGCACCCGATCAGCGTGGCGCCCGGCACGAACAGCAGCACCGCACCCGCGATCTGCAGCACTGCGACCAGCACGCGGAACCAGTCGGGGAATCCGAAGCGCTGGAAGTCCGACGCGATCTGCGCATCGCCGGACAGGTTCTTCGCGGCGATGAACACGAAGAACAGCGCGAGCAACACGCGCAGCACGAGCACGGCGATGCTCACCGTGCGCGGAGCGCTCGACACCGTCGTTTCGGTCAACGAAGACATGCGGCCTCCTCGGCGAACGAGCGCATCTTCGCCGCCTTCGCGACGAGCGCTTTGTCGACGAACCCGGGCATCAATGCATTGATGCGCACGAACAAGCATTCGGGGAATCCCAGATAGCGCACGTCGCAGTCGCGCTCGATCGCCGCGACGATCTTCGTCGCCACGACTTGCGGTTCGTCGACGGCCATCTTCATCGCGTCGGCCATGCGACCGAACATTCGCGTGAGTCCCGTGCGCGTCGCGCGCGGCGCGACGTACGAGACGCGCACGCCGCTGTCCTTCAACTCGCGGCGTAGCGCTTCCGAGAAGCCCCGCAGCGCGAACTTCGTCGCGGAATACGTCGCGAAGTAGGGGAAGCCGATCGAGCCGAAGATGGAACCGACGTTCACGATCAGCCCGGAGCCGCGTTTCTTGAACACCGGCGTGAACGCGCGCGCCATCTCGATCGGTGCCAGCACGTTGACGCGGAAGAGCCGCTCTGCGGTCTCGGCCTCTTCGGCCTCGATCGGAGCGAACGACAACTGACCGGCGACGTTCACGATCACGTCCGGAACGACGCCGGAGTGCAGGACGCCGTCGGCCAACGCCCGAACACCCTGCGCGCTCGACAGATCACCGGTGAACGCGCGTGCGGTCGTGCCGAGCGCCACCGCTTCGCCGCGGACTTTTTCGAGCGCACCGGAGTCGCGACCGCAAACGAGCAGGCGCCCGCCGCGCCGCGCCAGTTCGATCGCCGTCGCGTGGCCGATGCCACCACTCGCGCCCGTGATCAGGAACGAAGCCCCTCGAACGTTCATGCCGCAACCCCCGGACGAGCGGACTTGGGTTCGAGTCCGCGGAACACGTCGCCATACAAACGGAAGAACACGCGCGCGGCGTGGAGCACGACCTCCTGTTCGCGCGGATCGACGATGCGGTCCATCAGGCCGGCGAAGAAGTTCACGTGCTCGATGTCGAGCGAGCCGTGCGACGACAAGTACGAGAACGCCGACTTCGGCAGTCGCAGCGACGCGGCGAGCGCGTCGGCCGCGCGCGTCGCGCCTTTCACGCTGGTGCCTTCGAGCACGTGGACCATGCCGAAGAAGCCGAGCGGATCGACGCGCATGATCTGGTCGTACGCGTACGCGACCATCAGCTCGCAGGGCAACTCGGGTCGACCACGGCGCACCATGTCGGCGTCGCCGCCGCAGGCCGCGATGTCGTCGAGGATCCAACGCTCGTGGCCGTGCTCTTCGTCGACGTACTCGACGATCGCATCGCGCAACCACTCGTGGGTCGACGGGATGCGACTGCCCGCCGCCATCAGCAACGGAACCGTGTGCTTGACGTGGTGGTAGGCCTGGGTGAGGAATGCGACGTATTGCGGGCGCGTGAGCTCTCCGCGCATGGCCGCGTCGACGAAGGGGATCCGCAGCAGGTCGGCCTGCTCGCGCTCCGTCGACTCGACCAATCGGGCATGGAACTTCATGAAGCCAACTCCTGTTCCGCCGCGGCTCTTGCGCCGAGGCGATCGCGGTACGCGCGTTCGATCGCGCCGCGGTTCAACTTGCCGAAGGCGTTCCACTGACCATTCCTGGTCGAGAACGGTTCCGGCGTGACGACGAAGGACTCGATGCGCGCGTACGGCGGAAGTTCGGTGTTCGCGGCGGCGACCACCGGGGCGAGGTCTGCGTGCGTCGCTCCGGAAACCAACACGGCGACGGGGAGACGACGGCCTTCGATCAACGCCGCGGCCTGCGCGACGAGCGGCGAACGTGCCAGCAGTTCCTCGATCCAACTCGGCTGGATGTTGCGGGCGAAGCTCGTGATGCCGAAATCACTGCGGCGGCCGCGCAACCACAAGTAGCCGTCGGGGTCGAGCTCACCGAGATCACCGGTCGGCAGGAAGCCGTCCGGCGTGCGCGGATCGGACGCACCGAGGTAACCGTCGAGGATCGCGCCGCGCACGAGCACTTCACCGTTCGTGTCGATCTTCAGCGTCACGTGCGACAACGGCTTCCCGACCGAACCGACGCGCGCCGAGCCGGCCGCGTTCAACGCGACCACGGATGCGGCTTCGGTCAGCCCGTAGCCTTCGAACACCGGCACCCCGAGTTCCGCCGCGCGCTCGTGCGCTTCCCGTGGCACTGGAGCACCACCCACGCCGAGGAAGCGCAACCGCTCCGGTGTGGTGGTGCGCTCGAACGCGTCGAGCAGGATGCGCAACGACTCCGGGACGAGGATCGCGTCGGTCGCGCCGAGGCGAGCGATCGAGCTCGCGAGGCGCGGTCCGTCGACGTCGCAGATCGAACGCATTCCGATGTCGGGAAGGTCCGGCACGACGGCGGTCGCCCCGGCGAGGAGGCAACGCAACAGACCGCCTGTGCTCTCGAGGAGCACGGAGAGAGGCATCGCGCAGAGGTGGCGGCGGCCCGTGTCGAGTGCCGTTCGTTGCCCGAGTGACTCCGCGACGGTGACCAGGGCCCCGTCGGAGAGCAACACGCCTTTGGGCGACGCCGTCGTGCCGGACGTGAACGTGATGAGTCGCGCGGTCGGCGCGAGTTGTGGCGCCGCGTGCGGTTGCGTGCGCAGGAACGCGTGGAGCCCGACGACCGTCCGCGTGCGCGTCATGACGTGCGCGATCGACGTCGCGCGCTTCGGATCGTCGCTGACGATCACGTCGATACCCGCGCGCTCCGCGATGGCGTCCAATTGCGTCGCCGAGAAGAACGGCGGCAGCGGCACCAACGCGATGCGCGCCGCGAGCGCGCCGAGCCAGGCCAGCACGGCATCGAGCCCATTGCGCGTCAGCAGGCCGCCGACGCGCGCACCCGTCGCTGCCCAATCGGCGGCAGCGGTGCGGACGAGCGCCGGCAGCTCGGCGTACGCGATCGAGCGTTCGGCTCCGTCGTGGAGCGCGATCGCCGCGGGTCGCATCCGAGCCATCGTGTCGAGCCGTTCGAGCAACGGCGACGTGGTCACGATGCGCGCTCCAGCCGGCAATGCGCGGAGCCGTCGCACCACGCGTCCTGCCACACGCCACGCAGCATCGCGGACAGTGGCGCATCGGCGCCGACGCACGCGCGGAACGACTTCAAGTGGACCGCCAGGACATGCGGATCGGTGTCGTAGTACGCGCCCCAATGGGCGCGGTCCTCGCCGAGTCGATCGCCATTGGCCGGACCGAAATCGAAGGTCGTCGCGTTCCACTTGCGGATCGAGTTGCGCAACTGACGCGTCGCGGTGAACACGGCCACGTCGAATCCAGCGCCGTCGAGATACGCCGCGAGCGAGCTCATCAGCGCCTTGCCGAAACCGGGTGTCGTCGACGCCAAGCTGCCGACTTCGGCGATCCGAGCGCGCGGAATCGGTGTCGCCAGGCGCGCGCTGACGAAGCACTCGATCGGTGCATCGAGGTACTGCTCGAGGAACAACGGGCCCTCGGCGGCCGGGCGCGCCCCGATCACGCCGACGGGTCGGTCGTTCGGGTCGGTGATCGCGGCGAGCATCGGCGGGAACTCGTTCAGCTCGGCCCGGTACGCGTGGGCGTAGACGTCGGCGACGAACTGCTCGAGCTGGGCACGGCGGGAATCGCCTCGTTCGGCGAGGATCCATCCTTGTGCGAAGACCATCGGGATCGTCTCGGTTTCTCGTCCGCGAGCGGCTTTCGGCGCGCGGAGCGCTGCATCACGAAATCTCCGGTTCGGCGTGGCGATGATCGTCACGGTTCGCGCGATGCGCGCTGACGAACCGATGACCGAAATGTCAGGTTCCGCGACGGTCTTTCGCGCATGACCTGGGGATAGAACTGGGCTCGGAATCGGGCCGACGCGAACCCCGCGATCGGCGACCCATGAACCCCGGGGGTCCGCGTGCGAGTCTTGATCGTGGACGACGACCCGAAGTACCGCACGTTCGTCAGCAAAGGTCTGATGGAAAGCGGCATGGACTGCACGGTCGCGGACAGCGGCGAGGCCGCGTTGCAGGTCATGCGCAAGGACCGGCTCGACTTGGTCCTGCTCGATGTGATGTTGCCGGGGTTGCAGGGCTGGGACGTGCTCGAAGCCGCCCGCCGCGAAGGGATCGACACGCCCGTCATCTTCGTGACGGCCCGCGACGCCGTCGACGAACGCGTCCGCGGTCTGAAGGCCGGCGGCGACGACTACATCGTGAAGCCCTTCGCGTTCGCCGAGCTGGTCGCGCGGATCCACTCGGTCCTGCGTCGCCGCAGCGTGCGCCCGCGCAAGACGATCGGCGACCTCGTCATCGACTACGTCGACACGTCGGTCACGCGCGCCGGCAAGCCGATCGACCTCACGCGCACGGAGTTCTCGTTGCTGCGCTGCCTCGCCGACCACGACGGCAAGCCGACGTCGCGCACCGAATTGCTGCAGAAGGTCTGGGGCATCGATTTCGATCCCGGCACGAACGTGGTCGAAGTCCACGTTCGTCGCCTGCGCAAGAAGATCGACGAGCCGTTCGGGTATCCCTTGGTGCAGACCGTCCGCGGATCCGGCTATGCCCTCGCTCCAAGCCAATGAGCCGCGTTGGTCGCTGACGCGGCGCCTGTCGCAGCGGTTCGCGATCGTCGCCGCCTCGGTCCTGCTGCTCTACGCGCTGCTGAACGGCTACTTCCTGCTCGCCGAGCTGCGCGAGGACTTCAAGGACTTCATGGAGCACGAGCTCGCCGAAGTCGAGTTCAGCATCCGAAGTCGCGACCTCACGCCCGAGAACATCGTCGCCGCGGTCCGTAACGCCACTTCGGCGTCCAGCGAGCCGTCGTACGCCATCCGCGTGCGCGGTGGCGACGGCGCGCTCATCACGCAAGGCGGCGACGCCAAGCTGCTCGCGCTGGTGCCCGAATCGCTGCCGGAGGATCCGAACTGGCGCCAGTACTTGATCTCGCGCGGAGTCACGATCGCGTCGGAGGACATCGACGGTTCGAACAGCACGCTCGAGATGATCGTCGACTCGGAACGCCTCACGAACGAGATGAGCCAATACATCACGTATGCGCTGATCTCGTTCTGCGTCGCCGTGACGATCGCCGCGCTCGCCGGCTGGCTGACCGCGCGCCATTCGCTGCGATCCCTGAACGAGGTCGTCGCGCGCGCCGAACAAATCCGCTCGCCCGACGAAGCCCAACCGATCCGCCTCGAGGACGCGCCGCGGGAGATCTTCAACGTCGGCAACGCGCTGAATCGCATGATCGAGCGCGTCCACGACGCGCTGTATCGACTGCGCACGTTCACGGCCGGACTCGCGCACGAGCTGCGCTCGCCGCTGCAGAACCTCATCGGCGAAACCGAAGTGACGTTGCTCGCGGATCGCACGCCGGAGCAATATCGCCAGCTGTTGAAGAGCCATCTCGAGGACATGACCGAGCTCTCCGACGCGGTCGACAACCTCATTACGTGGTGCCGATCGCACGAACCGCGCAGCGGTGAATCGGAGGTCTTCGACCTCGCCGCCGAAGCCGAGTTGCGCCTCCAGCGGGAACGCCGCAGCGCGGAGCGACTGGGGTTGACCTTGCAGTTCAAGTCCGTCGGAGATGCGCATCTGCGCGCGGACCGCGAAGGGTGCCTGCGCGTGCTGCGCAATCTCGTCGGCAACGCGCTGTTCTGGACGAAGCCGGGAAGCAACGTCGCGGTCGCCATCGATGGCCTCGCGGACCGCGTGCGCATCACGGTCGACGACGAAGGGCCCGGCGTCGACCCCGCGGTCGCCGATCGGATCTTCGAACCGTTCGTCAGCGGAGCGGCAAAGAGCGGCAAGCGCGGCAGTTACGGCCTCGGGCTGGCCATCTGCCGCCAGGTGGTCGACGAACACGGCGGCGTATTGCGTTGGGAGCCACGTTCCGGGGGTGGAGCGCGCTTCGTCGCCGAGTTCTCGAAGACACCGCGCGTCGGTTGACGATCGCGGGACCGCGTGACGCCCACCGCCGCGGCACTGGGCCGTGCGTTTTTCCGCTTGGACGGGAGCGCTCGGGCCGCTTTCATCTCGCGCGCCGATCCGCCGATCCGGCACGTTCCCGCGAGGTGAAGCCCCCGAGAGCACGAAGTCACTCCGATCCGGACCACCGCGGCGCGCTTGCCGCGTGGAGTGCTTCGCCGTTCTCGGCAGTCCGAGTGCGCGCCGCAGCCCATCGCTGCGCCGCGGACTCCCGCTCGCGAGGAAGACCATGGGTTTTCGACGTTTCATCGTGCTCGTTGCCGCCGCGTTCGCATGGAGCGCGACGGCTTCCGCGGAGAACTTCCAAGTCCAGCTCGGGAAAGCGAACACGAAGCTCTCGAAGGCGATCGCCAAGCAGAAGGCAGCGCTGCGCGACTACGACAAGCTGATCGTGAAGGAGTTCTCGCTGACGCTGGAACTCGTACTCGTGAAGCTGCAGAAGGAATCGATCGAGCCGACCGCCGCGGTCGAAGCCGCGGCCGATGCGTTGACGGTGGCGATGACGCAATTGAAGGGTTCGGCGGACTTCGCGTTGAGTGCGGTCGAAGCGATCGCTGCCACGCAGATCGACGATCTCGGCGTCACGACCAAGAACTTCCGCGTCGGCGGGCTCGGCAAATGGGACTCGTTCGCCGCCAGCGTCGGACAAGAAGTCTCGATGACGCGCGCGCGCATCGAGAGCCGCTTGAAGTCATTCGCGAAGAAGCTCGAAACGAAGGCGAAGAAGCGGCCGCTCGTGCTGCGACTCGTCACCGCGCCACTGCCGACGCAGGTCGCGCCCGGCGCTGAGGTGCCGCAAGTACTGCAAGCACCCGTCGTGCTGTACGCCGTCGCGGGATCGAGCACGATCGCGCTGTCCGACGACGGCCGACTGTCGATGTCCGGCACCGCGGATCCCGCCGCGAACGGTGGTCTGGTGCACGTGGCGATCGTCGCGACCGACGGCACTGCGTTCGATCAGGACGTCGTGGCTGGACCCGATGGCGTGTTCAAGGCGTTGTTCTTGGGCAACGGCTCCGGACTCGCCGAGGGCAACTACCGCGTCGTCGCGCATCAAGGCGGCGCGCACGCGATCGCCGCGGTCTCGGTGCCCTGACCGCGCTCGAATCGAGCGGAGACGGGCCGCTCGGATCCGTCTCCGCCGGGTTCACGCTCGAGATCGCGCGTGCGGCCGGACGCGGCCGCTCGTCACGGACGCGAACTCGGCTCCGGATCGGCATCCGCGTCGCCCCGCGCCAACGGCAGGCGCACGATGAACTCCGTGCCACCGCCCGCGCGAGGCCGGTGGCTCACGCTGCCGCGATGCGCGGCGACGACCGCGGCCACGATCGCGAGGCCGAGGCCCGTGCCGCCCGATGCGCGCGAGCGCGACGGATCGCCCCGGAAGAAGCGTTCGAACACGTGCGCCCCGATCTCCGGGGGGATCCCGACGCCGCGATCGGCGACGACGAGCTCCGCCATCCCCTCGGCCGCCACGCGATGCGCGCGCACGTCGACGCCGTCCGCGGATCCGCCGTGTGCGAGCGCGTTCGCGATGAGATTCGACGCGACGCGTTCGAGCAGGGACGCGCTGCCCGCGACCCAGAGCGGTTCCTCGTCGAGATCGATACGGAGCGACGAGGCGACCGCGGGGTCGATCGCGCGCGCGAATTCGACGCTCGCGAGAACCGCCGAGCGGAGATCGACGCGCTGGTCGAGCGCTTCCCCGTGCTCGAAGCGCGCGAGCAGCAGCAAGTCGTCGACGATGCGATTCAGGCGCAGGACCTGCGTCAGCGTCTCTTGTAGCGCGGACTCGTCTTCGGCCGGGTCGCGAGCCTTCGTCAACGCCACTTCCACGCACGCACGCAGCACGGCGATCGGGGTGCGCAGTTCGTGCGCCGCATCGGCCGAGAACCGGCGCTCGCGATCGATGGTCTGCGCGAGTCGATCGAACGCGGCGTTCAACGTGCGTGCGAGGTCCGCGAGTTCATTGTCCACGCGCACGGGATCGAGCCGACGATCTTCACGGCCCGCGGCGATCGCGCTGGCGGCCGCGCTCATGCGGGCGATCGGGCGCAACGCGTGGGACGCGAGCAAGAACACGCCCAGGCAACCGACGAGCCACGCCAGAGGGAGCCCGCTGAGCAAGTCCTTTCGCAGCTCCGCGACGGCGTCCGTGACGTCGTCGAGCGTGCGGGCGACCTGGACCGCGACGACCGTGAGTGCTTCGTCGCGCGCGGTGGCGGGAGTCGTCGGCTCGGTGGGAGCATCGTCGCTCCACGGGGTGCGGCCGACGACGAACGTCAGCATGCGCAGCCGCTCGTCGTCGGGACCGACCGCGAAATCGCGATCGGTGCGGCGGTGCCGAGGGGATTCGAGCGGCCGCATCTTCTCGGGATCGGGTCGCGGCAGGCGGAACTCACCGAGCGAGCGCGACCGCGCAACGACTTCCTTGCCGTGCCAGATCTGGAAGTACGCACGACCGCCGACCTTGCCGTATTCGCGCGCCGCGTCTTCGGGGCGTTCGATCTCGACTTGCGTGCCGTCGAAGTGGACGAGTCCGGCCAGCGCTTCGGCTTCGGCCAACAGCCGGCGATCGAGTCCGCGCAACGCGATCTCGCGCGTCTCCGCGCTCAGCGCGATACCCGCCACGGTCAGCGCGACGAACAGCAAGACGGCGGCGCCGGTCGTGATGCGCGCGCGAATCGTGCGCGGGCGGAGCGAGAACATCACTTCGCGTCCTCGAGCCCGAACCGGTAGCCGACTCCGCGAATGGTGTGGATCAGGTCGGGCTTGCCGAGCTTCGTGCGCAGGCCGTAGATCGAGACGTCGATGAGGTTCGACGTCGATTCGAATTCGCGGTCGACGACGTGCTCACCGATCTCGGTGCGCGACAGGGCTTCGCCTTGGCGATTCACGAACAGGACGAGCAACGCGTACTCGCGCGGACTCAGCGCCAGGACGCGGCCGGCGCGGCGCACGATGTGGCCGGCGAGGTCGACTTCGAGATCGCCGATCGTCACGTGCGCGCCGGCAACGTTGGGCTTGCCGCGGCGCAGCAGTGCGCGGACGCGCGCGAGGAGTTCGTTCACCGCGAAGGGCTTGACCAAGTAGTCGTCGGCGCCGCGATCCAGGCCGCGCACGCGATGATCGACGTCGCCGAGCGCCGTGAGCACGAGAACGGGCAACGCCGGTCGCTTCGACTTCAGGGCGGCGAGGACGTCGAGCCCGGCTTTCTTCGGCAGCAAGAGGTCCAGGATGACCGCGTCGTACGGATGCGTCGTCGCGAGGTACTCGCCCTCATCGCCGTCGTGCGCGACGTCCGCCGCGAAACCGCTGCTTTCGAGCGCGAACGCGATCGACTTCGCCAGGGAGTTCTCGTCCTCGACGACCAAGATCCGCATGGCGCCCAGGCTATCGGCGGAGATGAGGGAACGATGAGACCGCTTCGCGGAATGCCCGCTCGGGCATTGACGAGGTAGGGGGCCGGTGGCCCCCTACGACCCCCACAATCGACCGCGTCGCGGGCGAAAG
>JBPOIU010000162.1:0-15895 GCA_052034255.1 Planctomycetota bacterium | reverse complement strand
CACGAGAGCTCGCCAAAGTCTGACCGATCTCTTCGGAGATCCCAGACGGAGGCCAGCCACTTCTCATCTCATCTGTCCCCGTCTGTCCCCGGACGATGACGGGGACGGAGGCGCCTCCGTCCCCGATGTGTCCCCCGTCTGTCCCCCTTGCCCGCGGATCGCCGCATCCTTGCTCCGCGACTAGAGGCCGCGGGACAGGGCCGGCGGCAGTTGGGCGCTGGGTCGAACCTCCTTCACTGGCCTTGGACTACGAGCTGCTCGATCGCGTTCTCCTCGCCCTCGCAGGTGACTCTCTCGCGCACGGCGCTCGGGTCCGACTCACGGTCTCCTTTGGCTTCGAGCCTGTAGACCCCGGCCCACGGGAGGACGAGGTGTACCGTTCCGTCCGCCGCCGTGCGCGCGCTCGCGACCTCGGCGTCACCCACCCGCGCCGCCACTCGCATGCTGACGCGCGGTACCCCCGACGAGTCGACGACCCTCACCCGACAGGTCACGGGTTTCGAGACGTCTTCCGCGAACTCGATCTCGTGCGTCGCTCCCGGCTCGAGTTCGAGCGCTTTCGACGGCAAGTCCGGCCCGCCGTGCACCGCGATCGTGCGTGGCAGCGAGCTCGGCCAGCACGTGACGACGCAGGCATCGGCCGGCATCGACTCGAACACGAACGCTCCCTGCGCCGTCACGCGCGTCCAGCGAGTCGCGTTCTTCGTGGACACCCGGATCCACGGCGCACGATCGGCGGCTACCGGTCTCGGCACGCGACCCACGATGCGACTCGTGGCCCGCAAACGGATCGTCGACGTGCGTCGCTCGCCCGCTTGCGCGCGCTCGATGTGCTCGACCGTCTCCGTGAAGCCTCGAGCGGACACACGCACGAGGTGTCGTTCGTTCGGCCGGGACTCGAACGTCGCCACACCCTTGCGATCGGTGCGGCGCGTCATGGCCCACAGAACGTCCGCCGTGGCCTCGTCGCTCACCGCCAGCGTGACGCTCGCGTGCTCGAGGTCCTGGCCGTCCGCGGCAACGACGCGCACCTCGATGTCGGCTCCTTCCTCGAGCACGCAGATCGCGAAGACGTCCGCTTCCGGAGCTGGATCCGGCACGCGAAGCGTCGTCATCGCGCTGAATCCGCGCGTATCGACGATGCGCACGCGATACGTCTCACCCGGCGCCAGGCCCGCGATGCGCACTCGATCCGGCGCGAGCCAATCGACCGCGACGCCGAACGTCGCGCGCTCCGCAGACGCGCCCATCACGGTTTCGCGGATGAGCTCGACGACGAGTTCCGTCGTCGCCGCGTCGAGCGCTCGATCGAACGCGAGCGCCAGCGCCGCCGTTCGCGTGAGGACGATGCGCAGCGGCGACTCACCGGCGAACTCGGCACGACCGCTCCCCGCCCGCGGATGCCGCGCGACGACGAACGGACGCGGGTCGCGCGACGGCGGCAACCGGAACTCGCCTCTCGCGTCGGTGCGCACCGCGACGCCGGCGCTGCGGACTTCGCACTCCGCGACCGGAGCCCCCGTGGCGTCGAACACGTTGCCGTGAATCTCGACCGCGGGCTCGAGGACCACGACGCACGGCTCTTCGCTCGGCGCGAGGATCGCGGATACGCCGACGCCTCGACCCGGCGCGCTCGCCTCGAGCGACACGAGACCTGCCGCTCCGACGGGGAGTTCGAACGCCCCCCGCGAGTCGCTGATCGTCGTTGCCCACGGGCTCCGCACGTCCGCTCCTTCGACCGCGCGCCCGAAGGCATCGACGACGCGCCCGGCGACGACGACGCACTCCTCGAGTTCGAGTTCGCCGACGTCGATCGTCACTCCGTCGCCGCCCTCGATCGGAATCGGTGCGGAGACGCGGACACCGTCGGTCGCGACGACGGCGAACGATCCACGCGATTCGAGATCGAGCTCGAACGCGCCATCGGCCGCGGCTCGTACTTCGATGGCTTGCGCCGTTCCACGTCGACCCGCGACGACACGCGCGGGCGACAGGCCCGATCCGGCCGTTCCACGCACGCGCCCCTTCACGTGCGTCGCGAGCACGATCGCCCGTGGCGCGCGCGGTCGATCGTGGAGTTCCTCGCGCGGCGGCTCACGCATCGCGCCGACCTCACCCTCGAGAGGGACGAGGTCGGCGCGAAACGGCTCACGCACGGGGTCCGCCGGTGCTCGCGCGGTCGACTCCGATCCACTCGAGGACTGCGGCTCGAGCGATTCCGTCGGTTCGTTCGCGCACATCCACAGCACGCCGACGACGCAGAGTCCCGACACGAACGCGCAAGCAAGAGCCCCGTGCGCGAGCTTCATGGATCAGGGCTTCACCTTCGTCTTCGTGAGCTTGCCGTCCGTCAATTCGACCGTGACGACCTTGTTGGCCTCCGCGGCCTTCAACAGGTCGATCCACGGACCGACGGCGCCGGACTGCTCGTCGCGGCGACCGAGCGTCGTCGATCCGCTGTCGCTGCGGATGACGACTTCCTTCTCCCCCGCGGCATTCACTTGCACCGTCGTCGAACCCGTCATCGACACCAGCGAGCCCAACGCGGTGCTCGCAAGCGCTCCGACGCAGACGACGACCAGACTCCACATGCGCACCATCGCGACCTCCAACGGCGGCGCAGGACGCGACTTCACGTCGAGCGCGGCCGTCGGGGGGTATGGAAACGGCGGCGACGTATCACCGAGAGTTCGCGCTTTTTGCGAAACGTGTCGGGATCCGCCATCTTCGCGGCGACCGCTCGATCACCCCACGTCGAGCGTGACCAGCGGGGCACCGCCCTCGACCGTCTGACCGGCCGCGACGTGGAGCTTGGCGACCACGCCATCCGCGTCGGCGAGGATCTCGTTCTCCATCTTCATCGCTTCGAGCACCAGCAAGCGATCGCCGCGCTTCACGGTGTCGCCGACCTTGACCTCGACCTTGCGCACGATGCCCGGCATGACCGATTCGACGACGCCGCCACCGGCGCCGTGCAGATTGGAGAGGGCGCGCGATGCCCGCTCGCGATCGTCCTCGACGGCGACCGCGTAGCTGTACCCGTCGAGCACCAACGCGAGCTTGCGCCCGTCGCCGTCGACCGACACCGCGAAGCTGCGTTCGTCGACGAGCACCGAATACTGCTCGCCGTGTTGGACCGCCGACACGTCGACGCGCACCGTCGCTCCATCGAGCGTCAATCGCATCGCGTCGCCCGAGGCGTCGACGTCGACCGCGTACTCCTTGCCACCGACCATCACGTAGTACTTCATCGACGCAACCCTTCACGGCGCGCCGCGAGCAACCACGCCGACGCGTCGGCGCTCGCGCCCGTGTTCGCGGTTTGACTCCGGCGCTTGCGCAGCGCGTGCGCGATCGCGGCCGCGACCAACGCGACGTCGCGCGTCATGCCGTCGGACGGCGGCGCCTTCAACGTCGCGAGGTTGCGATCGATGAACCCGGTGTCGTACTTGCCGGACAAGAACTCGGGAGTGTCGAACACGCGCAGCAGGAACGGGATGTTGGTCTTGACGCCCGTGACGTGGAACTCGGCCAACGCGCGCTTCATGCGCGCGATCGCCTCTTCGCGGTCGTTCGCGCGCACGATCAGCTTCGCCAACATCGAGTCGTAGTGCAGTCCGACCGTCATGCCTTCGTAGATGCCCGCGTCGATGCGCACGCGGCCGCCACCGGGCACGTCCAAATGGCGCACGACGCCCGTCGCCGGCACGAAGTTGTGATCGGGATCCTCGGCGCAGATGCGGACTTCGATGGCGTGGCCGGCGTGCTTCACGTCGGCTTGGCGGAACTCGAGCGGCTGCCGCGCCGCGATCCGCAACTGCGCGCGCACCAGGTCGATGCCCGTCACTTGCTCGGTGATCGGGTGCTCGACTTGCAACCGCGTGTTCATCTCGAGGAAGTAGAAGTTGCGGTGCTTGTCGACGAGGAACTCGACGGTGCCGGCATTCTCGTAGCCGCACGCCTGCGCCGCCGCGACCGCCGCGGAGCCCATGCGTTGCCGCAAGTCCGCGTCGACGATGCAGCTCGGCGTCTCCTCGACGATCTTCTGGTGCCGTCGCTGCACCGAGCACTCGCGCTCGCCCAAGTGCACGACGTTGCCGTGCCGATCCGCGAGCACTTGGATCTCGACGTGGCGCGGTTCCTCGAGGAACTTCTCGACGTAGACCGCGCCGCTCTTGAACGACTTCTCGGCCTCCGAACGCGCCATGTCGAGCGCGCGGGCCAGTTCGCCCTCTTCCTTGACGATGCGGATGCCCTTGCCGCCGCCACCCGCCGCGGCCTTGATCATCACCGGGAACCCGATGGCCTTGGCGATGCGCGCCGCTTCCGCGGAATCGTCGATCGCTCCGTCCGAGCCCGGCGCGCACGGCACGTTCGCCGCCTTCATGCGCGCCTTCGCGCTGATCTTGTTGCCCATCGCGCGCATCGCGGAACCCGGCGGGCCGATGAACGTCAGTCCCGCCGCGACGGTCGCGTCGGCGAAATCCGCGTTCTCCGACAGGAAGCCGTAACCCGGATGGACCGAGTCCGCCCCAGCGCGCTGCGCGACGGCGAGGATCTTGTCGCCGTCGAGATACGACTGCAGCGCGGGCGGCGGCCCGATGCAGTACGCCTCGTCGGCGAGCCGGACATGCAGCGCATTGCGATCGGCTTCCGAATAGACCGCGACGGTCGGGATGCCTTCTTCGCGACACGCGCGCAGTACACGCACCGCGATCTCGCCGCGATTCGCGACGAGCACTTTCTTGAGCTTGGACATGGGTGCGCAGGATAGCGCCGGAGGTCCACCGCCACGACGGTCGGGACCGCACGGCGTGGCGACGCCCCGATCGATTCCGTTCGCATTCCGGCGTTCGATCGCCCCCGTTGGATGGAGTGCGTCACCGACGATCCGATCGAGCCGCGACACGATGCCACCTCCCCCTTCGGTTGGCGCTGCTATCCTCTGCCCGCCTTGGACCTCAATAAGCTCAAGATCGATCGTGAAGCGGCCCCCAAGGTCGCGCGCTCGTCCGGCGGAGGCCGTCGGCGCGCGCTGCCCGTGGGCAAGCTCGTGTTCATCGGCTTGCTCGCGGGCGCGGTGTGGACGTTCTGGAACCCGCTGCTCGGACTGGTCGACCGCTATCGCCTGCTGGAGGTCGCCACGACCAAGCCGGCGCGCCCGAGCAAAGCCGCCGCGTCCGCGCTGGCCGGCGCGGCCGCGAACGGATTCATCATCGCGCGGACGAAGGCCGCGCTTTCGGCGGACCAACCCGGCCGCATCGTCGCGATGAACGTCGTCGAAGGGCAGGCGGTGAAGAAGGGCTTCGTCGTCGCCCGCCTGTACGCCGACGAGTTCGAGGCAACGCTGCGCCAGGCCAAAGCCAACGCCGATGCCGGCCAGGCCGCGATCGAGAGCGCGAACGCCGACGTCGCGACCGCCCACGCCGAGATCGAGCGCCAGCGGTCACAGCGCGCCGCGATCGTGGCCCGCAAGGCCGAGGCGCAGGCCGACCTCGCGCTGGCGAATGTCCAGTTGAAGCGCGTCGAGGACTTGATCGAACTCGACTACGAGTCCGCGAGCCTGCGCGACGAGTGGGTCGCGAAGCGTGACGCGGCCACGGCGCGGATCGCCGCGAACGAAGCCGATCTACACACGAACGACGCGCTGACGAAGGAGAGCGAGGCGCGCGCCGCCGCGGCACAGCGTCGCGTCGCCGAGGTGCGCGCGCAGCAAGAGAGCCTGCTGGCCGCGGTGAAGTTCGCCGAGGCCGCGCTCGACAAAACCTATGTCCGCGCGCCCTTCGACGGCGTCGTCGTGCTGAAGGACGCCGAGGTCGGCGAAGTCGTGTCGCCCAACTCGCAGGCCGGAGGTTCGGCGCGCGGCGCGGTCGCGACGATGGTCGATTTCGCATCGCTCGAGGTCCAGGCCGAGGTCCCCGAGACGACGATCGCGCAGGTGAAGCTCGGTTCGCCGGCGCAGATCTTCCTCGATGCGTATCCGGAACACGGCTACTCGGGCGTCGTCGATCGCATCTGGCCGACCGCGCGCAAGCAGACCGCGACGATCGAAGTCCGCGTCCGCATCGAGGACCCGGACGACAAGCTGCGCCCGGAGATGGGCGTCCGCGTGGTCTTCACCGAACAGAAGCCCGAAGCGACTCCGGCCGATGCCGGCGACGACGCGCTGCAATTGCCAGCCGACGTCCTCGTGCGCGTCGACGGCAAGGACGGGGTGTTCGTGCTCGAGCGCGACGTCGCCCGTTTCCGCGCGGTCGGACTGTCGACGGCGCGCGGCGACAAGATCGCGGTGAAGACCGGTCTCACCGAACGCGATGTCGTCGTGCGCTCGCCGCCGCCCCAACTGGAGGACGGCGACCGGGTGCGGACGAAAGACCTCTGAATTCGCCGGACGCTCTCGGACTTTCCGCGAAGGGAATGGCGCGGAAGGGAAACCGTTTATCGTGCCGGGCCCTCCCGGCGTCCTGAACCCTCGAAACGAGAACAGCACTCATGATCACCCTGCGCCAAGTCGTGAAGTCCTACTCACGCGGCGGCGAGAGTCTGGTCGTCCTCGACCACCTCGACCTCGTGGTCCAAAGCGGACAGTTCTGCGCGCTGATGGGCCCGTCCGGTTCCGGCAAATCGACGCTGCTGAACCTCATCGGCGGCCTCGACCACGCCGACTCCGGCGTCGTCCAAGTCGGCGCGGAAGACCTGACGAACATGTCGAACGACGAGCTCGCAGGGTGGCGCGCGGCGAACGTCGGCTTCATCTTCCAGGGCTTCAACTTGATCCCGGTGCTGACGGCGATCGAGAACGTGACGCTGCCGCTGATGCTGGCCCCCCTCGGACGCCGCCAGCGCCGCGAGCACGCCGAGTACGCGCTCGAGCTCGTCGGGTTGAAGGACCGCATGCATCACCGCCCCGGGCAACTGTCGGGTGGTCAGGAGCAGCGCGTCGCGATCGCCCGCGCGTTGGTGACCGATCCGCAGTTGATCCTCGCCGACGAACCGACCGGTGACCTCGATCGCAATTCGGCCGACCAAGTGCTCGGGTTGATGCAGCGCCTGAACCGCGAGATGAACAAGACGATCGTCATGGTCACGCACGACCCCGCTGCCGCGGCGCACGCGGAGACGCTGGTCCATCTCGACAAGGGCAAGCTCGTCCGCGTCGAGAAGCAGACGCCCGTCGTCGGCGCAAGGTGATCGATGGTTCCGCTTCGGCTCATTGGACGGAATCTGCTCGGCCATCCGCTGCGTTCGGTGTTGACCGCCGGATCGCTGCTGGTGGCGATGTTCCTGTTGTGCGTGCTGCGCTCGCTGGTCGTGACGCTGGATGCCGGCGTCGATCAAGCGCGCACGGATCGACTGGTGGTCCAATCCGCCGCGAGCCTGTTCGTCACGTTGCCCGAGAACTACCGCGGCAAGGTGGCGGCGGTCGACGGTGTGAAGGACGTGTGCTCGTGGACGTGGTTCGGCGCGTACTACCAAAAGCGCGAAAACTTCTTCGCGCAGTTCTCGACCGACCAGGACACGCTGCTCGCGATGTATCCGGAGATGGAGATCGTCGAAGGCGACTACGAGAAGTTCCGACTGAACCGCAACTCCTGCATCATCGGCGAAGCCCTCGTGAAGTCGTACGGGTTCAAACTCGGCGACAAGGTCCCGTTGATCGGGACGTTCATCCAACGCCTCGATGGTCAACCGTGGGAGTTCGAAGTCGCGGCGGTCTACCGCAGCAATGCGGGGACGCTCGATTCCGGAACGCTGTTCTTCCACCACGAGTTCTTGAAGAAGGCGCGCGAAGAGAAGCTCTGCACCGGTGAGGAAGGCGTCAACACATTCGTGGTGAAAGTCGCGGACGGGATCGATCCGATCGCCGTGGCATCGCGCATCGACGCGCTGTTCGAGAACGGTCCGCAAAAGGTGCAGACGACGACCGAAGCCGAGTTCAACGCGCAGTTCGTATCGATGATCGGCAACATCCCGTTCTTCTTGTCGGCCCTCGGCTCGGGTGTGTTGTTCGCGATCGTCATGGCCGTGATCAACACCATGTTGATGGCTGCGCGGGAACAGACGCGCGCGGTCGGCATCATGAAGGCGCTCGGCTTCACGAGCGTCACGGTGTTCCTCGTGTTCTTGCTGCAGTCGATCAGCCTCGCGCTGATCGGCGGCGGCGCCGGCGTCGCGCTCGCACTCGCGGCGTCCGACGGCTTTCGCGACGCGTTGGGCACGACGTTCCCGAACTACTACGTGTCGCACGACACCGTGGTGCTTGGGTTCATCGTCACCGCGTTGGTCGGTGTGATCGCGGGCGTCGTTCCGGCGATGAAGCTCGCGCGGTTGAATCCCGTCGCCGCGCTGCGGACGGAGCAGTGACATGGCGCTCGTCCCACTCAGCTACAACGTCCGCAGTCTCATCCAACGCCGCACTTCGACCTTCTTGACGGCACTCGCGCTCGGCGCGACCGTCGCGACGGTCGCGGGTGTGCTTGCGCTGCAGCAGGGTTTCGAGACCTTGTTCACGAAGGCCGGGCGCGACGACGTCGTCGTGTTCTTGCGCAAGGGCGCCGCCTCCGAGGGCGAGAGCGCGTTCACGCGCGACGACACGCGCTACATCGTGAACTCCGTCACGGAGATCGCGAAGGATGCGTCCGGCCGACCGCTGGCGGCGGTCGAGTCGTTCCTCGCCCTGCGTCGGCGCAAGATGGACGGCGGCGAGACCAACGTGCCCGTGCGCGGCGTGTCGCCGATGAGTTTCGATTTGATGGGCGACCGCCTACGCATCACGCAGGGTCGCGTCTTCCAGCCGGGCAGCGACGAGGTGATCGTCGGCGAGAAGCTCGCGGGCCGCATCCAGAACACCGTGGTCGGCGAGACCATCGTGTTCAACATGACGCCGTTCAAAGTCGTCGGGATCTTCGCGAACGACGGCCCCGCGGCGTCCGAGATCTGGGGCGACGTCGAACGCATCATCGAGGCGCTCGATCGCCCGCTGTTCAACCGGGTGATCGCGAAGCTCGAGGATCGCTCCCCGGAAGCGTTGAAGGCGTTCGACGAGAAGATGCAGGCCGACGTGCAGTCGCCCTGCGAGGTGAAGACCGAGGCTGACTACCTCGCGGGCCTGACCGGCATGTTGTCGGGCTTGCTGATGTTCGTGGGGACGATCCTCGGCGCCGTCATGGGCATCGCGGCCGTGTTCACCGCGACCAACACGATGCTGTCCGCGATCGCGTCGCGCACGCACGAGATCGGCATCCTGCTCGCGACGGGCTTCCGGCCCGTACCGATCTTCCTGAGCTTCATGTTCGAGTCGTTGGTGCTCGGCGTGTTCGGCGGAATCCTCGGCTGCCTGCTGGTATTGCCGGTGAACGGGATCGAGACCGGGACGTCGAACTTCGCGACCTTCACCGAGGTCGCGTTCGCGTTCCGCATCACGCCGAACGTGTTGACGTCCGCGGTGACGTTCTCGCTCGTCCTCGGACTCCTCGCGGGCGCTTGGCCAGCCTGGAAGGCCGCGATGCTGAAGCCGACGGAAGCGCTGCGCCGCAGCTGACGGACTCAACAGGTGCCCGAGGCGGTCCCCCGCTCGCGAAGCGACCTACCCGATGGCCGCCGTTTCCATTCGGTCGTTCGCGTCGTTCAACGCCGTTCAGCCGTGAATTCGGCGATTCCCTTCGCCGAGCAACACCTGGTGCGCGATCGACTACGTCCGAGAGTCGTCGCGTTCAGCGACGACTCTCGGACGTAGTCGATCAGCCGTCGCCCAAGTAGCCGAGCTGCTGCAGCTGCTCGCGCGCCTGTTCGGTCATCGCCGCCGGAGCTCCGGCGCCGCGGATGCGCTGCAGGGAGTCCGCGAACGCCTCGATGCTCACCCGCGCGCGTGCCGCGCCATCGGGATCGGCCGGTGCTCGATCCTTCCGCTCCCCGGGATCCGTCGTGAGATCGAACCACTGCAACGTCGCATCGATGCCCGCGCGTCGGCGCAGGATCAACTTCGAACGCTCCGTTCGCAGCATCACGTACACGGTGTCGCGGTCGTCGGTGCGCGCGAAGCTCGGGCGCGGCGTCCACTCGTCGCCCTCGAGCAACGGCAGCACGCTGCGCCCATCGTGCGACCACGGCGTGTTTCCGTCGCCGAGCGCGAACCACTCGCGCAACGTCGGCGCGAGGTCGACGAGACTCACGGGCTCGGCCACGCGTCGTGCCGGCACTCCGGGGGCGACGATCAGCCACGGAATGCGAACGAGTTCCTCGTGCAGCGCATGCCCGTGACCGATGGAGCCATGCTCACCGAGCTCTTCACCGTGATCGGAGAACACGATCATCACGAGGGGCCGCGACGACGTGCGTTTCGCGCGCGCGGCCACGATGTCCGCCAGCAACTCGTCGGCGATGCGAGCGGCCGCGGCATACGACAGTCGCGCGACGCGCTGTGCCCGCTCGACCTCCGCGTCGGTGCGCGCGCGAAGCAGCGCCTCGAGCAGAGCGACGACCGCGCCGGACGACATCGCCTCGATCTCGTCGCGAGATGCGCCGAGGCTCGCGCGCACGTCGTTCGGCGCGTCGTAGCCATGGGCCGCGTAGGTATGCAAGAACACGAACTTCGGCGGCCCGTCGATCGGCGAACCGGCCTCGACCCATTGGACGACATCACGCCGCGAGCGCTCGCTGCGCTCGATCGACGCCGCGTACCGCGCATCGGTGGACCGGCCCTTGCGCGTCAGGGACACGGGGTCGGCATCGACGAACCGATCGAAGCCGCGCGCGAATCCGAATGCGTCGCCGACGAAGCCGCCGGAGATGAACGCCGCCGTGTCGTAGTGCGCGGCGCGGAAGTCTTCGGCGACGAGACGCGCTCCATCCGGGATGGAACTGTGCGTCGTCGTCGTGCCGAGTCGATCCGGATAGAGGCCCGTGAACGCCGCGGCGTGCGACGGCAACGTCCAGGAGGACGCGGAGGTCGCTTGCTCGAAGACGACGGCGTGCGCTTCGAGCGCCCGCAGCGCGGGAGTGGCCGAATGCTGCGGCCCCGCGAGCCGATCGGCGTCGACGCGCATGGTGTCCAGCGACAGCAACAAGACGTCCGGCGCCAGTGGCGCGTCGGTCGCGGCAAGCGCGATGCGCGGCTCCGCGAGCGCGCAGATCTGCGCCTGTGCTCCCGCGCTCTGCAGGACCTGGGCGCGGATCTTGACCGCCTTGCCGGCGTGGCGCGCGCAGTCGATCCGGAACGATTCCCAGGCCTCCGCCGTGGCGCGCACGGACGCTCCGATGGCGTCGTCGCCGGCGCGGACGCTGAGCGCGATCTCGGACGGGGCGGACTCCGGCGCGAAGAACTGCCCCACCGCTCCCGTGATCGCGATGGCTCGTTCGGGAAGTTCCACGTCCCACTCGATCCACGCACCGGGAGGCAACAGCACCGACTCGCGTGCGTCGGTCGCGACCGCGGCCCGCGCCACGTGAAGGGGTGCGTTGCGGATCCGCATCTGCCGCAGCCGCGCTCCCAAGTTCGAGTCGCGCACGATCTTCACGCGCGAGCCCGCACCATCGATCAGCCCGACGACGAGTGTCGGGAACTGGGGATCGCGATCGAGTGCGGACTCGAGCCGAATCGTGCCATCCGCCGCCCGCTCGCCTTCGGGTTCGAGCCAGACCATCTGCTTCGCGCCGCCGCGCACGACCCGTTCCGCGGCGATCGCGCCGCCGACGTCGACGCCGTCCGCGGCTTGCTGCATGCGGAAGCAGAAGACGCGCGGAGGCGACGCCTCCCGCGATTCGATCTGGACGCGCACCGCGCGATCCGTCGGCAACGCGAACACCATCAGGTGCACCGGAGGCGCCGTCGGCGCCTCGTCGCGCGCGGCGTCGCGCTTCAGGAACTGCCACAGCGAGTCCGACCGCACCGCGAAGTCGTTCGTCGCACCGGGGCTCGGAACGATGCGCTCCTCGAGCGGCGCCGCATTCGCATCGGCCAGCGCGACGCGATCGAGCGCGTCCATTCCTCCCACCGTGGCCACGTCGATGCGGTCGAGCAGGCGCAGCGTCAGCGGCTCCGCACGAGCGAATCGCGGAATCGCGTGCGCGCCGGGGCCGTCCTCACCGCAGCCCTGCAGCGCGCACGCCGCGACGACGCACGCGCTCGCGGACGCCGTGCGCATCGAGCGGGGCATGGATCGAGCGAATCGGTGGAGCATCAAGACGGAATACCTCGGTCGTCGCGAAAGGAGGAGTCGGGCGGCGGAGGCGCGCGCGTCGGCGGCGCGGTCGATTCACTGGATGGTGACGGTGAGCGCGTTGCTGACGCAGAATCCCGCGGCGACGCCGGGGTCGAGCACGAGGACTTGCATCGCGAACTGCCCCGTTCCGATGCTGAGCGGCAGCGACGTCGGCACGACCAGCGAGCCGTTGCCCGCGCCGGATCCGGCGAGCGGCAGACTCAGCGAGATCGGCAACAACGGCGCGGCATGCAGGAAGCAGCCCGAGCCGAGCGCGAGACTCTGCGTTCCGAGGCCGAACACGAACACTCCGGTCGAATTGCCGAGTGCGCCCGTGATCGACAGCGTGACGTCGTAGCCCGGCGACGGGCAGCCGCCGAGCGCGAGCGCCGGCACGAATCCGCCGCTGCCCGGACAACCGGTGCCGAGCGTGACGGCGCTGCCCGAGCACGCCGGGATCGCGTAATCCCAAATCCCGCGGCCGTACGTGCCGAAGCGCATGACGTTCTTGCCGGGCACGTGCTCGACCGACCAGTACGTGGTGATCGGCGCGACGCCGCCGAGCACGTCGACCCACTGGCCGCTCCCGCGCACCCACCGCCACGCGCCGGTCTCGGTCGCGGCGTAGACGTCGCCCTTCGCGTCGTACGCGAGGTCGTAGACGTGCGTCTGCGGCAAGCCCGACAACAGCGGCGTCCACGTCTGGCCGCCGTTGGTCGTGCGATAGACGCCGGGGTTGCTGTACCCGGATCCGCCGACGACCGCCTCCAGCGCGTTGGTCGGATGGACCGCGAGGGCGTTGCCGTAGAAGTAGTGCTCGCCCGGAGCGATCGACGCCGACTGCGTCCAGTTGACGCCGTGATCGGTCGACCAGAACAACCGACCGCCGTCGTTGGTCGCGTACATGCGCTGCGGGTCGGTCGGCGCGAACGCCATCATCGTGAGGTACGAGCCGCCGCCGGTCGCGAAGTTGAACGTCGAGTGCAGCTGCGGCGACCACGAGTTGCCGCTCTTGACGTAGCGCCAGAGTTGATTGGCGCCGAACATGCATTGGTTGACGTTCAGCGGGTCCGCGGCGAGCGGAGGCAGCCATTCGTAGTTCGCGCCGGCCGGGAAATCGGCCATGTCCGCGACGACCGAGTTGGTCTCGCCGGTGACGACCATCAGGAAGCCCGGGTAGACGCTGTAGACGACGCCGTGCGCACCATTGCCCGACGTCAGGTGGCCGTAGTCACCGCTGATCATTTGCACAAAAGGCGTCGACGGCCCACTGCCGGTCGGCGTGACGTACGTGCCGCGCTGGTAGCCCTGGTCCTGCGCTCCCGCCTGGATCGTGTTCGGGTTCACCGCCGACGTGTGCGTGGCGTAGTACTGGCTGACGCCGAGGCCCGACAGCGAGAGGTTCGACACGGTGATCGTCTGCGTGGTGCTGTGGTACAGGCCGCCATCGGTCGCGAAGTACCAGCGCTCCTGCGCCGCGTTCACGGGATCGGGGAAGCAGTAGATGCCCCACAGGTCGGCGTGGAGCTTCGTGGACGGCGCGTTGTAGTACGCCTGCCAGGTGTTGATCAGCGAGAAGCTCGCCCCACCGTTCAACGACCGCCGCGCTTCGACACCGCCGTAGCAGACGAGATCCTGGTTCAGGATCGACGCGCACAACGGACCCCAGAAGTCCGTCAGCGTCGACTTCGGCGTGAAGCTCGCGCCACCCGCGGTCGAGCGATGCAAGGTCCACGTGCCGCCGTTGTTCATCGCCGCATAGAGGATGGTGCCGCCGGCCTCGGAGCCAGTCAGGATGGCCTCGCTCGCGCCGGCGTCGATCGTCGCGAGCGGCGCGAACGTGAAGCCACCGTCGGTCGAACGCTGCAAGGCGCCCTGGTGGACGACGTACAGCGTGTTCGCCGCCGCCACACCCGTGCGCGGGACCCAGAGGGAACTCGCCCAACTCGCATTCGACGTCCAGCGCTTGCTGAACGAGACGCCACCGTTGTTCGACGCGAAGATCGCGGTCTTGACGCCGACGCTGCCGAGGCGCCCGAGGAACACGATCGTGTTCGCCGCATCGGCCAGCCGCGCGACGCCGCGGATCGCGTTCAGTCCGCCGAGGCCCGTCGGCGTGGTCCACGTGGCGCCGTCGTCGACGGAGACGCGCACGAAGCCGTCGTCGCGAAACACGAACAGGATCTCCGGCGCGCCCGGCGTCGTCGACGGGACGGTCAGGACCTCGTTCTCTCCGCCGTAGAGGTTGTCGGCAAGCGGCGTCCAACCCGCCCCGGTCAGCGACCCACGCCAGACGCCGCCGCGATCCGATCCGGCGTAGAGCTTGGTCTTGTCGCTCGAGATCGACACGCAATGCATGCGCCCGGCCTGATTGCTCGAGCCGACCTCGCTCCACGGCGACGTGGCCTTCAGGATCTGCGACGAGCCCGCGGCACGCACTGCCGCGTTCCGCCGCTCTTGCGCACGCGCACCATTCTCACGCTCGATCGCGCGCCAATCGACGTCCGGCGCCGCTCGGTGCATGCGCTGGATCCACTGCTTGCGACGCGAGCCGAGGCGCTCCTCCTCATGCCCCGGCGGGACGACGACGACCTCGTCGCCGGTCGGCGGCGGGAACGCCGTGAGCTCCGGCTCCGCGCCGGAACAGGCAACCAGGGAAACGACGAGCACGGTCGCGCCGGAAAGGGCGCGAGCCCAAGGGAGATTTGGGAGTGTCATGGCAGCGGGTCGGCTCCGGAGAGATGGCGGATCTTGCCATGCAGGGGCGATCGGAGCACCGACGGTGTTGGCGGGGTGGTGCGGAGGAGGCGGGGATCGCGGCCCGAGAGGGAGGAGGCTCCGGCGCGAGAGCCAGTGCGACGAACGATCTACAAAGTCGCGCTGGCTCTCGCGCCGGAGCCTCCTCCCTCTCGGGCCTTCCGACTTCACGGTTTTTGGGAGACCCCAATAAAAACAGGTTGGGGTGACGGCTCGGGTTGCCTGCGCTGCGCGCGGCGACCCTCGGCTGGACCTGGGCGGGCATGTTTTGGTCTCGATCGTTCATGCCCGCGTGGATGGCTTCATCGCGGAGTGTCGATGGCTCGGGAGGGGCGCGTGCGGTGGCGAGGTGTTCAGGAGGATGCGGGAAGTTCGAGTCCACTGTGGGGAGAATCGGATCGGCGGCCGGATCCGCGGGATTCGGCGAGGGCTGAGAGGTCGCGACGCGCGGCGATTCGGGCGACGTAAGGGGCGGCGGACGCGCGGGCTATGGCGTCGAGAATGCGCGACCCGCGACACCCCCATCGGTCCAAGCCAGGGTCGTCGCCGGGGGTCCTATCACCCTCGAATTCGGCCTCTCCGACTCTCCCGAAAACGGCCGTGCGTCAAAACTGGACGGGTCCGCGCTCGTCGGAGAGGGGGGCGTCCAGTGCAGCATTTCGCATCCTTCGGTCATGTCGAAAAACGGGGCCGAAAAACGGCGGAGATCGTGAGAGCAAAGCCGTTTGCGGCCGCGGACACCAGACAGAGGTGCATGCGAAAAAAGGGCCTCCGATTGGACGCTTTTGCCGCGGATCGGCGGAAACCGCGTTTTCGCGGCGTGTCGAAAGCGTCCAGTGCTGGGGCCGGAAGTTCGCACCTGGTGTGCGGTTGGTGTTTGGATTGGGGAGGGTGGAGGCGGGAGTTTGGATCGCTGGGGATGGCGTAGGGCTCTTGCT
>JBPOIU010000017.1:0-69125 GCA_052034255.1 Planctomycetota bacterium | reverse complement strand
GGCCCCCCCCCCCCCCCCCCCCCACGAGGGGGTGCGGGGGACGAAGTCCCCCCGCATTCATCAGGCCGGGGGCCTGTGGGACTTCGTCCCCCAGGCCTCACCGGACGGCGCGGCTGATCATCCATCGTCGATGCGACGCGATCGTCGCGTCGCACCGCGTCGTACCGCCGCGACGGTCAAGTCGCGTCGAGCGCTTGCGCTAGGTCCGCGATCTGGTCCTCGGGATGTTCGATCCCGACCGACAGGCGGATCATCGACGACGTGATGCCCATCGCGCGCTGATCCTCCGGCGCGATGTCCGAATGCGTCATCGTCGCCGGATGCGACGCCAGTGACTCGGTGCCGCCTAGGCTCACGGCGAGCTTGATGAGCTGCAGCGCGTTCAGCAGCTTGAAGCACTCGGCTTCGCCGCCCACGACTTCGAACGACACGATCGAGCCCGGCGCGAGGCATTGCCGACGGTAGAGGTCGTACTCCGGATCGCCTTCCTTCAGGTGACCGAGGTAGTGGACCCGCTGCACCTTCGGATGGTCGGCGAGGAAGTCGGCGACGTAGCGCGCGTTCTTCATCGCCGACGTCATGCGCAGCTTCAGCGTCTCCAAGCTGCGCATCAGCAGCCATGCGGTCCATGGTCCGCACATCGTGCCGAGGATCGTGCGATAGACGCGCACAGGGTCGAGCCATTCCTTGGCACCGAGTACGGCTCCGGCGATCAAGTCGCTGTGGCCACCGAGGAACTTCGTCGCGGAGTACACGACGAGGTCCGCGCCGTGTTCGAGCGGACGCTGCCACAACGGGCCGAGGAACGTGTTGTCGACGACGACCGGCACGCGGCGCCCGTTGTGCAAGCCGAGGCTCTTCGCCAATGCCGCGCAGGCGCGGATGTCGACGAGCGCGTTGGTCGGATTGCCCGGCGTCTCGACGTAGACCATCGCCACGCGCTTGCGGTCGTCGCCGAGCGCGTCGACGACGCGTTGGAATCCCGCGGGCCCTTCGTGCGCGCGGAAGCCGATCGCCTTCACGCCGTGCTCGGAGAGGATGCGATAGAGCAGGAAGTCGGTGCCGCCGTAGACCGGCACGCTGTGCAGCACGACGTCACCCGGCCGCAAGAACGCGAACAGCGTGGTCGCGATCGCGGCCATGCCGCTCTCGAACGACGCGCAGGATTCGGCCTCGTCCCACACCGTGAGGCGATCCTCGAGGATCTCGATGTCGGGGTTGTTGAGCCGGCTGTAGATCAGGCCCATCGTCTCGCCCGGCTTCTTCTCGCGCAGGCCGTAGGCGAGCTCGAAGAACTTCTTGCCCTCCTCGGCGGAGCGGAACACGAACGTCGACGTCTGGAAGATCGGCGACTTGATCGCGCCTTCCGAGAGCGCGGGATCGTAGCCGTAGCTCATCATCAGCGATTCGGGTCGGAGCTCCTTGGAGCCGATCTTGCGTTGCTTCTTGCGCTTCATGGACGTCTCCTCCGCCGGACGCCTCGACTGTACGCCGCGCACGAATCGATGTCGCCGTGTCGTTCCGACGCATGGCGATGGCTTGCGGGACGTGGGGCGACGATGCCAGACTCGCGCCGATGACGATTCCACAATCCCTTCTCGTGACCGGCGCCGCGGGGTTCATCGGCTCGCGCTTCGTGGCTTCGTGCAACGCGCTCGGCATCCCCGTCATCGCGGTCGATGCGACGCGCCACTTCAAGGAGCGCCCGGAGCTGAACGGCATCACGTTCCAGCGCATCGTCGATCGCGATCTGCTGCTGCCGATGCTCGGCAGGAGCGGCGGGGCGGAACTCCCTGAGCTCGCCGGCATCGTCCATCTCGGCGCCTGCACCGACACGACGCAGATGGACGTCGAGTACTTGCGCCGCGTCAACGTCGAGTATTCGCAGGCGCTGTGGACGTTCGCGAGCGCGCGACGCCTGCCGTTCGTCTACGCGAGCAGCGCGGCGACGTACGGCGCGGGTGAGCACGGCTACGTCGACGACGAGTCGAAGTTCGATCGGTTGGTGCCGCTCAATCCCTACGGCGACTCAAAGCTGATCTTCGATCGCTGGGCGCTCGCGCAAGAGCGCGATGGTCGCGCGCCGCCGGCCTGGAGCGGCTTCAAGTTCTTCAACGTCTACGGCCACGGCGAGCGCCACAAGCGCCGCATGGCGAGCGTCGTGTTGCACGCGTTCGACCAGATCCGCGGCAACGGCCGCGTGAAGTTGTTCAAGAGCCATAAGCCCGGCATCGCCGACGGCCATCAGCAACGCGACTTCATCCACGTCGGCGACGTCGTGGACGTGTTGCACCACGCGTGGAGGACGCCGTTGCCGCGCGGCGTCTTCAATCTCGGCACGGGTCAGGCGCGGACGTTCCTCGATCTCGTGAAGGCGACGTTCGCGGCGCTGCGGCTCGAGCCGGCGATCGACTTCATCGATACACCGGCCGAGCTACGCGAGCGATATCAGTACTTCACGCAAGCGGACATGACCAAGCTGCGCAAAGCGGGCTGGTCGAAGCCGTTCACGTCCCTCGAGGACGGTGTCAAAGCGTACGTCGAGCGCCTCGTCGCCGCGGGTTGACGCGTCGCGACGGGCGCTCGCAGTTCGTCACAGCGATTGGTCGAGGATCACGAGCGCGGATGGTGCGCCGAGGGTCGCTTGCCCGCTCGTCATGTCCTGCGTGATCGGCTGCAGGTAGACGATGCCGGCCTCGACGCCGACGGGCATCGTCGGCGCGTGCGTCGACAGCGTGATCGAGCCCGCGGGCGGCATCGAGCCGAGTGCGACGATCGTGTTCGGGTTCACGACCAGCGATCCCGCCAACTCGGGCGCGATCACGTGGGTCGGCGAGAAACCGATGACCGCGAACGCGGCGTGGTTCAGCGGGCCCTCGATCGACAGCGTGACCGCGTCCCCCTCACGCACCGGAGCATGCGAGACGACACGGCTCGGCTGCGCGGCGAGATGGACTCCCGGCAACCCGAGGAAGTTCACGCCTTCGGGCAAGCCGTTGCTCGCGCTTGAAGCGCATGGCGTCGGATCGATGCCCGCACTTCCTCCGGCGAATGAACCGTCGACGTAGTACGGCCCGAAGCCGGCGATGACTTCGACCCCGTGACCGCCCGAGCCCGGCGCGACGCAGGTCGGCCCACCGAGCGTGGCGTCGCTGCCGTCGCCGCCTTGCGCGATCGTGCCGGAGATGAGCTTGTTCCGAACCGAGTTCAATGTCGTGCTGCGGATCCCCGCGCCGCCCGACAGCAGTAAGGAGCTCGAGAGTGGATCCTGGACCATTCCATTCCCCCCGAAGAACGCCGAGGCGAACACCGACGTGGGAGCGGTTGCGGCGGTCGATGCCAAGAACAAGCCGAGCCCGGCGGGGAACGTGCCGGGCAAGAGGATGTGGGAGTCTCCACCGTGTCCCTCGCATTGCGTGATCGTGGTGCGCGACGTGCCCACGGCCTCGATGGAGCTGCCGACCTCCGCCTCGGCGACACAGCTGTCGATGAAAACGTCTCCGACGGTTCCGGTGGTGGCGATGCGCAGCGCGCCGCTCGCGGGGGTGCTCGCGGTCAGTAGCGACGACTCGATCCGACAGCCCTGAATGAGCACCGGACCGGGGATCGCCCCGACCACTTGCAGCGACGCCGTCACGAATGACGCCATGTCGGAATTCTTGATCGTCACCGTCGCGCCAGCGTCGGCGACGACGGAGACCGACTTGCCGCTGATTACGTGGAAGCCGTCGTAGACGCCCGAGCGCATCAGCACGATGTCGCCGTTCGCCGCGGCGGCGAGCGCGGCTTTCAATGACGTGAAGTCGGTGCCGGGTCCGTTGCTCGCGTCGACGACGATGACTCCGGACTGCGCGATCGCGCAAATCGAACTCACGCACAACGCGGCGGCGAGGATTCGGATCGACATGTGAGGTTCTCCTCCGGCGTGGGTTCACGGGCGCGGGGTTCCGCGAATCTCACGTTTGCTGGGCTGGGTCCGGATGCTAAGCCTGCGCCGTGCTCGGCCACAACACGGCGCCCTCCATCGATCGTCGATCGAGTGGCCTCGTCGGGTCGAGCGATCTCGATCGTCCCAAAGGTCCATGGAGTGACAGGAAATGGCTCAGTACGTGGATGGATTCGTGCTTCCGCTCCCGAAGAAGAACCTCGCGGCTTACAAGAAGCTCGCGACGAAAGCGTCGAAACTGTGGCTCGAGCTCGGTGCGCTCGAATACTGCGAAAGCGTCGGTGAGGACTTGGCGCCGAAGGGCTGCCCGATGAACTTCACGAAGCTCGCGAAGCCGAAGGCCGGCGAGACCGTCGTGTTCGCCTGGATCGTCTACAAGTCGAAGAAGCACCGCGATCAGGTGAACAAGCGCGTGATGAGCGATCCGCGCGTGGCGGCGATGTGCAACCCGGAGAACACGCCGTTCGACTTCAAGCGCATGGCGTACAGCGGATTCGAAGTCCTCGTGAAGCGCTGACGTGACGCGAGCCCGCGGCACGCGCCGCGGGCTCGCGGAGTCCTGCGGACTCGGTGCTCAAGGCAGCGCCAGTTGCGCGTCCCCCGGCGGAGGTTGGTGCGGGACGATCTTCAAGCGCACACTCTCGCTCGGTTTGCTGAAGCCGGACAGTCCGACCGTGTACGCGCCGATCGAAGGCGCGGGGACACCGGCGTACGCTTTCGCGGCCCCGATCGAGACGTCGAATCCGCTGAGGTCGAACGCCGCGCCGAGCGGAGTGTCGAACCCGACGGCGAGTGATCCCGCGAAGCCCTTCTTCGGTTTCGCGACGAGGTCGAGCGTCGCGTCCTCGAGCAGCAACGCCAACACGTCACACGCCAACGCCGGTCCGTGCGGCTTCATCGTCACGTTTCGCGGACGCGCGCGCAGCGGCAGCGATCGACCCGTCTTGACGACGATCGGTCCTACGTTCAGCGCGACGTGTTCGAAGCTGAGGCGATAGCGACCGGTCATCGGCAGTCGCACGACACGGCGGATGCGTGCCTTGCCGACCTTCACGACGAAACTCTTGATCGGCACCGCCAACGCGGGGCCGGGGATGTCCTCGACGGGTCCGTACACCAGCACCCGAACGCGCGCGGGAGTCTTCGACTTCGGAAACGTCAGCCTCAGGCGCTCGTGGAACAGCGCGTCGAATTCGGCGTCCACCGTCGCTCCCGCGTTCGGGAACGTCACGCTCAAGCGGTCGCCCGGCGTGAACCACGAGTTCGACAGTTCCGCGAACATCGCGTCGTCGACGAGGCCGTTCCGCAACCACAGCGCACCGATCGTCGAGGCACTCGGAGTCGCGACGAGCTGCGGAGCGAACTCCGGTTCGGGCGTGTTCGCGAACGGCATCGCCGGCGTCCACGTCGCGCCGAGATCGCGGGTGCGCCGAATGAACAGATCTCCCGCGAGACCGGAGCTCTTCGTCCGCGCGCCGAACGCGACGACGAGCGCCGGGTCGACGTCCGGTCCGAGTTCGGGCGGTGCGATCAACGCGACGTCGAGCACGTTCGCCGTGGGCGGAAGCGTCGTGAGATTCTCCGGCGCCAGCCACGTCGAGCCGCCGTCGGTCGAACGCCGCAGCCAGAAGTCGTAGTTCTGTTGATCCGTCGTTCGCGCGAGTTGCCGGTGCGCGGCGTACGCGTAACCGACGAACACGTCGGGCCCGCGGAGCAGCAGGCGAGGCTCGAACGCATCCTCGACCGGATTCGTCGCGGTCGAGTCGCCCAGATCCGCGGGAAGAGCCGTCGGTGTGTCCGCGCTGAAGTTGCGCGCCACGGCGGCGGCGAGCGCTGGCTCGTCGAGCGTCGGCGCGAGCTTGCCGACGACGTCGGCCGGCGTGCCGAGCTTGCCGAAGCCCTGGCGCCAGACGACGCACAGCGCGGGGTCGATGCCGTTTGGCGTTCGGGACGCGAGCTGCGCGCTCCGTGCGTTCTCGAGCAGCGACGAGACCGTCGTGCCGGCGCTGCCGCTGCGGCTCGTTGGCGCGCCGCTTTGTGCCGGCGCATCGAACGCGAACGAATGGAACTGGATCGTGCGCCCCGAAGTCGCGCCGCTCGCGAGCACGACGTCCTTCGTCGACTCAGGAGTTCCGAGCGTCGGGCCCGCCTTTCCTTGTTGCTGCAGCGGGCGGATCGGCGGGCGTGCGCCGTCGAGATCGCCGGGATCGGCCTTCGACTCCTCATAGGCGACGAGTGCACGAATCGTCGGGCCGTCGACGACGAGTGCCAGCGCGGGGCGAACGGCGGCGTGACCTTCGATGGAGCCAGCGGGGCCGGACAGCGGCGCACCGGGCAGAGTGAGGTCGTACGCGCTGTGGTTCGACAATGGCGCGACGTGGCTCACGAGATCGTCGGGGAACGCGGCGACGTTCGCGGCGAACGTGTACCAGACGTCCGTGCCGTTCGCGGCCCATGCCCCGGCAGCGTCGTCACCGTCGTCGACGAACACCGGAACGGAGCCGTTCGGATCTTCCTGCCAAGCCAACGCCCAACGCGAACCGGCTCCGTGCTGGACGACGCGCGCGGCATCGCGCGCACCCGCCGTCAACTGCAGTGCGGGAGCGTGATGCGCGATGTCCCCGCGCACCCAAGAACTGCCGCAGTCGGTCGAGACCGCGGCGAACACGGCGTGGAACGGCACCGTGCGCGTACCGACCTTCAGCGCGTCGTCTTCGTACTCGATCGCGCCTTGCGCCGCGTTCGCGCCGACGTCTCCGAACTCCCAACCAGGTGCCGGCACGTATGCGCCGATCCAGGCGACGACGATGCGATCGCCCGAGGCGAAGACGACCGGATCCTCGCAATCGCCGAAGTAGGGTTCGGCGGCGCCGTCGCCGTCGTGATCGGTCAGCGCGGAGAACAGATTCGCCGAGTTCGACACGTTGACCGGATCGGTCCATGTCTTGCCGCCGTCATCGGAGTGGCGGACGAAGACGTCGCGCGGCAGGTGCTCGAGCGCGAGAGGACTCCACACCGCCTCGTCGTGATTCGCATCGGCGTACACCGCGACGAGTCGGCCATCGTGCGATCCGTCGACCGTCTGGGTCAGTCGCAGCAGCCGCGCCCCGCGGGCCGCGGCGCCCGGTAACGCGCCGGCCGCCGTTTCGGAGGAAACCTCGACGGCGTCTTCCAGAGACGACCAGTCTTGTCCCCACGCGACGGAAGCGGCGAGGCACGACGCGGACACGAAGATCGAAGACCATGCGCGAATCATGGCGAAGCTCACCTCCGTGAACGGAATGGACGACCGCACGAGCAACGCGCAACGCAGGTGCCGCGTGACGCGGGTATCGGAGCGGCGAACGCACGAAGCGGCAGAAGTCCAGCGCCCGCGCGGCGCAGCGAGCGGCGGACGGCTCGTCGACTCGCGTACGAATCGTGGATCCGCGGAGACAGACCCGCGGGAGATCACCCACGACGACGAGAATCACGCACGGTTGGGCGTCGGAGGTGGCGCAACCGCCTTCGTGCCCCAGCTCCCGCACTGCCGGCGGGATCTCGCGTGGCTCGCGTGGTCGATCCAGGACGCGCACCTTCCGCTCGCGATCCCGGGCTGGCTGATCGTCCCGCCGCCGTTCATCGGGCTGTTCGTGCTCGGCTCGATCACCCCGCCAGCCGACACGCTGAGTTTCACGGTTCCGGCGCCAGCGTTGGTGCCCGCGACGATCGACGCGTTCACGTTCCTCGTGCAGCCGATCGTCGTGAACGGCGCGGACGCGGTCGCGGGCGCACCGTCGGCGTTCACGCTCGTGCGTTGAACGTGGGGTGGTGGTCGCCGTGGAGGTCGTACGCCATGCGGCACGAGCCCGCGGGTCGCGCAATCGGGTAGAAGGCGGCCTCGGGATTTCGAGCCTGGGGGCGCCATGACGCACGACGTCGACCTCGAGTCAGCCGCGAGCGGCGAACAGCCGGGCGCGCAGATCGGCCGCTACAAGCTGCTCGAGCAGATCGGCGAAGGCGGGATGGGGACGATCTGGATGGCGGAGCAGCGCGAGCCGGTGAAGCGGCGCGTGGCTCTGAAGATCATCAAGCTCGGCATGGACACGAAGCAGGTGATCGCGCGCTTCGAGGCCGAGCGCCAAGCGTTGGCCATGATGGATCACCCGCACATCGCGAAGGTGCTCGACGCCGGCGCGACCGAGACGGGCCGCCCGTACTTCGTGATGGAGTACATCAAGGGCATTCCGATCCTCGCGTACTGCGACCAGGAGCGCGTCGACACGAGCGGACGGCTCGAGTTGTTCGCGAGCGTCTGCCACGCGATCCAGCACGCGCATCAGAAAGGGATCATCCACCGCGACATCAAGCCCTCGAACGTGCTGGTGACTCTGCACGACGGCGTGCCGGTGCCGAAGGTGATCGACTTCGGCATCGCCAAGGCGACCAACAGCGAACTGACCAGCAAGACGCTGTTCACGGAGCACCGGCAGATGATCGGCACGCCGGCGTACATGTCGCCGGAGCAGGCCGAGATGTCGGGCCTCGACATCGACACGCGCAGCGACATCTACTCGCTCGGCGTGCTGCTCTACGAGCTGCTGACGGGCACGACACCGTTCGACATGCAGGCGCTGCTCGAGGGCAGTTTCGCCGAGATGATGCGCACGATCCGCGAGGTCGAACCGCACAAGCCGAGCACGCGCATCTCCGCACTCGGCGAGACCGCGGCGCGCACGGCGCAGCAGCGGCACGTCGACGTGAAGAAGCTCGGAGCGGCGCTGCGCGGCGATCTCGACTGGATCGTCATGAAGTGTTTGGAGAAGGACCGCACGCGCCGCTACGAAACGGCGAACGGTCTGGCCGCCGACATCAGGCGGCACTTGAACGACGAGCCGGTCACGGCCGGGCCGCCGAGCGCCGCGTATCGAATGCGGAAGTTCGTGCGGCGCAACCGCGGCCAGGTGGTCGCGGGCGGCATCGTGGCCGCGGCGCTGGTGCTCGGCGTGGTCGGCACGTCGACGGGCATGATGCGCGCGGTCGCCGAGCGCGAGCGCGCGGAGACCGCTGCAGCGCAGGAGAAGAAGGCCCGCACGCGCGCCGAGACGATCAGCGAGTTCGTGACCACGGCGCTCAAGGCGAGCGACGCGACGAACGCGGACGGCCGGCAGGACATGACAATCCTGGCGGCGATGGACGCGGCGATCGCGGACCTCGAATCGGGCCGCTTCCGGGACGACCCCGAGACCGAGGCTGGACTACAGGACACGATCGCGTTGATCCTGATGAACAACGGGCAAGTGGCGCGGGCCGAACCGTTGGCCGCGCACGCGTTCGCGACGCGGAAGCGCCTCTACGACGGTGACCACGTCGAGGTGGCGGCGAGCCTGAACACTCTCGGCGATGCTCTGTATGCGATCGGTCGCTTCGCTGACGCCGAAGCTCTGTACGCGCAGCGCCTCGAGATGGAACGACGCCTCAGAGGCGGCGACCATCAAGAGGTGGCGGCGAGCCTCGACAATCTCGCTCAGGCAAGGGTGGCGCTCGGCCGCCTTGCGGAATCGGAGCCATTGTTCGTCGAAGCGCTCGAGATGCGCCGACGCCTCGTGACGGGTGACCACCAGGACGTGGCGGAGAGCCTGAACAACCTCGCGGGCATGTACGCAAACGCGGGCCGCCCGGCGGACGCCGAGCCACTCTTCGTCGAAGCACTGGGGATGTACCGCCGCTTGCACCCCGGCGACTATCCCTATGTCGCGGTCGCACTCGGCAACGTCGCGACGATTCGATGCACCTTGGGTCGCTACGCGGAGGCCGAGCCACTCGCTGTTCAGACTCTCGAGATGTACCGGCGGCTGTTCGCAGCCGATCACCAGGGGACGGCATTCGCGCTGATGTACGTCGCGCAAGCACGGCGGGGGCTCGGGCGCCCTGCCGACGCGCTGCCGCTCGCCGTGGAAGCACTGGAAATGCGCCGGCGCCTCTACGGCGGCGATCATCCGATCCTGGGTGAGTCGCTGGTCATCGTGGCGGAACTACTCATCCAACTCGGGCGAGACGCCGAGGCCGAGCCCCTGCTCGTCGAAGCAGTTGAATCGTTGGCGCGATTCTTTCCTCGAGGTCACTTCGATACGACCAGGGCCCTGTCGGCCCTGGCGTCGGTGCGTATTCGATTGGGTCGCACCGAAGAAGCGGAAGCCGCATTCGCGAAGCTCACGGAGATCCTCGAGCGCCTCGAGCCCGGCAACTTCCGAGCTGCCGTCGAGTCGGCTCTCCTACTCGCGAACACGCTTGTCGATTCGGGACAGCCGGACGCAGCACAGCCGCATTTCGAGCGAGCGCTCGCGATATCGCGGCGCATCGCGCCCCGCGACGACATGCTCGTCGCCGATACGCTGAACGAAGTCGGCGTCTTCTTCTGGTCCCGGGGGCGGCTCGATCGCTCCATTCCTCTCTTCGAAGAGGGTTTGGCGCTCCGCGACGCTGCTGGCGGCCGTCAGGATCCATCGACGATCCTTGCCGTCGGGAACCTCGGAATCAACTACCTGGCGGCCGGACGGCTCGACGAGGCGCTGCCATTGCTCGAAGACGCGTACGAGACGAGCCGGCAATTGTCAGACCGGGGCCCTTGCGCGCAATACCTTCTCAAGGCGTACGCGATGTCCGTCGAGGCATCCAGGCCGGTCGACTCCGCGAAGGTCGCGGCACTGATCGAGCTGGTCGTTGCCGAGCTCCGCGAGACGTTGCCGCAAGACGGTCCGGACTTTGCCGCGGGGTTGGCGGGTTACGCGCTGACCCTGTTGCGACTTCAGGCGTGGACCAGCGCGGAGCCTCTGCTCCGCGAGTGCCTGGCGATTCGCGACGCGAAAGCACCCGAAGACTGGACGACGTTCAATACGAAGTCGCTGCTCGGGGCAGCATTGCTTGGGCAGCAGCGGTTCGACGAGGCAAAGCCGCTGCTGCTTGACGGCTACCGCGGGATGAAAGAACGCGAAGCGACGATTCCCGCGGAAGCCGCGGTCCGCATTCCCGAAGCCCTCGAACGGCTCGTGCGCTTCTACGAGGCGACTGGCGAACCGACGGAGGCAGCCGCGTGGCGCGCCGAACTCGACGAAGCACGAGTGAAGTAACCAGCGTCCGTGCGAACGAGCCTCGACACTGACCCGACGTTCGAGAGGTTCCAGATGACCGATTCCGTGGAACTCAGCGTGCGGCAGTTCATCGCCGCGTGGAATCTCCTGTGCGCGCCATGCCCGGGCCACCGCGCGGCGAGCGTCGACGGAACCGAGTTCATCTTCAGCGGGATTCCCATCGGCTTCTTCAACGTCGCGGTGCCGACGCGGCGCGGCATCACGGCACGAGAGCTCGCCGCAACGGCGCGCCGCGCGAGCACCTTCGCGTCCGATCCCGCCGTGCCGTGGTTCTTCGTCGTCACGCACGAGGCGCTCGAGCCCGGACTCGACGCGGCGGCCGAGCTCGATGGCTGCGGCCTTGCGCCGGCGATGACGTTGACCGGCATGGTCGCCCCACGCGTCCCCGCGAGTGGGCGTGTGCCGGAAGGTCTACGCCTCGAACTCGCGCGCAGCGACTCCGCGTGCTCCGCCGTCCTCGACGTCAATGCGGCGGCCTACGGCATGGACCTCGCCGCTGCGAAGGGCGTCATGGGGCACGCGTCGTTCTGGAGGGAGTTCTTCCCGGTGGTGGGTTCGGCAGCGGGCAAGCCCGCGTGCTGCGCGTCGGTCGCCATGGTGGACGGACATCGCTACGTCGGATGGGTCGCGACGGATCCAGGTCAGCAGCGTCGCGGCTATGCGGCGGCCGCGATGCTCCGCGCGCTCGAAGCCGCAGCAGAGGTGCACGGCGAAGTTCCATCGTTCCTGCACGCGACGGACGCGGGCAAGCCGATCTATGCGCGCATGGGCTACGAGCCGATTGCGACGCACGCGCTGTACATGGAGAAGCGGTTCCTCGACGCGCATTGACGCGGAGGGGGCGTCAGGTCGAGGGAGCGCGTGGCGGGTGCCGGGGCGTGCGGCTGTAGGCAGAAAACGCACAACCCCGCGCCAGTTGCGACACTGTGCGCGGGGTTGCGACTTCAAAAGTGGCGAGGGTGACGGGACTTGAACCCGCGACCTCTAGCGTGACAGGCTGCGAGGGGAATGGCGGTTCTGGTGATCCCACAAAGGTTTACGGCGGATCGGATTCGGGCTGCTGCACTGGGTGCTGCAGTAATCCGCAAGTGGGGGCGGTGCTGGCGGCGCTCGCGAGCCTCGACGCGGCGGAGCGAGCGCGGGTGCTTGTGCATCTGGCGGCACTGATCGGGATGCCGCAGAAGCGACGGGGCGCGATCTTGGGACTTACCGAGGACGCGTAGCCGCGCGTGCGGTTCTTTGCATCGTTTCAGAGCGCACGGCATGCTGCGGGTCGGAACCTCGTCGGCGCAAGTTTCGCCGACAGTCCACCTGAACGAGTCGGAGGGAGCGAGCATGCGTCGTCGCTTGTACTTAGTGTTGGTCCTGCTCGGGATCGTCGCCGTGGGCATCGGACTCGACTACCTGAAGTGGAAGAGCGCAGACTTCTCGACCATGTCGTCGAAGTCCGCGGGGTCTGCTTCCGAACGGTGGTCGCTGACCTGCAAAATGCTCGAAGGCCCAATGGCATGGGGCTCTGGGTGGCGGTTCAACTTCTCAGCGGACTACCCGTGCTTGATATGGGCCGGGGCTACTCTCGCATGCGTTGTCGCTGGCATTTGCCGTCCACGCTCTCTAGTGCTGGTGAACCTCGCTGTGCTTGGTGTCGTCGCGTGGTTGGTTGCGGGCTGCGCTCGAACGACGCTGCGCTACACGTAGCAGTCCGGCTCTCGGGCCTCGTTCCGACCGTGAGCGCGCGGCGCTGCGAGGATGCTGGGAGAACAGAGGGGAGGAGGGTCGGTTCCGGCGGTGAGACGAAGCTGCAGGGTCCCATCGATCTGAGTCCCGACTTACGCTGGGTGGCACTAACCTGCGCCGCGCACCCTCGCAGTACCGACGAGATTCAGCGTCGCCACGAAATGCTCGCAGAATCCGTCGCAACAGTTTTGCCCATAGACATTTGCGACGGCCAGAGACGAATACTCGAAAAAGGCCGTTCGTGTTTCGACCGCCTCGCTATCCTGCGCACTTGCGGTTGATGTCGAAGCGCGTACGCGCTCGTCCAAGTCATCGATCAAACACCACGCGAATCCGGTAGTGCCACCACGCATGACGCCCTGCGTGCAGACTGACCGACTGTCCATCCCAGCACCACGGCGAACCTTGGTGGCTGTGACGGAGACGCGGGCTCGTCACGTTCGATCGGCGGTTGAGATCCTCGTCAAGCGGTTCGCCGACAACCCGGGTCTTTTGTTCCACTTTACGCTCGGCGGTTCGGTAGTGGATGACAGAGCACGCGCTCTCGATTCCGCGGCCCGTCTTCGCAAAGCAGCCTGGAATGCGGTCTGTATCCGCATGATTGGACGCCTCACCGGAGCACTCGATCGGGCTTCGTCCCTGAGCGACGCGAACTCTTGGTTCATTGGACACCCCTCGAGCTCCGCTCTCAAGGGAATCGATAGCAAGGAAAGAGCTAACATCGATCCCGCAATCGTTGAATTGGAGCGAATCGAGTACGACTCAAACCTATACGACCTGCTTCCATACGTAATCGATCATCACGGGCCCGGAAGTCGCTCTAGCGTAATGCGGGACCCAGAGACACTCACAGCACGGCGCAACAAGCGCGAGCAGGGGTCCTATTACACGCCTGCGGATGTTGCTGAATATATAGTTCGAGAGTTGGTATCCAGTATTGAACAGCCGTCAACACGAGCGCGTTACCTCGACCCCGCCTGCGGAACCGGCGTCTTTCTCCGCGCTATAATAAATGTAGTGAGGCAACGGGAGCGCGTTGTAAGCATATATGAATTTGCCAAAGAGTCGCTATTTGGAATCGACATCAACGCGCTCGCGGTCGACGGAGCGGCGTTCGTATTGCTGGCGGACGCACTCATCATCGACAGGAACAAAAGCGGACTTACAGCCTTCGAAATGTGGACCAGTCTCCGTAGAAATCTAGTGGTCGCGGACGCAACGCGAGTGTCCGTAACTGCCGCGGCCTCGAATGAGCGAAGCCAAGAAGAGTTCTCGTTTGGCAAGGTCGACAATCGATGCGACAAGTCGCCGACAGTGAGCGCGGTCGCCGATGGTACGCACCTGCTAGAAAGCATCCATCCTGCATTGGCGGGTGGAGCGGACATCGTTCTCGGAAATCCGCCGTATTCTCGCGCATGCCCGTCGGCCTTCCGTCACGCGAAATCACTGCGCTACGCCTCGACGTCGACGCTGACAGCAGGGCAAGTCATCTATTTGTATCCGCTCTTCGTCGAGTTGATGTGGCGACTTGCCCGACCCGGCGCGTCCGCGGCCGGACTTGTACTGCCGTTGTCGGTAGCATGCCAAAGCCGCGCTCAGATCCGCGACTGTCGCAGAGCCATGTCCAAGAGCGGAGGAACGTGGAAACTTGCGTTCTTCGATCGGGAGCCCCACGCGCTATTCGGCGAAGACGTAAAGACGCGCAATGCAATCGTGCTTCGGCGCGAGTCATCGCGTGACCCGGCCCGCGGGCATCGAGCCCGAATCTATACGGGACCACTGCGCAAATGGACGAGCCGCAATAGGGCGGGCTTGTTCAATGCGATTAGGTTCGTTTCGCTCGGCTACGCAGATATTCTGTCTGGAGTTCCAAAACTAGCGAGTCGCACCGCGGCGGACGCATATCAGCGCCTGATGCAACTGCGCGGGTCGTTCGGCGCTAGTTGGAATGGGGCGGACTCTTGCCTCCCAAAGACCGCAATGCAGCCGCAGTCGGGCCATTGCGTTTTTGTTGCATCAACAGCCTATAACTTTATCAACGTGTTTCTCGCGCACTCGTCTGTGCCCGACTCAGACGACGAGTGGAGTCAAAACAAACTTCACAGACTTGCGTTCGAGACGGAAGGCGACGCACTATGTGCGCTCGCCGTACTTAGCAGCCGTCTGACGTATTGGCTCTGGCATGCGGAAGAAGACGGCTTTCACGTTACAAGAGACTTTCTTTCTAACCTACCATTTAATTTCAACGCGCTTGGTTCCGTTCGTACGCGACTCATGAGCGTCGGAAATGCAATGTGGCACGGACTCCAATCTCATCAGGTAGTGAGCAGAAATGCTGGCCGCCGAACTCTGGCGTATCGCCCCTTTGCGCTCGATGACATACGCGACGGCGCAGATGCCCTAGTAATTGAAGCAACTGGACTACCAAGCCAATTCGGCACAGAGCTGCGTGAGTTCGTGCGGTCAATGACGATTGTGGATGAATCCGATGATCGTCGGCGCAAGGCGTATTCAGCGCTCGCCACCCAAAGGAAATCCTGAAGATGTCGAACAACATCTCGCAATCAGACAGAGAGAAGAGCAAACTTACCAAGGAGGAGTGGCGCGACTACACGAAAACGGTGTGGCAGATCGCAAATACGTCGCATCCCAGTCACCCCGCGGTGTTTCCCGTGGAAATCCCGAAGCGCCTTATCAAGCTGTTTAGCTGGCACGGTGAGCGGGTGCTCGACCCTTTCGCGGGAACTGGCACTACAGCGCAGGCGGCGATTCCGCTGGGTCGGCGTATTGACTGCGTCGAACAGAACGCGGAATTCGCCGAGCTTATTCATAAACAATGCCGCGGGCTAAAGAACGAAGTTCTCGGGGCGAAAGAGCTACTTCACGTGGAGCGAGGCGATAGTCGGGATCTTTCGTACATTGGTAATGAAGAGATTGCGCTCGTAGTGACGAGCCCGCCATATTGGAACAAGGCCAATTATGGCGCACGACGGGAGAACCTCGGCAATAGGCGCTCATATGCAACTTTTCTTACAGACATCGAGCCGGTTTTTCGCGAGTGCTTCCGCGTTCTTCAGTCGGGGCGAAAACTCTGCTTGGTTACTGCGAATGTGAATCAACACACCGAGCACGGGCTTCTGACCTTTCCGCTTGCCGCGGACTTCATTGTAATGTTACGCGAAATAGGATTCGTGCTCATCAATGAAATAATCTGGTCAAAAGACGGGACGGGAGGTAAGTGGGGTTCCTCCGGAGCTCAGCGACCGATCTTTGGTAG
Source organism: Planctomycetota bacterium (assembly GCA_052034255.1). Classification (GTDB taxonomy): domain Bacteria; phylum Planctomycetota; class B15-G4; order B15-G4; family JADJEK01; genus JADJEK01. Next base: position 53,035 of record JBPOIU010000017.1, on the reverse strand, counting down.
TTATCCGTATCCGCCAAATCTCCTCTTCAAGAACGTACATGAGTACATCATTATTGTGGCGAAGCCACCGCGAAAGCCAACGTCCGCAAAGACTGTGGTTCCTTACGACTTCCTGATGGGGCGCGCTCACTGACGTAACTTGTACGTCACGCAGTCGGTGGCGCATTTGGGAGGAAGGACGATCATGTTTTATAATCAGCCGATCGCTCATCGATTTGGCCGGTCATTAGTTTCTGATATTGATAGCGGAGGGTGGAAGGATCTCGAATTTGCGGTCGCGTGGGTTCGGCAGTCCGGCACTCGACACGTTGCGACTCCGCTGAGACGGTTTCTACAGCGTGGCGGACGGGTTCAGGTCACAGTCGGGATCGATATTGAAAACACGTCCCGCGAGGGGCTTGAGGCGCTGTTGGGTTTGGAGAGGGACGGTGCGATCGAAACCACTGTGCACCATAATGAGGCTAATCCAACGTTTCATCCAAAGGTATATCTGCTACAGAATCTGTCTGCTGCGCGGCTAATTGTTGGGTCGAACAATCTGACTGAAGCTGGGCTATTTGTGAATACCGAGGCCGGCCTACAGATTGACACACACCCGGACGACAAAGTGGTACTTGATGCGCGAAGCGCTCTCGCGGAATGGCGCGACCCAAGAACCGGCTTTGCCCACGTACTAAATGACAGTTTTCTAGATGCACTCACTGCCGCTGGGTACGTCCTGCGCGAATCGGAGCTTAGAGTGCGTCGCAAGACGTCGGAGGCTCGTAGGCGCGTCGAATCCGGGACTAACGAACGATTGTTCCGCTCCGAGCGAGTATCCGTTCCGTCTATAGAGGAAGCCGATTCCGCTGTGACGGATGGTCCGGGTGCGGTTCTGTTGATGCGAGTGCGGCGCGCGTCGGAATCCGCGCGTAGGACTCAAGTGCAGATCCCAATAAGACTCGCTCGCAGCCCGTTCTTCGGTAGCATTACCAAGATCGAAAGTGAGACGAGCGGAGCAGCGCGGGAATTACGTCCGGCACGTGCCCGCAACGGGCTTAACACAATAAAGCTCGAGCTACCAGAAATAGATAGTTTGGCGGACCCTGTTGTGAGATTCCAACGGCGTGGCGATACCATAAGCTATAGAGCATTCGATAGTAGCTCGGTTCTTGGTGCGCCAATCCGAAGCGCTCTCCTACGCGGTTTCGATGCTACCCCCGCCCAGACAATGACGTCGACTCAAGATCTTCACCGCGCCACTTGGTGGCGCTTCATCTGATTCGCTGACCGTCTTGTGGGCGTGGGTCGCATAGACTCGCACCGATTCGCGAAGCAATTCATGCGTTTGGCTGCTGTCACGCTCGACATGACACGTAGTCCCGGACTGGCGGCACGCTCCATCCAGCGCCGGAACGAGTACATTCAGCACCCGAAGTAGCGCCCGAGCGAAGCTGCGGGGCAGCGTCGGGACTGAGAACTCTGCCGGATCGTATTCCGGGCCCGCTGCGTGTGGGAACGCGCTAGTTCCGAGGGAGGGAGCCCGTGCAAATCCAAGCCGAGGGGTCCGATTGTATACGCGCAGCACGACTCGCATGCCGCTGCATCGAACGCGCAATCGAGCGCATCCAGCACCCGAATGAGCGCCCAACGACGGCAACCGTCTGGCGCTGGGCGTCGACGATCTCCGTGGAGTCGTGGAAGTTCGTCGAAGCAGACTTCCGGTTCGTCCCGGTCCGGCCGATGGACTTCGTGGCCCTTTTCCACGTTTCGACCGCTGCGACTGTGCTCGAAAACGTTCGGGAAGCAACGGACGCGGACCTGGAGCGGGAAGAGTCCGAGGCGCGGAAGCGCGGAGACCGGCTGACCCTCGCAATGCTCGACAGCATCAGGTCAGCGCGACGAGACCCGTCGTCGCTTCGGGGCATTCGCGAATCTATGTCGTTGGCGCTACGCGAGCCGCGGGGCGAGGTCGTACTCGTGTTCGTGCTCCGCGCGCACAAGGCGACGATCCTGAACGCCTATCACGTGGCCGAACTCGATCCGGACCCTTTCCTCGCGATCGTGGACGGCAAGTATGACGCCGTGTCGCTTGAGGCGGCCCGTGTGTCGCTCGCGCGGCTGCGCCGAATCTCGTCCCTGCCGAATCACCGCGTTAAGCCGCCCCGAACGATTCCGCCGAATCTGGACGGCGCTTTGATCGAGGTGCGCGGGATCAAGTGGACTCCCGACTACGGAGCGGTTTGGTGGGGGACGAACAAGTTCGAGTTCCCCCCGGGAATGGCACGCCGCATAGTTAGGACGCTCTTGGAAGCGTGGGTTCTCGGTCGAAGCAGCGTCGACAAGAGTTCGCTTGCCGATGCGTGCGAGTCCCAAGACGATCGATTCTCTCCCGGTCGGCACCTGCCGCGCGCACACCCCGCGCTAGGGACGTTGATCGTCGCTGCAGGACGTGGAAACTGGAAGATCGCGGAGCCGTCCGACCCGGGAGCAAAGGCGCTCTCGCCCGCTTCCTCACCGAGGCCGAAGCTCGCCGCGCCAAAGCGAAAGCGCAAGCGCTGACGCATCCAATGCTCCCGGCGCGTTCTGCTCCCTCGTGCCGCGGCCAATTGGTGGGTTCGCCAACGTCAACTGTGCCGGCGCGACGAGCCGTGCGGGTTCGGTGTCGCCGATCCGTTCATTAATCACTGAGGTCCGCGCGCGCGTGCGCGTGAGGAACGATCGGAAGACCGGCAAGTGACGAACTCACGAATGAGCGTCGAATGCGCGTTCCAGTGTGCGGTTCTCTGCACGTCGCTTGACCATGCTTGGGGACGTTCCGTGCAGCACTGAGCCGCTAGCCGACGCGATCGTTGGCGCGTGACGCGAGCATTGCGAGCGTTTCGACGATGAAGGCGGACGGGGCTGCACGCTACGGAGAACGCCCCTTGAACCCCCTCGATACCCCGCAGCTCCCCGCATCTTCGACGTCGTCAAACGCTGCCCCGCAACCCCCAGCCCTCGCCGTAACGGCGCGTGAAGCCGCACTGTTGCTGAGCGTGTCACCACGCCACTTGTGGTCCCTCACGAACCGTGGCGAAGTTCCGCACGTTCGCGCCGGGCGCAAGGTCCTCTATCCCGTTGTCGCATTAGCGGCTTGGCTTGCGGCCCGGACGAAGGGTGGCCCCAAGTGACGGAGCCACGCGTCATCGAAGCCCTGCGGGCCCGTAACGCCCTGTGGAAGGGACCCGGCCACAACACCCACTGTCCGGGCCCAAGTCATGCCCACGGGGACCGTAACCCGTCTCTCAGTGTCACGATCGGCGCGGACGGACGGGCCCTGCTCAACTGCTTCACCGGCTGCACCGTTGACGACGTACTCCGTGCGCTGGAGTGCGAAACTGCGGACTTGTTCGTCGCGCAGCCCTCGGCAAACGAGCCGCGCTCGAAGCGCTCAAAGGGGTCCGTCACAAGTGAGACGCGCTACCCCGTGTGCGACGTCGACGGCAACACGGTCGCGGTCAAGGTCCGTCTCGACTACAGCAACGGCACCAAGAGCTACCGCTGGGAGACTCCCTCAGGGACTTGGCACTCTGGCACTCTTGACGTGAACACCCTGCCGCTCTTCGGCACGGAGCGAATCAGGGCATTTCCCAGCGACACGGTGCGAGTGATTTGTGAGGGCGAGAAGAGTGCCAAGGCACTGCTCGACGTTGGCACTCTTGCGCTTGGCACTGTTGGCGGTGCCAGCAAATGTCCGAGTGCAAGCACGCTCGCGCTTCATCACGGCGCAGACATCGTCCTGTGGGCTGACAACGACGCGCCCGGTCAAAAACACATGCGCGAGATCGCGGCGGCACTGCGCGGCAAGGCGAAGTCGATCCGATTCATCCGGTGGGACGAAGCTCCGGCGAAGGGCGACGCGGCGGACTTTGTCGCGCAGCTTGTGGCGGCCGGTCTCGATGATGTCGCGATTCGTCTACGCCTAGCCGGCATGGTCAGCGCCGAAGCCGCGGCAGCGCACGGGTTGAGCCTGACGACGTTGGACAAGATCGAACCCGTTCCCGTCTCGTGGTTGTGGACTGGTCGCATCCCCTTGGGCGCGATCAGTGTGATTGCGGGCGATCCCGGCAAGGGCAAGTCGATGCTGACGATGGAGGTCGCAGCTCGCGTCACGGTGGGTGAGAGAATCGCAGACGACGCCATGCCGAACCCCATTCGGGGCGAAGTGCTGCTGCTCTCTTCTGAAGATGCGCCGGAGTTCACGATTCGACCCCGGATCGATGCAGCCAAGGGCGATCCGTCGAAGGTGCACATCGTCAACCCGTGTCCGCCGGGTCCAGACGGGCCGACGTGGATCACGTTGTCCGACGACCTGGACAAGCTCGATGCGTTGCTCGCGGTGAGCCCAAACATTCGGCTTGTCGTGTTCGATCCGCTGATGGCCTATCTCGGCGACCTAGACGCTCACAAAGACCACGAGTTGCGCCCCGTGTTCGGCAGGCTCGCGCACATCGCGCGTCAATACGGCGTCGCGATCGTGCTCGTCGCGCACCTGAACAAGGGCAGTAGGCCAGCGATCTACCGCATCGGCGGATCGATCGCGATTGCCGCGGTTGCTCGCATCGCGTGGCTTGTTGTGGAGGACCCGGAGGTTGCAGAGCGGCGACTTCTGCTGCTGCTGAAGTGCAACCTCGGCGGAGCGGCCGGACCGATCGCTTGGACCCGGAACACGGACTCGATCGGTCGCGAGTTCTTGGTTTGGAACTTCGACCCGATCGAAGATTGCGCCGACTCCGCTCTGCAGAAGCAAGGCACGGAACGCAAGCAGTCGAAGCGTGGCGACGCGAAGGACTTGATCCTGACACTGCTTGCGTCCGGACCGATGCCGTCGACCGAGATCTTCAAGCTTGCGAAGGAAGAGGGGGTCAGCCGCAACACGTGCTTTCGCGCGAAGAAGGAGATGGGAGTCCGCGCGTTGCGTCGAGACGATCAATGGTGGTGGGAGTTACCGGAAGGGTCCAAGAGTGCCAAGGATCCCAGCGCAGACGGTATGGGGGAGTTGACGCTCTTCTTCGACCCGGAAGCCGCTGGGATCATGCGACGCGATACTTCGGAAGGCGACAGTCTGCGAAGCAATGCGTCGTCGACAACGTCGGACGCGTGACGTTCGGCACGCTGAGACGCTTGGTCGGTTGAGACTCTTGGGACGGTTGAAGTCGGCCAATGCTTTACAATTCGCAGGTACTCGGATACGGTGCGATCATGAAGGTGAGCGATCAGTTGCGGCAGATCATCCGTGGGTGCGGCATATCGAGATACGAACTCTGCAAGAGAACGCGTGTGAGTGAAGGCGGACTGTCCCGGTTCATGTCCGGCCTCGACGTGACGACACGGACGATCGATGCGCTCGCGAAGGAACTTGGCTTGGAACTCGTGGCGAAGCGAAAGCCGAAGAGCCGGAAGGAGTCCTGAGATGGGAACCCTCTTCAAGCGTGGCGAACAGTGGGTCGCACAGTTCTTTGACGGCGCGGGCGATCGACGGCAGGTCTCGACGAAGACTTCCGACCGGCGCGCGGCCGAACGCATCCTCGCGAAGCTCGAAGCCGAGGCCGCGCTTCGACGCGAAGGGGTGATCGACGCACGCGCGGACGGATTCGCGACCGGGGAACGAACCCCGCTGGCGACTCACGTCGAGAACTACCTCGCGCACTGCCAAGCGGCGGGAATGGACGAACTCCACGTCGAGAACAAGCGCCTGCACCTCGCGCGCTTTCTCGACGACTCGAAGCTGCTGCGTCTGTCCGAGGTGACGGCGGAAGCCGTGTCGCGTTTCCTGCGCTCGCTGACGGTGCCGAAGCTGAACGATGCCAAGGCGACCGTGCGGAAGGCGGTCAGCGCGCGGACCGTGAACGCGCATCGGGCTGACATCATCGCGTTCGTGGCGTGGACGGAGCGCAATGGACTGACCCCCGACAAGCGTCTGAGCGGACTCGTGCCGAAGCTCGACGAGAACGCGGACCGTCGCAAGGTCCGGCGCGCGTTGACGTCGGAGGAACTCGGACGCCTCATCGGGGTTGCCGAAGCGCGAGGACGTGCCGCGTGGTACCTCGCGGCGATCCATGCCGGGCTTCGTCGCGGGGACTTGGTCGGGCTGACGTGGGGCGACGTCGACTTCGCAGCGGCGTCGCTGACGATCCGCGACGGCAAGTCGAAGCGCACCGACGTTCTCCCGATGCACGAACAGCTCGCGGCGGCGTTGAAGGCCATGCGTCCTACGAACGCGCTCCCGAGCGCACGAGTGTTCCCGGTCGCGGTGACGAACGAGGACCGGCGCGCGGACTTCGTCGAAGCGAAGATCCCGCTCGTCGACGCCGAAGGACGCACGGCGGACCTGCACGCGCTCCGCACGACGCTGGGAACCCGCTTGGCGCTCCAAGGCATCGCTCCCCAACTCGCGCAACGCCTCATGCGCCACGGCGACTACCGCACGACGCTGAAGCACTACACCGCGCTGCAACTCGTCGACACGGCGGCCGCGCTGGCGAAGCTCCCCGACATCGCGACCGATGCCGGCAAATCCGAGGCGCAGCGCGCGACGGGGACCGGGGACGGCGACGGGCTGCTGCACACGGTGCTGCAGTTCCGTGCTGCAGACGGTGCTGCAGTCACCGCACGACGCGATGCGACGCCTGGCGAATCCGCTCCCCCCGAAAACGCACAACCCCGCGCCAGTTGCGACACTGTGCGCGGGGTTGCGACTTCAAAAGTGGCGAGGGTGACGGGACTTGAACCCGCGACCTCTAGCGTGACAGGCTAGCGCTCTGAACCAACTGAGCTACACCCCCGCACGTCGTTCGATCGCGCGGAAGGGCGGGAATCCTAGCGGTGGTCGGACGGAAGAAAAGAGGGGAGATGGGCTTCGCGGCGGGATGTTCCGGCTTGCGTTCGGGGCGTCGCAAACGCACGGCGCGGCGGGGTCGGTGTCACTGATGTGCCCGGACGGACAACCGATGTGCCTGGACGCGTACGGTCACCCCTAGTGGCCGGGCGGGTCGGTCCGGGGCGGGGCTTGGTCAGCTGGCGAGGGGAAGGCTGACGACGACGCGGCGGCTGCCGCGCTTGTCGCGCTCGACCGAGAACGTGGCGTCGTGCTCCGACAGGATGGGGCGGATCGAGCGCAGGAGCGCGGTCTGGCGGCGGAGGTCCGGGAAGATGCCGGCGGCGCGGGACGGCTCACCTTCGACGACGATGCGCAACTGCAGGCCGACGAGCGCGAACTGAATTCCGGCGCACGGGCTGTCGGATTCGGCGAGCAGGAGGATGCCGGACAGCACGAGCTGCGCGATGCCGACCGGGTCGACTTGGACGAGGCGTGCTCCCTCGAGTCCGCGCTGCAGGCGATGCTGGGCGCGAACCGGTTCGGTCGCGACCTTGCCCGCGTGGCGCCGCACGCGGCGCACGACGTCGGCCGCCAGGACGCGCGTGGTCATGAACCGACGGCGGCTGCCGGGCTCGGGCGGGTCGCGGGTCAGCGTGCGCTCGTCGGTGACGAACAAGGCTTCGCGGTCAGCGCTCAGCGGTTGCGTGTTCGCGTCGATGCGTGCGCGCGGCTCGCGCCGATACAGCGCGAGGAACGCGGCTTGGCGTTCGTTCCGGCGCTCGCCCTCGCCGACCAAGCGCGTCAGCGTGAGCTCGGACAGGGGCGCCGCCTCGTCGATCCCGAGCGACGTGCGCGCGCTGACGTTCGCGTACAGCACGCGACCGCTCGCGTGTCGCACGAACACGGCGCACGGCGCCTGATCGAGCACTGCGCGCGCGTCGTCCGCGGCGAGCTCGTCGGTCGGAGTCGAAATCGGCTGAGTCATGCGGTTCGTGCAACTCGTCGGGGAGAGAGACCACGCGCACGGGGAACGCGCCGGAATCGGAGTTGGGACATGACGCCTTCCACCGCAGCACCTTTCGGCGGGCGGATGCGTGCGTCTTGAGCTTGGACTCCGGCGGATTCGCGCGAATGCGCGGGCGTTTCAGCAGTGCTCGCGGTCGAGTTCGCCGGGCGGGCCGACGGCGTGCCTTGCAGCCCGTTGAAAAAGCCTGCCGAGCAGTCGGGCGAGCGAGAACGAGCAGGGCGAGGCGCGGCGACGAGGCGTATTGAAACGAAGTACGGCGAGGAGCCGCAACGAAGCCATGCTCGTTCGCAGCCGGCCGAATGCCGGCAGGCTTTTTCAACGGGCTGCTTGGCCACGCGAAGGCGTACCTGAACCCCGGTGGGCAGTGCACGCGCCCGGTCACACGTCTTCGAAGGCGAACGACCGCGTCACCCCGTCGAACGGGACGCCGTCGAGTTCGGCGTAGGGGTAGATGAAGAAGTTCAGCGGCGGGCCTTGCTGCGGCGGCACCAATGTCAGGTCGCGGCCTTGCGTGAACGCGACGCGATCCGCCGTCAGTGAACCGAAGTAGTAGTCGGCGAGCTCGGGGTGCTTGTCGGCCTCCGACGCGTCGACGGGGACCCAGCCGATGCCGTCGACCCAGAACTCGGCCCAGCAGTGGTACCCCTTCACTTCGCCGCTGCCGCGCGTCTCGGGCAGCGGAAAGCCCATGATGAAGCGCGCCGGAATCCCTCGCGAACGCGCCATCGCGATGAACAACGAGTGGAAGTCCGTGCAGTTGCCGAACCCGGCCGAACACGCGTGCGTGACGTCGCCGCGTCCCCAACCCGTGCCGTCCTTCGAGTACCGCATGTGGTCGAGTACGGCGCGATAGAACGCGCGGCCGGCTTCGAGCGGATCCTCGGTCGGCCCGGCCGCGGCCTTCGCCATTGCTTCCGGTCCGGCGTTCCACGGCGCCAAGGCGTCCGGCATGAGGTCGCGCGGCTTCGGGGCATCCGTGAACGCGGAGCGTTCGTCGTCGCGCTTGCGCTCGATCGAGCGGACGCGGCACGTGATGGCGATCGAGGTCTCGCGCAGCGCGTCGTCCGCGAACGTCATGTGGATCATGCGCGTGCCCGTGGCGGGGTCGGTCGCGAGCCCGTACGCGACCGGCGTCGCGATGTCCTCGATGGTCACGCGCTGGGCCGCCGTCGACGACGGCAACGGCAACCACAGATCGAGCCGCTTCGCTCCCGCGGGCGCCTTCGGCAGGTTCGCGACGTACGTGAACCGGAAGTCGCGCTGCGCCGCGCCGTCCTTGATCACGAGTTCGGGCTCGCCGTGATCGAGCCACCCGTCGAACGCGCCGCAACCGGTCATTCCGACCGCCATCAACAAGCCGCCGACGAAACGCGTGAACGCACTCATCCCTCGATCCTCCGTGGTTGCGCGCGTGGCCGCGCATCGTCTCCGAAACACCGTTCGCGGCGACCGCACGAGCTCCGCGCGCGTCATCGCACGCGCACCAACCGAATGCGCTCGTCGGACGACAGCGCGCCTTCGCGCTCGAGGTCCCCGAGGAAACGCAGCCCGTCGGTGTAGTACCCGGCCGTGCGCGTGAGGTGCGGCACGCGCGCGACGAACCATCGATTGAGCGCTTCGACGAACAGCTCGCGCAGGTACTTCGCGAGCATCGACGCCAGCGCGACTTCGAACGCCAAGGCCTCGGCGCCGATCGCGTACTCGACGTCGAACGCGTCGTCGCCGGTCCCGACCGTGTACGACGACCGCGGCGCCGACTCGCGCTTCGTGGTCACGGCGCGCATCGGGAACGCGACCTGCAGCAGGTCCGCGTAGTGCTGGCGCCCGCCGTGCCGATCGCACAGCACACGCACGCGCTCCGCCGGCTGGCGGGCGCGCGCGAGCAGCGCTTCGAGCAGGTCGACGTTCGCGCAGAACAACACGCGAGCCTTGCTCTGCAGCCGTGAGCACTGGTCGTTGTAGTCGTTCTCCAAGACCGCACGCACCGCAAGCGCGACGGGCTCGACACGCGCGCGCGACGCGGCGACGCGAAGCCGCTCGGTGACGGCTCGGACGCGCTCCGGCGCCGCGACCAGCGGCAGCGTGAAGCGATCGATCGCCTCCGCGTACCACGGCAACGAGTCGATGGGCGTTGGCGCGCCGACGCCGTGCCGCTCGAGCAATTCACGAACCGTCGCGGGCGGCGCACCACCATGCGCGAACGCGCAGAACGCCAGCGCCGACGTCTCGAGTTCGGCGAGCCCGTGGCCCGCCCGGTAGATCAGCTTGGAATCCGCGACGGCGATCCTGGTCGGATCGGAGGGGTCGGGCTCGCGCAGGACGACGTCGGCGAGCGCTCCCCAGAGATTCGACGCCCGCGGCGTTCGGAACGCGCTGAGCGCCGTGACCAGCGGTCCGAGCAGCGGTCCGTAGCCAGCTTCGTCGATTCCCGCCTGGATCACGCGAATTGGTCCTCAAGACACCCGGGGCGTGAGCCGAGAGGAAAACGATTGTCCCGCTCGCTGTCGAGGTGTCTCCATGCGTTGTCTCGTCGCTCTCGATGATCCGGAAGTCCGCGACCCCGTGGTCGCGGCCCTACGGGCGTTCGGCGCGATCGACGTCGACGCGACGTCGGTCGACGAGGGGCGCGCGATGCTGCGGCGCCGGCGCTACGACTTCGGGATCGTGCCGATCGAGAGCGGTCAGCGCTCGGTCGACGTGCTGTGGGAAGACATCGAGCGCCTGGCGGCCGACCTGCCGCTGATCGCGTTCTCGCAGACCGCGAACCTCGCGTTGCGCCGCGTCGACGGCCGCCGTGCCGGCGTGTTCGCGCAACTGACGGTGCCTCTCGACGCGCTGGAGCTGTTCAAGGCGCTGCGGCGGTTGTTGGATCGTTTCTCGCGGCTGCGCCCCGAGCGTCGTACCGCCACGTCGCGGTGAGCGCCGGCGTTCACGCCGAACGGCGAGCGCCGCGCACGTACTGGACGAGCCCGAGCACGAACACCGGGATCAGCGTCCATTGGGCGGTCGACAGGCCGTACCAGATCCCGCGCTCGGCCTCGTCCCCGCGGTAGATCTCGCAGATCCAGCGGCCGATCGGATAGAGCAACAGCGCGACGAACCCCCCCTGGCCCGCGAAGCGCGGGCGCTACGCGACCCACGCCAGCACCAGGAAGATCAGGAACGCCTTCAGCAGCATGTAGAGCTGCGTCGGATGCAGGGGCACGCCCTGCCAGCGCTCGGGCAGCAGCGAGTCCGGATTCTTCGGGAACGTGACAGCCCACGGCAGGCCCGGCGCCGGCCGCCCGTAATCGTCGCCGACGAGGAAGCAGCCGATGCGGCCGATCGCTTGGCCGAGCAACGCTCCGGGCATGCAGACGTCGGCGAGGTCGAGGAAGCGGACCTTGTTCTTCTTGCAGAAGATCCAGCCGAAGAAGAACGCGCCGAAGAAGCCGCCGACCGACACGATGCCGCCCTTCCAGATCTGGAAGATGCGCATCGGTTCCTCGGCGAAGTCCTTCTCCCAGTGGATCGCGACGTACAGCAAGCGCGCGCCGACGATGCCGCCGACGATCAGCCACAAGAACAGGTCGTTGACGACGGCCTCGGTCACCAACCCGGTGCGGCGAGCTTCCTTCGTCGCGAACCACAGCCCGGCCAGGAATCCGAGCGCGACCATCACGCCGAACGCGTGGAGCTTGAAGTCGCCGATCTGGAACAGGATGGGGAACATGGCAGCTTCCGTGCCGAATCCGCACACGCGGGACGAAAGGGGCGGATCCTAGCGGTGGTCGCAGCGCGGCGGTGGAGCCGAAACTCGGTGTTTACGGCGCTCCACGGGGGTTTTCACGCCGCATCCAGACCGCATCCGTGCCCCGTCCACGATGGCACGGGCCTTGCCAGGGAGGGTCGTGTCCAAAGACAGACATGGTTTCCCCGACTCGTTGAACTTGGTGTTTTTTGAACGAGACGGGTGCCCACTCATCGTTCCGAGAGCATGAGCCGGGGAAGCCGATCCGATGAACCGCCCGGGTGCCGCGTGGGCATCCGGGCGGTTTCTTTGTGTTCACGATCGATGAGCTGTTGACCCCAGGCGTCCGAATCGGTTGCTTCGCGCGCTTTCGATCCGCAACAGCGACGGCTCCCATGCCCCAAGCGACCCCGCTCGTCGATCTCACTCGACTCGATCTCAGCCGCGACGTGATCGCGAAGCCCGACATCTACAAGGTCTTACCGCACCGCCATGAGATGGCGCTGCTCGACGGGATCCTCGCGTTCGAGCCCGGCGAGAACGGCTTCGCCGTCGGCTACCACGACGTCCGCGACGACGAGTTCTGGGTGCGAGGCCACATCCCCGGCCGACCGCTGATGCCAGGGGTGCTGATCGTCGAGAGCGCGGGGCAACTCTGCGGGTACTTCTTCGAGCGCGTGATGCTCGCGTCGGGCGAACGCTTCTTCGGCTTCGCGGGCTTGGACGAAGTCCGCTTCCGCGGCGTCGTCGTGCCCGGCAAGCGGCTCTACCTCGCGTGTCGTCCCCAGAAGATGCGCTCGACGTCGGGTGTGTTCGACGCGCAAGGCACGATCGACGGCGAGATCGTGTTCGACTGCATCGTGAAGGGGATGGCGATCCCGAAGTGACGCGAGCGGTCCGATCGGCGTCCGCCGCCGCGCTTCTCGCGCCGCGGCGAGCGCATCAGCTCCTCATCGGCCTTTCTTCGGCCCGAACACTTCGTCCGGCCGTTCGCCGTTCTTCAGGCGTTCGAGTTCTTCCGGCGTGAGGTCCGTCTCGTAGTTGCGCGGATCGGGCTCGAGGACGAACGTCCATTCGACTTCGTCACTGACCCCGTTCAGCGTGCGCTTCTCGACCACGCGCTTGTACTCGGCTCGCCAAATCTTGATCGTGTATTCGCCGGGCGGCACGGGATAGAGGTTCACCTCGCCCGTCTCTTCGGTTTCGCCGCGGATCACTCCTTCGCCGTCGCCGCTCCACAAGCTGACGGTCGCACCGACGAGCGGATTGCCCTTCGCGTCCTGCACCGTGATCGTGATGTCGTTCTGTTCGGGCACGAAGAAGTTCACGGTGTAGCCGCGACCGGTCGCGACGTAGATCTGCTGCGGCCCCTGCGGCGACAGGTTCTTGTTGCCGAGCGCGACTTCGTACGTGCCCGGCGGAACCATCGAGAACAGGTAGTGCCCGTCATCGTCGGTGTGTTGCAAGCCGGCGACGATTTGCGCCGACGGATCGTCGAGCGCGATCGGTCGCAGGCGGACGTCGATCCCACCGACCCCGGACTCCTCGTCGTCTTGCACCACGCCTTCGACGTACGCGCCGCGCGACAGCTCGAACGTGAGGTCGCCCTTGACCGGGACCTCCACTTTGGTGACGACGAGGTCTTCGTAGCCGAGGACGCGGATGTGGAGGTTGTAGTACCCCTCGGCGATGTCGCGGTAGGTGAAGGTGCCGAGCTTGTTGTGCCAGACCTGCGTCTTGCGCGGATCGTCGATCATGCCGCGGAAGTCGCCGTCGGTCGTCTTCGCCATCGCCATCGTGTACTGCGAGACCGGGCGCTTTGAGATCGCATCGATGACCTTGCCGTGCAGCGTCGCGGTGCCGGTGCCGACGGAGTTGACCTTCCTGTAGTTGTCGAGCTGGCGCTGCATGCGGTCCAGCGTCTTGTCGCGCGCGGGGGCCGGCGCGGTGGCGCGCAACGGTTCCTCGACGGACGGGGCCTGTGGGCGATCCACCGCGGCCGGTCGCTCGATGACGACGGGGGGCGCCGGCGGGTCCGCGCGGAACAACACGAAACCCAGGGCGCAAAGCGCGGCGACGCCCGCGAACGACAGTGTGGCCAGCCAGGACTTCGTCATTGCCAAGGGAACCGCGGTTCGACGTTCTGGTGCAGACTAGCCGGGCGACCGAAACCCCGCCTGGTGCGGCGGGATTCGCCGTTTGGCAGGTGCCGCAGCCGGGGGGTAACGTAACCGGTTCGATTCGGCCGTACGGTCACCCGCCCCGCACGCGTGCGAAACAGCACGCGCGGCGCGTCGGATCGCACGCTCTCCGTAGCCCCTGAGCAGGATCTTCGAATGAACCGAAGTCTATATTTCGCAATTGCTTGCATCGCGGTTTCCGGTGGTGCGCTCGGCCTGTGGGCCAGCGACTCGTCGGGTCAGTCCAACGCAAGCTCGAAGCCGAAGACGATCCTGCTCGGATTCGACGGAGTCGACGCCGAGTTGACCTCCCAGTGGATGGCCGAAGGCCACCTGCCGAACCTCAAGAAATTGTCCGAACAGGGCACGTATTCCCCGCTCGTGACTGCGAACCCGGCACAGTCGCCGGTGTCGTGGGCGGTGCTCGAGACCGCGTCGAACCCCGGCAAGACGAACATCGGCGACTTCGTGCGCCGCAAGATCGACCCGAAGAGCGAAGTTCCGATGCCCGCGCTGCAGGGCGTCGAGAAGCGCTACGTCGCCCCCGAGACGGTCGGCGACTACGTGAAAGGGCTGACCAAAGCCGAGCGCTTCGTGTTCTCGCTCGGAGTGCCGGCGACTGCGCGCAAGTGGACCGTGATCTTCGCGGTGGCGTCGCTGCTCGTCGCGTTCGTGCTGTTCCGCTTCGTGTTCCGGCTCGGCAAGATCGGTGCGCTGTTGGTCTCGCTGCTGTTCGGCGTCGCCGCCGGCACCGCGATGAAGGTGCTGACGGATTCGATCCCGCCGCGCGTTCCGGTGCCGATCAACGAGCGCCAGGGCAAGCCGTTCTGGGACGTCCTCGGCGAATCGGGCGTGCGCTTCACCGGACTGCAAGTGCCGGCCGCGTTCCCCGCGTTCGCGAACGAAAACGTCAAGCTGCTCGGTGGACTGTTCGTTCCCGACGTCCAGGGCGGTCCCGGCTCGTGGTCGATCTACACGAACGACCAGTGGGAATACTCGAAGCCGGAAGGCAACTCGACCGAGACCGGCGGCAAGGTCTTCAAGGTCTACGAAGAGAAGGACGGCGTGATCCGGACCAAGCTGAACGGCCCGGAGAACTTCGCCGTCGAGCAGCCGTTCAAGGTGCAGCTCGACGCTCTCGACGCGCAACTCGACGAGCAGGGCATGAACGAGGCGACGAAGTCGAAGCTCGAGGACGAGCGGCGTCGCGTCCAGAGCGAATACAAGGCGTGGAAGCAGTCGGGCAATCGCGTCCAAGTCGACATGGCGATCAAGCCCGACTACGCGGCGAAGAAGGCCGCGATCACGATCGACGGCCAGACGCAGACGGTCGAGATGGGCGGCTGGTCGGACTGGTTCCACATCACGTTCAAACTGAACCGCATCCTGAAGCTGAAGGCCGTCGGCCGCATCCACGTCGCGCAGTGCATGATCGACAAGAACGAAGACCGCCGACTCGATCTGTTCGTGCCGCCGATCTCGATCTCGCCGGAATGGCAGCCGCCGATCCTGCCGATCTCGTGGCCGCGGGAGTTCGCGGCGCAGATCGCCGAGGACTGCGGCACGTACGACACGATCGGTTGGGCGTGTTGGACCAATGCGCTGAAGGACGGGAAGATCAGCGAGCAGGCGTTCATGGACTCGCTCGACTTCACGCTGAAGTGGCGCACGAAGCAGCTCGAGCGCGAGTTGAACAACAAGGACTGGGACGTGCTGTTCCACGTCGAGTCCGTGACCGACCGCGCCGGGCACCTGCTGTTCCGCTTCATCGATCCGAAGCATCCGCAGTACGACACGAAGGCGGACGACGGCTCGCTGTTGCGTGATCGCCTGGTCAAGGCGTACGGCCGCACCTTCCCGCTGAAGGACGGCATCGTCGAGACCTACAAGGAAATGGACCGCATCGTCGGCGAGGTCATGACGCGCATCGAGAAGGGCGAGTTCGGCCCCGACGCGCGGCTCGTCGTCGTCTCCGACCACGGGTTCGAACCGTTCCGCTACGGCGTGAACCTGAACGTGTGGTTGTGGGAAGAGGGGTATCTGGTCCTCAAGGACCAGAAAGAGACGTGGAGCAACCGCGCCGAGATGCTGACGAAGCTCGACACGACCGGGGAACTGAAGACCGGCGGCACGGTCGACGTCGGCAAGATCATCGACAACGACACCGCCGGCAACCTCGAGTACGTCGACTGGGCGCGCACGAAGGCGTACGCGATCGGTCTCGGCAAGATCTACATCAACAAGAAGACCCGCGAGACCGGCGGCATCGTCGCTCCCGCCGACTTCGACGCCACGGTCGACGAGATCTGTGCGCGCCTCGAGAGCTCGCTCGACCAGAAGCGGGATCAAGCGCGCATCGCGTTGCGGGCCTACGCCGGGCGCAAGATCTACAACGGCCCGTACTCCGAGGAGCCCGGCGACATCGTGCTCGGCTTCGGCGTCGGGTACCGCTCGTCGTGGCAGTCGACGCTGGGTGGGTTCGAGCGCGATGCGATCGGCAACCAAGGCATCATCGTCAACGACCAGGCCTGGACCGGCGACCACTGCGGTGTCGATCCGAGCCTCGTGAAGGGCATCTTCTTCAGCAACAAGAAGATGGCGCTCGAGGCCGAGCCGAGCCTGCTGCACATCGCGCCGACGATCTGCTCGTTCTACGGAGTCGCCACGCCGCCGGAGTGGGACGGCACGCCGTTGAAGCTCGCGCAGTGAGCTCGCCGATCCGATGAGCGCGAAGAAGGCGTCCCCGACACCGCCGGCGTTCCTGCTCGAGCGCAAGGCGCTGGTCGAGGACGCCATCGAACGCCATTTGCCGCCGCGCTCGGCGCAGGCGCCCGAGTTGTTCGACGCGATGCACTACGCGTTGTCGGGCTCGGGCAAGCGCGTGCGGCCCGTGCTCGTGTTCGAAGCCGCGGAGCTGCTGAAACGGCCGCCCGCGCGCGTCGACTTCCTCGCGGCCGCGGTCGAGTTCGTGCATGGCGCGTCCCTCGTGCTCGACGATCTGCCGAGCATGGACGACGCGGCGACGCGGCGCGGACAGCCCGCGGTGCATGCGAAGTACGGCGAAGCGTTGGCGATTCTCGCGGCGATCGCGCTGTTGATGCGCGCGACCGAGGTCATCGCCCAGGGCTGCGCACGCGAGAAGGTCGCGCGCGAGGTCACGACGGAACTGATCGCGATGGCGTCGACGACCGTCGGCGCCGATGGCATGGCGGCCGGGCAATGGGCCGATCTCGCGAAGATGGGCGCCGGCGCGTCGCTGGCGACGATCGAGTTCGTGCATCGGCGCAAGACGGGGCGGCTGTTCGAGCTCGCGCTGCGCGGCAGCGCGTTGCTCTGTGGCGCGCACGAGGCCGAGCTGGCCGCGCTCGATGCGTACGGCAAGAACCTCGGGCTCGCGTTCCAGGTCAAGGACGACCTGCTCGACGTCGAGGGTGATGCCCGAACGCTGGGCAAGCCGGCCGGCAAGGACCGCGCGAAGACCACGTTCGTCGACATCGCCGGGATCGAGCCGGCGCGCGCGCTGGTGCGCGAGTTGATCGCGACGGCGGGCGCGGCGCTCGGGTTGTTCGGCAAGCGTGCGGATCGACTGCAGCAACTGGCGGCGTACGTCCGAGATCGGGATCGGTGAGCGTGTCGCGGGTTCGGATGCAGTCGTGCGCGGCGGCGTGGTTGTGTTCGACGGCTAGCTAAGCTCTCGGCCCGACCACGTGTTGCGAGGCGGCAGTCCCTCGTCAGTCTTCACGATCCGTTGGAGGACGATGCGTTGACGTCTTCGCGCGAACCGACTCCGACTCCCGACGCCGATCTCGTGCGGGCCGAGCTCAAGCAGCTCGGGTACCTCGAGAATCCGCTGTCGCGATTCTTCGTCGGGGACGGCGATCTCGGCCGTCGCCCGGCGTGGCGGACGCACCTGCGCGTGGGACTCGGCGTCGGGGTCGTGCTCGGGCTGCTGGTCGCGCTGCTGTTCTCCGGCGTGTTCGCCGCGACCCGGCCGTTCGCGCAGCCGCAGGGTGATCCGGGCATCGTGTTCTTGCTGTTCGTCGTGCTCGGCATGGTCGTCGCGTTCGTGCTCGGCGTCGGCGCGTCGATCGCGATGTACGCGCTGTTCCGTTGGCGCCATCACGCGGTCGACAAGGCCGAACTCGCCGCGCGCAGTTGTGGCATCGCCGCGTTCGTGCTCGCGCTCGCGTACTTCGCGTTGTTCTGGCGGCATTACGGTCCAGGAATCGAGCAGCGTCTCGGATGGCCCGGTGTCGTGTTCCAACTGGCGGCGGCGGCGACCTCGGTGCTGGCCGCGTGGTGGGTCGCGCACGTGATGCGGCTGTCCGCGTATGCCGTGCTCGCGACGATCCCCGGATTCCACGTCGGTGTGCGTGTGCGCGGTTCGCGGCTCGCATGGGGACTCGGTCTGCTGTTCGCGTTGGTCGCGGCGGGCTTCGTCGTGCAGTCCGGTGCGCGCGTGCGACCCGCGGTGTTCGCCGCGGTCGGTGAGCCGATCGCCGTCGAAGCGCCGCTCGTGCCCCGCGTGGTGTTGCTGGCGATCGACGGGCTCGATCACGCGAATCTGAGCGACGCGGTCGCGAACGGCTGGATGCCGCAGCTGCAGGGTTTGGCGGCGCGGGGCTTCGAACGACCGCTGGCGTCGGGCGGCGACGCGATCCCGCCGGCGTTCTGGACCACCGTCGCGACCGGGCTGTCCGTCGAGCGCCACCGCATCGACTCCTACTACCGCAATCGCGTGCTCGGACTGTCGCAAGCGCTCGATCCGAGTCTCGAAGCCACCGGCTTCCTCGAGATCGTCGGCTTCGTGCTGCGTGCGCTCGATCTGACCGAAGAAGTGCCGATGCTCGGGTCGATGTCGCGCGTGATGCGCTTGTCCGACGTCGCCGCGCGCGCCGGCTTGCCGACGACGTCGGTGAACTTCTGGGCGACGCATCCGGCGGCCGACTTCAAGACCACGACCTGGTCGGAGCGCGCGTTCATCGAATTGGCGGCCGCCAAACGGCACGCGCCGGCGCAGCCGGATCCTGCCGCGTTCCTGCCCACGCAGGAGATGCAGCACGCGGACGCGCTGTTCGATCGGCTGCAGGCCGCGGTCGCCTACGTGCCCGAGCTCGAAGCGGCAGGGCTCGTCGGCAACCAAGCCGTCGAGCGTCCGATCCTCTACGACGCGTTCGTCCACGCCGCGGCGCTCGACCAGATCGCGCGTTGTGCGCCGGCGTACGCGCAAGTCGGGCTCACCGGGCTCGACATCTTGCGCAACGAGTTGTTGCGCCGGAACGTCGCGCGCTCCGACGCGCGCCTCGATGCGCGACTGCGCGTGCTCGAGGGGTATTACCGCTTCCTCGATCGCTTCATCGGCGAACTCGCGCGCGCGGCGGGGGACGACGCGTGGGTCGTGCTGATCGCGCATCCCGGCATTTCGAGCGGCTCCGCCGCCGCGCGCGGCGCGATCGTGGTCGCAGGGCCTCACGTCGGTGAACCCGACGGTGACGTCGTGGCGCCGGAGTCGATCGCTCCGACGTTGGCGTTCGCGCTTGGTTTGCCCGGCTCGCGCGAGCAGGACGCGCGCGCCGACGTGAGTTGGTTCGCCGCGGACGCGCGCGGCACGCTCGCGCCGCGCGTCGTCGCCGCCTTCGGGCTCAAATCGGACGAGGGCGCGGTCGATCCCGACGACTCGTCGCAGCGCTTCCTCGAGTTCCTGGCTCAGAACGGATACATCTCGCGATGATCTCGCTCGAACTCCGCCGTCAGCTGGTCCACCTCGGCGTGATCCTGTTCGCGTTGCCGGTCCCGTACCTGGGCTCACGGTGGGCGGCGCTGATCTGCCTGGGTGCGATCGTCTTCAACTGGGTCGTGTTGCCGCTGACCGGCAAGGACAAGCTGTTCCGCCGCGACGGCGAGCGCTTCCTGAACGGCGTTCGGGTCTACCCCGTGGCGGTGCTGCTGCTGGTCGCGTTGCTGCCGCTGAAGGTCGCGACCGCCGCGTGGGCGGTGCTCGCGGTCGGCGACGCGTTCTCGAACATCCTGGGCCGGCGCTACGGCCGCGTGAAGCTGCCGTGGAACCCGGCGAAGTCGTGGGCCGGCACGATCGGATTCCTGCTGACCGCGGCGCCGGCCGCGGCGCTGTTCTTCCTGTACACGCAACGAGTTGCGGGCGCCGATGCCCTCTGGTCGGTGTGGGACGGCCAGCCGATCATGGCCGAGTTGTCGGTGATCCGTGCGATCTGGATCTGCACGATCGGCGCCGCGATCGGTGCGATCGCCGAGAGCCTTCCGGTGCGGTTGGATGATAACTTGACCGTTTCGATCACCTCCGGCGCAGCGATGGCGTTCTTGCCGGCGCTGCTGCCGATCTGACGGACGCGCGCCCGCGCCCCACGGAGCCTCGGATCAACGTGGACTGGAACCTGTTTCTGACCGGACTCGGAGTCAACGCGGTGATCGCGATCGCCGCGTTCTTCGCGGGTGTCGTCGGCATCACTGGCGTCGTCGCCGGCCTCGTCGTCGGCACCACGATCTTCTACGCGGTGTCGTGGCCGGGATACGCCGTGCTGCTGGCGTTCTTCGTCATCGCGTCCGGTCTGTCGAAGATGGGCTACGCGCGCAAAGCGGCGCTCGGAGTCGCGCAGGAAGCAGGCGGCCGCCGCGGCGCGAAGCACGCGGTCGCGAACTGCGGCTTCGCGGTGCTGATGTGCGTCGCGATGCTGCTGTGCTCCGGCCACGCGATCGTGCCGTACCTCGTGCTCGCATACCTCGGCGCATTCGCGACGGCGCTGTCCGACACCACGGGTTCGGAGTTCGGTCAGCTCTACGGCAAGACCCCGTTCCTGATCACGACGTTCAAGCGCGTGCCGGTCGGCACCGATGGCGCCGTGTCGGTCGAAGGCACGGTCGCGGGCGTGGTCGCCTCCGCGATCATCGCCGCGCTCGGCTTCTGGATGATGGGCGCCGGGTTCGGTTGGCAAGGCTTCGTCGCGGTGGTGCTCGGCGCCTTCATCGGCACCACGGCCGAGAGCTACATCGGCGCCACCATCGAAGGCGTCAAGAACATCGACAACGAAGTCGTGAACTTCGCGAACACCGTGATCGGCGGCGGCGCTTCGGCGCTGCTGTTCTGGTTGCTGCCGCACTGACGACCGCTCGTCGCGTCGTCGATCCCTCGTCCGTTCGTTTTCGTCCCGTCGCTCGAGGTCATTCGTGCTCAAGAAGCTCGGCATCTATTGGAAGTACGCGCGTCCGTTCACTCTGCTGCCGCCGCTGCTCGGCATGATCTCGGGCGCGATCACCGGCATCGGTGCGTTGGCAGCGCACGCGCACCAGGGGTTCTTCGAGTACTTGAACAGCGACGGGCGCCTCGCGACGTTCGGCTGGTTCATCCTCATGGGATCGTTGATGGCCGCGAACCTGAACGCGGCGTCGAACATCCTGAACCAGCTCTACGACATCGAGAACGACCGCATCAACAAGCCGAACCGTCCGCTGCCCGCGGGCCTCGTCACCGAGCGCGAGACGATCGTGCTGTTCTGCGTGCTGTACGCGCTGTCGCTGACGGCCGCGTGGTTCGTGAAGCCGCTGCACGAGGATTCGCTGTTCGCGCGCGAGTGTTTCTGGATCGTGCTGGTCGCCGCGATCATCACGTACATCTACTCGGCGCCGCCGCTGCGCACGAAGCGTTGGGGATGGGCCGCGCAATTCACGATCGCGGTCCCGCGCGGCATGCTGCTGAAGGTCTGCGGTTGGTCGTGCGTCGCCGGCGTGTTCGCCGACATCGAGCCCTGGTACATCGGCGGCATCTTCTTCTTGTTCCTGCTCGGCGCCGCGGCGACCAAGGACTTCGCCGACATGAAGGGCGACGAGGCCGCCGGCTGCATCACGCTGCCGATCAAGTACGGCGTGCGTTCGGCCGCGTACCAGATCAGTCCGTTCTTCATCGTGCCGTGGCTGCTGCTGCCGCTCGGCGTGTTCCTGAAGCGTGCCGACGGAACGCCGGTGCTGTCCGGCCATCCGACGCTGCTGATCGGACTCGGGCTGCTGCTCGCGTCCTACGGCTGCTACACGGTGTATCTGATCCTGCGCAACCCGGACGAGCTCGCGACGACCGAGAACCACCCGTCGTGGACGCACATGTACCGGATGATGATGATCGCGCAGGTCGGCTTCGCGGCCGCGTACATGTTCGAGCACGGCTGAGCCGCGATGATCCTCGTCACCGGCGGCACCGGGTTCTTCGGCAAGACGCTCGTGCGCGCGCTCGCTGCGCGCGGTGAGCCCGTCCGCGTGCTCGCGCGCGCGAACTCCGACGTGTCGGGACTCGACGTCCCGAACGTCTCGCTCGTGCGCGGTTCGGTCGAAGATCGCGCGTCGATGGAGCAAGCGCTGCGCGGCGTCGACGTGCTGTTCCACGGCGCGGCGGTCGTCAAGGAGCTGGTCAAGGACCGCTCGATCTTCGACACCGTGAATGTCGCGGCGCTCGACTCCGTGCTCGGCCTCGCGGGCCAAGCGGGTGTGAAGCGCGTGGTGTACACGTCGTCGTTCTTCGCGATCGGGCCGAGTGATCGGGCGCCGCAACGCGTCGCCGACGAGAGCTGGACGCGCGAGCCGCGCTACTGCACGGACTATGAGCGCACGAAGTTCCTCGCGGAGGCCGTGGTCGCGAAGCACGTCGCGCAAGGGCTCGACGTCGTGTCGGTGTTGCCGGGGTTCATCTTCGGCCCCGGCGACATGACGGAAGGCAACCTGATCACGCGCACGCTGCTCGACCTCGAACAAGGGCGACTGCCGGGCTTGCCCGGAGGTGGCCGCAAGTTGTGGTGCCTGGTGTCGACCGACGACGTGAAGAAGGGGCATCTGCTCGCGCTCGAGAAGGGCACGAAGGGCGGTCGTTACCTGATCGGCGGCGACAACGTCTCGGTCATCGAGTTGCTGCGCGAATACCACCGTCTCGGTGGCGCTCGACCGCCGCGGTTGTCGCTGCCGTTCTGGGTGGTGGACGTCGGCGGCGCGCTGGAAGAGCTGCGCTGGAAGCTGACCGGCGCGAACGTGATGCTGTCGAAGGGCAAAGCCTGCGCGGCGCGTCACGATTGGGCCTACAGCTCCGATCGCGCGCGCCGTGAACTGGGCTACTCCTGGACGCCGTGGCAGGACGTGTTGGCACGGACGGTCGCGTGGATGAAAGAGAAGGGTCTGCTGAACGCCCGAGGCGGCGCGCGATGAATCCGTTCGCGCACGCGGTTCTCGCCGCACTGTCGGCGCCGATCGTGCTCGCGCTCGGATCGTGGCTCGCGATGGGAGTGGGCGACGGTGCCGCGCGATCGCTGGTGTTCGCGCTGGTGCCGGTGCTGATGGTGCTGCCGTTCTACGCGCAGTTCAAAGCCTCCGTCATCGACGGTGACATCAGGACGACGGTCCGCGTCGCGCTGTTGTGGGCGCTCGCGACCAGCGTGTTCACGATCGCATACCTGTGGGTCGCCGACGCGAATGCCGTCGCCGCCGACGCGTTGATCTGGAACGCGCGGACCTACCGCGAGGACATGTTCCATTGGATCCGCACGGGCATCGGCCAAGAGGGCAGCCCGGCGATCTACATGCCGCAGCACGCGGCGCATTTCTTGGCGTTCGCAATCCTGTGTCTGGTGTCGCGCGGGTTGTTCGGGCTCGTGCTCGGCGCGGCACTGCTCAACTACATGAACGCCTACGTCGTGGCGTTGCTCGTGCGCGCGGAGTCGCCGTGGTTGGTCGCGCCGTTCGCATGGCCGGCGTACGCGATGGTGCGCGTGGTCGGTTTCATCTGCGTGGCGACCGCGCTGACGGCGATCGCTCTGCGCAAGCGCACGAAGGCGACGGTTCGGCCGGTGCGGGTTGCGCTGTGGCTCGGCTTCGGCCTCGTCGTCGCCGATCTGGCGTTGAAGGCCGTGCTCGCGCCGCTCT
This sequence comes from Planctomycetota bacterium, assembly GCA_052034255.1. Taxonomy (GTDB): domain Bacteria; phylum Planctomycetota; class B15-G4; order B15-G4; family JADJEK01; genus JADJEK01. Next base: position 29,327 of record JBPOIU010000017.1, on the reverse strand, counting down.
ACCGCTCGCTGTTCCAGCGCTTCGTCGCGCCGTGAACGCGCGCCGAGGTGCGACCTCGGCCCGACCAGCGTCTCCTACTTCGCGCCGATGACGTCCGCGGCTCACCCGCGACGGAGCGCGCGCCGGCCGCGGCTCCGGACGATTCGTTCCATGGGGTCTGCGACATCTCGAGTTGCCCCTCGCGTTTGATTCGATTTCGAGCCAGGGGACTTCATGGAACATCCGAACTAGAGCTCCCGTCGAACGAGTCGTCCAGCCGCGGGTCACGTCCGCGCTGGGCCGATGCGGCTTCGCGTCCAGGTTGGGGGCGCGTGAAGCGACGCCGCGAGCTTCGCTCGTTCTCTCCGGCTCGACTCCAAGCTCGTGATTGCGCACCCGCCGAACTTCGGTTCGTCGGCAAGGTTGGTTCATGTCCACATCGCTCCGCGCGCGCCGGCACGGTCTCCGTGCCGCGTTCGCCTTCGTTGCGCTCACGGTCGCAGCGGTCGCTGACGATCTCTCCCCTGGCTTCATCGTTCCGGTCAAAGACGAATACGGCCTCGCCCGTTCGAACGAACTGGTGGCGATGTCCATTCCGTTGGCCGCGAACCTCAACATCACGGCGCCGCAACAGCTCGTCCTGATCGACGATCAGGACGACCAAGTTCCGGTGCAGTGGCAAGTCCTGATGCGTTGGGGCGATGGTCCACAGGCGATCGCCCGGCCGATCCGCTACTTGCTCGCGCACTTCCGGGTGTCGTTGGGCGCGGGGCAATCACGGAACTACGTCGTGCGTCGCCGCACGCAATCCCACGGCCCGCCCGTCGCGCCCGCGGATCCGATCGCCATCGTCGAATACGCGAGCACGTACGTCGTGCACACCGGCAAGGCGACGTTCGTCGTCGGAAAGACCGTTGCCGATCTCCTGCGCATGGTGTTGGTCGACGTCGACGGCGACGGCGTCCCGGAGTCGAACCCGATGGAGACGGTGGTGCCGCCCGCGGGTTCGCTCGGGCCGATGCTCGTCGATCGTTTCGGCGGGATCTACGCCGGAGCGTTCGATCCGGCAATGCAATGCGTCCTCGAAGAGAGCGGCCCGTTGCGCGTCGTGTTCCGCATCGAGGGCAAACACGTCCAGGTCACGCCGAACGGTATCGGCCGCGACTTCCTGCGCTTCACGACGCGACTGACGTTCGAAGCGGGAGCCGCGCACGTCCGCGTCGCGCACACGCTGTCCAACGACTACCTGACGAATCCGCTCGGGGACATCGGGTTCGCGCGCTACCTCGCGCACGTGCGCTTCCAGCCGCTCGCGCCGCTGAAGGTCCGCTTCGGCGGCGAAGAGGGCGGCGCCGCGCTGGGTCAGATCGCGCTGAACGGGCCGAACGAGGCGAGCCTGCTGCAAGACAGCTCCGGCGGGCCGAGTTGGAATCAACCCGGCACCACGTTCTCCGGATTCCGCGTGGATGCCGGCCCGTTCGTCGGCATCTCGCCGGAGTCGTATCGTCCGCAACCGCCGTTCGCGAGTGGCTCGCGCTCGGACGGCTGGATGGACGTCCACGACGGCATGCGGGGCATGTTGGTCGCGATGCGCTATTCGTGGCAGAACTACCCGTTCGGCCTACGTGTGCTCGGCGACGGCCACGTGCTGTTCGACTTCCTGCCGGCGGAATACGCGGGACTGCATTGGCTCGACGACGGTCAACGCAAGACGCGCGAGTTCATCCTGTCGTTCCACGGCGCGACGTTCGATCCCGCGATCGAAGCGCGCAAGCTGACGCACCCGTTGCGTCCGGTCGTGCCGTTCTGGTTCCTGAAGAACTCGATGGCGTGGGGCGACACCGGACATCTACGCGACCCGCAGTTGACGTTCGCGCAGATGAAGGCGAGTGGCGACTCGGCCCTGACGAAGAAGTACGAGACGTTCGACGGCGAAGGCGGCTTCGGTTGGGACAACTTCGGTGAACCGGTGTGGGCGAAGAACACGCATTCGACGGGATCACCGCGCAACAAGCTGTCCTACTTCGACAAGTTCATGGTCAGCGGCGCCGAGTCGTGGTTCGTGCTGTCCGAAGTCTTCGCGCAGCATTCGATGGACCTGCGCACGTATCACATCGCCGGGTTCAAACGCGACGAGCACCCGAACACCGTGTTGTCCGAGGGCATGCCGGCATGGCCGGGCACGGACATGCTCGGGCGCAACGCGCTCGATCCCGCGCTCGATCCGCATCGCGCCGGGATTCCCGAGAAGGGCAAAGGCTGGAACGGCTACGACTCGGAACACTTGGTCGTCGACGATCTCTACGAGTACTACCTGCTGACCGGATCGCCGGCGGCGCTCGACTCGATGCGGCAGATCGGCGAGGGCATCCTGACCTGGCCCTCGATGTCGCCGACCAAGGCCATCATCAGTTCGCGCATCGCGGGTTGGACGTTGCGCGCGCTGGTCAAGATCTGGCTCGTCACCGGTGACCAGCGGATGATCGGGAAAGCGGCCGATCTCGTGACGAGCCTCGACACGTTCCGCGGGCAGACGCCGTCGAACGTCACCGGGCTGACGTATCACTGGCTCGCGGCCAACAAGTACGGCGGTTCCGCGCACAACATGGACTCCGAGTACGACCTGCCCTGGCAGATCGCGGTGGGCGTGTACGGCTTGGCGCTCTATGCCCGCGAGACCGGAAGCGTGAAGGCGCTCGGCATCATTGCCGACGTGTCGAACTACATCCTCGACTTCGGTCTCCAGGACAACGGCGTGTTCAAAGAAGCCATCGCGATCGAAGACCACCAGGACTTCAATCCGAAGCCGAAGAACGACGGCGTCAACGCGTGGATCTCGTCCGCCCTTGCGCTGGCGTATCAGGTCACGGGGAAGCCCGCGGCCCTGGCGTACGCGAACAAGGTGTTCGACGAGAACAACACGACGTTCGCGCAGGACGCGTGGCATTGGTGGCACGTCACCGGCGCGACGCTGAACAAGTGATCGACGGATCCGTCCCGGCAGGCCAGCGCGCCGCTGTCGACGGATCCGTCGTTTTCTCGACCACGCATTGCTGCATGCATGTGCGCGCGCGCAACGTGAAACACGAGCCGATCGATCGCGCGGTTCGGCGCTTCATTCGACCGGGGCCGCATCCGAAGTAGTCCTCACGCGCGGCACGAAGCCGCGCCGCGATTGCGCCGCCCGTGCGCGATCGAGGATCGACGACTTTCGGAGATCGGTGTGCCCGGCGCGCTCGCGTGGCCGGTTGCGCCCGCGCCATGTCCACGTTCCGCCACACGTTGCGCCTGGTTCGATGGAGCGGTCTCGCGCTGTCGCTCGCCTTCGGGTCGGCGGCGCGCGCGGACCAGCTCAGTGACGGCGTTCCGATCGTGCTCACGGACGAATTGAAGCTGGCGCGCGACAACGAACTGGTGACGGTGTCCGTGCCGGTCGGCGAGACCGCGTCGATCTACGCCACGACGCAATTGATCGTGCTCGACGAGTTCGGCGTCGAAATCCCGACGCAGTGGCGCGTGCTGACGCGCTGGCGCGGCGTTCCGACGAACACGAGCCGACCGATCAAGTTCGCGCTGGCGAAGTTCAATGTCACGTTGGCGGCGAATCAGACGCGGGCGTTCCTGCTGAAGCGCCGCACCGCCGCACACGGACCACCCGCGTTGCCGGCCAAGCCGCTGACGTTGTACGGCTACGGATCGTGGCTCGGCGTGAACACCGGCGCGGCGCTGTTCCATCTGTCGCCGGAGCAATTCACGCTGTTCCACGACGTGTGGGTCGACCTCGACGCGAACGGTCTGTTCGAGGACGGCGCCGGCGAGCGCATCGTGAAGGGCGGCGACTCGCTGGGTCCGTTGCTCGTCGATCGCTTCGGCGGCGCGTACGTCGGCATGCACAACGCGGGGGCGTCGTTCGTCGTCGAGGAAAACGGTCCGTTGGTCACGGTCGTGCGCGTCGATGGTCTGCACCAGCCGGTTCAGGGCATGACGACGATCGGGCGTGACTTCCTCGGCTACAGCGTGCGTCTCGAGTTCCGCGCCGGCTCGCCGGCGGTGCGCGTGCAGCACATCCTGCGCAACAGCTATCTGTCCGATCCCCTCGGCAACATCGCGTTTTCTCGCGTGCTGCTGCATCTGCGTTTGAACACGCAATCGCCGGTCTTCACGCTGTTCGGTCCGGACGCGTCCACCACGTCGAACGTGCTCGTCAACGTGCCGAGCGGCGGCGAAGCGTTCCTGCTGCAAGACTCGGTCGGCGGCGCGTATTGGAACCAGCCGGGCACGCAATTCTCCGGTTGGCGCGTGTACGCCGGTCCGCACGGCGGACTGCAACCAGAGAGCTTGCCGGGATTCGCGCACACGGCGGCCGGTGACAAGGCCGAAGGCTGGATGGATCTGCGCGACGCCACGCGTGGGATCCTCGTCGCGCTGCGTTATCCGTGGGAGAACTACCCGTACGCGCTGCGGTCGTACTCCGAGGGCTCGCTCGTGGTCGATCTGTGGCCGGCGGAGTTCCAGGGCCTTCATTGGCTCGACGACGCGCAACGCAAGACGCACGAGATGGTCTACGTGTTCCACACGTCGGTGGGCGGATACAACGCTCGCCTCGAGGCCAAGCGACAGACCAATCCGCTGTTGCCGGTGGTCCCGCTGGCCTACCTGCGCGCGACCAAGGCGTGGGGCGACCAGGGCGATCTGCGCTCGACGTCGTTGACGACGAGTGCGATGAAGTCGGACGCCGACTCGCGGCTCGCGACGGAATACGCGGAGCTCGAGTCGCAGGGTTGGTTCGGCTGGAGCGATTTCGGGGAATCGGTCCCCGCGAAGAACACGCACACCACGGGTTCACCGCGCAACAAGCTGACGTTCTTCGATCGCTTCGTGACCAGCGGCGCGCGCTCGCACTTCATCCTGAACGAGATGTTCGCACTGCACTCGATGGACCTGCGCACGTACCACATCGACGGCTTCAAGAAGGAAGAGCATCCCGGCACGTACCTGCACGAAGGCGTGCCGCATAGTTCGTCGAGTGACAAGCTCGGCCGCAACTCCATCTCGTCGACGCTCGATCCGCACAAGGTCGGTATCCCAGCGAGCGGCCATGGATGGAACGGCTTCGACTCCGAGCACTTCGTCGTCGACGACCTCTACGAGTACTACCTGCTGACCGGGTCCTGGAACGCGTACGACGCGCTGCGGAAGATCGGCGAAGCCGTCACCACGTGGCCCTTCATCTCGCCGACGAAGGAGTTCCAGAGCTCGCGCACGATCGGCTGGACGTTGCGCGGGATCATGAAGATGTACGCGGTGACCGGCGATTCGCGCTTGCTCGATCGCGCGAAGACCATCGTGCAGTCCGTCGACAACTACCGCGGCAAGGGTCCGTCACCGAAGACCGGCAAGACGTATCACTGGCTCGCGCGCCAGATCTACGGCGGCGGCAGCCACAACATGAGCGACGACTACGACGTGGTGTGGCAGATGGCGGTCGGGTTGTACGGGCTCGCGCTCTACTGGCGTGACACCGGCGATCCGCAGGCGAAGTACGTCCTCTCGGACGTGTCGAACTTCATGCTCGATTACTGCGTCCAGCCAAACGGCATCTTCAAGGAGTCGATCGACGTCGAAGACCCGGGGATCTACAACCCGAAGCCGACGAACAACGGCGTCAACACGTGGATCGCTTCCGCGATGGCGATCGTCTACCGCATCACCGGGCGACCGGAAGCACGCCAGCGGGCGAAGGACATCTTCGACAGCAACCCGAACGGCTACCTGACCGGCTACGTGTCCGGCAGTGATTACTACCACTGGTACCACTCGATCGGCGAAGTCGTCGGGCAGTAGAGCGGCCGGCGTGCGATCGAGGTTTGAGGGCTTCAGGGCGTCCGCGGCGGGCTGCTAGAGTGGCTCCGTATGGCGGAGCCCGAAGACCCAAACGATCCAACGGACAAGGACCCTCGCGACGACGCATTGGCGGACGAGTCGGCGGAGTCGGATGAGCACGGAGTCGCCGTGCCCCAAGGCCAGTTCCCGACCGAAGTCATCGCCGAGGTCATGGCGGAATCCCAGGATCAGCACAGCGGTGTCGAAGGCGCGCTGGTCTCGGCCGGGGAAGTGCCGCCGGCGAACCTGTTCCTGTTGCCGCACGAGCAAGTCGTGCTGTTCCCCGACCTCGTCGTCCCGTTGATGCTGCGGTCCGCGTTCGCGCGGCGTGTGGCGGACCAGATCGGCGTTCAATCGGCGTTCGTCGGCATCGTGCTGACGAAGAAGCCGCGCGATCCGGACAGCGACGTGGACGTCGAGCCGGAAGACCTCGCCGAGGTCGGCTGCGTCGCCCGCGTGTTGCGGACGCTGAAGCTGCCCGATGGGACGCCGTCGTTGGTCGTGCGTGGTCTGCGCCGCTTCAAGGTGAAGAAGTTCCTCCGCACGAAACCGCTCGTGATCGCGCGCGTCGAGTATCCGGAAGAAACCAACGCGAACACGGACGCGACGCAGGCGATGGCGCGGCTCGTGCGCTCCGAGTTGAAGAAGATCCTCGCGACCGACTCCGCGCTTCCGGACGAGTTCAAGTTCGCCGCCGCGAACATCGACGTGCCGCGCGCGCTCGCGGATTTCGCCGCGACCTACTTCGTGCGCGAGACGCCCGAGCGCCAGCGTCTGCTCGAGACCTTCGACGTCCAAGCGCGGCTCGAGACGCTGCTCGTCACGTTGACGCGCGAGGTCGGCCTGCTCGAGCTCGGGCAGCGCATCCAGGAACAAATCCGTTCGCGCGTCGACAAGCAGCAGCGCGACTTCTTCCTGCGCGAGCAGTTGAAGGAGATCCAGAAAGAGCTCGGTCAAGCGAAGGACGACAAGACCGTCGCGATCGAGCGCATCGTCGATCGCTTGAAAGGCAAGACGCTGCCGGAGGTCATCCAGGCGCGCGTCGACGAGGAAATGGAGCGGTTGAAGCTGTTGCCGCTCGAAGCGCCGGAAGCCGGCGTCATCCGCAACTACCTCGAGTGGGTCGCGAGCTTGCCGTGGTCGACGTTCACGACCGATCGCATCGAACTGGACCAAGCCGAGAAGATCCTGCGCGAAGGCCACTTCGGGCTCGATGAGGTCAAGACGCGCATCCTCGAGTTCCTGGCGGTCCGCAAGCTGAAGCCGGACCACAAGGGTCCGATCCTGTGTTTCGTCGGCCCGCCCGGAGTCGGCAAGACTTCGTTCGGCCGCTCGATCGCGGACTGCCTGAACCGCAAGTTCGTCCGCGTCAGTCTCGGCGGCATGCGCGACGAAGCGGAGATCCGCGGCCATCGCCGCACCTACATCGGCGCATTGCCGGGCCGGATCATCCAGGGCTTGAAGTCCGCGGGCAGCGCGAACCCAGTGTTCATGCTCGACGAACTCGACAAGCTCGGGAACGACTTCCGCGGCGATCCGGCGTCGGCGCTGCTCGAGGTCCTCGACCCCGAACAGAATCACGCGTTCTCCGATCACTTCCTCGAGCTGCCATTCGACTTGTCCCGCGTGCTGTTCGTCGCCACGGCGAACACGCTGTCGACGATCCCGCAACCACTGATCGATCGCCTCGAAGTCATCGAACTCTCGGGCTACACCGCCAACGAGAAGGTGGAGATCGCGAATCGCTACCTCGTGCCGCGGCAGGTGGAGCGCCACGGATTGAAGCGCGGAAGCGTTCGGTTCACGCGCTCGGCGATGCTGGCGTTGATCCACGGGTACACGCGGGAAGCCGGCGTGCGGGCGTTGGAGCAGACGATCGCGCGCGTCTGCCGCAAGACCGCGACGATCGCGGTTCGCGATGGCGCCAAGAACTCCTTGTTGAAGCCGCAGGACTTGTCGGCGCTGCTCGGCACGATGCGTTTCCAAGAAGAAGTCCCGTTGCGACCGGATCGTCCCGGCATCGCGATCGGGTTGGCGTGGACACCGGTCGGCGGCGCGGCGCTGTCGGTCGAAGCCGCGATGATCGCCGGCAACGGCAAGCTGACCATCACCGGCATGCTCGGCAACGTCATGCTGGAATCGGCGCGGATCGCGCTGTCCCACGTGCTGGGCCTGTGCGCGCGCGAGAGCATCCAATGTCCGGACGTGACCAAGTTCGACGTCCACCTGCACGTCCCGGCCGGAGCGGTTCCCAAGGACGGGCCGTCGGCGGGCATCACGTTGGCAACGGCGCTGACCTCCCTGTTCACCAGCCAACCGATCCGCGCCCGCACCGCGATGACCGGCGAGCTGACGCTGACCGGAAAGGTGCTTCCCGTCGGCGGTATCCGTGACAAGATCCTCGCCGCTCGGCGCGCCGGGATGACGACGGTCGTCCTGCCCGCGGGCAACCGACCGCAGATCGACGAGTTGAACGACGAAGTCAGGGAAGGACTCGCCTTCCAATTCGTCGCCGACTTCTCGGAAGTCGTGTCGTTCATGTTCAAGAAACCGTCGCGTAGCGCGCGCGCCAAGACTGGCGCAAAGGAACGAAAGTGAAGCGTCTCGCCACGTCGATCGCATTCGCAAGTATCGCTCTGAGCGCGTGTTACAACGCGACGCCCAAGCCTGAGCCGGTGGCGGAGGAGGGCCCGCGCCGCGGCAAGTCCTATGCCGCGGAGAAGGCCGAACTGCTCTATCGGATGGACCGCGAGATGAACGCGGTCATCGCGAAGTACACGAAACAGCTCGACGACATCCGCATCGAGCTCGAGACGCACCTCGCCTCTCTGGCGCCACCGTCGCAACTGCTGTCGGTCGAGCGCGCGTTCCGCGGCTTCGGTGCGGCGGAGAGCGAGCGCTACGTGGCGCAGATCGACGCCTACGTCGCCGACGCGGTCGCGAAGACCGAGGCCCTGGTCGGCCGCGAGAAGAGCGTCGGCAAGGAGCCGATGCAAGGCGCGATCGAAGCCGAGGCATTGCGCATCGCGGCGACGATCGGCGGCGACGGTCGCGGCGCGGGCTACGGCTTCGTGTCCGGCGTCGAGGAAGTCGACGAGCGCGCTCACGTGACGGTCGAGATGCTGCGGGGTATCGGCGACGTCCCCGGTTTGCGCGATCTCGGCGAACTGCGCAAGGCCGAGGCCGTCGAGCTGTCGCAGTTGTTCCGACACGAAGTGACCGAGGCGGAACTCGCGGACCACGCGCCGCAACTCGCCGCGAACGTGAAGCCCGTCACCGAGGGCATGCTGTCGCGCGTCGGTCGCTTCGTGCTCTACCAATCGGAAGCGCTCGAGGGCTTTCGGATGAAGGACGCCGATGCCACCGCGGTGGTGATCGCGTTCCAGGGCGAACGACTGCCCGACGGTCGGTCGTGGGAGTTCGTCCAAGGCGTCCGCAATCGCGTGATCCGCAGCGGCGTGATCGTGCGCGACTTCGGTTGGCGACTCGATCCGACCACCCGTTCGCCGAACGGGCGCATTCCTCTCGGTGGCTCGCGGGTCGACACCAGCTTCCTCGCGACCGAGACCATCTATCCGAGCATCAATCTCGACCACAGCTCGTTCGGCGATACGCGCGACTTCACGTTGGTGAACGACTACACGACCGGCCTCGTCGACACGGCATCGGGCGAGTGGCTCGGCGCGGTGCGCTGGCAGGTGCGTTGGATCGTGTCCCTTCCCGGCGAAGTTCGTTTGGTGCCCGGCGTCGAGCCGTCGTTCGACTCCGATGCGCAGGTGTTGCGCGAGTTGATCCACGGCGGTGCGCCGCAAGGCGACGGCGTGCGTGAAGCCGCTCCGAGCGACTTGCTCGCGCAGCGCGTGGAAGCGATCGCCGAGGCCGAACAGCCACGGGCGCGCGATCTGGGCGATGGTGTGCTCGGGATGATCGCGCAATCCCACGGACGCGATCGGCGTGTGATCACGGCCGCGGGCCGCAAGTTCCTCGGCGCACGTCGCATCGATCTGGTCACGCGGCAGGCCGGTTTCGCGAAGGTCTACGACGGCAACCGGCAGCGCTACGTGCTCTCGATCACGTCGCTGCCGAAGGACTCGCCGCTGCGCGACCTCGGCTTCCGCGTCAACGACGACATCCAGGCGCTGAACGGCGTCGAGATCCACGACTTCGTCGAGCTGTGGGATGCGCTCGCCGCGCGCGCGAGCGAGACGCACTTCGACATCGACTTGATCCGCGACGGCGCGCTGCGTCGGTTCTCGTTCGACGTCGAGGGCGTGCCGGAGAACGCTGGCACCGAGCCGATCGCGAATGCGGACGACACGGCCGAGCTGCGCGCGATCCTCGATCGCCTGTTCGCCGGCGACACGACCGCGATTCCCGACGCGGGCGGTTGATCGCGAAGGCCGCGCGGTGAGCGAAGCCCGCTTCGATCCGATCCGTCACGAGTGGGTGGTCATCGCGCGCGATCGCGAGCGTCGACCGAGCCACTTCCGCACCGTCGCCGAGCAACCAAAGCCCGGCGAGCGCTGTCCGTTCTGCGTCGGCAACGAACAGGACACCACGACGGAAGTCCTCGCGGCGCGCGAGCCAGGCTCGCCCGCGAACGGCCCCGCGTGGCGCTGGCGCGTGGTGACGAATCTGTTCCCGATCGTGCAGCCTCGACCCAGCGCGACGCCCAGCGTGCCTCCGCCTACGCCCGAGCGCTGCGCCGCGGCGCACGGCACGCACGAAGTCGTCGTCGAGACCCCCGATCACGGCGCGCATCCCGCGGACTACTCGATTCCGCACTTCGCCGAACTGATCGGCGCATTCCGCCAGCGCGCGCGCGCGGCGACGGCGAGTGGCTTTCCGCACGTGACGATCTTCCGCAACCAGTTCGCGCCGGCGGGCGCGTCGTTGCTGCATCCGCACACGCAGATCGTGGGCTTGCCGCACGCCACGGCCGCGATCACGCGGATGCACGACAACGCGCGCCGTCACCGTGCGGCGACCGGTCGCTGCCTGACGTGCGACGTCATCGCCGGTGACATCGCCGATGGCTCGCGCGTGATCGCGCGCGGCCCGAACCTCGTGGCGTACGCGCCTTATGCGTCACGTTTCTCGTTCGAGGTCTGGATCGCACCGCTCGCGCACCCGACGCAGCCATTCCTGCGCGACGCCGCCCAACAGGACGTCGAGTTGGCCGAACTCGTCCGCGACGTAGTCTTCCGCATCCGGAGTGCACTGCGCGATCCGGCGATGAACTGGGTGCTCCACGCGGGGATGGGACCGGACCCGGACCAGCCCGACCATTGGCGCTTCGAGATCCTGCCGCGACTCGCGCGGATCGGCGGGTTCGAGCTCGGCAGCGGGGTCTTCGTGAACTCGGTGGCGCCGGAAGACGCTGCGTCTCGGTTACGCGCCGAGTGACGCGCCCGGGTCGCGGCCGTACACTCCGCGTCCCTATGCGCATCCTCTCGATCGCGGCCGAGGCCGCTCCGTACGTCAAAGTCGGTGGACTCGCGGACGTCGCCGGCGCCTTGCCGACCGCTTTGGCGGAGCGCGGCGCCACCGTCGAGATCCTGCTGCCCGGATACCGCAGCATCGATCGCAAGAAGTGGGGGTTCGAGCCGGTCGGCTCGATCGCACTCGACTACGCCGGCAAACGGATCGATGTCGAGTTGCAACGGGTGCGGCGCGCCGACGGCGTGACCGTCACGTTGGTCCACGACGCGGCCGCATTCGATCGCCCCGGCGTCTACGACGACCCGCAGACGAAGGAGGGGTATCGCGACAACCCGGAGCGCTACGCGTTCTTCGCGCGCGTGGCCGCCGAGCTGGCGCTGATCGACACTCCCGACCTGATCCACGCGCACGACGCGCACGGAGCATTGGTGCCCGCGCTGCTGAAGACCGTGCTGAAGGCGCGCGTCCGGCGCCGCGTCGGCCACGTGTTGACGATCCACAACCTGGCGCATCCGATGCGTGCGGCGTCGAAGGTGCTGTTCGACGTCGGTTTCCCGCAGGAAGCGTTCTTCCCGTTGTCGCCGCTCGAGTTCCACGGCGCGGCGAACTTCCTGAAGACCGGAATCGCGTACGCGGATGCGATCACGACGGTGTCGCCGCGCTACGCGCTGGAGATCCAGACCGAAGAGTTCGGCAACGGCCTCGACGGCCTGCTGCGCGATCGACGCGGCGTGCTGTTCGGGATCTTGAACGGCATCGACACGAAGGAATGGGATCCGGCGACCGACAAGCACTTGCCGGCCACGTACTCGGCGAAGCAACTCGCGGGCAAGAAGGCCTGCCGCGATGCGCTGTTGTCGGACTTCAACCTCGCCGCCGCGCCGAACACGCCGGTGTTCGGCATCGTGTCGCGCTTCGCCGAACAGAAGGGGCTCGAGCTGATCGCGCACGTCGCCTGGGAACTGTCGAAGCTCGACGTCCGCGTGCTCGTGCTCGGCAGCGGCCAGGAGAAGTATCAGCGCTTGTTCCAAGAACTCCAGCGCGCGCGGCCGGATCAGTTCGGCGTCTACTTCGGCTTCCACGAGCCGCTGGCGCATCGCATCGAAGCCGGCGCGGACTTCTTCCTGATGCCGTCGCTGTTCGAGCCGTGCGGGCTCAACCAGATGTACTCGTTGCGTTACGGCACGCTGCCGATCGTGCGGCGCACCGGCGGTCTGGCCGACACCGTCATCGATCTCGAGACCGATCCGGAGCGGGGCAATGGGTTCGCGTTCGACGCTCCTGATCCGCGCGCGTTCCTCGCCAAGATCAAGGCCGCTTGCGCGCTGTACCAGGACAAGAAGAAGCTCGAGAAGGTGATGAAGCGCGGCATGACGACCGACTTCTCGTGGGGCGTCGCGGCGTCGAAGTACCTCACGCTGTTCGAGAAGGTGATCGCCTGATGCACGGCGACGGCACGCTGCACGACGACTCGCTGTGGCGCGCGCAGAACCGCGAACGCGCGCAGTTCTTCAAGACGTACTACGGTCCGCTCGGCGCGAACTCGCTGCATGGACTCGCGATCGTCGACACCATCTCGTGCTCGGTGCTGTACGCGAACGCGCGTTTCCTCGCGTCGCACGGATTGGCGCCGAATCTCGAGATGCCCGCGTTGTGCGCGGCCGTGCATGGGCGCCGCGCGAAGCCGTGCGGCGAGGCCGATGCCCCGTGTCCGGCGATGGTCGGCGCGAAGAAGGGCGTCGAGTTGCGGTTGACCGAGGCTCGTCCCGGCGGTGACGGACTGCCGGCGCGCATGGCCGAGATCGTCGTGATCCCGCTGACGTTCCAATCGCCGTTCGGCCGGCGGTCGGAGGTCTTGCTGGTCGAGAAGGAGCAAGCGCAGGCCCCGCCGTCGGAGCAGGAGAGCGAGCAGGAGTATCACGCGGCGGTCGCGCGCCACTCCGCGGACGCGATCCTCGGGCTCGGCCTCGATCGCAAAGTGCGGTTCTGGAATCGCGGCGCGGAGGAGCTGTTCGGCTACTCCGCGGAGGAAGCGATCGGGCAGGACTACGCGCTGCTCGTCCCCGACACGGAGATCGACAAGCAGGAGTACCAACAGCTCACGCGCGACTTCGACAAGCGCGGCTTGGTGAAGAACCAACAGGCGCGGCGCAGGACGCGCGACCAACGCATGGTCGTCGTCAATCTGACGCGCTCGCTGGTGCTCGATGCCGCGGGACATCCGCGTGGCTCGTCCGAGATCTGTCGCGACGTCACGCTCGAAGTGCTGCTGCGCGAGCTGATCGAGCACCAGCTGCGCGCGATGAACGTGATCCACGAGATCGGCGATCTGCTGCACTCCACGCACAGCGTCGACGAGATCCTGCGCCTGATCCTGACCGGGGTCACGGCGGGGCAGGGGCTCGGCTTCAATCGCGCGTTCATGTTGCTCGTCGAAGACGAGGACAAGGACGGCGGCGTGCTGGCGGGTCGCCTCGCGATCGGGCCGAGCACGGGCGAGGAAGCGAGTCGCATCTGGACCAAGCTGTCGAAGGAACCGATCGCGCTGCCCGATCTCTATTCGCGCTACGAGGGCACGACCGAAGGCCACGACGTCCTGGTCAATTCGATCGTCCACTCGTTCCGCATCCCGATGAGCGACGACGCGCATCCCTTCGTGCGCTCGATCAAGTCGCGGCGCGCGAAGAACGTCATTCGCGGGCGGCTGACCGACGAGAACAAGCAGGTCGATCCCGCGCTGTGTGCTCAGCTGCAGTCCGATTCGTTCGCGATCGTGCCGCTGAACACGCGTGAGAAGCCGATCGGCGTGCTGATCGTCGACAACCTCATCACCGGCCTGCCGGTGACCGAGGCGGACTTGCAGATGTTGAAGGTGTTCGCGAACCACGCGGGCATCGCGCTCGAGAACTCGCGCTTGCGCGCGAACCTCGAGCGGCGCGTCGACGAGCTCGACCAACTGACGCGGCGCATGCAGGAGACGCAGGCACGCCTGCTGCAATCCGAGCGCCTGTCCGTCATCGGCGAGATGGCCGCGCGCATCGCGCACGAAGTCCGTAATCCGCTGGTTTCGATCGGCGGTTTCGCGCGGCTCGTGCGCAAGGGCATCGCGGCGGACGATCCGCGGTCCGACTACCTGCGGGTCATTTCGGACGAAGTGGCGCGCCTCGAGCGCATCGTGCAGGGACTGCTCGACTACTCGCGTCCGCAACAGACGCTCGACCTGCTCGACGTGGACGTGCCGAAGCTCGTCCACGAGATCGCGGTGATGACGCGACTCGAGGCCGAGACGCACGGCGTCGCGATCGTCGAGCGCTTCGAGCCCGCGTTGCAGACGGTCCACATCGACGGCGACAAGGTGCGGCAGGTGTTGTTGAACCTGATCCGCAACTCCCTGGACGCGATGATGCGCGAGGGGCAGATCGTCGTGGAGACGGCGCTGGTCGGCGACGACCGGTTCCGCCTGACGGTGGCGGACAACGGCCCGGGCATCCCGCTGGACAAACGCGAACGCGTGTTCGAACCGGGTTTCACGACCCGGCAGCACGGGACCGGTTTCGGCCTCGCGATCAGCAAACGCTTGATCGAGTCCCAAGGCGGCCAGATTTCCCTACGGACCGACGTTCAGGCCGGGTGTACCTTCGATATCGTCCTGCCCCGGCGGGTCCACATCGAGGAACGCGAGCCGCCGAAGTCCTGACGACAGGCGTCACGACGCACGCCGATCACGAACGACGGTCGCCCAGGAGTGCGCATGGGCCACGACGACGCCGACGCAGTGAAGAAGCCGCGGATCCTGATCGCGGACGACGAGCCGAACCTGCGGCTGCTCTACAAGAGCGAACTCGAGTCCGAAGGATTCGACGTGCTGCTCGCGACGAATGGCCGGGAGGCGATCAGCGTCGCGGCCAGCGAGAAGCCCGACCTCGTCGTGCTCGACATCCGCATGCCCGGCATGGACGGCGTCGAGGTGCTGCAGCGCATCCTCGACCACAACCGCACGATGCCAGTGATCTTGAACTCGGCGTACTCGTCGTACAAAGAGAACTTCATGACTTGGGCGGCCGACGCCTACGTCGTGAAATCGTCGGACGTCACCGAGTTGATCGCGAAGATCCGCGACGTCCTCGGCAAGCGCAAGGGCGAGCGCGATGGCCACGCGGGTCAGGGCGCGGGAGGTTGAGCAGGCGATGGCCGTAACCACGCGCGACACTCTCGTCTTCCTGCTGGCTGGTGGTCAGGGCGAACGGCTCTATCCGCTGACGCGCGATCGCGCGAAGCCCGCGGTGCCATTCGGCGGGCACTATCGGATCATCGACTTCACGCTGACGAATTGCGTGCATTCCGAGCTGCGCCGCATCTTCGTGATGACGCAATACCGCTCGCTGTCGCTCGAACGGCACGTGAAGCGCGGCTTCCAGTTCCTGCCGCGCGAACTCGGCGAGTTCATCGACACGGTGCCGCCGCAGTTCCGGTCCGGGTCGTCGTGGTACGCGGGCACTGCCGACGCCGTGTACCAGAACATCGATTTGATGCAGGCCGAGAAGCCGAAGCGCTTGCTCGTGCTGTCGGGCGATCACGTCTATCGCCTCGACTATCGCCTGATGGCGGAAGACCACGAGCGGACCGGAGCCGCGATGACGATCGGCGTCATCGAAGTGCCGGTCGCCGAAGCGACCCGCATGGGCGTGCTCGAAGTCGATCGCTCGATGCGCGTCGTCGGCTTCCAGGAGAAGCCGAAGCAGCCGAAGGAAATCCCCGGACGCCCCGGCGTGGCGCTCGCCTCGATGGGCATCTACCTGTTCGAGACCGAGACGCTGGTCCGCGAAGTCATGTGGGACGCGAAGCGCGAGAGTACGCACGACTTCGGCAAGGACGTCGTGCCGCACATGGTCGAGACCGGCCAGCGCGTGTACGCGTTCCCATTGCGCGACAAGAACGGCGCCGGCGCGGACGCCGGCTATTGGCGTGACGTCGGCACGATCGACGCATACTTCGACGCACACACCGACGTACTCGGCAAGACGCCGAAGTTCGATCTTCGCGATCGAGCGTGGCCGATCTTCTCGGTCAGCTCACGCTTGCCGCCGGCCGAGGTCCGCTCCGACGGATCGTTGCGCCCCGACGTCGTCGATTCGGTGTTGGCGGACGGCGTCGTCGTCGCTGGCGCATCGGTCCACGGCAGCATCCTCGGCGTCGACACGGTGGTGGGCCCGGGAGCCGAACTCGAGGACTGCATCCTGCTCGGCCGCACCGTGATCGGTCCGGGCGCGAAAATGAAGAAGGTCGTCGTCGACCACGACGTCGTGATCCCGAAGGACTTCGTGATCGGCCACGACGCGAAGCGCGACGCCGAACAGTTCCTGCGTTCACCAGGCGGGATCTGCGTGATCGGGCAGGGAACGCGGTTCGACTGAGAAATCGTGAATCCGCCGGGGGAGGACCCGAACGGGTCTGCCCCCCATGGCAGTGGATTCATGTTCGCGGCGGCAAACCGCCGGACTCGCCCGCGATTGCCAGGCGGCGGCACCAGGTGCGTTCGGCCGTGAATCAATCCCTCGAAGCGAGGGATTGATTCACGGCCTCTGCGCGCGCGTCGAGCGCGACGGTGGACGCGGGGCCAATCGTCGGCGAACACTTCACGGGAACGACAGGTCGATCGTCGTTTCGTCGACGTTCTCCGGGACGTCGAACTCGTGGGTCGCGGTGGTTCCGTTCGCGGCCTCGATCGTGATGCGGTGCCGGCCGGGTCTCAGTCCGACGCGTTGCGCGAACGGGCGATCGCGGCGCTCCCGGAACGCGTGACCGGCATGGATCGTCCGACCGCTCGCGTCGTCGATGCGCAAGTGAACGGTCGCGGCGTCGATCGACGGCACGTCGATGCGCAGCAGCGCCACGACCGGTGCGACCTCGAGCGCGAGTTCGAGCTTCGTCTCTTCGCCATCGTGGACGTCGAACGTCACGGCGCGCGCGAGAACGCCACCGTCGGTCACGGAGAGGACGTACGTGCCGGGCTCGACGCGAGTGGCCGATGCGACGTCGTCGGCGACGTGGACGAACACTGCGTCGCCGTCGTTCGCGCGCTCCAGCCAAACCGTCGGCCGGAGATCGGGAGCCTGGAGCGGCGGGATCAGGTGCACCCGGAGCGACCCGCCCTCCGACAACCGGATCGTCCCCAGGTCGTGGGTCGCCCCGACCTCGAGGGCGATCGGAGTCGTCGTCTGGACCGCGTGTGAGGTACTGCGGATCGACGCGACGTAACGGCCGGGCGACAGCAACGGACTCGTGAACGCTCCGTCGGCACCCGAGATCACTGCGGTCGCCTGCGGCCCTTCAATGATGTGGATCAGCACCTCGCAACCCGTCACGGGCCCGTCGACGTCGACGAGGCGACCGATGATCCGAGCGCTCGGGCGGGTCCGCATCGGCAAGCGCAGGATGAGGTCGTCCGCTCCGACCCGGACCGCGCGCACGCGCAGCGCGGGCTGCACCATGCTCTGCGCCCAGTGCAAGTCGAGATCGACCGACTCGCTGGTCTCCGTTGCGACGCGGAAGGCGCCGTCCTCAGTGGTCGTTGCCGAAGCGATGGCCGTGCCGTACGCGGGATCGAGCGCATCGACCCGAACGCCCGCGAGCGGACGGCCTTCGTCGTCCTCGACGCGGCCGGCGACGCTCGGTCCGAACGCGAGCCGCAAGTCGACGACGGACTCGACGCCGACCACGGCTTCGTGGGAGACGCGCGCGCGACCCTTCCGGGCATCGTCCGCGAACAGTGTCAGCATCCCGGACGGCAGCGAGTCCAAGAGGAACGAGCCGTCGCTGCCGCTCGCGCTGGACGACGACTCGCTGAATCCGCCGCTCGGCGCCGCGCTGACGACGACGCCCGCGACCGGGTCGCCCTGCGTGTCGCGGACCACGCCGCGCACGGTTGCACCCGGCGTCAGTCGGGCGTCGACGCGCGTCGTTTCCGCGGCGCTCGTCGCGACGGTGGTCGTGAACGGAGCGAACCCAGGCGCGCGCACCGTGATGTCGTGTTCACCCGCGCAGAGGTCTTGCACGTCGAACGCGCCATCCGCGGCACTCCACGCGAAGCGCTCGAAACGGTCCATCTGCGGCGAGCCGGCCGACGTGGTCTCGTAGCGCGCGCCATCGGCGTCGACGACGATGCGTGCTCCGGCGATGGGGGATCCCCCAGCATCTGCGACGGAGCCTGCCAACGCTCCGCCCGCGACCCGCAAGCGCAGGACGACGTCCGTGCGCCCCTCGCCGCTCCCGCCGAACACGAAGTGCAACGCCGAAGGAGCGAACCCGCGCTTCGACGCGCCGATGTGGACGCCGATCGCGATGCCGTCGACCGCGAACGCGCCGTGTGCGTCCGACGTCGCGACGTCGAATCCCTGTTCCCACTGGCCGAATCGCGACAATGCGATGACGGCCCCGGCGACGGCCGTCCCGTCGGGCTCGACGACTCGCCCCTCGACGCGGAATCCGCGCGTCGCGTCGAGCTCGACGCGCGTGACGCGACCGGCCTCGACGACGCACGCTGCGCTGGTGAACCGATCGGTCGTGACGGTGTACGCCCCGGGCGGCAAAGCGTCGAAGCGCGCGCTTCCGGCGACGGCGGGCATCCGCACGGGACGCGTCAGGTTCGCGACTGCGGGAATGACTTGGACGACGATCGGCGGATCGGGTGCTGGACTCGGGAGCAAGATCCCGATTTCGATGGCGCCCGTCGTCGAATCGCTTGCCGCAGTCGGGGGACGCCGCGCGAGCTCGCCCGGCGCCGCCACGCGTACCGTGCCGGTCGTGTCCTGCGCAGCACTCCCCTCGCTCGAGGATGGGTCGGGGAGCGACGCGGATGCGCGAGACGCCGGAGGCGAGGTCGGCGCGATGGGCATCGGGTCGTCCAGGGCGATCCACAGCAGGCCAATGGCCGCCGCGGCGGCGATACCGAGGACGAGCTTCACGTGCATCAACATGGCGATCACTCCGTGTGCGGCGGCGACGGTGATGAAGCCGAGCGGAACCGTCCCCGGGCGAGCGGCGAACGGAATCAACCCGAGCAGCCAGGCGCGTCGATCGCCGTCATGACGCGCGTCCAATCGAGTTCGCAGCAGGTCGATGCCGCGGCGCAATCGCGAGTGGACCGTCTCGACTGGCACGTTCATGCGCTCTGCAATCGTGCGCTGCGGGATCCCGTCGAGGTAGCGCAGGATCAGCGTGGTGCGCCACGGCTCGTCGAGCGCGAACACGGCATCGACCAAGCGCCTGCGTGCGTCTTCGCCAAGCCGCGCATCGGCCGCCGACACGTCGAGCTCGGAGCGAGCCACCTCGCGCTCGCGGCGTTCGCGGCGCGACTCGCTGCGGCGCGCCGTCGCGGCGATGCGACGCACGATCGTCGCGAGCCAACCCCGCATGGACGCCACGCGCGAGCGATCTTCTCCGAGCGCGGTCAGCCAGGTCTGTTGGACGACGTCGTCGGCGCGGGCGCCGTCATGCACCAACTTGCGCGCCAGTCCGCGGACGAAGGGCTCGTGCGCCAACAAATCGTCGATGTCGTGTGGGGTCGGTTCCATGGCTCGAGAATCGAAGTGCCGCCGCGGTGGTTTCGGGTTGCGAGATTCCGACGCAAATGGGGCCTTCGTCGCTCGCGAATGAATGTTCGCCGGATGGGGCGCGTCGTGCTATGCCTTGCGCCCACATGGAACGCATCCTCCAAGGCATTCGTCGTTTCCGCTCGCACGTCTTCCCCGCGCTTCGGACCCGGTTCGAATCGCTGGTGAAGGACGGCCAACAGCCGCGCACCCTGTTGATCGGGTGCGCGGACTCACGCGTCCCGTTCGAAACACTGCTCGACGTCGGACCCGGCGAGCTGTTCATCGTGCGCGTCGCCGGCAACATCGTGCCGCGCTACGGCACGTACGTCGGCGGCGTCACGGCCAGCATCGAGTTCGCGGTCACCCAGTTGCCGATCTCCGACGTCATCGTCTGCGGACATTCGCACTGCGGCGCGATGCGCGCGATCCTCGAGCCCGACCGCGTGCGTGACCTGCCCGCGGTCCGCGACTGGGTCGGTTTCTCCGACGACGTCCGCCGGCGCGTCCACGAT
The DNA here is from genome assembly GCA_052034255.1 of Planctomycetota bacterium. GTDB lineage: Bacteria > Planctomycetota > B15-G4 > B15-G4 > JADJEK01 > JADJEK01. The sequence continues at coordinate 8,917 of JBPOIU010000017.1, read as the reverse complement.
CTCGGACCCGAGCTGACCGAAGCCGAGCGCGTCGATCGCGCGGTCAAGACCAACGTCGTGCTCGCGCTCGAGAACCTGCGCACGTTCCCGTGCGTCCAGGATCGCCTTGCGGCGAAGGCGATCCGACTGCATGGATGGACGTTCGAGATCGAAACCGGCCGCGTGTTCGAACACGACGACGTCACGAAGGCGTGGCGTGACCTCAGCGCGTAGCACGCGCAGGAGGCCATTCAATCAATCGCCGTTCGCGAGCGCCTTCAGCTGATCGCCGGCGATGCGGAACACCGTCCACTCGCTCATCGGTTTGGCGCCGAGCTTCTCGTAGAAACCGATCGCGGGCGTATTCCAGTCGAGCACGGCCCACTCGAACCGCGCACAGTCGCGATCGAGCGCGAGCTTTGCGAGGTGGCGCAGCAGCTCCTCGCCGATCCCTTTCCCGCGCATGATCGGCGTGACGTACAGGTCCTCGAGGTAGAGGCCCTTCTTGCCCTTCCACGTCGAGTAGTTGTGGAAGAACAGCGCGAAGCCCGCGGCCTCGCCGTCCCATTCCGCGATGAGGCACTCGAATGGCGGGTGCTTCTCGGCGAGTTGCCGGCGGTAGTCCTCCGGCTTCGCGGTCACGGACTGCGGTTCGCGTTCGTAGAGCGCGAGCTCCGAGACGAAGCGGTGGATGAGCGCGGCATCGGCGGGAGTCGCGGGGCGGATCGTGAGCATGGAAAGCAACCGTCCTCGCGGCGCGCACGGCACCGCGAGGACGGTTCTACGCGATCGCCCGGATGGCGTCACTCGGGTGTCCGCGACCGGGAGCGAAAGCCGCGGTCGATGACCCGGTCGCTCGCCTCACGAGCCCGTCTTGATCCCCATGACCATCATCTCGCCCTGACGCGCCTCGTCGATCGACTCGGCGAGGATGCGCGCGGACTCCTGCGGCGCGTGGAAGCCCATCGAGTTCTCGGCCGAGATGAAGTCGAGCTTGAACTGCGCGCTGCGCTGCGCGGCGCGGGCTCCCGCGAGCTGTTCGTCGGTCGCTCCGGCCTTCTTCGCGCCCTCGATCGCTTGGATCAACGACACGACCGCCGTCTCGGCGCGATCGAGCAAGCCCTTCGTGCGCTCCTGGATCGTCTCGACGCGCGCTTTCATCTCGTCTTCCGAGAAGTTGTGGCAGGTCTGGCACGCGCGGGCGACGTTCAGCATGGGGCTGCGGACGTGGTGGTCGCTGACCTTGACCGCGCCTTCGCGCACGTACGGCATGTGGCAATCGGCGCACGCGACGCCGGAGCGCGCGTGGATGCCTTGGCTCCAGAGTTCGAACTCGGGGTGCTGCGCCTTCAGCGCGTTCGCGCCCGAGACCGCGTGCGGCCAGTCCTTGAAGTTCTGCGTGTCGTAGTACGCGAGGATGTGGTCGACCCGCAGCCCGTTGTGCCACGGGAACGTGACGAGCTTGCCATCGCCCTTGAAGTAGTACTCGACGTGGCATTGCCCGCAGACCATCGAGCGCAGCTCTTGGCGCGAGGCATCGGCGTTCGGGTCGTACTCGCGCTTCTTGTCGCCCTTGCGCCAGCGCTCGATGCTCGGGAAGTGCGGCAGCGCTTCGCCGCTGCGCGCGAGAGCTTGCAAGCCGGCGACGAACGCCGGCTTGCTGAGGCGTAGCGCCTGGGTCTTGGGATCGTGGCAATCGATGCAGGCGACCGGATGCTTCACGAGCGCCGTCGCGTCGGAGTACGGCATCGCGCAGACGGCCTCGAAACCCTTCTGGAGTTGCGTCCAGCCTGCTTCGCTCGTCAGCGGGTCACCGATCGCGCCGGGCGCACCTGCCTTGATGCCGGCTTCGCGATACGCGACGACGTTCGACGCGTGGCAATGCAGGCAAGCGCCTGGTTGCTTCTTCTGCTTGACGCGCTCGGTCTCGCGCTGGTCCGCGAGCATGTACGCGTGGCCGCGCTCTTCGCGGTAGTCGATCGCAAACGCATAGCCGGCGAAGATCGTGCGCCAGACCGGATCGTCGTCGAGCTTCTGGAACGCTTCGGAGCCGCCGAACTTCGTGCGCTCGATGTCGACCGTGCGTTTGTACGAGTCGTACTGCCGCGGGTAGTTCTTGCCCCACTCCGCGGGATCGACCGTGGACTCGCCGAGCTCGGCGATCGCGAAGACCGTTTGCTTCGCTTCGTCCTTGCGATCGCGGATGTTGTCGAGCAGCAGCAGGATGCCGATCGTCGCCGCCGCCGTGACGACCACGATGAATCCGACTCCAGCGGCACCGATGCCGCGCTCGGTTCGATGACTGCGCATGCGTTCCATCTCCTTCACTCCGGTCGCTTCGAGGATCGATTCGGTCACGAGTTCAGTGCGCGGCGCCATGGCCGACACCACCGTGGCAATGAGTGCAGTTCGCGCGCTCGCCGTGCGCGTCGGTCTGGATCGCGTGCACCAGTCCGCCGTGGCAGCGCACGCAGTTGTCCTGGACCACCGCGAGGCTCGAGTCGGTGATCTGGATCGGCTCGTGGAACGAACCGGTCGTGAACGCCTTGGAATGACGCCAGCCGTGTTCGACCTTCGTCAGGTACTTGCCGAGGAAGTCGACGGGCACGTGGCAGTCGTTGCAGGTCGCGGTGGCGTGGTGGCTGCTCTTCTGCCAAGCGTCGAACTCGTCCCGCATGACGTGGCAGTTCACGCAGGCCCGCGGGTCGTTCGAGAGGTACGAAGTCCCTTCGGCGTAGTCGAACGTGTAGACGCCCGCTCCCGCCGCGACCCCGAACAAACAACCGAGCGACGCCAGGACCTTGGTCTTCGTCCAGCCCACGATTCGTTCCCTCGCCTTCGCGGCCCGAGCGGGTCGCAACACCGCGTCGATCCGAGCACCCCGCGGGCCATTCCCACAGGCGCAGCTTTTACCGCCCCGACGGCCGAAATCGTCGATTCTGCGGGAATGTTTTCGCGGCGCCGTGGGTGGAACGTCGCGAACGTGGCTGTTTCGAAACTCGCGCGCGAGTGGCAGTCTGTGCGTCATGCCAAAGTTCAACGACCGCGACGATGTCCTCGACGACGCCTGGGCAGCCCTCGACGACGGGGATCCCGAGCAGAGCCTGCGTCTGATCAAGCGCTTGAGCGGCGACGATCCCGCGCGCTCGCTGCTGGAAGCCGCCGCGCGCTGCTTGACGAACGACCTCGGCGGGGCACGACGTGCGTTGGATCGCGCGCGTGACCTCGGGATGGAGGACGACGATCCCGATCTGCTGTGGACCCACGGTGAGCTGCTGTTGCGCGAATGGCGGATCACCGACGCACAGGCGGCGTTCGAAGCATTGGCCGAGCAGGAGCGCGGCGCTGGAGTCCTCGAGCGGTTGTCGTTCTGCGCCGAGTTGCTCGGCGATGCGGAACGTGGCGAGCGACTGATGCAAGAGGCGTCGGCGCTCGATCCGGAATCGGCGCCGCCGATCCCGCACCTCTCGCCGGAGGACTTCGATCAAGTCCTGCACGAAGCGATCGGCGACTTGCCCGACGAGTTCCAGCGCGCGCTGGATGCGGTGCGCCTCGTCGTCGAGCCATTCCCGACGCGGGAACTCGCACGCGAAGGCGATCCGGCCGAGGTGGCGCCGGACATCCTCGGGTTGTTCACCGGGCTGTCATTGCTCGACGGGGAACATGAGTTGCCGGCCGGACCGCCACCGACGATCCACGTCTTCCAGCGCAATTTGGAACGGACCTGCATCGACCACGACGAGCTGCGCGAGCAGATCCGCATCACGCTGTATCACGAGCTCGGTCACTTCCTCGGCTTCGACGAGGAAGGCGTGGAAGGCATGGGTTTGGGTTGATCGAGGGTCGTTCGTTCGTCGCGAAGCGGCGGTGCGAGGTCGACGTCAGTCCTCTTCGAGGGGCACCAGCGGCGCGGTCTTCAAGCGTTCGAGTTTGTCGCGCAGGATGCCCTGCGCGTCGGGTCCGACCGCCGCGAGCTGACGCTTCGTGATCGCGTACTTCTTCATGCGGTGAAGGAACATCTCGAGTTCGTTGCTCCAGTCGATGCGCGGATGCGCGTCGGGAGTCGCGAAGCGCGTGGCGAACTCGGGGAACGGCCAGGTCTCGCGCGGCGCGTACTTCATGCGCCACAGCACGTCCTCGAGCCCGGCGATGGGAGCCTCGCCGAGTTCGTAGAGCAAGCGATCGCGCGCCGCGACGCGCTCGGCCTCGCCGAGCGTTCCGCTGGCGAACGCGCGCACGAACAGATCGAGCGCCGCCGCCGTCGCGGTCGGGTCGTCGCGTTCGACGAACACGTCCGAATCGCACGAGTGGAACACGAACTGACCGCGTTGCGCGAGCGGGTAGTCGGTCTCGACGCGGCACATCCCGCAACGCACGTGGATGTCGTCCTTCCGCGCGCGCCAGCGGTCGAAGAATCCCATCGATCAGCCGCCGATCAGTTCTTTCAACAGCGCCATCACCGTCCACAGCCGGTTCTCGGCCTGGTCGACCACGACGGAACGCTTCGAGTCGAGCACGCCATCGGTGACGACCACGTTGCGGCGGGCCGGCAGGCAATGCATGAAGATGCCGTCGGCCGTGCGCGCCATCTTCGATTCGTCGCAGATCCACGAGCTGCGCAACGACTTCTTCGCCGCGGTCTCTTCGTCGAAGCGGCCGTAGTACTGCAAGGATCCCCACGACTTCACGCAGACCGCCTTGGCGTCCTTGTACGCGCCGTCGACGTCGTGCGTGACCGTGACGTTGCCGCCGAGCTGACGCGCGCGCTGCGTGGCGGCGCCGACGTACTCGGGATCGAGGTCGTAGCCCGGCGGGTGCAGGATCGTGACGTCCATGCCGAGGTCGGCGGCGGCGAGCATCTGCGAGTGCGGCGTCGCGACCGGCAGTGATTTCGGGTGCCAGGCCCACGACAGCACGTACTTCTTGCCGCGCGGCTCGCCGAGCTTCTCGACCAGCGTCGCCATGTCGGCCAAGTGTTGGAGCGGGTGCGCCGCGTTCGATTCGAGGTTCAGCACCGGCTTCTTCGAGAACCGCGCGAACGCATGGATGAACGAGTCCTTCTTCAGCTCCGCGTAGGACTCGGTGACGGCGGTCTTCGCGTCGCCGACCGTGATGAGGTCGCACTTGCGGATGCCGACGGCGTCGACCATCGAGGTCACGACCGGCGACAGTTCGCGCACGTGTTCCTGCGCGTTCTGGTCCATGACGACGCCGTCGCGATCCTCGAAATTCCAGGTGTCGCGGCCGGGCGTCAGCGCGATCGCGTTGCCGCCGAGCCGCGCCATCGCGGTCTCGCAAGACACGCGCGTGCGGACCGACGCGTTGAAGAACAACAGCGCCAGGATGCGCCCGGGCAGGTGGCCGCGCTCGGCGCCGCGCTTCATGCGGAGCGCGACTTCGACGAGCGTGCGCAGCTCGGCCGGAGCGAAATCGAGGGAGTTCAGGAAATGGCGACCACGGTATTGGAGGGACACGGGAGACCTCGAAGCTCGGAACGACGGCGAAAAGGCCATGACGTACACGAAGGCGCGCGGCGGGAGACCGACTTTTTGTCCGGGCTCGCCACGGCTCGCGGGGGACTTCCGGAGCCGAGGATAGAATCCCGGGCCCGTTCCGCGAACCCATCGCGGGGGGATCGCTGGAGTCCGCATGCTGATCTACATCCTGGTGGCCGGTTTCCTCGTCGTGGCCGGTCTCGCCATCGCTTGGCAGTTGAAGGCCCCGGCGCGCAAGCGCGCCGCCGCGATCGCCCTGGCGAAGGCGCACGCCAAGGCGGCGGTCGATGCCAATCCGAACGACCTCGACGCCAAGGTGAAGCTCGCGAGCACGATGCTCGACCTCGAGGAAAACGGGCGCGACGCGCTGCCCCTGCTCGAAACCGTGCTGAACGCGAAGCCGACGCATTGGACGAAGGGTGCGCCGCCGACACGGTTCCTGCTCGCGCACGCGCACGTGCTGACCGGCAAGCTCGACGTGGGCATCGCGCAGTACGAGACGTTCCTCGCGCAACTGTCGAGCTTCGACACGGGTGGCGACAAGGAGATGAAGTGGCTGCTCGAGACGCACAAGGTGGATGCCGAGCAGCGCATCCGCCTGCTGAAGCGCGGCGACACGCACATCCACAAGCCCGAGCAATGGGGTGACGCGCAATGAATGCCGGACGCATCGTTCTGGGCGCGCTTTGCGCCGCGCTGGCGCTCGCCGTCGGGTGCAAGTCGTACCACTACGACGAAACCGGCTCGCCGCCGCCGCTGTCGCAGTCGAGCCCGGCGTCGGGTGCAGGCGTCCCGCAAGGGACGGGGCAGGGCGGTGGTGCACGCGCGGGGACGGCGGCGGCCGATGCGGGTGACCCGTTCGACAAGGCGATGAAGGACATCGAGGCGGCGCGCAACCTGCCGCTGCCCGACGGCAACTATCGGATCGACGTCGAGCGCATCTGGGTCGACGCCAATGACTCGCTCGCGATCGACGGCATGTTCGCGTACGCCGACGAGCATTGGACCGTCGCCGGAGGCGCACCACCGAGCGTGCCGGGCGGCATGCGCGTCGGTGTCACGAAGGGCAACTTCTCCGCCAGCCTGAACGTGGCGTTGAAGAACTCGAAGAGCAGCTCGCGTGAGCAACTGATGCTCGTGACCGTCGCCGACTATCCGGCGAGCATCCAGGTCGGCGAAGTGCGGTACGCGGCGCCGTTCTCGGTGCCCGGCGCCACGGGCGTCGTGATCTTCCCGTCCGGACAAATGGTCGGCACTTCGATGGAAGTCCTGGTGCGTCCGGCCGGACAGGGGCTCGCGCAAGTCTCGTTGACGCCGGTGTTCTCGGCGCTCGGCAAGGCCGGCGAGACGGTCAAGGTGACGAGCATGACGACGACGGTCGTCGCGCCCATCGGTCAACCATTCCTGATCGCGAACCACGCGCAGGAGCACAACGACGTCACGACGACGCTGTTCTCGCGGACCACCAGCTCGGGCAGCCAACAGGCGGTGCTCGTGCTTCGTGTCACGGGTGGATGAAACGCACGACGCGCACCGCATGCTGATCCACGTCGCGAATCTGACGAAGACGTTCTCCGTCTTCGATCGCCGCGAAGGCGTGAAGGGCGCTCTGCTCGATCTCGTGCATCGCAAGTCGCGGACGCTCGCGGCCGTGGATGGCATCTCGTTCGACGTCGCGCGCGGGGAGATCGTCGGCTACATCGGCCAGAACGGCGCGGGCAAGTCCACGACGATCAAGATGCTGACCGGCATCCTGGTTCCGACGTCCGGCGCGTTGAACGTCGACGGTTTGGTGCCGCATGCGAATCGACGGGCGTTCGCGAAGCGGATCGGAGTGGTGTTCGGTCAGCGCACGCAACTTTGGTGGGACATCGCGGCGATCGAGTCGTTCCGGCTGCTCGGCAAGATCTACGAGGTCGACGACAAGACACTCGCCGAGCGGCTCGACCGACTCGACGCGATCCTCGAGCTGAAACCACTACTGCACACGCCCGTGCGCAAGCTCTCTCTTGGACAGCGCATGCGCTGCGACATCGCGGCGAGTCTGCTGCACGCACCACCGATCCTGTTCCTCGACGAACCGACGATCGGCCTGGACGTGGTCGCGAAGGACTCGATCCGCGCGTTCCTGAAGGAGATCAACAAGACGTTCTCGACGACGATCCTGCTGACGACACACGATCTGCGCGACATCGAGGAGCTGTGTCGGCGGGTGATCGTCATCGACCGCGGCAAGATCCTGTTCGACGGTGCGCTGAGCGAGATGAAGACGCGCTACGCGGGGCGCATGCACGTCGGGATCGACGTCGCCGAGGAGATCCCTCTCGACTCCGTGCGTGCGGCGGTGGGCGGCAACGGCGTGGAATGGGAGCAAATCGGGCCGCGCCGATTCCGCGCGAGTTTCGAGCGCGCCGCGAAATCACCGGCCGAGCTCATTCGCGCGGTGATGGGCAAGTTCGCGATCGCCGACGTCTCGATCGAAGAAGCCTCGATCGAAGAGGTGGTGCGCAGGATGTATGGCAGTACCAACGAAGCCGCGCGATCTCCCGCGGGACATCAGTAGACTTTCGCGGTTCGCGTCCCTGACGAAAGTGACCGCATGAAGCCTCCCATCGCGCTCGACCTCGAGACCGTCGGCGAAGAGTGGACCGAACTCGACGAGTCGATCCGCAAGTACCTCATCGGGCGGCAGACGCGCAAATTGGTGCACGACCCGGGCTCGACGGCGGCGCCGGAAGTCCTGGCGCGGGAGAACCTCGCGCTGTCGCCAGGGACGGGACGCATCATCGTGATCGGCATGGTCAACGTGATCTCCGATCAATCGGCGATCCTCTACGAAGGCAGCGGTGGGTGGGTCGATACCGCGCCGGGCGCGACCCGCGTGTTCCGCGGCACCGAGCGCGACATGCTCACGCAGTTCTGGCAGCTGCTCGATTCGTTCGGGCGATGCGTGACCTACAACGGGCGCTCGTTCGATCTGCCGTACCTGTACATCCGATCGGCGTTGCTCGGGTTGCGGCCGAGCCGGCAACTGCTCGCGAACCGCTATGCGATCAACGCACACTGCGATCTGGCGGAAGTGCTGACGTTCTTCGGCGCCGCGCAGGAGCGCATGTCGCTCGACTTCTGGTGCCGCCGTTTCGGGCTCGTGAGCCCGAAGGAGCAAGGCATCGACGGCAGCCAGGTCGGCACGTTCTACAAGGCGGGTCGCATCGACGAGATCGCGGAGTACTGCCTGCGCGATTCGCGCGCCACCGCGCAGCTCTACCGCAAGCTCGAGGGCACGCTGTTGCCGATGTGGGGGTGAGGCCTGTGCGGCCGGCACGGGGGGGGCGGCGGGCGGCGGCCCCCAGGGCCCCCCCCCCGAGGACCCCCACGACAACGGGGGGCGCCGGAAGGAAACGGGCGGGGCCCACCCGGCGGCCCCCACCAAGCACACACCG
>JBPOIU010000193.1:0-8716 GCA_052034255.1 Planctomycetota bacterium | reverse complement strand
TCGTCCGGGTGGGCGCCGCCGTCCCTACCGCCCGTCGCCCGGCGGGCCTCGCCTGCCGCCGCGGCCGCGCGGTGGGACGACGTGGATCTCGCCGAACTTCGAAAGCGAGTCGCGGATCTTCTCGAGGTCACCGGCCACGCAGATCACGAGTTGGTCCGGATCGAGGTACTTCTGCGCCGCGGCCTCGAGATCCGCGATCGTCACGGCCTGCAACGCGCGGAACTCGGTTTCGTCCAGGTCTGCCGGGCGACCATCGAGTTCGCGTTGGATCAAGCGCGCGACGTTGCGCCCGCGGTCGGAGTACGCCAACGCGGACGAATACAGCCGCGATTCGCGCGCGGTCGCGAACTCGTTGGTCGAGATCGAGCCCGGCTCGCGGATGCGCTTGATCTCCTCGAGGATCAACTCGATCGCGCGCGCCGTCGATTCGATCTTGGTCTGCACCGACGCCTGGAACAAGCCCGGCTGCCGGCCGTCGACCGGGAACGACGAGCCAGCGCTGTACGCGAGTCCCTCGTCCGACCGCACGCGCTCCGTGATGCGCGACGTGAACGAGCCGCCGCCGAGCACGTCGTTCATCAACGCGATCGCGAACCGGTCGGGGGTGTTGCGGTCGACGCCGAGGTGACCGATCACGATCGCGCTCTGCGGTGTCTTCACGTCGATCACGTACACGCCCGGGCCCTTGCCGGCGATCGCGGGGATCGCCTTGTCTTCGCGCGGCGCCGGCGGTTCGTCTGGCTTCGACCAGCCGCCGAACGCGCCGCGAATGCGCTCCAGCATCGGCGCCGATTCGAAGTCACCGACCACCATCAGGAACGACTGATCGGGCCGCACGAAGCGCAGGTACGCATCGATCAACTGGGAGCGCTCGAAGCGCGGGCCGCGCCGCCCGCCGGGTCCGGCGCCGCCCTCGGGGCCACCCGGGCCGCCCGGTCCACCGAAGCCACGACCACCGAAGCCCTCGCGGGCGAGCGGATGGTCCTCGCCGTACACGATGCGCCGGAACTCGCTCGACGCCTGCTGTTGCGGGCCTCGGCCGCCGCGACCGCCACCGAAGCCGCCGAAACCTCCGCCGCGCGGCCCGTCGTTTTCCGGCGGGTCGACCATCGCCGGCCGTAGGACGAGGTCGACGAAGAGCCGAAACGACTCGTCGAAGTTCGCCGCCAACGCGTTCAACGTGAAGTTCGCGCTGTCGGTGCCGGCGCGACCACCGACTTGAATGGCCATCGCGGCGAAGCGCTCGTCGACGGCCTTCGCATCGGTCGTGACGTCGGGAGCGGTGTCCTCCGCGTAGGTCGCCTCGTTCTCCGGCGTGAGGGGCGGCAGTGGCGTGGGGCGCGCTGCCGCAATGCCACCGCGGCGGACGCGATCGATCATCGCGGAGCACAGGCCGCGCAACGCTTCGGTCTCGTAGGCCTCACCCGCACGGATCGTCAGTTCCATTTCGATCAACGGCAGGGTCTTGTCCTGCGCCAGCACGACGACGAGCCCGTTGTCGAGCACGTGCCGTTCGATGCCCTCGCCGAAGCGCGGAAAGCGCGGAGCGAGCGGTTCACCCTTCAGCCGCAGGACTTCGTCGAAGCCCTTGCCGTGGCGATTGCCACGCTCGCCACGGCCGCCGTGCGTCTCTTCGATCGCGCGCGACGTGGCGTCGTCCTGGGCTTGCGCCGAGCCACCCAACACGAACACCGACAGGACACTCGCGAACATCAGGTGCGGATTCATCGCGATCCCTCCGGTGCGGGTGCTTGCTCGTCGTCATCGTCCGCGCGTGTGCCATCGATGATGCCGATCACGCGGTGCGTCGGTAGGAAGTACGTCTTCGCCACGCGCGCGACGTCTTCGGGCGTGACCGCGATCAGCGCGGCGCGATCGCGATCGAGCGCGCGCCAATCGCCGGATTCGGCCTCCGCGCCCGCGATCGCGCGCGCGATGCCCATCGGCGACGACAGGCCACGAATCGCCGAGGCCGCGATCGAGACGCGCAAGCGGTCCAATTCGGCCTGGGTGGGTGGCTCGGTGGCGAGACGTTCGAGCTCGGCCTCGATCGCCGCTTCGACTTCGTCCATCGTCTTGTCGCGCGCGGGCGACGCGGTGATCGAGAAGCGTCCCGGATAGCGGCCGAAGCCGACCGACGCGTTCACGCGCGTGGCGACCTTCAGTTCGTCGACGAGCTTCGCGCGCAGTCGGCCGGGATTGCCACCACCGCGTCCTCCGCGCCCGAAGCCGCCGCCCCCGAACCCACCGCCTCCGTTCAACACGCGCGACGCGATCGTCAACGCGGCTTCATCCTGATGGCCGTGCGCCGGTGCGGGCCACGCGATCGTCAGCTGCGACGGGACTTCGAGCGCGACGCGGAAGCGGCGTTCACCGAGTTGCTCCGGCTCGGGCGTGATGCGGCGCCGCGGCAGCGTGCGTGCCGGGATCGCGCCGAACCACTTCTCGACCAGCGCGATCGTCGTCTCGACGTCGACGTCTCCGACCAATGCGACGACGCAGTTGTTCGGCGCATACCACGTCTTGAAGTACTCGAGCACTTCGTCGTGATCCGTCGCGTCGATGTCTTCGGGCCATCCGACCACCGGCTGACGGTACGGGTGGACCAGATACGCATGCGCTTCGAAGATCTCGTCGAAGCGGCCACGCGGCTGCGAATCCACGCGCAGCCGGCGCTCCTCATGCACGACGTCGCGCTCGGAGTAGAACTCCCGGAACACGGGGTTCTGGATGCGGTCGGATTCGACGCGCGCCCAGACTTCGAGTTGGTTCGACGGCAACTGGACGTAGTACTGCGTCGAGTCGTTCCCGGTCGACGCGTTCAGGCCCGTGCCACCGCAGCGCTCGTAGATCTCCGTCAGCTCGTTCTTGACGACGAAGCGTTCGTGCTCCGCGCGCTTGGCCGCGATCTGCGCGCGCAACGCGTCCAACGTCGCGGCATCGGCGCCCTCGGCGCGTGCGCGATCGAGTTGCTTCCACAACGCGTTCAGCGCATCGAGCACCGGCTTCTCGGCGGCGTAGTCCGTCGTGCCGAGCGTCGTCGTGCCCTTGAACATCATGTGTTCGAGCAAGTGCGCGACGCCGGTTTGGCCCTTCGGGTCGTCGACTCCGCCGACCTGGAACTGCATGTACGTCGCGACGACCGGCGCATCGCCGAACGGCACGATCAGGAACTTCATCCCGTTGCCGAGCACGTGGCGCGTGACGGGTAGGTGGACGGCATCGTCGGCACGGGAAACGTCCGGCATCAGCGCGAACGAAACGAGCGCGACGAGAGCGCTCGCGGCGCTCCTGCGACACGGTGTGAGCATGCCTGGTCTCCGGGACGTCGTTGAGGCGCGCGGCAGCGTAGCAGCCAAGTGAAGGAGTTCGCCCCGCAGTCGGACGAGCGAGGACGAGCAAGGCGAGGCGCACTGCGGGGCGGCTCACGACGCCGTCTTTACCCGCCGAGCGTCCAGTCGAGACCATTGGTCTGTGCGGTCTGGTAGAAGCCCGAAGCGCCCGGATCGACGAACATCACCTGGAAGTAGAGGTGAAGCCCGCAGGTCGTCGGACCGACCGGAACCGGCAACACGAAGCCGCCACCGCCGTCGAGCGGAGGCAGGTTCACGATGAACGTGGGATTCGCGAGCAGTGTGCCGCCGTCGAACGCCAGAGCCGCCGGAGCGAAGCCGGCGAACAAGACGACGGGACCGGCACCGGGGAGGCCTCCGGTCAACGTGAGGTCCGCGGTCGTGTTCAGGATCGGCGGATTCGTCGACGACAGCACGGGCACTCCGAACGTGCCGGGCTTGCCGATGCCGTACGCCGTTGCGGTCGCGCTCGATGCGCAACCGACGAGGTCGAACACGTACGCCGCTCCGGCATCGGTCGCGCTCTCGTCCGCCTGGTTGCCGTTGACGCCGGTGGCGGCGCTGTTCTCGAGCAGCGCGCCGACGGCGACCGTCTGCCCGGAGATCGCCAGCGATTGGCCGAACCAGTCGTCGCTGCCGGTGTTCGACGCCTTCAAGTACGACTGCTGACTCCACGTCGTGCCGCTGCGGCCGAACACGTACGCGGCACCGGCCGTCATCGCGCTGTTGTTGGCTTGATTGCCGTTGATGCCGGTTGCGTTGCTGGCTTCGCCGATCGCTCCGACCGCGAGCGTGTTGCCGGCAAGCGAGACGCAGTAGCCGAACTCGTCGTTCGAGCCGGTGTTCGACGCCTTCAGGTAGGCCTGTTGGGTCCACGTCGTGCCGCTGCGCACGAAGACGTACGCGGCACCGGCGTTGAACGTGCCGTTGTCGGACTGGTTGCCGTTGGTACCGGTCGCGCCGCTGTCCTCACCGGGCGCGCCGACGACGATCGTGTTCCCCGAAACGGTGACGCTGTCGCCGAACAGGTCCGCTGCGCCGGTGTTCGACGCCTTCAAGTACGCCTGCTGACTCCATGTCGTGCCGCTGCGCACGAAGACGTAGGCGGCGCCGGTCTCGATTGCGCTGTTGTCGGCTTGATTGCCGTTGATACCCGTCGCGTTGCTGTCTTCCGCGAAGGCTCCGACGACGATCGTGTCGCCCGACAGAGCGACGTGTCGCCCGAACAAGTCGGAGATGCCGGGATTCGACGCCTTCAGGTACGCCTGTTGGCTCCACGTCGTGCCACTGCGCACGAACACGTATGCCGCACCGGAATTGCTGATGCCGTTGTTCGCTTGGTTGCCGTTCACGCCGGTCGCGTTGCTGTCCTCGCCCTCGGCTCCGACGACGATCGTGTTGCCGTCGATGGTGACCGCGCGGCCGAACGAGTCGCCGATGTCGGTGGTGGACGGCTTCAAGTAGGCCTGTTGCGTCCAGGTCGTGCCGCTGCGCACGAAGACGTAGGCGGCGCCGGAGTCGGTCGCGGAGTTGTTCGCTTGATTGCCATTGATGCCGGTGGCGTTGCTGTCCTCGTGCAGCGCGCCGACGACGATCGTGTCGCCCGAGATCGCGACGGACCAACCGAACACGTCGTCGGTGCCGGTATTCGACGCCTTCAGGTAGGCCTGCTGCGTCCACGTCCCGTTGTTGCGGACGAAGACGTACGCGGCGCCGGCACCGTTCGCGCTGTTGTCGGTCTGGGTGCCGTTCACGCCCGTGGCGGCGCTGTCCTCATTCGGAGCGCCCACGACGACCGTGTTGCCCGAAATCGCGACGGACTCTCCGAACTGATCGAGCGCGTTCGTGTTCGAAGCCTTCAGGTACGCCTGCTGCGCAACCGGATCGATCGTCAACGGATAGATCGCATCGGCATCCTCGATCGTCAGCCGCAGGCCTCCCCCGTGCTCGACGTCGAAGCGCGCGGGAAGCGTCGAGCCCGCGGCGTCGAACGCGACGAGTCCCGTGTAGGTGACGACGCGTGCGCCCTCGCGAACGAAGTCGACGTCGCGACCGTCCGCGGCGACGTCCGCCGCGAGATCGCCGCGCACCGATAGCGACAGCGTCAATGGGCCGACAGCGTGTTGCGGACGAGCTCGGATCGTGAAGCCATGCTCGAGACCGCGCGCGTCGTTGACGTACCACTCGGTCACGACGTCGTCCCAGACGTAGGCGAGCCGATGCGCGTCGCGGATCATCGACGCGGGGGTGTCGAGTGCGGAGCGCGTGTCGCCCCAACCGTAGTTCGCGAGTTCGAGACCCCACGACCATCCGCCAGCGTTCGGCGTCGTCGTGGATCCGCGACCGTCGAACGCGGTGGTCCAGCGTTGTCCGGGATTACGCGCCTCGACGCGGCCGTCGACCGCGACGAGCGCATGGCGACTCGCCTCGTACGCCGCGCGGATGTCCGTCCACATGGAGGCGGACACACCCGATGGGGCCGCGACGACTCGATCGTTCGCGACCGACGCGGGGGCGAGTGTCGCGACGGCGACGATCGCTGCGACGACGCCGTGGAAACGGATGGGCGAAATCGACGACGGGACGACCTTCGTGAACACGAAGTGCGACGAACCGAACATGGTGGCGCTCTCCTCGACGATGCGACGGCCGTCCCGGCAGGGAGGGGTCGCGCGGGTTCTAGGTCGTCGGGACTGTAACCGACGAGTCAAGGCACCCCGTGGGAGTCGAGTCGAGCACCCGCGTACTGCGTCGGAGTCCGATCAGCGCAGCGGTTCCCAGAAGAACTCGAGCCGCCCCTGTTGGGACGCCTGGAAGCGCGCGTCGAAGTCGAATGCGTCGTCGAGCGGCGGCGGCGACTCGAGGCCGCTGACCGGCGGATCGAAGCCCATCGAGTACGTCGCGTAGATGTCGCCGCTCTGGTCGATCGCGAACGCGCGCACGCCCGTGGTTCCTGCGTCGACCGGCCACGCGTAGATCGTGAAGTACAGCTCGGCGAGGTCCGCGTCGACGTTTTGGCCCGCACCGCCACGATCGCTTTCGGGCATCGGCTGGCCATTCTTGCCCGGCAGGATGCAGGCGAAGACGTAGCCGTTGCGGATCACGCAGCCCGATTCGATGTCGGCCAGCGATTTCGACAACACCGGCGGGTCGAGCACGCTGCCGTCGGGAAGCGCGAGCTTGCCCGTCAGCTCCGCGAACGAGCCGAACTCGCCCATCCCGTCGGAGTCGCGGTCCTTCACGCCGATGGCTTGGAACTGCGCCTGCGCCGAACACACGTTGCGCAACGTCGCGACCGCCGCGGCTTCGTTCGCTTCGACGCGCGCCGCGAGCAGCTTCGGGATCGCGATGGAGCCGACGATCGCCAGCGTCGGCGCGCCTTGGATCGGCAGATTCACCGGGCCGGCGCTCTCGTAGACGACGCCATCCTGCGTGGCGCGCATCGTCGCCGTCGCGTGCCCGAGTCCCATGCAGAAGTCGCGTAGTTGTTCCGGAGTCGGCAACTCGAACGGAACGACGCTTGCGCCTGGCGCATCCAGCGAGCCCATGCGCGCGAACTCGAGCAAGCTCTCCAGTTCGGCGCGCGTGTCCGCAGTGCTGACGTAGAACGTGCCGGGCGCGGCGGCCGCGAGCGCCGTCGACAGCGGCGCACAACGCACGTCGGTCGTCTTCGCGTTCGCGAAGATCTCCTCGAGCATCTCGCCCGACGTGGCGACGACCAGCAGCCCGTCGTGGATCCCGAACGACAGGTCGAGCCATGCGAGCTCGGGAACGGGCAAGCCGATCGACACGTATCGGAGGTCACCCGCGCTGCGTGCCTTGAATGCCGCCGGGTTCGCTTCGAACGCCATGCCGAGGATCGACTGCGCGGCGGCCTCGTTGCGGACCTGGATCGCGAGCGCGGCGTCGTAGACGTCGCTTCGCGACATCGCGTGCGCGAGATTGCCGCGACTCGTGAACAGCACGTTCGGACCGAAGTTCTCGAGGATCGCGGTACGTACGTCGAGCCCGGAATCGTTCTCGATCTCCGCCAACGCGCTGTCGAGCCCAGTGCGCCCTGCTGCGGGCAAGCGGCTGCGCACCGCGTCGAGCGCGGCCGCGAGATCGAAACCGCACAGCACCGCGGTGTCGGCGTCGGCCGGCGCGAGGCGCGCGAAACTCGGGTCGAGCACGTCTTCGCGGAAGCACGCGCTGAACACGTCCTGTCGGCCCGTTGATGCCAGGGCGAATTGATTGCGGAGCAGCGCGCCGTCGAGCGCGAACGACGCGCTGATGCCGATGACCCCGTCGAGGCCGAGCGCCGTGAGGCTGCTCGCGGCGGCGGGTCCTTCGAGCTCACGCACGAGTCGAAGCAGCGGCGCCGCGTTCGCGTGGATCTCGAGCCACGGCATGCCGGCCGCGTGGGGCAGTGCGGTGTGCGCGGGGGATGTCGCGAAACTGCTCTCGGCGTTCCGCGCCAGCGCGTCGTCGAGCGAGCGACCGGGCGCACCGACGCCGAGGACCACCTCGAGCCGATCGTCGCGGACGCGCACCTCGGCGTGATCCGCGCCTTCGCTGATCGCGTATTGGCCCGCGGCGATGCGCGTGCACTTGCCGATCTTGCCGCGTCCGCTGGACGCACGGTCGAGCAGCGCCACCCAATCGTCCGCGTGTCCATCGAGAGCGGCGAGCACGAGCCACGTCGACGCCGGGCCGGATGGCGTCATGACCGTCGGGTCGACGTCGATCAACGCCACGACGAGATCGCCGCGCAGTGCGGTGACCGCGTCGAGCCACGGCTTCTCCGTGGAGCTCATCGCGGGCTTCATCGCGGCGGCGAACGTCGCGACCGGATCGACCACGGCTTGCGCCACGGCCGACATGCCCGCACGTTCGAGACCCTTCACCAGCGCCGAATCGCGCCATGCGTCGTCGGCCGCGCGGAAGCTCGGCCAGCGCGTGACGAACCAAGCGTCGGCGGGGACCGCTTCCAACAGTCCCGGCGCTCGCTCCGAATTCGAGTCGGCGTCGCGCGACGCCGGCGACTCCGGCGCGTCGATCGCGAGGCCGGCTTGCGCGACCTTGCGCTTCGTCGCCGACGGCTTCGGCGCGCCCGAGTGTGTGGCGGAATCCGATCCTTGATCGGAACAGGTCAGCAGCGCGGACGCGAGGACGCAGAGGATCGAGCAACGGCGCATGAGAGGTTCCCAGCAGAGCGATGAGGGGGCGACGACTGCAGCCGGGCTGCATCGACCGTCGCGCGCGCCGATCCGCTGTGCTCACGTGGGAAACAGGCGTGTCTGGCCGAATCGCGGCGCTCGGACTGAAGTCGCGCCGCGCATCTCGTCGCCTGCGGGAACCGATGGCGGTCAGCGCGACAGCGG
>JBPOIU010000044.1:0-6304 GCA_052034255.1 Planctomycetota bacterium | reverse complement strand
CGTCAACGTCGTGCCATCCCACGCGACGTCCACGGTCGCGAGGCGCGGATGTCGACGCTGCGTCAACACACGCCCGGCGTCATCGAGGAACGCGAATTCGCGATCGCCGTCGAAGCCACGCGCGGTCACCGCCACCGCATCGACGCTCAGGGCGCGACACGACTTGACCGGATGAACATGCAGCGAGTCGATGCGTGGTTCCATGCGCGCCGACGGTAACGACCGCGGTGCCACGCGACGAGTCACGCCACGCGCGCGAATTCAGGCTCGCTGAATTCCGGGTTTCGCGGCGCACGGCGTGCCTCGGTCCCGTTGGACGAACGAAACGGGGAGGCAGCAGACGCGGGCTGCGTTAAGCGAAAGAGCAAACGGGGACAGACCCCAATTGCGCGACGGTGGCCTGGCTCCCGTCGCGCAATTGGGGCCTGTCCCCGTTTGCTCCGGTCTCAGCCGCCCTCGTCCTCGTCCTCGTCGTCCTCGATCGTCGGCGCGGGAGCATCCGTTTTCGGTTGCCCCTTCTCGTCGAGCACCGTCACCGGCGCGATCTTCTCGAGCCCTTCCTTGATCTTCGCCGCGTCACCGACGACGACGATCGACAGCGTGCTCGGGTCGATGCGGTCCTTCGCCACGCGCTGGACGTCCGCGGCCGTCGTCTTCACCACCGACTTCAAGAACTGCGTCGCGTAGTCGGCGGGCAAGTCGTTGACGCGCTGCGACCACAGCTCGGCCAGGATCGACTCGGGCGTCTCGTGGTCACCGGCGAACGATCCCACGAGGTAGCTGCGCGCCTGCGTCAACTCCTTGTCGCTCGGCGCTTCGTCGCGCATGCGCTCGATCTCGCCGAGGATCGCTTCGACCGCCTCGACGGTCGTCGCCGTCTTGCTGAACGTCGACACGAAGAACTGGCCGTCGAGCTTGCGCGCCTGGAAACCACCGCGCGCGCCGTAGGTCAGACCCTTCTGCACGCGGATCACTTCGTTCAGGCGCGAGTTGAAGGCGCCGCCGAAGATCTGCGACAACACGCGGCTCGTGAACCAATCCGGGTTCGAGCGTTCGATGCCGCGATGGCCGACGCGGATCTGACTCTGGATCGCGCCGGGCGTGTCGACCAGCACGATGCGCGTCGCGGCGGGCTCGGGACCGATCGTTTCGGGACGCGCGATCGCGGCGGCCTCACCGTTCCAATCCGAGAACAGGGCTTCCGCGAGATCGAACACGTCGTCGGGATTCACGTCGCCGGCGACGTAGAGCACCGAACGGTTCGGCGCGACCGTCTTCGTCCACCACGACTTGCAGTCCGCGAGCGTCAGCGCTTCGACGTCGTCGCTCGAACCGCCATCCGGTCGGCCGTACGGGAACGCGCCGTAGAGCGCCTTCGCGAACTCGCGCTCGGCGATCGTCGCGGGCTGCTTCTCGCCGATCGACATGCCGGTCAGCGTCTGGCGCTTCAGCTTGTCGAACTCCTTGGCGTCGAACTTCGGCTCCTTGACGACGTCTGCGAGCAGCTCCATCAACTTCGGCAAGCGCGACGCCGGGGCGTTGCCCGACACGCCGGCCGAATCGAGGCCCGCATCGGCTCCGAGCGACAACGCGTTCGCTTCGAGTTCCTCCGCGATCTGCTGCGAGGACCGGGTCGCGGTGCCCTTCGTCAGCATCGCGGCGGCGAATGAACCGGCGCCGACCTTTGCCTCCTCGTACGCGCCGTTCAGCACGCCGAGTCGGACCGACACGAGCGGCACTTCATGGTTCTCGACGACGACGACTTCCATGCCGTTGTCGAGTCGACGCGTCACGCCTTCCATCTTCACGTCGGCCGCGACGAGGTCCTTCACCGGCGGTGCGTCCGGGAAGTCCGCGGGCCGCTTCGCTTCGGCCTTCTTGCCTCGGCGCTGCGGCGGCGGCACGTCCGACGCCACTTCGGTCTTCTTGTTCGGCGCGTCGTCCGCGCTCTCGCCCTTGTCGCCGAGGCCGCCGACCAGCGTCTTCAGCATTCCGCCGAGCGTCGGCTTGATGTGGACCGAGTAGCGGCGCTCGGGCACGAGATACTCCCGTGCCACGCGTTGGACGTCGGCGACGGTCACCGCTTCGCATTCCTGCGCGCGGCGATTCAGGGCTTCGACTCCGCCGAGGAACAAGGCCGCCGTTCCGATCGCGTTCGCCTTCGACTCGACGGTCTTCCACTGGCCGACGAAGCCTTTCAACATGTTGCCCTTGGCTTTGGTCAGCTCGGCTTCGGTGACGCCGTCGGCCTTGATGGCATCGAGTTCGGCGTCGATCAGCTCGAACACCTTCTTCGCATTGCCGAACGGCATCAGCGCGCAACCCGCGGCAGCGACTCCGTCGTCCTCGAGCGAGAACGCGCCCGCCGCGGCGATCACCGCCGCTTCCTCCTCGTCGACGATCTTGCGGTACAGCCGACTGCTCTCACCGCCGCCGAGGATCGCCATCAACAGGTCGATCGCCATCGCGTCGGGGTGGCTCTGTCCGACCGTCCGATACGCGGCGGCGACGATCGGCACCGGGCCCTTCGTCTCTTCGAGTTCGATCGTCTGCGGCGAGCCGGGCAGCGGTTCCTTGATCGTCACGCGCGGAGGATCGTCGCAGCGCGGGATCCAGCCGAATGCGTGCTTCGCCTCGGCGAACACGGCTTCGTGATCGACGTCGCCGACCACGACCAGCACCGCGTTGTTCGGGACGTAGTACGTCTCCCAGAAGCGCAGCAGCTCTTCGGCGGTCGCGCGGCGCAGGTGCTCGATCTTGCCGATCGGCGACCAGCGGTACGGATGCGTGGTGAACACGCGCTCCAGCACCTTCTCCATCACGGAGCCGTACGGCTGGTTCTTGCCGAGGCGAGCTTCCTCCTCGACCACGGCGCGCTCGGTGTCGAAGCCGGCCTGGTCGACCTTCAGCGCCGCCATGCGCTCCGCTTCGAGCCACAGCACCATCGGCACTTGGTTGCTCGGCACCGACTGCACGTACGTCGTGTTGTCGAACGACGTGAACGCGTTGCAGTCGCCGCCCGTGCCGCGGATGAACTCGAAGTGCGCTTCCGGCCCGAGTCGATCGGTGCCGCGGAACATCATGTGTTCGAACATGTGCGCGAAGCCCTGGCGTTCGGGGTCTTCGTTCTTCGAGCCGACGTGGTACCAGACCTGCACCGCCGCGATCGGGCACGAGCGATCCTCGTGGACGATCACGCGCAAGCCGTTCTCGAGCGTCGTCTGGTGGAAGACGTACGGATCGGCCGCGAAGGCGGAGGCGAGGATCGAGACGAACGACGCCGGCACGAGCGCGCGGCGCAGCCATGAGTTCCAGGACATCGGTGGGGATTCCGTCGAAGAGGGAACGGGAGCAGGTGCCGGCGAGGAGGGTAGCAGACGCGAGGGACGTCAGGGACGCGATCGGTCAGCGGGGACGGCCTGCTTCGAGCGTGAAACCCTCGTCGAGCCAGCCGGTCACCCCGCCGATCATCTTCTTCACCGGGCGACCAAGGCGAGCAAGCCGGATCGCCGCCCGGTCGGCGGCGTTGCAGTGTGGGCCGGCGCAATACACGACGAAGAGCAGGTCTTGCGGCCAATGGGTCAAGTTGCGTTCGACGATCCGCGCGTGAGGGAGGTTCACGGCGCCGGGAACGTGGCCGCGCTCGAAGGCCTCGGGACTGCGCACGTCGAGGAGGACGAACGCGCGCGAGCCACGTCGGTGCGCCTCGTGCACGTCCCAGCAGTCGGTCTCGACCGCGAGCAATCCGGAGAAATACCGCTCCGCGACATCGTGCGCGGCCGCAGGGACGTCGCTCACGGGGCAGGTCGAGTCGGGGAGCTCGGGCATGGTTGGATCTCCGTCGTCGTTGCGGTGGTCGGGGTTCGCGAGGTCGACGTGCGTGGATTCCGCGCGACCAGCGTCGTGCCCCACAGCACGATCGCCGCGCCGAGCACCGCCGATAGCGGCAGGCGCTCGTCGAGGAACAGGAAGCCCCACGTCATGCCGAACACAGGGATGAGGAACGTGACGGTGCTCGCTCGTGCCGGGCCGACGTTGCGCAGCAGGCGGAAGAACAGCACGTACGCGATGCCGGTACAGACGACGCCGAGCAGCAGCGCACAGGCGAGCGCCCGCATCGACGGCGCATGCTCGGGTCGTGCGGCGAGCGCGAACGGCAGCAGCACGATGCTGGCCGCGATCTGGCAGCCCGTCGTGATCGCGAGCGGCGACACGCCAAAGAGCCGCCGCCTCGTGTAGTGCGTCGAGAACGCATAGCTGGCCGCGGCGGCGAGTCCGGCGAAGACGGCGGTGCGATCCGCGGCGAGCGTCAGCTTGTGCCCGACCAGCACGAACACGCCGGCGAAACCGATCCCGAGCCCGAGCAGCTTGGTCGGCGCGAGCCGCTCGCGCAGCCAGACGAATCCGATCACGACGACGAACAGCGGCACGGTCGCGTTCAGCACCGAGGCGAGCCCGGCCGGCAGCGACAGCGTCGCGAATGCGAACAGCGAGAACGGCAACGCCGAGTTCAACGCGCCGAGCACGGTGACGTCGCGCACACGGCCGCGGAGCGTGCCGAATTCTCCACGCAGTGCGAGCCAGGCCGAGAGGAACGCTGCGGCGACCGCGATGCGGATCTCGATCAGCATGACCGGACCGAGCTCCGGCGCCGCGACGCGCATGAACAGGAATGACGCGCCCCAGATCGCAGCGAGCGCAACGAGCTCGATGACGTCGCGCGGGTTCAAGCGTCGGCCTCCGCGTCATCCGCGAGTCCGGCGAGCGAGACCTGCGCCGTCTCCTTCAGCGTGCCGAGCACGATCGTCGTCCGTGTGCTCTGGATGCCCGGGATGGACTTCAGCACGCCGAGGAGCCGGGCAAGGTCGTCGGTGTCGCGCACGCGCAGCTTGACGAAGTAGCAATCCTCGCCAGCGACTTGATGGACCTCTTGGACCTCGACGAGCGCGGCGAGCTTTGCGCCGACTTTCGTCGTGCCCTTCTCTTCGGCGCGCACGAACACGAACGCGGTCAGTCCGAGTCCGAGTTTCTTCGGCGCGAGCCGTGCCTCGTAGCCGGTGACGAAACCGCGCTGCTCGAGCTTCTTGATGCGCTCGAGGATCGCCGAAGGCGCCATGTCCACGTCACGGGCGATGTCGGCGTTCGAAACGCGGGCGTTGACTTGAAGAGAGGCCAGGATGCGCAGGTCGATGGGGTCGAGCATGGTGACGCGAAGCCTGCCTCAGGACCGACCGATCGTCAACAGGCATCAGCAATTTCCGTCGCATCGACGGTCGATATGCGCATCTTCCGAACGAACGACGTAGTGCGTCCGGCGTCCACCCGGCCATCAGGCTGGGCCCTCCATCGCCCGTGAAGCCCCGAGTGCGGCACTCGATGCGAGATCCATTCGAGCGACGATTTCGAAACGGGGGGATTCTCGCTCGTTCATGCCGAGGATCGGCGCGCGCGGCGATGCGCGATCCGCGCAGTTCAGTCGATCCAATCCGTCCAAGTGTCGCTGTCGGCATCGCGGTAGAGCTCGCCGATCACAAGAGCGGTCGGGTGTCGAGCAAATGCGATTCGAGGCGCGGTGCCCTCCGAGCCGCCCCACCACTCGAGCCGCAATGGCGCTCGCTCCAGCCGGTCCGGCTCGATGCCAGCCTCGAACGCGTCTTCCGGCCAGCGGCCGTGCGTCGCACGAAATGCGCGAACTTCGTCGATCATCGCGTCGGCCAGGGCCTTCGTACGCTCGACCTGCACGTCGTTCACAAGTGAGGCCACGGACGACGTAAGCGATCCACCGATTCCCAAACTCAGCGGGAGAATCGCGATGGCTTCGAACACCACCGAAAATCGTGGCACACCGAAGCGAATGCCGCGAACGATGTGGAAGACGCAGCCGGCGAGCCCAGTTCCCAGCACGGCGAGCCCGAAACAGCACAGGAAGACCAAAGTGAAATCGAGGCCCAGCGTGAACCCGATGACGACTCCCCAAAGTGCGTACAAGCCGAGCAATTCGACGTAGGTCCGGCGCATCGACCGCCAGAGCAGCGCGTGGGCCGAGGTCCCGGGAGCGTCAGTCGACGAGTTGCTCACGTTCGCTCCATCGAGAAGGCGGGGCAGCGCGACTGTAGACGCGCGTCATCACTCGCCACCCGGACGAAACAGCCGCCGGCATTCCTGTCCGGCTGACCGGACGAAACAGCCGCCGGCATTCCTGTCCGGCTGGCCGGACGAAACTGCCGCCGGCATTCCTGTCCGGCTGGCCGGACGAAACTGCCGCCGGCATTCCTGTCCGGCTGGCCGGGCGAGACTGCCGCCG
>JBPOIU010000123.1:0-13573 GCA_052034255.1 Planctomycetota bacterium | reverse complement strand
CCGCCGAACTCGGGGGAGTTCGAGGGTTCGGAGACCAGCGTGAAACCGCTGCGTTGGAACCCGGGAAGATTGTGGTCATCGCGCGCCCATCTGCCGCGCGACCGCTCCCGCGTGCCGCAGCTCCCTGACGAACGTGTGTCGACGGCCCGCAATGCCCAACTGCGTCCCGGCGACGACGGGTGGAGGAGAGCACCATGTCGTGTATTCGAGGGAGTCTTCGGCGAGCGCTGACATTGTTGGTCGTCGGGGTGACCGCGGTCTCACCCATGAACACAACCGCGGCAGGCGACGATGACGTCGATGCCGCCAATTCGGGGTTGTCGTTGCTCGAAGTGGTGAACGGCGCGGAGAAGCCGTGGCAGTTGCAACTGTGCGCAAAGATCGACGACGCCACGGCGGAGTTGATCCTGAAGTATCGCAACGCGCAGGGTCCGGCAGGTTACGAATCGTCGGACAAGCTGCAGGCGGATCTCTGGACCATCGACCCGTCTGGAGAGACGCTGAAGAAGCTGTGCGCGTGCTACGTGTGTTGCGGCGTGAATCCGAATGCCGTCGGGCAATGGAACATGCTGCCGTATCAAACGCAGAGTCCATCGGGCGGCACCTGGCCGTCGGCACATGCATCGCTGCTTCCGACGGGGAAGGTGCTCTTCTTCCCGGAGTTCGACTCGACCGACACGTTGATCTGGGACCCGTCCAACTTCGTAACCCCGCTATTCAGCTATCCGGACAATCTCCCGAACAACTGGTTGTGGTGTTCGCACCACGTGTTCTTGCCCACCGGCGAGCTGATGGCAGTCGGCGGCGGCGGCAATGCGATCTCGGGGGCGCTCGACACGGCATGGCGCTTCGATCCGTTCGGCGGGCCGAACGGAAAGGGCTGGTGGACGCAGGCTGCATCCATGGCGAACCGCCGCTGGTATCCGACGGCTGTGAACCTCGGCGAAGGACTCGTCTTCGTCGCGTCGGGATACGACCCCAACGTCGTGAGCAACGTCGAATGCGAGATCTACGACGTCTTCGCGGATACGTGGACCACGCTGACGGGTCCGCCGTGGAATCCGAACGGCGCCGACCGCTCGTTCCCAGAGACGTATCCGAGTCTGCACGTGTTGCCAACCGGTGAGATCTTCTTCTCGCGCACCGGCTGGCACAACAACGACACTCCCGGCACGACTGCGTGGTACTTCGAATTCACGTCGCCGACGCAAGGCGAGTGGATCGACATGACGACGTCGCTTTCGTTTCCGGACCGGACCGAAGGCATGGCCGCCCAACTACTGACGCGCAATCCTGCGAACCCGCACGAGTACGACTCGAGGATCATGGTGTTCGGCGGTGGCGATCCGGATCCCAGCGGACAACAGACGGCCGAGTCGATCGACGTGTCGCCGCTCACGCCGGCCGTACCGTGGGATCCACCGACTGCGCTGCTCGAGCCGCGGCAGCACGCGGCGGTCGTGCTGCTCCCGGACGGCACAGTCCTTGGGCTCGGCGGCGACTCGGAGTTGACGACTGAGATCTACACCCCGAGTACGAACACGTGGACGCAGCAAGACAGCATTCAGCATCAGCGTGGCTACCACTCGACTGCGCTGTTGTTGCCGAGCGCGCAAGTCATGGCGGCCGGAGGCGACTTCGAAACGATCGAGATCTTCAATCCGCCGTACCTGTATCGGGGTGCGCGGCCGAAGATCACGTCGGCGCCGGCACTCGTGCATCACGGCGATTACTTCCAGTTCAAGACGACGCAAGCGTCGATCATCAAGCAGGTCGTGCTGGTGCGGCCCATGTCGGTCACGCATCAGACGGATTCGGAGCAGCGCGTGCTGACTCTGGATTTCACGAGGAGTGGCGACGTCATCAAGGCGCACGCTCCCGACGGAATTCACCCCCATCCGGTCGCGCCGCGCGGCTGGTACATGCTCTTCGCGCTGAACTGCAACGGCGTGCCCTCCGTCGCGCACTTCATCTTCTTGCACTGAGTTGAAGTCCCTGGAGCGGTCTGCTGCCCGTCGGAGGCAGCAGACCGCTGTCAGGCAGGCACGATGCGCTCTTTCAGTGCACGTGATAGGTGAGTGCATCGGCGCTCGGCGCCGTGACTCACGGATCGATCGAGTCCACGTGATGGTGTCTGCAGCACTCCGGTACCTCGGCGCGCACCAACGCCAACACGGCGCGAGCCTTATCCAGAAACTCGGCAGCGTTGCGCACCTGGAAGCACCGCGGATGGCGGCTCCAGATCGCCGCGATCCGTTCGTCGATGCGCGCAGCCTGCCCCGCATCCTCACTGCGCAGCGGGTTCAGATGGTTGTATCCACCGTCCGACGATGGTGTCCGAAGGTGGATCACCGCCGCGTAACGCACGATCTCTGCGTCGAACGTGGTCCCGACCTCGTGGAAGTACTCGTCCTCGCGCCCTGGCCAATACGCGAGGCCATCGAGTGTGCCCCGGTCGCACAGCGCAACGGCAGCATTCGCGCTCGCGAGGACTAGAGTCTCGAGTTCCCGCTGAACGTGAAAGATCGCACGTTGCGCGCAGCGGCGGCTCGAATCGTCGTCGCGACGCGGAAAGCCACCGCCGAACACGATGCTGGCGGATTCCGGCAACACCTGCACGTGTTCGCAAAAGCTCTTCTTGATCAGCTCGAGCACCGAGGTCTTGCCGGCGCCCGGCCCGCCGGTGAGTACGACGCGTTTGCATTCGTGGGTCGCGGGGCAGCAACTGTGGCCGTTCACGTTCACTCCCCGTTCGCTTCGACATCGACCAATGCGACCCATTCGCCGTCGCGAGCAGGTCGCGCGCGCATGCGTAGTCTCTCGTGAAGCAGACCGGCGAGCGCTGCGGCAGAGGCAGCTTCGCCGTGGACGATGTACGTCATTCGCGGCGGCCGGCGAAAGCCGCCAAGCCAGCGCACGATCTCCGTGCGGTCTGCGTGCGCGGAGAGGCCGTCGATCTGCTCGACCGCCGACCGCACCGCGACCTCGCGCCCGAAGATCTGCAGCGCGGACACCCCGTCTCGCAGCAGGCGTCCCCGCGTGCCTTCGGCTTGGTATCCGGCAAGCAGGACCGTTGTCCGAGAATCACCGAGGCGATTCAGGAAGTGATGAAGGATGCGTCCACCCGTCGCCATGCCGCTTCCTGCGATCACGATGATCGGGCCACTGACGCGATTGATCGCCTTCGACTGCTCGGGCGTTTCGCACAGCACGTAGCGTTTGCAGCACAGCGGGCACTCGCGTTCGTCCATCTTTCGCAGCATGTCGGCGTCGAGATCTGCCGTGTGCCGACACGTGACCTCGGCAATTCGGTTCGCCATCGGGCTGTCGATGTAGACCGGTACATGAGCGATGCGCCCTTCGTGTTCGAGCTCGCGCAGCATCCAGATCAACGTCTGCGCGCGGCCGACCGCGAACGCGGGAATCAACAGCGCTCCGCCGCGCGCGTGCGCCGCGCTGACGACGCGTGCAAGCTCGGTCTTCGCGTCCTTCGTATGTTCGCGGTCGCCGTACGTCGATTCGAGGAGCAGGACGTCCGCGTCCTCCACGGGCTCTGGATCGACGAGGATCGGCTGGTCGTAGCGGCCGAGGTCACCCGTGAATACGACGCGCGTGCCTGTCGACTCGATCGTCACGTCTACCGTCGAGGATCCCACGATGTGCCCCGCAGGTCTCAGAATGACGCGGGCGCCGCGCACGTCGAACGCATCGCCGTAGCGATGAACGCGCACGAGTTTCATGACGCGCTCGACGTCGCGCGCACAGAACAGAGGAAGTGCCGGTTTATGCCGCGACCAGCCCTTGCGGTTCGCATGGCGGGCTTCCTCTTCTTGGAGTCCGGCTGCGTCCGCCAGCAGGACTCCGAGGACGTCACGCGTGCCCGCAGTGCAATGGATCGGCGCACGCAGGCCGTTGCGAGCGAGCACTGGCAGGTATCCCGAATGATCGAGATGCGCATGGCTCAACACGATCGCGTCGAGACTGGCGATGTCGAATGCTGGATGGTTCCAATTGCGTGCCCGAAGTTCACGGCCGCCCTGGAACAAACCGGCGTCGAGCAGAATTCTGGAAACGCCGAGGTCGAGTAGGTGCCTCGAGCCCGTGACAGTTCCGGCCGCACCGTGGAACGTGAGGCTTGGAGTGGAGCGCGTCGTTGCCGTGGTCATTGTGTTCTCCTCGCGAGTTTGATTCCCTCGATCATCAGTGTCGCCACGACGGCCACGGCGAGCAGGGCAACGCAGTGACTCATGGTCATCTCCGGCACTCGCAGCAGGTCGCCGAGCGGACGGAGATGAGGAACGGCGAACTGCACCGCGAGCCCGAGCATCACGACGCCAAGCAACTTCAGATTCGACGCGACGGGGATTCTCCAGAGTGGACGCGATTCGCTGCGGAACGAGAACGATCGAAGCAGTTCGACGTAGACGAGTGTCGTGAATGCGTGGGCGCGCGCCATTGCGACGTCGCCGCTGCGCAGTGCGTATACATAGACGCCGAGCGCCGCGGCCGCGGTCACAAACCCGGAGCCAGCGATCGAGAAGACGAAGGCTCGGTCGATGATCGGCGCGCGTGGTGACCGCGGCTTGCGGCGCATGACGCCCGCATCGATCGGATCGACCGCAAGGCACAGCGCCGGAAAGCCGTCGGTGATAAGGTTGATCCACAGCAACTGGATCGGCGCGAGCGGAAGCGGCAGGAAAAACGCGACACACGTGACGACGAAGATCAGCTCGCCGAGATTGCCTGCGAGCAAGTAGAGCAGCGTCTTCCGCACGTTCTGGTCGACACCGCGCCCCTGTTCGATCGCTTCGACGATGGTCGCGAAATGATCGTCCGTGATGACGATGTCCGAAGCCTCTTTCGTGACTTCCGTGCCGCTCTTGCCCATCGCGATGCCGACGTCCGCGCCCCGGATCGCCGGCGCATCGTTCACTCCGTCGCCGGTCATCGCGACGACTTCGCCCGCTGCCTGCAGTGCGCGCACGATGCGCAGTTTGTGCGCGGCGGTGACGCGTGCGTAGACCGCGGCATCGCGCGCCGCACGCGCAAACGCGGCGTCATCCATCGCGTCGACCTCGGCTCCGGAAAGGGCGTGTCCCGTTCCGCTGTCAGGACCAGCGATCCCGAGTTCGCGAGCGACGGCAAGCGCGGTCCGCGGATGATCGCCCGTGATCATGACGACGCGGATTCCGGCTTCCTTGCATTTTGCTACGGCGGCCTTCGCTTCAGGACGCGGCGGATCGACCATCCCGGCGATACCGAGCCACGTCAGATCCCGTTCGATCACTTCGGGATCGAGCCGTGGTGGCATTCGTTCCATGTCGCGTTCCGCGGCCGCAAGCACCCGCAGGGCTCGATCCGCGAACGCGGAGAGCTCGCGCTGAATCGAAGTCCGGTCGACGTCGGTCAGCGGACGCACGCCATCGGCGTCTCGGATGAAGGAACATCGCTCGAGCACGACGTCTGGCGCGCCTTTCACGACGAGCCGCGCCCCCTCGCCGCTCGTGCGGCGCAGCACGCTCATGCGCTTGCGCTCGGAGTCGAACGGGATCTCCGCCAACTTCGGGGCGTGGCGCTCGATCGCTTGGGGAGCGATCGCGACCTTTGCGGCTGCGGCGAGCAGCGCACCTTCCGTCGGATCGCCGACGATGATCCAGGCGCCGTCCTGGCGAACCAGGCTCGCGGTTGCGCACCCGGCGAAGGCCGCCAGCAGCTGTCGCGTGATGGCCGCGTCGGATTCCGCAAGCGCCTGCGCGGGCAGATCCGTCGGCCCATTGCCGTGGTCGAGGCGGACGTCGCCCGCGGGTGCGTAGCCCTCTCCCGTCACGACGTAACGCCGGCCCGCGGCAGCGAGTGCGCGCACCGTCATTTCACCGACCGTCAGCGTGCCGGTCTTGTCCGTGCAGACGACGGTCGCGGCGCCGAGCGTTTCGACGGCTTGCAGCTTCCTCACGAGTGCGCGGCGTCGAGCCATACGCTGCACTCCGACCGCGAGCGCAATCGTGACGACGGCCGGCAACCCTTCGGGAACCGCAGCAACCGCGAGTGAAACCGACGTAAGCAGTACTTCGAGCAGGGGCAGCCCCTGCACGAGGCCGGAGATGAACACGATGCCGACGGTGGCGAGGGCGCACCACGCCAAGACGCGTCCGAGCGCCGCGAGGCGCCGTTGCAGAGGCGTGATCTCGTCTTCGCCCGCGTGCACGACGAGTCCCGCGATCCGGCCGACTTCGGTCGCCATGCCGATCGCAGTCACGACGGCAACGGCGCAGCCTGTCGCCACGCTCGTCCCGAGATGGACCATGTTCGAACGATCCGCGAGCGGCGCGTCCGCACGGTCCAGTGTGCGTGCGTCCTTCGCGACCGGCAGTGACTCTCCCGTCAGCGGCGCCTCGTTCGTTCGCAAAGCAGCGGCCTCGAGCAGCCGAGCATCGGCGGGAACGACGTCGCCGCTCTCGAGCAGGATCACGTCTCCAGGCACGAGCTCCGCCGCCTTCACGACGCGCGCGGTGCCCGAGCGACGCACGCGAGCCGTGCGGCCGGTGAGTTTGCGCAGCGCTGCAAGCGCTTTCTCGGCGCCGTACTCTTGAAAGAAGCCGATGACCGCGTTGATCACCAGGATCGCACCGATCGCAAGACAATCGGCCCATTCGCCTGACGCGCCGGAGATCACGGCCGCCGCGAGCAGGATCGCGATCAACACGCTCTTGAATTGGGCCGCGAGCAGCGCGAGCGGACGAATCGGCTTTGCGTCGGCGATCTCGTTGGGGCCGGCGATGGCCATACGCCGCGCGACTTCCGCTTCCTCGAGTCCGGCCGGACTGGCATCGAGCGCCGCGAGCGTCTGGTCGGATGACAACGCGTGCCATGCTTGAGGCGCATGCGATGACGCGGCGTGCTGCCGTAGCGTCGCCGAAGAATGTGCTGGGCCGTCGGTGGTCATTGCGTCGGCGACGTCGCAGCCGCGGCCAACGACCGCCGCAACCGCCGCTCCATGACCATGCAGTAGAGACACGGCGCGACGAACAGCGTGATCAACTGCACGGCCATTCCGCCGATCGACGGGATCGCCATCGGACGCATGATGTCGGCTCCGCGACCCGTCGCGAGGAACACGGGAATCAGCCCGATGACCGTCGTCGCCGTCGTCATCAGACACGGGCGAATGCGCTTCAAGCCGCACTCGACGACACGCTCGCGAATCGCAGCGATGGACTGCGGCGGTGCATTGCCGGGACCGAAGCGCTGTTCGAGATATGTGAGCATCACCACCGCATCGTCGTCGGCGACGCCTAGCAGAGCGATGATGCCAACCCATACGGCGACGCTGAGGTTGACGTCCATCCACCAGAGCATCAGGAATCCGCCCGAGACCGACACCGCGATGCCGAGGAACACGATGCCGGCGATCCACACGCGGCCAAACCCGAGGTAGAGCAGCAGCACCATCGTCGCGAGTACGGCGGGTACGAGGATCGAGAGCCGCTGCGTCGCACGCACCTGGGCCTCGAATTGTCCACCCCATTGGTAGTAGTACCCAGCCGGGATGCGAATCTCGCCGGCGGCGATCTTCTCCTTGATCTGTCGGTCCGCGTCCTCGACGACCGACACTTCGTCGCGGTCGCGCGTGTTCAGCGTGACGTAACCGACCTTCAGCGTGTTCTCGCTCTTGATTTCGGACGGGCCATACTCGAAGCGGAACTTCGCGACCTTGGTGATCGGAATCTGCGCGCCGGACGCTCCGGGCACGAGGATCTTCTCGAGAGCTTCGACCGAGTCGCGCAGCTCGCGCGGATAACGCACGCGAACGGGGTAGCGCGCTGGACCTTCAACCGTCGTCGTCGTGCGCACGCCGCCGATCGCCATCTCGATCACGTCGTCGACGTCGCCGACCGTGACGCCGAAGCGCGCCGCGGCCTCACGATCGATCACGCACTCGAGGTAGGGTTTTCCGATGATGCGGTCGGCGACGACGTCCACGGCGCCAGGCACGGTGCGCAAGACGCGCTCGAACTCGAGACCGATGCGTTCGATCTCCTTCAGATCGGGTCCGAAGATCTTCACGCCCATCATCGCGCGAAAGCCCGACGACAACATCACGAGGCGCGTCTGGATGGGCTGCAGCCACGTGGGAAGCACGCCGGGGATCGAGGTTTTCCCTTGGAGCTCGAGCAGAATTTCCTGCTTCGTCAGTGCGCGTTCCTCGGGGAACGCATAAGCGAGTAACTGTCGTAGAGGGTCGGGCCAGTCCGAGAAGAAGCGTTCCTGCTTCACTCGCCGCCACTCGTGCTCCGGCTGCAGCGTGACGATCGTCTCGATCATCACGACCGGGGCCGGGTCGAGCGCCGACTCCGCGCGCCCGATCTTGCCGACGACGTCTTTGACTTCCGGCAGCTCGCGAATGCGCGCGTTCTGCTTGCCGATCACTTCGAGCGCTTGTGAGAGCGACGCCGCAGGCAACAGAGACGGCATGTACAGGAACGAACCCTCGTCGAGCGGCGGCATGAATTCTCGACCGAGGCCCGGAAACGCGTGGACCAGTGCACTCCAGGGACGCGTCGAAACGGGATCTGCGCCGACCTTCGCAAGCACGAAGCGCACGGGTGCGAACACGGTTGCGAAGCCGAGCCAGATGACGACGCCGAACGTCAACAACGCAGCCGGGACAACAAGGAACGCTTTCTTGTGACCCAGAACGAAGCGCAGGGACGGGGTGTAGACGCGCGCGATTCCGCGCGAAACGGGGTTTTGGTCGAGGGGTTTCAAGGTCTCGCCGGTGATGCGCCAGCACGCAAGCGCGGCGATCACGGTGATCGCGAGCGTCGTCGGCCAACCCGAAGCGTCGGTTGCGTACGGGAGCACGGCGCGCGCGCCGATTCCCGCGACGAGCGCGACGACGACCGCGACGATCACGCGCCGCAGCTTCGACCACCGGAGTTCCTGCAACGTCAGCAGTGCGAGCGCTGGAACGACGGTCAACGCGAGTAGCACCGACGCCGCGATCGCGAACGTCTTGGTGTACGCCAGCGGTTTGAATAGTTTCCCTTCCTGCCCTTCGAGGAAGAACACCGGCACGAACGAGAGGATCGTGTTCAGCACGGCGGTCAGGATCGCGGGTCCGACTTCGTGCGCGCCTTCTTCGACGAGCTTCGCGAACCCAGCGCGATCGCGCCTTCGCTCCGGATTCTCGGCGAGCCGCCGATAGATGTTCTCGGTCATGATGATGCCCATGTCCGCAACGTCGCCGATCGCGATCGCGAGCCCGGCGGCGGACATGATGTTCGCGTCCACACCGAGGTGGTACATCGCCACGTAGGCAAGCGCCATCGACAGCGGGAGGGTCGCCAGAATCGACAGCGACGCGCGCAGGTGCAGCAGGAAGATCACGACGACCGCGCCCGCGACGAGCAACTCCTCGGACAGCGCCTTCTTCAGAGTGACGAGGACTTCCTCGATGATCGTGGTGCGGTCGTAGTAAGGCACGAGCCTGACGCGGCTCGTGGAGCCGTCGGAAAGCGTCTTGGACGGCAAGCCGGGCTCGATCTCAGCGAGCTTCTTCTTGATGCCGTCGATGACATCACGTGGGTTTGCGCCGAAGCGCGCGAGGACGATGCCGCCGACCGCCTCGACGCCGTCCTTGTTCAATGCGCCGCGGCGAAACTCGGGACCGAGCGCCACGTGCGCGACGTTCTTTACGTACAGCGGCGTGCCCGCCTCTTGCCGCAGCACGACATTCTCGAGATCCTCGACGCTCTTCACGAACCCGACGCCACGAATGAAGAACTCAGCTCCGCCCTTCTCGATCACCTTCGCGCCGACGTCGAGATTCGAGCGCCGGATCGCGTCGAACACGTCGGGTAGCGTTATGCGATGCGCGCGCATGCGGTCGGGATCGACGTCGACCTGGTATTCGCGGACGTGACCGCCGATGGACGCGACCTCGGAGACGCCCGCGACGGCGTTCAACTGCCAGCGCACGAACCAGTCTTGGATGCTGCGCAGCTCGTCGAGCGAGAAGCCCTCACCCTCGACCGTGTACCAGAACACCTGGCCGAGCGCGGTCGCGTCAGGACCGAGCGCCGGTGCCACGCCCTCCGGCATTCGGCTCTGCACGGTCGCGAGCCGCTCCAGCACGCGAGTGCGCGACTCGTAGTAATCCGCGGCGTCGTCGAAGATCGCGAACACCATCGCGAATCCGAAGCCCGACATCGAGCGGATGGTCTTCACGTGCGGCGTGCCTTCGAGCGCCGCGGTCAGCGGATAGGTGATTTGCTGATCGACGTCCTGGGGCGAGCGTCCCGGCCAATCGGCGAACACGATGACTTGCTTCTCGCCAATGTCGGGAATTGCGTCGACCGGCGTCTTCCGGATCGCATGCACGCCAAGGCCGATCGTGACGATCGCGAACAGCGTGACGAGGAACGGATTCCTGACACACCACGAGATGAGCGCGCGGACGGGCATGGCAGACCCTCAATGACCCGCGTGGCCGGTGTGACCCACGTTCGCGCGGAGACCTTCGGGAAACAGCAGGCATGGCTTGCCGGTGATTTGCGCCTGCGAATCGAGCAGGAAGTTGCCATGCACGACGACGCTCTCGCCGTCGTCGACGCCGGACAGCACGGGATAGAAGTCGCCGGCGCGAGGACCGAGCGTTACGTCGCGCGCGATGTAGCGTCCCGGTTGCTCCTCCACCCACACGATGCGGCGTAGGCCCGAATCGAGCACGGCCGTTGCCGGCACGGCCACGAGCGGCGCCGCGGCGGGTCCCGACGCCACGTCCTTCTCGAGCGCCATACCGCAGATCGGACACGAGCTCGGCTCGCTCGCACGGATCTCCGGGTGCATCGGACAAGCGAAGTCACCGACCATCGCGGTGATCGCGCGTACGCCGCCCTCGCCAAGCCGCGCGTGGATGCGAGCCGATGCGAACATGCCGGGCTTGAGTCGTTCCCCGGGATTGTCGAGGTCGATGCGCACGCGCACCGTGCGCGTGGACTCGTTCACCATCGGGTCGACGAAGGCGACCTTCCCTTTCAACGTCTGACCAGGCACGGCCTCGACGTCGACATCGACGGTCTGCCCGAACGCCACCCAGGGCAGCTCGTACTCGTAGACCTCGGCCTGCAGCCAGACGGTTGCGAGGTTCGCGATCGTGTACAGCGGATCGCCAGCGGCGACGTAGCTCTGTTCGCGGACGTTTTTCTGGATCACCGTGCCGCCGATCGGCGCGAACACCGTGAGGACGACACTCGGCTTGCCATTCGTCGCCAGGTCGTCGATCTGGGCGGACGTCAGACCGAGCAACTCGAGCTTCTGGCGCGCGAACTCGAGGGCCGCCGGCTCCGCGTCGCGGCGTCGCGACACGAGCAAGTACTCCTGTTGGGCCACCGTCAGATCGGGCGAGTAGAGGTCGACGAGATGATCGCCTTCTTTCACGCGCGTGCCGGTGAAGTCGGCGTAGACGCGCTCGACCCGGCCTGCGACGCGCGCGGTGAGGTATGCGACCTGGCGCTCGTTGAACTCGATACGCCCTACGGTGCGCACGACGTGATCGAGCACACGCTTGTCGATGCTCGTGACCTCGATCGACGCGATGCGCTGGGCTGCGCTGGAAAGCGAAACCGAGTCATCGCCGGTTGCCGTGTCTTCGACTCGCACGAGGTCCATTCCGCAGATGGGGCATTGTCCGGGCGCGGGAAGTCGAATCTGCGGGTGCATCGAGCAGGTCCATTCCTGAACTCTCGCTGTCGCGTCAGCCCCGCTCGCTACCGGTGCTCCAGCACCCGAGTGTTCGGAATGATCCTGCGGTGGTCCGCATCCGGCGCTGCACAGGAAGACGAGTACCGTGGAAAGCGCGCATCGCGAGATCGTCATGGTTCACTCCGTGCCGCATCGGTGAATCGATACTCAGACGGAACTCGGGCGAGCATCTCGAACTCGATTTGCGCGCAGGCGACCTCGCGATCGAGTTGGGCGCGGGCGAGCCCAAGCTGGAATGCGCGCAGGTTGCGTTCCGCATCGAGCAGTGCGGTGAGGTCGATCGCGCCGCTCCCATAACCCGCGCGCGCGACCTCCACAGCGTCTTTCGACTTCGGCAGCAGCCGATCGGCGAACAACGTGATGCGTCGTTTCGAATCGCGGTACAGGAACAATCCGTTCGCGAGATCGACGACGAAGCGGAGGCGCTCGCCTTCGAGCCGTGCTTCCGCTGCCCGCTGATCGGCGAGAGCCGCCGCGATCGTGGCATCGATCTTGTCGCGGAAGATCGGCAGCGTGATCCCGACTTCCGGGCTCACCGAGAACGGACTCGACAACGAGACGCCCATCGGATCGGTGAGGCGTCCGGTGAGACCGAGCATGAAGTCGGGGTATGCGGACTTGCGCGCCAGCGCCACCAGGCTCTCCGCAGCGCGGATTTCAGCCGCGAGCGCGGAGAGTCTCGGATTGCGGCCGAGCAGTTCGGCGAGCAGATCGCCAGGCGGAAGTTCCGCGCCGCGTTCGGGAAGTGCGGTCGGCAGCGGGGGATCCTCGCGTGCCGGATCGACGCCGAGAGCGCGCTTCAGTCGTGCGCGCAGCACGCTGCGGCCGTCTTCAAGCGAGGCAATCTCGGTTGCGAGTTGGTCACGTTCGATCTCGATGCGCAGCAGATCGAGCTGCGTGATCTGCGCGACTTTGAGCCTCGCCTTCGTGATCTCGACCAATTCATCGACGAGACCGAGAACCTCGTGCGCGATCGAGATCGACACCTCGTTGAATGCGGCTTCGACGTATGCCGCGCGCACGTTCGCGATCGTCGCCGCAACTTCGGCTTCGAATTCGAAACGACGAGCGTCGGCCAGCGCGGAGCGCGCGTCGGCAGCGAGCGTCAGCTTGCCGGGCCATGGAATGGCGCCTGCGATGCCTACGGCGAGCCCCGACAGCACGCGTTCAATCTCGCCCTCGAACGTGAGCGTCGGGTTCTCGAGCGAACGATCGATTGTGATGCGTTCGACTTCGGCCGACCACAGCGCGAACCGCTCTGCGACTGCCGGGCTTCGCAGCACTGCGTGGCGCGCGAAGTCCTCGAATCGTGCGTTCGCATCGAGCGGTGGAGGGTCGACGGCGAGCGCGGCGGCACGCGCCGCATCGGCACGTTCGAGATCAGAACGCGCCGTCGCCTCGCTCGCTGTCGGGGTGCTCCGGCAGCCAGTCGCCGCAAGGGCAAGCGCGAGGGTCGTGAAGCCAAACAGACGCTGGAGGACAACGCCGATCGAACTGTGAGTGCGAAGTCCACGGATCACGCTGTCAACTCCGCACGAACTGTGAATCGCCCATCCGTCTGACGATCGAGAGTCCCGCGCCGACCCGGCGACGACCCGTTCGGACCGTCTTTCGACAGACCGCAAGTCGCGCCAACGCACCGGGCGCGCCAGTTCGATGAGCGACCGGATCGCCACATTGAAGCCGCTCAACCCGGGAAAAAACAGCGCACCGGGACCTCGAGCACTGGGAACTCCAGCCCGTGGCAGCGGGAAATCCAGCGCGGTTCAGACGTCAAAGCGAGCCTGCATGTCACTTGTGAGGCGGTGGC
>JBPOIU010000122.1:0-27922 GCA_052034255.1 Planctomycetota bacterium | reverse complement strand
GGCCTCTCGAACGCACGGGGCGGCTTCTGCCGCGTGCAACCTGAGCACCACCCCTCAAGAACGCGGTTGAGCTGGGGCTCCTGCACGAGACGTATCAGCGGATCGCCGCATCCGTGCGGAACGAGCGAGAGGCCGGGGGCCAGGGCCGGCTGTCGTGCCGGGTCCGGGGACCTATTCGGCGATGGAGTGGGCTGGAGCGCGCGGGCTTTTGAGACCGGGGAGAAGGGCGGCTCGCGCCTTCGGCGCTCCACCGCATCGGTGGAAGGCATCGGTACCCACGAGATGACGGGGACGGAGGCGCGTCTGTCCCCGTCTGTCCCCGGAAGATGACGGGGACGGAGGCGCCTCCGTCCCCGATCTGTCCCCCGTCTGTCCCCTTGCCCGCGGATCGCCGCATCCGTGCTCCGCGACTAGAGGCCGGGGGCCAGGGCCGGCTGTCGTGCTGGGTCCGGGACCTACTCGACGACGGAGATTGCAGGAGTGCGCCCGCTTGGAGACCACGGAGAACGACCTCCGCCTTCTTGGGCTCACGGGCTCGACTTGAAGTCGCCTCCGGTGCAGCTCGCGATGTGCTCGAGCTGCTCGCGGTACCAGTCCGAGTTCGTGTACGCGACGCAGTGGATCGTGACCTTGTGGAAGCGGTTGAGCTCGCGCAAGTGCTCGGTCACGCGATTCCAGTGCACGTAGAGGCCCACCTCCGGCTCGCCCGAGGAGAGCAAGTACACGGTGTCGAGCTCCGGGTCCGCGAGGACCGTCTCCAGCACGCCCCAAATGTCCTTCGCTCCGTTCATCGGGACGGCCTCGACGAACTCGAGCACCTTCTTGAGGACCTTCTTGTCGAGCTGGACCGGCTTCTCGTCGAACTCGCGGAACTGGCCGCCGTACGTGAAGGCGTTGAACGTGAAGCTTTCGCCGAGCAATCGTGACAGCGTCGCGTCGAGTTCGGCCTTGGCGCGCTCGTGCTTCGGCGTGCCGTCGGCGCACTTGCCGGCCATGTCCGCCGAGCGATCGATGATGAACGCAACGTGGTCGCTGACGACCAGCATGCCGTTGTACGTCGCTCGCGAGCTGCCTTCGAGCGCCTGCCGCGGCACGTCGCCCTCCGGGAATGCGAAGGACTCGCGATTCACGCGCCACCACTCCTGCCACTGGGCCTTCAGGTTGAAATTCGTGCCGCTGATCCCTGGGAGGTTGTGCGTCGCGCGCGCCGCGACGATCGGCCGGCCGTCCTCCGTCGCGTCGATCAGCGCGTCGATCGCCGTCTTCGTCTTCGCGGCGCACAAGTTGTCGACGGCCTGCATGCGCGCGCGCCAGTCGGCGTCCTTCAAGAAGCGATGGCCGAGCTCCTCATTGCGCGTCGAATAGAGCTCGGGCACGCAGCCGAGCACGAAGCAGCGCACACCGCCGTCGCCGTCGGCCAGAGCCGCCTCGAACGCTGGCCACGCCGCGACCGGATCGATGCGCGCGAGCGCTTCGGCCGCGTACGCGCGCTCAACCGGATTCGCCGCGTTCGCCATCGTGGCGAGCTTCGCGCTCGCCTTCGCGTACTTCAGCATTCCGATCGAATGCGCCGCGGCCGTGCGTACGAAGTCCTCGCTGTCCGACAACGCCCGCTCGAGCGTCGGTCCGAACGTCGGGTCCCCGAATCGACCGAGCGCCTGCGCGCACCACTGCCGCACGCGATCGTTCTTCTTGTTGGTCTTCAGTTCCTGCTCGACGCGTCGCCGTGCGTACGGATCGGCGAACTCCGGCAGCGTCTCCCACACGATGTCGCGGTAGTGCGG
Source organism: Planctomycetota bacterium (assembly GCA_052034255.1). GTDB lineage: Bacteria > Planctomycetota > B15-G4 > B15-G4 > JADJEK01 > JADJEK01. The sequence continues at coordinate 26,138 of JBPOIU010000122.1, read as the reverse complement.
CTGCGTCGCGCGCAGTGAGTCGAGCAACAGCTCCATCGCGGCAACGCTGTTCAGCTTCAGACACAGCTGCGCTCCCGAACGGACGACGGACTCCCCCGGGCCGCGCAACAACTCCTCCGCGCGCCTCAGCTGAGCCTTCGGCCCCTCCTCGACGATGACGGGCGCGAACAGCGCGCACATGCCGACGAGCCAGGCGCCTTGGGTCGATGGGAACATGGAGCCTCGTGAACGCGCGAACGGAGCGGCGCATTGTGCGAAGTCGACTCGCCGATGAGAACGTATTCCCCGCGCGCGGTAACCCCGACCGGGCAATGCCGTCCTCGCCCGCGTTCGGCACCGTGCGTGCCGACGGGAGGACTCTTCATGATCAAGACTCCATTCCTCGAAGGACGACCTTGCACACCATGGGCGAACTCGCCACCCGTGTGGGGCGAGATGCTCACGCCATTTGGTCCGATCTGCTTGCTGGTGGGCCCGCGTGGCGTCGAACGCATCGTGCTGCCACGCAATCCACCGCACGTGCTCGAGTCCACGCGCGACGACGGCGACGATCGCATCGTGCGCGTGAAGGACCAGCTGCGCGAGTACTTCGCCGGGACGCGCCGCTCGTTCGACGTGCCGCTCGATCCGAGTGGCACCGCGTTCGACCTCAGCGTATGGCGCTACGTCGCGGGCATCCCGTTCGGCGAGGTCCGCACGTACGCGGATTTGGCGCGCGCGTGCTCCATGCCGAATGCGTGTCGCGCCGTCGGCGCCGCGAACGGCCGCAATCCTCTGCCGCTGATCATCCCGTGCCACCGCGTCCTCGGCGCCGGAGGTCGACTGACGGGTTACGGCGGAGGGCTCGAGCTGAAGGCGCGGTTGCTTCGCCTCGAGGGGCACGCGTTCCCGGACGAATCGGCGACGAAGACCACGCGCATCGCGCTCGCGCCCGCTGCTCCGACATGAGCGGCGGCCGCGGGCGCGGCGATCACTGCACCGACTTCGCCGTCAACGCGACCGTTTCCGGGACCGCCGGCTTTTGGTCGTACATCCCGAGGAACGTTGCGGCCTCGGGAGTCTTCGACGTGCGCAGGCCATCCGCCCACGCCGGCGGGATGGTCTGGTAGTAGAGGCGCACGACGATGAGCAGCGGCCCGGCGGAAGCGTCGAGTTTCGGCGCGCGCACGTGGACGACGTCACCACCGGCGGCGAAGTCGGCGTCGCCGTCGACCCCGATCGGCTTGGTCTGTTCGGCGTACGGGCCGTCCGCGCGCCAACCCTTCGGCAGCAGGCGCGTGTCCTTCGCCCGCGTCGCCATCGCAAGCAACGACGTCGTCGGTTCTCCTTGTGCGTCCGCCGCGGTCATTTCGTAGACGACGACGTCGTCGGGGCCATCGACCACGTCGCGGTGCGGAAGCGTGAGTTCGTTCGTCACGCCCTTCAGTCGACCGGTGGCCGGATCGAACGCGCCGCTCTCGAACACGGGCCGGCGCGCCTGCTGGACCTGGATGTTCAGCCACGCGCGCCGCGACGGATACCCGGCGGGGAACTTGTGTCCGGTCAGGTTCTCCACGCGCACGTCGAACACGAGATCGCCGTCCTCGAACCGATCGTTCTCGATCGTGAGCGTCGCCGTCGAGTGCGCGAGCTGCGAGCGCGTGGCGCGGATCAGACGATCGAGCGATTCGACCGGCGCCGTGACGCCGAGGTCGGTCGCGAACTCCTTGTAGAGCTCGAGCAGATAGGCGTTGCCACCGACCATCGCGTGACCGCGCACGTCGTCGCGCACGGCGATGTTGAAGTCCGACCCGGCCGGGTTGCGCGCGATCTTCATGCGGCCGACGTTCGCCATGTGGCAGCCGACGCAGGACGCATCCTTGGTGCCCGCTCGCCCGAAGTCGCTGTTCAGCCATTCGGGATAGACGGCTTGCTCGAAGAACGGAGCGCCGCCGACACCCGTGTGCGTGACCAACGTGTGGCACGAGCCGCACAACGCCGAATCCGAGATGTGTGCGCCGTGCGTCGGCGTGTACGCCGTGTGCATCACCATCGGCTGGCCGCCGGGTTCTTCGAACGGCCCGAAGATCGTGCGGCCGGGCTCGATCACGAGATTGCCGGAGAACGAGGCTGGATCACCGAAGTTCGTCGGCCGAGCCTGATGGCACACGGTGCAACTCACGCCGTCCTGCGCCAGCGGATCCGTCGCGAGCGTCGCCTTCGGTGGCAGCGGCTCACCCTTCAAGCGCGCGTAGTGACTCGCCATCGGCGCGTGGCAACGGAAGCAGAGGGCCTCGATGTTCGCCGTGTCGTTCGGATTCGTCTCGCACTCGCGCGCGAGTTGCGCATGGAAGTACGGATCGCGAAACGCATTGGCCATCGGCGTCGCGGCCCAAAGACCGTGCGGGGAAGCGTCGTCGCCGAGCTGCGTCGTCAGCGCCCGTGCGCCTGGTGACGCGGCGTGACATTGCGCGCAGCCGTCGGCGGTCGCGAAGACTTCATTGGATGCCGTCGGCTTGCGCCCCACGCGTCCCCAGACCGGACCCGACAACGCGGTCGGCTGGTCGTCCTGAGGTCCCGGACTCGCGACGCTTCCCGCGATGACGACGATCAGGCCGAGAACCGACACCGTACGCATGCGAAAACGCGCTCTCGTTTCGAGGGTTGGGGTCGCGGCTCCGACGTCACGTCCGCGAGGCGGATGCCTTCGGATCGGAAGCCTTGTGCTTCGCGATCAGCGCACGGAAGCGCTCGAACAGGTACATCGCGTCGTGGGGGCCCGGTGCGGCCTCGGGGTGGTACTGGACCGAGAACGCCGGCGCGTCGAGGACTTCGATTCCTTCGCACGTGCCGTCGTACAGGCTCTCGTGCGACACGCGTGCGCGCTTCGAATCGAGCGACGCCGGATCCACCGCGAACGAGTGGTTCTGCGACGTGATCTCGGTCTTGCGCGTCGTGAGGTCGATGACCGGATGGTTCGCCCCGTGATGGCCGAACTTCATCTTGTACGTGCGACCGCCGAGCGCCAGACCCGTGATCTGATGCCCGAGGCAGATCCCGAAGAACGGGATGCGTTCGCCGAGGAAGCGGCGGACGGCTTCGATCGCGTATTCGCAGGGCTCGGGATCGCCGGGGCCGTTCGACAGGAACACCGCGTCCGGGCGCATCGCGATGACGTCCTTCGCCGACGTCTGCGCCGGCACGACGGTCACGTCGAACCCGGACACGACCAGCGAGCGCATGATGTTCTGCTTGATGCCGAAGTCGTACGCGACGACCTTGTAGCGCGGCTCTTGCGGTCGCATCGTCTCGAAGCGGAAGTCGGCCGTGTACGGCTCGGTCCAGCGGTCCGTCGTCGCACGCGTCACTTGTTTCGCGATGTCGGCGCCGACGATCTTCGGCGATGCCAGGACCTTCTTGGTCAGCGACGCGACGTCGAGATCGCGCGACGAGATCACCGCGCGCAGCGTTCCTTGGATGCGCAATTTGCGCACGATCGCGCGCGTGTCGACGTCTTCGATCCCGACCACGCCGTGCTGCGCGAGCCAATCGTGGAGGTCCATCGTCGATCGGTGGTTCGAGCGAATCGACGACAACTCGCGCACGATGAAGCCGTTCGCGTACAGCTGCTTCGATTCGACGTCGATCGGGTTGACGCCGTAGTTGCCGATCAGCGGGTAGGTCATCATCACGATCTGACCGCGGTACGACGGATCCGTGAGGATCTCCTGGTAGCCGGTCATCGCGGTGTTGAAGACGACCTCGCCGAACGTCTCGCCGATCGCACCGAAGCTCTTGCCCCGGTACACGGTCCCATCCTCGAACACGAGCAGGGCCTCGCCGCGCTCCGTCATGCTCTTTCGACCTCGGTGGAGGGGTTTTGGATCGTCGATCGACACGCTGCAAGGGCGTCGTGGGATCAACGGGGCAAGTTAGCCCGCGCCCTGGCGCTTGTCGAGTTTCGTATCCAAGCGCCTTCCGACCCGCGGCCGCACGCCGTCGCTGGCGCGCAACGCCTGAAACGGAGTCAGGACGCCACGGCGTCGAGCGTCAGGTCGTTCGCGCCTTCGCGCTGGTACTTGTGGAACGCGAGGCCGGCCACCATCACCGCGTTGTCGGTGGACAACCGGCGCGACGGCAGGTGCAGGCCGAGGCCGCGCCGCTCGCACTCCTGCGTGAAGCGATCGCGCAACTCCGAGTTCGCGGCGCATCCGCCGCCGACCAGCACGGCGCTCGCACCGCACGAGGCGACGGCGTTCATCGTCCCGCGGACCAGCGCCTCGACGACCTGATGCTGGAATGACGCACAGACGTCGCGCACGTTGGCGTCGGTCAGGGGGAGCGCCTCTTTGCGCACGTTCATGCCGTTCACGAGGTAGAGCACCGCCGTCTTGATTCCCGACAGCGTGAAGTCGAGCCCGTCCTTCTTCATCAGCGGCGACTTGAACGGGAAGCGCTTCGGGTCACCTTCGCGAGCGAGCTTGTCGACGATCGGGCCGCCCGGATACCCGAGCTTCAGCACGGCCGCGACCTTGTCGAACGCTTCGCCGACGGCGTCGTCGATCGTCGAGCCGATCTCGACGGCCGAAAAAGGATCGTCCATGCGGAACAGCGTGGTGTGCCCGCCGGAGACGACGAGCGACACGAATGGCGCCTGCGGCCGCGACGGCGACTGCATCCACGACGCATAGATGTGCGCCGCGATGTGATGGATCCCGATCAACGGGCGACCGAGCGCGAGCGCAAGCGTCTTGGCCGCGGCCACGCCGACGAGCAGCGCGCCGATCAAGCCCGGCCGATGTGTAACCGCGATCGCGTCGATGTCGGCGAAGCCGAGCGACGCGCGTTCGAGCGCGTCCTCGATCACCGGCAGCAAGGTCTCGAGGTGCGAACGACTCGCGATCTCCGGCACCGTGCCGCCGAAGCGCTTGTGGATGTCGATCTGCGAGACCACGACGTCGGACAAGACGGTGTGCCCGTCTTCCACGACGGCCGCCGCCGTCTCGTCGCAGGAGGTTTCGATTCCGAGGATGCGCACGTTCAGCCGATCGACCCGATGACCTTCTTGCCGAGCAGCAAGTCGATCGCCGCCTTCAGTTGCGGATCGTCGAACGTCTTCGGCGTGCGGCCAAGACGCTCCTCGATGCGCGGCCAATCCTCAGCCGGGATCTCGGAATCGCGCAGCCATTCCTCGTAGGCCGCTTCGTCGTCCTTCGTGCCACGGCCGAGCACCACGTCCGGCACCAAGCCGCCGCGGCGCCGGTCCTGACGACCGACGCTGCGTTCGAGTTGACGACCGGCGGGAGTCAGGTACTCGCCGGTGGTGATCTTCAGCAGCGCGCTCTCGCGGTGACCGTCGATCAAGTAGCTCTGCTCGATGATCGTTTGGACCATCCCCTTGCCATACGTCCGCGTTCCGACGAGCACTGCACGCAAGTGGTCTTGCAGCGCGCCGGCGACGATCTCGGACGCGCTCGCCGAGCCACCGTCGACGAGCACCGCGAGCGGCAGGTCCTTGAAACGCCCGGCTCCGGGAGCCACGCCGTAGACGCGATTGGCGTCCGGCGAGCGACCGCGCGTGAACGCGATGACGCCGCTCTGGATGAACAGGCTCGCGATCTCGACCGCCTGATCGAGCAACCCGCCTCGGTTGCCGCGCAGATCGAGCACGAGCCGCTTCATTCCCGCTTGCTCGAGCTTCACCAAAGCGGCTTCGAGGTCCTGCGGCGAACTCTGCTGGAACTGGTCGAGTCGCACGTACGCCAAACCGGCGGTCGCGTCGAACAGGCGCGCGGCGACGACCGACGGCCGTTCGATCTGAGCGCGCTTCACGGTGACGGTGCGGCGCGGCGGCGGAGTCTCGCCCGGTTTCGCGTACGGTTGGATCTCGAGCGTGACCGGCACGCCGTCGCCGTTCTTCAGCTTGATCTTCGATGTCACCTCGTCGGCCGTGCGCGAGCCCACGGGCTCGCCGTCGACCGCGGTGATGCGATCTCCGGGCATCAAACCCGCCTGCGCCGCGGGCGAGCCCGGGAACGCGTAGAGCACGGTGACCGGGGCTCCCGCGGGGTGCAGTACGAAGCCGATGCCCACGTACTGGCCCTCGTTCTCCTCACGGAAGCGCGCGTACTCTTCGGGATCGACGAACTCGGAGTACCGATCGCGCGCGGCCATCCCACGCAACGCGTCGAACACCAGTTGGTCCCGCGGCACGTCCTGGAAGTAGCGCTCTTCGATCAAGTCCGCGGCTTGCAGCAGCCATTCGATGCGATCCTCGGCGCGGCGTTCGCGGTCGCGGACCATCACGTGGAAGAACACGAACGCCGCGCAGGTCGAGACCAGCGCGGGCACGACGAACGTCGACAGGATGTTTCGAGCGGTCGAGTTCATGTCACGCGAGCATCCTTCGGTCGGTCGATCCAGTCACGGCATGCGCAGCAAGCCGACGCGGGAAGCTCGTCAGCGCAGGCCGCCGATGAACTTCGCGATGCGCGCGCAGCCGTCCTCGAGCGACTTCTGCGAGGCCGCATACGACAGCCGGAAGCACGTGTCGTCGCCGAAGGCGGCGCCGGGAACCACGGACACGAGCACTTCGTCGAGCATCGCTTCGCAGAACGTCGTCGAATCGGTCAGCGGGACGCCCTTGCTCGTGGTCTTGCCGAACAGACTGCCGACCTCGGCGAACGCGTAGAACGCACCTTCGGGCTCCGGCAACCGGACCCCGGGCAGCTTGGATAGCCGATCGACGACGAGGCGGCGCCGCTTGTCGAACTCTTCGCGCATCGGCGGCACCGCGTCGCGGCATTCGTTGAACGCGGCGACGGCGGCATGCTGCGCGATCGAGCACGGATTCGACGTCAGGTGGCCCTGCAGGCGATTCATCGCGGCGATGACCTCGACCGGGCCCGCGGCGTAACCGATGCGCCAACCGGTCATCGCGTACGCCTTCGAAACGCCGGAACAGACGATCGTCCGTTCGCGCATCGCCGGCAGCGACGCGGCGGGTGAGTGGTGCTTGCGTCCGCCGTACACCAGGCAGCCATAGATCTCGTCGCTGACCACGACGAGCTTGTGGCGCACCACGACGTCGGCGATGGCCGCGAGTTCGCTTTCCGACAACACGGCGCCGCTCGGGTTGTTCGGCGAATTGAGCAGCAGGACGCGCGTGCGGTCGGTGCACGCGGCCTCGAGCGCCTTGGCGTCGAGGTGGAACTTGCGATCCGCCGGGCACGGGACGTAGACCGGGTTGCCACCGGCGAACTTCACGAGCTCGGGGTACGTGACCCAATACGGCGACGGGATGATCACGTCGTCGCCGACGTTGACGATCGCGAGTAGCGCCTGAGCGATCGCCTGCTTCGAGCCGTTCGTGATCAGGATCTGCTTCTTCGGGTCGTAGTCGAGCCCGATCTCGTCCTTCAGCGTTCGGGCCACCGCTTGGCGCAACGGCAGGATGCCTTCGTTCGCCGTGTAATGGGTCTCGCCGCGATCGATGGCGGCCTTGGCGGCTTCGCGTGCGCCGCTCGGGGTGTCGAAGTCCGGTTCGCCGAGGCCGAACGACAGGACGTCCTTGCCCTGTTCACGCAGTTCCTGGGATCGCTTCGCGAGTTTCAGCGTCGCGGAATCGCCCATGCGGAGGATGCGCGTGCTCAAAGGAAGGGTCATGCGGAGTGGCCGTCCGGCAAGTGCCTGTGCGAACGTCGCGATGCCGAGTCGTCGACGGAACGGCGGACTGTAGCGGGACGGGACGGTGGGTCCAACAGCGGCATGAGCCGGTCCGCGGCATGCGGCCGGGGCCACCAAGGGGGCCCTCGTACCGCCTCCAACGTCGCGCGGCGTTCGCCGTACCAGCGGCGCCGCGCTCGGAGCCCGGGATCCATGGACAGTTCCAACTCGACCACGCCGCGTACGCGGCGTGAACCTCGCGTCTTGCGCCAGACCGCATTCCTAGGAATCGTGATTCTCGCGAACGCCGGAGCGTCCGCGGCAAGGGCGCAGGATGCGCCGCGCCCGAGCGACCCGCTGGATCTGACGACGTACCGCCTCGTACTCCGCGAACCTGGAATGGACGAAGCCAGCGAGCGACCCGACCAGGTCTACGACGCCGCGGCCGGGCTGAAGTTCGATCGGTTCACGCCGAAAGGTCACGACGCGAAGCGGCCGGTTCCGGCCGTCGTGTTCGCCAACGGTGTCGGCATGGTCTCCGATCCGCCGCAGTTGAAGGACTGGGCGATCTACGACGACTGGGCGCGGCTGATCGCGGCGCGCGGCATGATCGGGATCACGATGGACGCGCGGCGTGAGACCGCCGGTGACGACCTCGCCCACCTCGTCGCGCATCTGCGAAGTCATGCCGCGGAGTATGGAATCCGCGCGGATCGCATCGGTGTCTACGCATGTTCGGCGAACACGCGCTCCACGCTGCCATTACTGATGGAGGATCGACCCGACGGGGTCGCCGCCGCCGTCATTTGCTATGGCAATGCGCCGGTCGCGTCCTTCGACGACGAATTACCCCTGATGCACATCGTCGTCGGCGGCGACGGCCCGTACGCGGCGCGGGATGCACAAGGACTGTGGACACGCGTCGTCGACGCCCGAGCGCCTTGGACGATGATCTACGCGCCGACGTTGCCGCATGCGTTCGATTCGATGGATCGCTCGCCCGAGAGCTTGCGCATGACCCGGCGGATCGCGGATTTCTTCGAGCGCGAACTCGAAGCGGACGATCCCGCGGTCGATCCGGCCGCGGAGTCGCCGGCCGAACGGGCGACCCGGCTCAGTTATGGAAATGAGCCGCTGGCCGCGGCGGCGGCTTGGCTCGAAGTGGCCGAGGGTAGCCCGCGCCGCACCGAGCTGCGTCTGCGCGCCGCGTCGTGCTACGTCCGTGGTGAGCGCTATGCGCAGGCCGAACCGCTGCTGCGCGAAGCGCTCGACGCCGGCGCCGACGATCCCGGTGTCCATCGCGACTTCGGTCGTTGCTTGGTCGCGCTCGGGCGCGAACAAGACGCGGTGCCGCATCTGGAGCGCGTCGTCGCCGCTGGTATCGAGGACTCGTACGTCATGGCGATGCTGGGTCATGCGGCGCTGCTGCGTTCGGATGCCGACGGCGGCGTGCGTTGGTACGAGCGCGCATTCGCGGCCGGCCTCCAGCCGGGCCCTGCGGGACACGGTATCGCCGCCTGGAATCTGGCCTGTGCGTACGTGCGCAAGGGTCGCACGGACGATGCGTTCGCAAAATTGCGGGAAGCACTCGCGCACGGCTTCGGGTCGCGCGCCGAACTCGCAGCGGATTCCGACCTGGCGCCCTTGCGCACGGATTCGCGTTGGACCGAGTTGGAGCAGATCGCCGACGCGCGACGCCCGCGGTGAACCGAACGTGAGCCTCGTCGATCGCGAGTCTCGATGAACGAAGAGGCCTCGGCGTCGGAGACGTCGAGGCCTCTTCGTTCCGTGTCACGGACGAACGCGCTCAGGGAGCCGTCAGCTCGATGCCGTTCGTGGTCGTGAAACCGAGCGCCGACGTCGGATCCGAACACAGCGCTTGCAGCAGGTAAGTCCCGCTCGGCACTCCCGGCGGCACCACGAACCCGAGGTTGCAGGAGCCACCGCCGATGCCGGCTCCATCGAGCGGGAATGGGCCGACGAGGGACGGCAGGATCGGCCAGATCAGCAGCGAGCAGCCTGCGCCGAGCGGCACACTGCCCTTCTGCATACCGAGAGCCGCGAACGCGATGCCGCCGCCGAATGCGTCTTCGATCTCGAAGCCCATCTTCTCGCCGCCGATCGCGCAGCCACCGAGATCGAGGCGCGGTACGACGCCGAACGAGCCGGCGCAACCCTCGCCGAACGGCCGATCGCCGAAGCGGTAGACCACGAACTTGCCCTCGTAGCCGTCGACTTGCTGTGTCTCCAGCGGGACCGTGACGATCAGTTCGTTGCCCGCGCCTTCGATGTAGCGCGCATAGGAAAAGTGCTGCGCGCCGATGTCATGGAGATGGTCGGTGCACTTCCACGCGCCGCCGATCAGCTCGAACACGGAGATGTTCGGTACGTAGCCGTTGAATCCGTACTCGAACGCGAACACCCGGTCGTCCGCGAACTGGACCTCGTCGCCGAACCACACGGCATTCGGATCCGGGGATCCCGTCAGCGTCGCTTCGAGCAAGAGCCCGTTCGGAGTGATGCCGTAAACGTAGACGCGGCCGTTCTGTCCGAGTTCTTCGGGCGCGCTGATCAGCACGCGGCTCGGCCCGATGCTCATGTCCGCCCCGAACTGACCGTTGATCTCCCAGTTGGGCGACGCGAGCTTCTGGGTCTGGACGTAGCCATTCGGACCGAGCTCGAAGACGTAGACCGCGCCGGGTGCTTGGAAGCCGATGGATTCATTGGATGCGACGAGCAAGAGGTTGCCGCGCGCTTCGAGCCGGACTCCAAAGTTCTTCTCCGGATTGGGGGCGTCGTTCGGGACGACGTTCTGGATCTCCGTCCAACCGAGCGCCGTCTTTCCATACACGTACACTGCGCCGTAGTGCGTGGGGTCCGATCCGTAAAGCGATCCGATGATCAACTTGCCGTCGACGAAGTCGAGCGCGGTACCGAATGAGTCGTCTTCAGAATGATCTTGGATCACGTAGGACTGCGACCAGATCTGCGTTGCCGGGTCGCACTCGAAGATCACGATCGAATGGTCCTTGCGGGTGGCCGCGATGCGGTTGCCTTCGAGGGCGATCGTAATGCCGAGCAACTCTCCCGGGGGATTGGCGGTCAGCCCGGTGGTCAGCTGCCAGCCGTTCGCGCCGCGTTCGTAGACGAACAGGCGACCGGTGGACTCGAACGACATCGCAGCGACGACCATGCGATCTCCGTCGACGGCGACCGAGTCGCCGAACTGTTGCGGGACCTTGCTCGGCTCCGGTGTCGGCACCGTCTGGACGAGACACTGGGAGCGCGCGGCCTGGGTCGGCACGAGGAAGGAAGCAACGAGGCACGTGGTGGCGAGGAAGCGGTTCATGGCGGTGTCCTGCGGCAAAGGGATTCGATTCGCCTCCCCCGAGAGGAACGCAGCACGGAAACCGTGGGACGAATTCCGGATCCAACGCACTTTTTCCGGTGGCGCTCCGCTCCGGACCGCGACTTCCTCGGTGCGTTCTGCCGGATCGACGACGTAACCTGCCTCTCCCCATGGGGATCGAATCCACACCCTTCGAGCCGGGCACCACCGTCCTCGAGCGTTACCGCGTCGTGCGGAAGCTCGGCAAGGGAGGCATGGGCAGCGTCTACCTGTGCGATGACCTGCGCCTCGCCGTCCCGGTCGCTTTGAAGTTCATGGACGGAGCGTTGATCGCGGATGCGCGCTTCGTCGACCAACTGCTGACGGAAACACGGCTCGCGCGCCGCGTGACGCACCCGAACGTCTGCCGAGTCCACGACGTCGGCGAAGTCGACGGCGTGCCGTTCCTGTCGATGGAGTACATCGACGGCGAAGATCTCAAATCGCTGCTGCGCCGCATCGGTCGCTTGCCGGCGGACAAAGCGTTGCAGATCGCTCGCCAGCTCTGTCTCGGGTTGTTCGCCGCCCACGAGCACGGCGTGCTCCATCGCGATCTGAAGCCGCAAAACGTCATGGTCGACGGCGACGGCGACGTCCGCATCACCGATTTCGGCATCGCGATCGAACGCGAGCGCAGCGTGGACGGCGCATCGGTGGTCGGCACTCCGGCCTACATGGCGCCTGAAGTCCTGTGCGGCGGCGCGCCGTCCGTGAAGAGCGACCTCTACAGCCTCGGCTTGGTGCTGCATGAGGTCTTCACCGGCCGCCGCGTCTACGACGGCGGATCGATGACCGAGTTGGTCGAGGCCCGGTCGCGCGCCCCTCGCCCGCCGTCGGATTACGTCCGCGATCTCGATCGCGAAGTCGAGCGTGCGATCCTCGCGTGCCTCGAACCCGACCCGGCCCGCCGTCCCGAGACCGCGATGGAAGTCCTCGCTGCGTTGCCGGGTCACGATCCGCTGGCGCTCGCGCTCGCGGCCGGCGACACGCCGTCTCCGGCGATGATCGCGGCAGCCGGCTCACGCGGCGCGATCGCACCGCGCCTCGCCGTGACCTTCGTCGTGGCTGTGATCGCGAGCGTGCTCGGCATCGTCTTCCTCACGCCCGACGTGCGGCAGGTCGACGGTTGGAACGCGCCGCTGCCCGAGGACGTGCTCGTCGATCGCTCGCGCGAACTCGCGCGCACGCTCGGCGCCGACGTGGATGCGTTGGAGCACGGCGAGGAAGCGTCGGGTTTCGTGGCGAACCCGTGGTCGTCCGGAGCGGACACGAACCTCGCGTTCTTCCATCGTCGCGCCGAGCGCGGACGCGCGATCGAGCCCACGGACGTCAAAGCGCGCGCGAGTTTCGACGACCCGCCGCTGTCGACGACCGGCGGCATCGCCACGCGATTCGACGTCCACGGTCACCTCCGCGAGTGGCTGGTCGCGCCGGGGATCGCGAGCGGCATGCGCGCGGCGACGGCTCCCGACGACACCTTATGGCGCGCGTCCGGGCTCGATCGGGCGGCGTTCGTCCCGGCCACCGAGGTGACGACACCACCGGTCTACGCCGATGTCGTGCGGACGTTCGTCGGGGACGACGGGGGCACGCCGTGGTCCGTCACGATCGCCACGCTGCGCGGGCTCCCGGTGTGGTTCCGCGCGCAGCCGCAGCTCGCAGAGCCGCGCCCCTCTCCGCCGCGCGCGGCCTGGCGCGGCGTGGCTCAACTCGGGCTGATCGGACTCGCGTTTTGCATCTCGCTGCACACGATGCGGCGCAAGCGCGGTGACGTCGGCGGCGCGTTGCGCGTGGGCGCCGCCGCGTTCGTCGCCGTCGTCGCCTTCACCGCGTTGCTCGGCGACCACGGCGGCGGCTTCGCGGGAATGGCGCGTCTGCTGGTGCGTGGGATGACGCACGGAGTCGCCGTCGGCGCACTGCTCGCACTGCAGTACTTCGCGATCGAGACGTTCGTTCGGCGCACGTGGCCGCACACCGTCGTCGGTTGGACGCGCCTTCTATCCGGGCGCGTCGCCGATCCGGTGGTGGGGCGCGATCTGCTGGCCGGCTTGGCGGCCGGCTCGCTGGCCGCGCTCGCGCTGTGCGTCGCGGCGCGTCTGGCGCGCGATCACGCCGCCGCGGCGACGGTGCCGCTTTTCGTGCGCAGCGGAACCGAAGAAGCGCTGTCCGGCATCGGGCACGCGCTCGGCGTGCTGCTCGAGCTGTGCGTCGACCTCGCGCGCGAGGCCTTCAAGCTGTTCTTCACGCTGGTCCTGATGCGCGTGGTGTTGCGCCGCACGTGGCTCGTCGCCAGCGTCGGGATCGCGGCGTGGTCGGCGATCTGGGCGCCGCCGCAGCCGGACCTGCCGCTGTTGCCCCAGCTGATCGTCCTGGGGCTGTTCGTCGTGACCGTGGGCCTCCACGTGTTCGTGTTGATGCGTTACGGCTTGCTCGCGACCGTCGCGTCGTTCGTCGGTTTGGGCGTCCTGTTGTCATTTCCGCTCGCGATCGATCCCGGGCATTGGAGTGCGAGCATCCAAGCGTTCGCGCCGGTCGTGTTGGTCGCGGCGGTCGTATTCGGTTACCGCACCGCGACCCGAGGGAGTGTGCGCGCTGGACGTTGATCAGGGACTCATGTCCCAGAGGGCATCCCAGGCCGCGCGGGCTGCGTCGGCACCGTCGTCGCCCGCGTCGCGGACGCGCAGTGCGAGCACGAGCAATCCGGCCGTCGCCGGCTCGGTGGGATGTCCGGCGAACACGTAGACGACGCCGTCGTGGTCCTGCGGACCGAACGCGAGATCACTGCGCTCGACTCCTCCGCGGATCGGAGTCTGCGCGACGTGGACGCGAAACGTGCCGTCCGAACCTCGAGAGATCGCGACGTCCCAACTCGCGTCCTCGTTCCAACACCACGACGCGATCCCGAGTTCACTCCCGTCGAGCGCACGCTGCGACAACTCCAAGGACGACACGATGCCGTCCCAGTTGTCGATCGCCCGGAGCGCCTCGCTCCACGCGGTCGCGTCCGCCTCGTGGTCGCGGAACACTTGAAGCGCAGCCGTCCCCGGTTCGAGGACGGCAGAGGCCGGCGGGGCGAACGCCTTCACGTCGCTCAGCGGCAACAACGCGAAATCGACGATCGTCGAAGACACGGGTCGTGTCGCTCCCGCATGTTCGCGCCAACGCGCGAACCACGACGACTCGGCGCTACTCCAATCCTCGACGTGCGTCTCCAAAGCGACGCCGAGCCGTCGCGCGCGGATCAGCAACACACGCACCTCGTCCGAGGCGTCGGCCGGAGGCAGCCAGACGGCGCATGTGGACATGGACTCGCCGATCGGTGGGCCGTCCAACGACCACGGTGTCGCGCTCGACAGGCCGCTCATTCCTGAGCGTTCGCGTTCGACGAGGACCGACGCGGCGGTGAGCTCGTGCGGAGAACGGATGACGTCGACGTCGACGAACAGCCGATCGAGGTCTGCGTGCGTGCGCACGAACACGTTGCCGACGATGTGTGCGGTCGGTGTCACGACGAGGTGGCGCAGAGTTCCACGCGGCGGGCAAAACGCGGGGCGCAGCACCACGCAAGCCGGGGCCGTCGTGCGCAGGCGAGCCTCGGTCTCGGCATCGATCGCGCGGATCTCCGGGCGGTCCAAGGTGCCGGGGTGTGGTACGCCGCGGACGAGCACGCTTTCGAGAACCACGACGCCCTGCGGTGCGGGCAGCTCGGACGCCGGAGCGTCGGCCGCGACGACCCAATCGGAGGTCGGCGCACCAGGGGTCTCGTCCGCCGCACTCGAGGAGAGGAACGCGGACGCGAGTAACGCAACCAGAGTCCAGGTGAGCGGGGCGACCATGGGACGAATGACTCCTAGCGGCGGCACAGGTTTCGACCGAACACGGACTCCGCGGTTCCGAGTTTCTCGGCGGCGAGCCACGTCCAGCCAGCGAAGGCTATAACGGCGCCGTGCTCCGTCCATTGCTCGTCCTGGGTCTGGTCGTCCTACTGTCCGCCTGCCGCGCGACTCCGCCGGTGGCGGCGGTGACGGCTCCGTTCGGATCGGTCCGCGCCGAGTCGCTCGACGAAGCCCGCGGTGTCGCCGCGCGCGCGTCCGAACTCGTCCCGGCGATTCGCCGCGCCGTGCCCGACCTGCTCGATCGGCCGATCGAGATCTGGGTGCAGCGGCAACTCGAGATCTTCGAAGGCGAGCCGTACTCCGATCACATCGCGGGCATGGCGGACTTCGAGGAGGCGCGCATCCACGTGCGAGCCGGAGACGAGCGCGTGGCGCTGCATCTCGCCCACGAACTCGTGCATGTGCTCGCGGGTCCGACGTGGGCCACGTTGCCGGGGGTCTTGGAGGAAGGGCTGTGCGACGTCGTGGCGGCGGCCGTGGTGCCCGAGTGGGGCGCGGAGCAGCACGTGAAGCGCGTGGTGGAGGCGGCCGCGACGGCCGGAGGGCTGAGCGCGATCGTGTCGTTTCGCCAGTGGCGCGGCGGGGACTCGTATCGGATTCGCGCCGAGCTGCGGCTGTCGCTCGGCGACGTGACGCCGATCAATTTGAATCGCGCGTTCACGCTGTCGTCGAGCGAAGTGTTCGCCAAAGCATCCGGCGACTCGGTGGGAGGCTTGTACGGCGTCGGTTATCTGGTCGCGCACCGCATCGTGGAGCGGCAGGGATTCTCCGGTCTCCATCGTCTGTGCACGAGCGCGACCGAGCGCGGCCTCGAGCGCGTGCCGGCCGCGGACATCCTGGCGGCCGCGGCGATGAATGCTTCGCCGGACTCGATGCGGAACGCGGTGGTCGATGCGTTGGGCGACGACGAGCTCGAAGTCTTGGCGCGTTTGGTCGCAAAGGACCTCGCCGCCGCGACCGTGAAGCTGTGCAAGGAAATGGGTGGCGACGACCGACCCGCCGCATTCCTCGAGCGATCGGATCCCGAACTCCGCTTGCCGCATCGGCGCCGGCCCGTGAAGCTCGCGCAGTTACGCGAGTTCCGCGACGAGTTCCTGCGCGCGTGGGGCGTCGTCGAGATCTGAACGAACGAAGTGGCTCCGCGTGCGAGCGCGATCACGGCCGCTGCGCGAACGTGCTGGCGAGGAATTCCAACAGCACGACGACCTGCGACTGCCTGTCGATGCGAAGCGCGGCAGCCGTCGGTCCCTCGCCGACATGGATGCCGAGCACATCGACCTTCCCCGAGCGCAGGAACACGTCTTCGTCCGTCGTGTCGTCGCCGACGTACAGCGCGCGAGATCGGCGCAGCGCGCGGCAAATGCGCGCGAGAGCGGTCCCCTTGTGATCGTCGGAGCTCGCATGCAGTTCGACCACGCACTTGCCGACCAGCAACCGCGATGGAGCGAGGCGCGTCGCTTCGCGCAGGATGCACGCGCGCGCGAGTTCGGGATCCGTCGCCGTCCGCCAATGCACCGCGATCGTGTGCGCCTTGCGTTCGAGCCGCGTCCCGCGCAACGCGCGAACGATCGGTGACAGGCGGCGTTCGTAGCGCTCGAGCCGATCGCGCTCGCGCACCGACGGCGGGTCGAGGTCGTGGCCGTGATCCCCTGAGATCGCCGCGAAATCGAGACCGCGCACACGCCGCGCGACGTCGGCGCGCGCACGACCGGACAGGACGACACACGGCGCGAAAGCGCACAGTCGATCCAGCGCGTCGCGCGTCCGCGCCGAGAGTAGGACGCGCCGCGGATCGCGCCGGATCGGCGCGAGCGTGCCGTCGAAGTCGAACGCGAGCACCGCGTCCCGACCGGCGAACGCCGCGAGTCGTTTCCTGCCGGCTTCGGACAGAGCGTCGTGGATCCGCGGCATGTCAGGGTCGAGGAAAGGGGCTGAGCTGACCGGCGATGCGCTCGTGCCAGCGCAGACGTGCTGCGTCGGCCAACATGCGTCCGGCCCACGCATACACGTTGAACTCCGCGACGATGGAGCGCAGCGCGTGCATGCGCGCGCGCTGCTCGTCCTCCGGCATCGCGACCGCCAACGCGATCGCGTCGGCGCAGCGCTCGACGTCGTACGGATTCACGACCAACGCTTCGCTGAGCTCCTTCGACGCGCCGGTGAACGAGCTCAGGATCAGCACTCCGCGTTCGTCCTCGCGTGCCGCGACGAACTCCTTCGCCACCAAGTTCATCCCGTCGTGCAGACTCGACACGAAGCAGAAGTCCGCGGCCCGGTAATGAGTGAGGACCGCGGGCTGCTCGTGATGCGCGCGCAGCAACAGAATCGGTCGATAGGACCCATTTCCGTAGCGTCCGTTGATGCGCTCGGCTTCCGCGGCGACGCGGCGGTCGAAGTCCTGGTACTCGCCGATCGCGCTGCGCGATGGCGCCGAAAGTTGCGCGAAGCACAACACGCCGCGCAGGTCGGGATACCGATCGAGCGCACGTTCGACGGCATGGAAACGCTCAAGGATGCCCTTCGTGTAGTCGAGCCGATCGATGCCGACGCCGAGCTTCGTTCGCGGCCCGAGCCCAAGGCGTTCGAACACGACGCGGCGGCATTCCTGTGGGGGAGGAGCTTCGGCCGGCCAGCGCAGCGGCCACTCGATCGAGATCGGGTAGGGCCGCACCAAGCACGTGTTCCCCGCCTGCTCGACGCCTTGCGTTTCGCGATCGATGCGCGATTCGAGGAAGCGATCGGCGGACTCGAGGAAGTTGTTGCAGTGCTGGCGCGTGTGGAAGCCGAGGATCGAGCTCCCGAGCATTCCGTCCATGAGTTCGCGCGCCCACGGGCAGATGCCCACGCGCTCGGCGTTCGGCCACGGGATGTGCCAGAACGTGATGATGCTGGCCTTCGGCAGTCGCTCGCGGATCATCCGTGGCGCGAGCGCGAAGTGGTAGTCCTGGACCAGCACGATCGGATCGTCGCCTTCGGATTCGGCGACGACCGCGTCCGCGAAGCGCTGATTGACGGCGCGATACGCGTCGAAATCCGACTGCCGAAACGTCGGTCGCACGTGGGCGATGTGGCAAAGCGGCCACAGTCCTTCGTTGGCGAAGCCGTAGTAGTACCCCTTCTCTTCCTCGGGGGTGAGCCACAGTCGTCGCAGCGTGTACTTCGGTGCGTCCGGCGGCACCTGGACGTGGTCGTGCGCGTCGACCGACTCGCGGTCGGCGCTGCCCGAACCGTGCGCGATCCAAACGCCGGAGCATGCGCGCATCACGGGCTCCAGCGCGGTGACGAGTCCGCTCGCTGGATGCAGTACGCGAACCGCGCCGTCGTCGCCCTTCACGTGCATGTACGGCTCGCGGTTCGCGATGACGACGAGTCGTTCTCCCATCAGTTCAGTCCGCAGCAGTTGCTTCAAGCGCGCGGGAGTCCACGGCAATCCGGCATTGATCGTGCGTTGTTCGCCGATGTTGCGCGCGAGGCCGCGCAGGTCTTGCAGCAGCGGGCGGAAGCGCGGCTCTTTGGTCTCGCCGCGCACGTAGCTGCGCAAGCGCGCGGTCCAGGCCTTGAACGTCAGTCGCGAGCCGATCAGCAGCGCCAGGGCGCCGCAAATCGCGAACGCGAGGAACAGCGCGAGTAGGAAGCGATCGACGACGTCTTGCCGGCGCAACACGAAGCTGAGGTCGTGCACGACCAGCGCGTGCGTCGCGTGCGCGGAGCCGCCGAGCGGCACGGCACTGACTTGGATCTGATGCTGTTCGGCATCGACGATGCGGTGCGAGATCTCGAGGCCGAGGTCCACGCCGAGGCTCGGGCCATGCAAATTCGCCGGATAGTCGCGCGACGCGACGATGAGGTCACCGTGTGCGTCGCACAACGCGACGCCGAGGATCCGCTCGTCGTGCGTGATCGCGTCGAACAGCTCGCGCACGCGGATGGGATCATCCGCGTGTTCGACCAACGACGAGCGCGCGCCGGCGATCGCCAATTCCGCGCGCAGCGCGAGATCGCGCTCGAACCAGCGCATCGTGGTCAGGGTGACGACGCGGGAGACGACGAACAGCGCGGCCGCGAGACCGAGCAGAAGCAATGCTGCAATGCGAAGAGTGGAGAGTCTCATGGCACCTCCACGCTTAGCATCCGATGCTCGCATCGCCTGCACAAAGTTCGACACCGACGGGGAAACGCATGACGCGATTGGAAGAGCTCGGACTGATCGGCAACTGCCAGTGCTCGGCGCTCGTCTCCGCGTACGGCGACATCGTGTGGAGTTGTCTGCCGCGATTCGACTCGGAGCCCGCGTTCGCGTCCCTGCTCGACGAAGCGAACGGTGGTCGGCTCTCGATTCGACCGGCGCACGGCGAGAAAGGCGTGCAGCGCTATCTCGAGAACACGAACGTGCTCGAGACGACGTTCCATTGCTCGGATGGCGTGTTCCGCGTGCTCGACTTCGCACCGCGATTCCGCCGCTTCGACCGCGTGTATCGCGCGCCACAACTGGTGCGAATCGTCGAGCCGATCACGGGAACGCCGCGCGTGCTCGTGACCTGCGAGCCGATCTCCGGCTGGTCGCGACAGCGTTGCGAGTCGATCGCGGGTTCGAACCACGTGCGATATTTGCGGCCCGATCGCGCGCTGCGACTGACCACGAACATCCCGCTGTCGTATCTCGGCGGCCCGGCGTTCGCCTTGGTCGAGAAGCGCCACATGGTGTTCGGGCTCGACGTGTCCCTCGAAGACACGCTCGAGGAGACGTGCGATCGCTTCCTGGCCGCCACGCTCGCGCATTGGGTGGGGTGGGTGAAGCAATGCAACGTTCCGCCCTGGTACCAGCAGGCGGTGATTCGATCGGCGTTGGTGTTGAAGCTGCATTGCTTCGAGGACACCGGCGCGATCATCGCGGCGACGACGTGCTCGATCCCGGAAGCGCCCGGCTCGGGGCGCACGTGGGACTACCGCTATTGCTGGCTGCGCGACGGGTACTACTCGCTGAACGCATTCCGTTTGCTCGGCCAATTCGAAGAGCGCGAGCGTTTCTTGCATTACCTGATCAACGTCGCGTCGCTCGATCCGCCGAACCTCGCGCCGCTGTACCGCATCGACGGCACGATCGACACGAAGGAGTGGATCGCGACGGAGTTCGCGGGATTCGAGGGCAACGGGCCGGTGCGTGTCGGCAACGCCGCGGCGGCGCAGGCGCAACACGACGTCTATGGCGAAATGGTGCTCGCGCTCGCGCCGATCTTCCTCGATCGCCGCTTCGTCGCCGAGCGATCGAGCGCGACGGAGGCGCTGATCAAGCGACTCGCCGAGCGCGCGATCGCCGTCGCGGGAACGCCGGACGCGGGGATCTGGGAGTACCGCAGCGCGGCCGTTCCGCAGACGTTCTCGACGATGATGTGCTGGGCCGCCACGGAGCGCGCGGCGCGTATCGCTCGGCTGTGCAATTGGCCCGAGCCCGAGCGCTATCGCGTCGAAGCCGAGCGCATCCACGCCGACCTGACGCGCAACGCATGGAACGCGGAGCGCGGCGCGTTCGTCGGCACGTACGGCGGCAAGGAACTCGACGCGTCGATGTTGCAAGCGGTCACGCTGCGACTGCTTCCGAGGGACGATCCGCGCCTCGCGAGCACCGTGGAGGCGATTCGCAAGGAACTCGATCAGGACGGTTGGCTGATGCGTTATCGCCACGACGACGGCCTCGGGCATCCGGAGCTGGCATTCCTGATCTGCACGTTCTGGCTGGTCGAAGCGCTCGCGCACCTCGGTCGCGTCGACGAAGCGCGGGAACTCATGGAGCGTTCGCTCGCGTGTTCGTCCCCGTTAGGGTTGCTCGCCGAGGACTACGACCCCCGTGCGGGGCGGCTGTGGGGCAACTTCCCGCAGGCGTACTCGCACGTCGGCCTGATCCACGCAGCGTTCGCGACCGCGCCGGATTGGAAGGACGAGCTGTGACGCGAACGGACTCGGATCGCGCGAGCCGCGGGTCGATTTCGCTCGACGAGTCGGAGGACGTCCTCTAACTCTGCGCCCCCTGCCGCGCGGCCGCGGTCAGGATGGAAGGACAGTGACGATGCAATCGACGACTCATGGGTCCGCGCATGCGGACGCCAGCGGGCCACTGTGGTTCCGTGCGTTCATGGGCCATTCGGCCCCTTGGTACAAGCGCACGATCCTCGCGTTCCTGGTGCTCAATCCGATCGCTTACTTCGTGCTGAAAGGCGCGATCGGCGCCGATACGGCCGGCTTCGCGATCGGCTGGGTCATCCTGCTCGAGTTCATCTTCACGCTCGCGTTGGCGTTGAAGTGCTACCCGCTCTTGCCCGCGGGACTGTTGACGCTCGAAGCTCTCGTGCTGGGGCTGACGACGCCCGAGCACATGTTCAAAGAAGCCGAGCACAACTTCCCGGTCATCCTGCTGCTCGTGTTCGTCGTCGCCGGAGTGAACTTCCTCAAGGAATGGCTGGCGGTCGTCTTCACGGCGATCCTGTTCTCGACGCGATCGAAGACGGTCCTGTCGCTGTTGTTCTGCATGGCTGGCGCCGTGCTCTCCGCCTTCCTCGACGCGCTGACCGTGACCGCGGTGATCATCGCGGTGTGCAAGACTTTCTACGACGTCTACAACGACTGGCGCTCGCGCGTGGGACAGAGCGAGGACGCGCCGCTCGAGCAATTCCGCGCGTTCCTGCGCAGTCTCGTGATGCACGCGCTCGTCGGCACCGCGCTGGGTGGCGTGATGACGATGGTCGGCGAGCCGCAGAACCTGCTGATCGCGAAGCAGATGTCCTCGCTCTTGCCGCCCGATCGCGCGGAGCATTGGGGCTTCGTCGGCTTCGTGATCCACATGGCGGTCGTGACCGTGCCCACGTTGATCGTGGGTCTCGCGACGACGGTGCTGTGCGAGAAGCTGAAGCTGTTCGGGCACGGCGTCGAGATGCCCGACGAAGTGCGTCGCGTGCTGCAGGAGTCGGCCGACGCGCAACGCGCAGCGCGCACGAGCGCAGACCGCTTCCGCCTGAACGTCCAGGGCGCGTGCGCGATCCTGCTCGTGCTCGGGCTCGCGTTCCACATCGCCGAGGTCGGCATCCTCGGTCTGTTCCTGATCGTCCTCGCGACGTCGTTCACGGGAGTCAGCGAAGAGCACCGCATCGGGCATGCGTTCACCGAGAGCTTGCCGTTCACGGCGCTGCTCGTCGTGTTCTTCGGCATCGTCGCGATGATCGCGGATCAGGACCTGTTCCGACCCGTCATCGACGTCGCGTTGGCACAGCAGGCGCGCGGGCAGCTCGTCGCGTTCTTCGGGTCGTCGGCGTTGCTCAGCTCGATCTCGGACAACGTGTTCGTCGCCACGGTGTTCATCAACGAGGCGTCCGCGGCGTTCACGGCGAATCGCATCGACGCCGAACAGTTCGAGAAGCTCGCGATCGCGATCAACTGCGGCACGAACGTCCCGTCGATCGCGACGCCGAACGGTCAGGCGGCGTTCCTGTTCATGTTGACGAGCGCGCTGGCCGCGCCGATCAAGCTCGACTACGTGCGCATGATCAAGATGGCGCTGCCGTACACGATCACGATGACCGCGGCGAGCTTGACCGCGGTGTGGTTGTGGCTGTGAGCGTGGTCACGGCACGATCGTGATCACGTCGAGGTTCGTCAGCGTCGCCTCGGGTGCGCCGAGCACGACTTGGCGGTAGAAGGTCAGTCCGACGGGCGTGCTCGCGGGGATCGCGATCACGTTGCCGATCACGCCGGAGCTCGGCATCTGCGGCAGGGCGAACGGCCCCGCGCCGATGAACGGCGGTCCGGCGAAGAGTGAACCGAACGGCGTCGGTGCCGGCGGCGCCAGCAGCGTCGTGCCGAACAGCTCGAACACCGGCGTCGAACCCGGCGCGCCGACGACGTTCAGCGTGATCGACTGACCCGGGCTGGCGTCACCGATCGTGTACGCGTGAGGAGCGAACTCGTCGGCGCCGATGTCGGGGGCCCCGACTTGCGCGTCGCCTTCGAGGTCCTTCGCCCACGCGATCGAGCCGGCGTCGCGGCACGGCGAGGTGTGCGTGAGATGCAGGTCGCGCGCCGCGAGGTCGACGAATTGGGGGTCGAGGGAGAGGTTGTTGGGGCCCCAAACGAGGATCTGCCCGGCCGCGACATCGACTCCGGCGAGACCTCCCTCGAGGTCACTGTGATCTACGGTGACCGTTCCCACTCCATTCACGCTGACCAGCGCGATCGACGAGCCGCCGGGCGCCGTGTTGCTCCAGAAGATGCTGTCCGCGAGATTCGCGGATGCGCCCACATTGGTCGCCAGCGCACCACCGCGGCCCGTCGGACTGCTGATCGAGTTGCCCACGAACGTGCAGTGCTGCACCGTGGCGAGTGACGACGAACTCGAGACGTACACGGCTCCGCCGACGGCGAGCGCCTCGTTGTCGACGAACGTCACACGTCGAAGCGTGACCTTCCCGGTTCCCGTCACCGAAATCGCGCCGCCCGTGCTCGCATGGTTCCCGGCGAACACGCAGTCCTCGAAGACGGGTGCGGAGCCCTTCTCGATGAACACCGCGCCGCCGTTGCTGGCGAAGCCGTCGACGAACGTGAAGCCGCGGATCGTCTGCTTGTCCCCCGATGCGTCGAACCACGCGATGCGGTTCGTTCCTTCTCCATCGAGAACGCAGCGCGAGGAGCCGCCGGCGCTCGCGAGCATGATCTTCTTGCCTTTGAAGTCGAGCACGGTGTTGCCGGCGCCGCGATAGACCCCGTCGGCGACGAGCACGGTGTCGTTCCCCGCACACGCATTGATGGCGGCTTGGATCGTCGGGTATTGGGACGGGACCGCTCGGATCGCGTGGCACGAGTCGGGGACGCCGTTGAGATCGACGTCCAGCGCGACCCCGGCCGCGATGTCGCAATCGTCGGGGATGCCGTTCGCGTTGCAGTCCTTCGCCGTCCCTGCTTTGAACTCGCACGCGTTCGAGATGCCATCACCGTCGCAGTCCGCGAGGACTTCGCACGAGTCCGGGATCTTGTTGCCGTTGCAGTCCGGAACCGCTCCCGAGTTCACTTCGCACAGGTCTTGGATCCCGTTGCCGTTGCAGTCGACGAGCGGGTCGCACGAGTCGGGGATCTTGTTGCCGTTGCAATCGATGGCGACGCCATTCTTGAGGTCGCAAAAGTCTTGGACGCCGTTGCCGTTGCAGTCGGTCAGCGGTTGGCAATCGTCGGCGATGCCATTGAAGTCGCAATCGGTTTGCGTCCCTGCGGCGAGCTCCACGAAGTCGAGCGTGCCGTCGGAGTCGCAGTCCGAATCGAACTCGTCGGAACCCATATCCGTTTTGCCGAACTGGACACGCGGTGAGCCGCCGAGGTCGAACAGGTCCGGCGAGCCGGGTACGGGGTACGCGTTCAGTCGGTCGATGCACGGCGAACCCGGCGACAAACGGTAGTCATCGGCCGCGGGATTCACCCAGAGCGGGTCCGCATCGATGTTCCCTGCTCCTGGAGCGCCACCCTGCACGTTGGAGTCCGTGATCCAGAGCGACCCGCTGACGGAAGCGAAGGGATTCGTCACGTTGCGAACGATGCAGAGACTGACGGCCTGAAAACCACCGGCGATCCCATCGCCGTCCACACTGCTCCACATCAAGCCAGTGCCCGTTCCGCCGTTCACGAGGTACGCGCCGTCGCCGATCGACGCGTTGTTGTTCGCGAATGCGCAATTCGTGATCGAGAACGAGTGGAAATCCCCAGGCCCGACGAACGCGGTGGCATGGACTCCGCCCCCGACCGCCGCGGAGTTTCCACGGAAGTAACAGTGGTGGAGCCACGCGTTGTCAGCCGGGCCATCCGCGGGCCATGTGTACACCGTGACGCTGAGCCACGCGCCGCCGCCCTGATTCGTGGCCGTATTCCCGATGAAGCGGGCCTGCACGTGCCCGAATGGTCCCGGCGTCGCGGCCTTCGCAATCAAGGAGGCCCCGTACACACCGCCGCCGTTTTGCGCGGAGTTGCTCTCAAACGTCGTGTTCTTGATCGTGCCGACGGAGTGCCCGCCGCCGCCGTTCTCCTGCGCGATGTTGTTCGAGACCGTCGAGCCGTCGAAGTGCATCCACCCGTACGCGCCGCCGCCTCGAAACGCGGAGTTGCCGTCGACGACGCTGTTCAACAGCAGCAGGCTGCCGCTCTCGGCCAGAACGCCGCCGCCGACTCCGGCGCCGACGTGATTATTCGTGATGACGCAGTTCGCGATCGTGATCGTCGATCCGTACCCGAGCGTTCGCAGGACACCACCGCCGCCGAATTGGTTGTTGACGGTCGTGCTTCCGGAACCTCCGGTCAACGTCAGTCCGACGAGTTTCGTCGCGCTGGTCTGCGGACCGGCGATGCGCACCACGCTCGTATTCAAACCGGTTGCGTCGATCGTCGTGACGGCCGCGCCCCCGACGCTTTCGATGACGAGATCCTTCGTCAGCAGGTCGATGGCCTCGGCGTACGTGCCCGGATGCACGAGGATGCGATCGCCGCTCTGCGCGGAGACGATTGCGGCCTGGATGCTCTGGCCGGGTTGAACGTGGATGTCGGCGGCGAATGCGGACTGGGCGAGGCCGCAGGCGAGTGCGGCACGAAGTGCGATGTGCATGGAGGTCCCCCGAAACGAAGCGGATTCGACCGGCGCAGCGAGTTGGCCAGATGCCGATCGATTGCGCAAGGCCCGAGGGCCCCGTGGTTCCGGTTGCCTACGGCACGATCGTGATCACGTCGAGTCTCGTCAGCGTCGCCTCGGGCGCGCCGAGCACGACTTGGCGGTAGACCGTGAGCCCGACGGGAGCGCTCGCGGGGATCGCGATCACGTTGCCGATCACGCCGGAGCTCGGCATCTGCGGCAGGGCGAACGGCCCCGCGCCGATGAACGGCGGTCCGGCGAAGAGTGAACCGAATGGCGTCGGTGCCGGCGGGGCCAGCAGCGTCGTGCCGAACAACTCGAACACCGGCGTCGAGCCCGGCGCGCCGATGACGTTCAGCGTGATCGACTGACCTGGGCTGGCGTCACCGATCGTGTACGCATGCGGAGCGAACTCGTCCGCGCCGATGTCGGGGGCCCCGACTTGCGCGTCTCCCTCGATGTCCTTGGCCCACGGGAGCGAGCCGGCGTCGCGGCACGGCGACGTGTGCGTGAGATGCAGGTCGCGTGCGGCGAGGTCGACGAACTGCGGGTCGAGGGA
>JBPOIU010000116.1:0-14405 GCA_052034255.1 Planctomycetota bacterium | reverse complement strand
TTCTGCGTCGCGCCGGCCGGCGACGTCAATGGCGACGGCTACGCCGACGTGATCGTCGGATCGCATTGGTTCGACTCCGGTCAAACCGACGAAGGTCGTGCGTTCGTCCATCACGGTCGATGCGACGCGTTGGCGTCGGCACTGCCCTATGGCGTGGGCAAACCCGGAACGAACGGCGTTCCGACGCTGTCGTCGCTCACGCCACCCGCACTCGGCACGACCAGCGACCTCACGGTCACCGGCGGCCTGCCCGCGGCCAACACGGCCGTGCTGTTCGTCGGTCTCACACCGGCGGCGATCTCCTTCGATTCCGGCACGCTGCTCGTCGCGCCCACCTTGGTCGTCGCCTTGCCGGCGCTCGGTGGCGCTGGCGAGCTCTCGCTTCCCGTCGCCATTCCGGCCGAAGCGACGCTGTGTGGTCTCTCCGTCGCGTTCCAAGTCGCGTTCGTCGATCCGCTCGCGATCGGCACGTACCACACGGCCGCGACGAACGGACTGCTGTGGACCCTCGGCGGTTGACGAGGACACCCACGGGGCACCCGTCCAAGAGTCCCATCCGGCACGGCGCCTATGATTCCCGGGCGTGAGATCCACGGACGCACTCGTGCAAGACGCTAAGAACGGCGATCGCTCCGCGCTCGACGAGTTGATCCGGCGTCACTTGCCGGGACTCTGCGCATTCGTCCGCCTGCAGCTCGGCGGAACACTGCGGGCCCGGGAGTCCGCGTCGGACATCGCGCAGTCCGTGTGTCGAGAAG
This sequence comes from Planctomycetota bacterium, assembly GCA_052034255.1. Classification (GTDB taxonomy): domain Bacteria; phylum Planctomycetota; class B15-G4; order B15-G4; family JADJEK01; genus JADJEK01. Next base: position 13,647 of record JBPOIU010000116.1, on the reverse strand, counting down.
TCCTCGAGCAACTCGATCGGTTCGACAGCGGCGGTGACGAAGGCTTCCGCCGGTGGTTGTTCACGACCGCCATGCGCAAGATCCGTGATCGCGCGGCGTATTGGCGCGCACAACGGCGCGACGCCGCACGCGACCAGCCGATCGACGTCGACGACGCGCTGGCGCACGCGTGTCGCGAGATCACGTCGCCCAGCGCCGCGGCCGGCGGCAAGGAGTTGGTCGATCGCATCGAACGCGCTTTCGACGGCCTGGCCGAGGACGATCGCGAAGTGATCCTGCTCAGTCGCGTTCTCGGTCTTCCGCACGACGAGATCGCGCGGCAGACCGGCCGCAGCGAAGGCGCGTGTCGCGTCTTGCTGCATCGAGCACTCGGCAAACTCGCGCGCATGCTCGACGCTCCCGACGATCCGCCCACAACGCCGTCGACACCGCGGAGCCCACCCCCTTGACCCGCTCCGACTCCACGACTCCCCTGGGCCCGGATCCAGGCGCCGACCCCGCGGCGTTCTTGGAACGGCTCGTCGTGTTCGCCGTCGACCGCATCGAGCGCGAGGGACTGGCCGTCGTCGATTCCATCTGCGCGGAGCATCCGGAACACGCGGACGCGCTGCGCCGCCAACTCGAGCACCTCGACCGCTTGGGATTGTTGTCGTCGCCGAAGGCCGCCGAACTCGAACGGCTCGCCGATGCGCCACCCGACGTCGCGGGCTTCCGACTGCTCCACGCGATCGGCGGCGGCGGCATGGGGATGGTCTACGTCGCGCACGAGGAACGCCTCGGACGCGAAGTCGCGCTCAAGATCATCCGTCCGGAACTGCTGCTGTTCTCGGGTTCGCGCGAGCGGTTCCGTCGCGAGGTCGAGACCATTGCCCGTCTCGATCACCCCGGGATCGTGCCGGTGCACGCCTTCGGCGAAGAGCACGGTGTCCCGTGGTTCTCGATGCCGTTGATCCGCGGTGTCTCGCTCGACGCGGTAGTCCGCGAACTCGAAGGCCGCGATCCCTCGGCCCTGATCGGCGCCGACCTCCACGAGGCGATCGTCCGCACGATGCAACGCGGCTCGGGTGCTTCCCGAACGGCGACTCCGCCGGAACGCGCGGACGCGTCCGACTCCGACGAATTCCCGCCCATGTTCCGCGGGAGCTTCGAGGAATCGTGCCTGCGCATCATCCGGCAAGTCGCCGATGCGCTCGAGCACGCCCACCGCTGCGGCGTCGTGCATCGTGACGTGAAGCCGTCGAACGTGATGGTGACGGCGTCCGGTCGCGCGATGCTGCTCGACTTCGGCTTGGCGTGGTCGGGCAGTGCGCAGCGCGTGACCGGATCGGGCTCGCACATGGGTTCGCTTCCGTACATGGCGCCCGAAGTCTTGCGCGCGGATTCGCGAGCGGCGACTTCGCGCAGCGACGTCTACGGCCTCGGCGTTTCGCTGTTCGAATTGCTGACGCTCCGGCATGCGTTCGAAGGAACCGAACAGCAGGTGCGGACCCAGATCCTCGAAGGTGCGACGCCGTCGTCGCGTCGCTTGAATCGGAGTCTCTCGCGCGACGCGTCCGTCGTCTGCGCGACCGCGATGGCCGCGGAGCCCGAGCGGCGCTACGCCCGAGCGGCCGACTTCGCGCGGGACGTCGACAACGTCCTCGATGGTCGCCCGATCGAAGCGCGGCCGGCCACGCTCCGTTACGTGCTCTGGAAGTGGGCCGCGAGCCATCCCGCGGCCGCGGTCGCGACGATCCTCCTCGCCGTGCTCGTCCTCGGCGTGCCGTGGGTGTTCGTCGTCCAGGCCGATCGGGCGAATCGGCGGCTCGAGGCCAAGCAGGCCCGCGTCGACGCGTGGTTCCGCCGTGCGACCGACGCCGTCGACACGCTGCTGACGAGAGTCGGCGACCGGACGTTGCGCGACGTTCCGCAGTTCGAACCGGTCCGCCGGACCCTGCTCGAGGACGCGCTCGCGTTCTACAACGACTTCCTCGCGAGCGAAGAGGGCGACGACGCCGAACTGCGCATCGCTGCGGCGCGCGTCCGCATGAAGGCGGGGCTGATCTGTCAGCAGCTCGGTGACCTGTCCGCCGCGGAGCGATTCGCGAACGAGGCTCTCCTCGCCTTGCGTGCGGAGCTCGCCACCGCCCGCGACGAGGATGCGTTGCGCTCCGCGATCGGCGACGCCGCGTTCGCGCGCGGCGAAGCCCAACTCTTGCAGCACCGCGGCGTCGAGGCGCGCGACAGCTTCGCAGGCGGGCTCGCCGACGTGCGCGGAGCGGGCTACGCCGGCGCATCGATCGGCCGCATCCGTTCGGCCGCCGGGCTCCACGAACGCATGGCGTATGCCTCGTCCAACGATCGCGACGCGCAGAAGCAGAACCTCGATGCAGCTCGCGATCTCATGGCTCCGCTCGTCGACGATGTCGCGAACCCGGCGCTCGAGAGCATGCGGCTCTACGCGGCGATCCACCGCGGGCTGTCGATGTTCGAACAGACCGCGCGCCGATTCGCGGAGGCGGAGACTCTGCAACGAAAGGCCGTCGAGATCATGACGGCGGTCGTCGCGCGTGCGCCGCAGGATCGCTACTACGCACGACAGCTCGCCAATGCGCGCACGAACCTCGCGACGATCCTCGACGACGCCTCCAAGACCGCAGAAGCCGAAGCCCTGTTCCGTACGAACCTCGACTTCTGGGATGCCGAAGCGCGGGACTTCCCCGCGTCACCCACGTGCACGCAGAGCGCCGCGACGACGCGCGAGAACCTCGGCTACCTGCTGCGCGTCAACGAGCGACCGGCCGAAGCCATTGACGTGTTGATCCCCGCTCGCGATGCGCTCGAGGTCCTCGTGACGCGCTTCCCGGATGACTGGGGACATCGCCACGCGCTCACGGCGGTGTTGAACGAACTCGGCCTCGACCTCGAGAAGCTCGAGCGCAAGGACGAGGCGCGCGAAGCCGCGCGGCGATCCGTCCGCATCATCGAGGAGATCGTCGCGCGCCAACCCGACCAGTTGTCGTATCGCGAGACCCTCGGCGGTTTCCTCCACAACCTCGCCCGGCTCGAGAAGTCGTTCGGCGACACCACGCTCGCGCTCGAGTGTTGGAACCGCGCGGTCGCGTTGCAGCGCGAGGTCCTCGCCGCGGTTCCGGGCAATCGGTCCGCGCGCAATCTGCTCCGACATCACTGCTGGGCGCTCGCCGCGAACTACGTCGAGCTGCGCGATCCGGAGCGCGCGGAGCGGGCCGCCGAGGACCTCGCCAGCGTGTTCCCCGATGGCGACGCGGAACTCGTCGGCGAACTCGTTCGTGCCGCGGGGTTCGTCGCGCAATGCGCTCCTCTCGCGCTCGAAGCCACACCCGACGATCCATCGACCGCGGAAGCCGAGGCCTTGCGTCTCGATCGGCGAGCGCTCGAACTCCTCGATCGTGCGATCGGAGCCGGTTTCACCGACGCGGCGAGCATCCGTGCGGACGAGACCTTCGAACGCGTCGCTCGACTGCCCGAGTTCGAGGACGTCCTCGCGAAGGCAGCCACGCCGCGTTGAACGCGGCTCGCGTCACGACGAACTCACGGACTCAGTGCGTGTTGGCTGCCGCCGCAGCGGCCTGAGCTCGCGCCGCCGCAGCGAGCAGTGACATCACCTTCTCGGTTCCGCTGCTCGCCGCGGTCGTCGCGAACACGAAACCACTGCCGAGCCCAGGCAGATCGTTCGTCCACAGGATCTCGCCGGTCAGAGGATCCAATGCGAACGCGCGCCCACCGGACGCGCAGAACAAGCGGCCGTCCTCGACGATGAGCGCCACCACGCTGTAGCCGGTCGACGGCAGCGACGTCTTCCAAACCAGGTTGCCGGTCGACTTCTGCAGCGCCGCCACGTGACCGTGCGTGCCCAAGAACAGCAGCTCGTTGACGTCCATCGGAGTTCTCCCTGCAGCGAGCACGCGTCCGTCCCGCGTTCGCACGCGGAAAGCGCTCAGCGGCTCGAACGCTCGCGTTCGCGCGCATTCCACACGAGGTACGGTTCGCCATCCACCAGCACGTCCTCGACGACGCCGTGTCCTCGCTCGTCGACGCGCAGCTTCGCGCGCAGTCGATGCGCCGACACCGCGTGCACGTCGAGACCGTCGTTCGGGACGAAGTACTGATCGAACGCGTAGTCGACGAGGAGCTGGTCCGCGGTCGTACCTCGAATCGTCCCGCGCAGGACGACCGTGTCCGAGCCCGTGCGTTCGATCGGTTCGAGTGCGTAGCGGAACGGCCACCACTGATCCCCCGAATGCATGAGCTCGACGTACACCGCATCCCCCGCGCGGTCGTTCGCCTGTTCGAACGGGCCGATGTCGCCGTTGACTCGATTCACGTCGAACTCGAGGCGCAGGAATCGCCCCCGCAGCGGATCGATCGGCGCCGTCGCTTCGATTTCGAGCGTGACCAAGCGCCCGAGCGCGAGCGTGCGTTCGCCTTGCCACGTCAACCAGCCGACGAACGCGAGTTGTGGCATCAACGCCAACAGGAATGCGGCGCGGCGATTCATGGCGTCGCTCCACTCTCACGTGCCCGCGCGAGCAATCGTTTGCGCGCCTTTTCCAAACCGAGCGCTCCGGCGATCAGCACGATCCCGGGCCCGAAGAACGCGCCACCGGGCAACTTCTCGTGGAAGTACTCGAAGTACTTCGTGAACAACGCGACGGCGAAGCCGAGTACGCCCCAGTTCACGTACGACGCGACGCCGTGTTGCACACCGCGCGCGATCAACACCAATAGGACGACCAGCAGCGCGACGTTCGACAGTGGGAAGAACGCCGAGGGCATCGTCCTGCCGACGACGATCAGAAGCGCTCCGCCGAGCAAGAGGAGCAGCGCGTCGACGCATTCGTGGCGCGCGACGCCGCGCACCCACGCCGCCGCGCACAGCACGAGGGCGATCGCGGCACCGATCGCGAGCGGAACGTAGGGCGTCCAGCCGTAGACCTCGAAGCGCGGCAGATCCTCGGCGACGTGCCGGAACGACAGCGCGTAGATCCACAGGATCACGAGCGGCGTCGCGAGCAGTCGCGCCGGCTGCTCGAGCTCGTGGAATCGCGACCGCATCGCCAACACGTGCGCGAGCTTGAACACGACGCCGAGCACGAGCCACATGCATGGGATGACCAACCACTCGACGCGCCAGGAGATCTCGCCGGGAAGTGCGCCGAGCCAGACGACCGTATGGGCGGTCGCCCAGATCCCGAGCAGCACGAGCACGATCGTCGCGATCCAGCCGCTGCGCGTGAGCAGCGCGATCGGCACGTTCAGCGCGCCCCACACGAGCAGCGCCCACGGGTACTTCGATTCGAGCCCGTAGATCTGCGCGACCAGAGCGATCACCGCGCCGTACGCGAGCACGCCGGCCGCCGTCAGAGCGCGGCCGACGCGCGGGTAGTTGCCGGGCCGCTCCGCGAGCGTGAAGCCGAAGTGGTGCATCGTCATGAACGTGCCGACGATCAGACCGAGCTTCCACCACTTCGGGATGTCGTCCCAATTGCCGGCGACGACGAACAGCACTCCCGTACCGAGCAGCAGCGCCCCAAACGTCGCGATGATCGCCGTGAGAGTCCCGATGCGATCGGTCACGGGGAACAGCGCGGTCGCGAGGCGTTCGTCGACGCGACGGCATTGCTCTTCGTCGAGGACACCGTCGGCGCGCAACCGATCCAATTCCGTGCGAAGGCGCTCTCGACTCATGGACTCTCCGACTCGGGCGGCGGTTCCGGCAGAGGCTTGCGCCGATGTTCGGCGATCGCCTTGCGCAGCAGGAACTCGATCTGGGCGTTCAGACTACGCAGATCGGCGGCCGCCCAACGCCGAAGTTCTTCGGCGAGGTCGGGGTCGATACGGAGTAAGAAGGCCTTGCGTTCGGTCACGAGTTCCATGCGCGGCGGTCGCTCGCACGACCGCCGCCCTTCGGGTCATCGATTCAGATTCGTCGTCGCCTCACGTTCGTCGCAATTCCCGGAGCCGGGTCACTGGTACAGCGAGCCGGCATTGATGACCGGGGTCGCGCGATCGCTGCAGAGGACGACCAGGAGGTTGCTGACCATCGTGGCGCGGCGATCGTCGTCGAGTTCGACGACCTTCTTGCGCGCGAGTTCGTCGAGCGCGAGCTCCACCATGCCGACCGCGCCTTCGACGATCTTCGTGCGCGCCGCGACGACGGCCGTCGCCTGTTGGCGCTGCAGCATCGCCTGCGCGATCTCGGGCGCGTACGCGAGGTGCGAGATGCGCGCTTCGATGATGTCGACGCCGGCCGGGTGCACGCGCTCCTTGAGTTCGCGTCGCAGGTGCTCGTTCACTTCTTCGGTGTCGCCGCGCAGCGTGCGGTCGCCCTCGTCACCGTCGTAGTGGTAGGCCTGCGCGAGTTTGCGAATCGCCGATTCACTCTGGGTGTGGACGTACTCCTCGTAGTTCTCGACGTCGAACTTCGCCGCGTACGTGTCGGTGACTTGCCACACGACGACGGCCGCGATTTCGATCGGGTTGCCGGCCGCGTCGTTCACTTTCAACTTGTCACCGTTCAGGTTGTGCGCGCGCAACGACAGCTTGTGCTTCATCGTGAACGGGTTCACCCAGAAGAAGCCCGCGCGTTTGACCGTGCCCCGGTACCTACCGAACAGGACCAGCACACGCGACTCGTTCGGGTTCACGACGAACAGCCCGGGCAGGACGAACGGAATCAAGACGAACTGGACGATCGCGGCTCCGATCATCCAGCCGTTCACCGGTTCGTTGCGCCCCCCCGCGCTGAACACCGCGCACGTGATCCCGCTGGCGAGCAGCGCCACGGCGAACAGCAGCCCCGTGAAGCCGGACAAGACGTTATCGGTGACACGCTCATTGCTCTGACTCATGGATCCTCCGATCGAGAGGTGCCCTTCGAGATTGGTTGCAGAGTGATATCAGAGCGATTGCAATCGTCAAGCTGGAGGTGACCACCGCAGGGGTGTCCATCGTGTGGCACGAAGCTCCACGGACGCGGCGATTGACGCGTCATAAACTGTTATGTTTATTGTTCTTGCGTTGGTCGATGAAGGCGTCGACGTTCGCTTCGTCCGTCAGCCTTCGGAGGCCGCGGATTCTTCGACGACCGCGATGCGCGGGGCGAAGGCGTAGCGGAACATCGAGTGACCTTCGGGCAGTGCATGCCAACTCGGATGGCCCTTCAGGAAGGCCATGACTCGCGCTCGATCTGGAAAGCTGCGGTTCTTCATCGCAGCGACGACGGCGGAACTCCGCACCGCGACCGCGCCGGTGGTCGCGAGTTCGTGCCCGACTTCATCGAGCGCATTCACGTACTCCTCGGGCGATCGGGGATCGCTGGCGTCCGGCCCCGGCATCGGCGGCTTCACTCGAGGCGCCTTCGGCCGCTGTGCGCGCGGCTTGGGCGCCTGCTCGCCCTCTCCCGTGTCCTCGGTCTCGTCATCGAAATCCGAATCGTCCGAATCGCTGTGGGAATCGCACAGATCTTCGATTTCGCGCTCGACCCGCTCGAGCAGCGATTCGGCGTCCGCGAGGGTCTGACGCGCGCGCTCGTATCGGTCGGCGGCGGCGCAGATCCGCGCGTAGTGGGACTTGTCAGCGACCAAGGCGATGAGGTCGTCGAAGGAAATGGTCATCGTTGGTGGGAGGCCTGGGCGAGAGGGAGCGGGGAAGGCGCACGATTGTAGGGCTTTGGACGGTTGCCGCGAGCCCCCCCACGGGCACCGGCTTTCGCAGCCGAATCGTTACACTGCCCCGTTCGAGCGCAACCAGGCACTTTTCCCCGAGGCGGCACGGTCCGGTTCCATGGCCATCGACTTCAAGCGTGAGTTCGGCGTCAACGCGGGTTACGTCGAATCCCTGTTCGAGAAGTGGCGCGTCGAGCCCGGCCAAGTCGACGCCGAGTGGCAGCGTTGGTTCACGCGCCTGGCGGCCGGAGAATCCGGTTCCGCTCCCGCACCCGCCGCCGACAGCTCCAGCGAGACTCAAAACGCCAGCGTTGCCGTCGCTGCGTCGAAGCCGGCCGCGGCCAGCGCTCCCGAAGCTCCACCCCTCGCCGCGGTAGAGGCTTCCGACACCCCGACGTCCGCGCCCACCTCTGCCGTGGTGGCGTCGGCCGCGGACGACGTCGTCGCCGAGCGCCTCAAAGGCGTCGCCGCGCGCATCGCCGACAACATGAACGCGAGCCTCGAAGTCCCGACGGCGACATCGGTGCGCACGATCGCCGTGAAGGTGCTGCACGAGAACCGCACGATCCTGAACGGGCACATGAAAGTGCGCGCGCTCGGCAAGGCGTCGTACACGCACCTGATCGCGTACGCGCTGGTCCGTGCGCTGCGTGACGCGCCGAACATGCAGTCGTACTTCGAGGACCGTGACGGCATCTCGTACAAGGTGACGCCGCGCCACGTGAACCTCGGCATCGCGATCGACCTCGACGGACCGAAGGGGCGCAGCCTCGTCGTGCCGTGCATCAAGCGCGCAGAGGCGATGGGCTTCAAGGAGTTCCATACCGCGTACGAGGACCTCGTGCGCCGGGCGCGCGCCAACAAGCTCGAAGCCGCGGACTTCCGCGACACCACGGTGTCCTTGAGCAATCCGGGCGGCATCGGCACGCACATGAGCGTCCCGCGCTTGATGAAGGGCCAGGGGCTGATCATCGCGACCGGCGCGATCGGCGTGCCGACCGCGAACGTGCACATGGCGCCGGCGACGCTCGCCGAACTCGCGATCGGCCCGGTCATGACGATCACGAGCACGTACGACCACCGCGTGATCCAGGGCGCCGAATCGGGACTGCTGCTCGCGCGCATCGATGACCTGCTGCAAGGAGCGGACCACTTCTACGAAGAGATCTTCTCGGTCATGCGCGTGCCGTGGCAACCGGCGAAGCCCGCCGAGGACGTGCGGCCGCCGCGTGAACACGAGGAGAAGCACGCCGAGAAACAAGCCAAGGTCTGGCAGCTCATCGACGCGTACCGCACCCGCGGTTGCCGCATCGCCGACCTCGACCCGCTCGAGTACAAGCCCGATCGCCACCCGTCGCTGGATCCGGCGTGGTACGGCTTCACGATCTGGGACCTCGATCGCGAGTTCCTCGCCGCCGGCCTCGACGGCAAGGAAACGATGCCGTTGCGCGACATCCTCGCGACCCTCGCCGACACGTACTGCCGGCGCTGGACGATCGAGTACATGCACATCGCGAACCGCGTCCGCCGCCAGTGGATCCAGGATCGCGTCGAACTGCGTCGCAACGAACAGGAGTTCGATTCCGAAGCGCGGCTGCGCATCCTGCGCCAGCTGTACAAGGCGGAGAACTTCGAGAAGTTCCTGCACACGCGGTACGTCGGCAACAAGCGCTTCTCGCTCGAAGGCGCCGACGCGTTGATCCCCGCGTTGTCGGAGCTGATCGAACGCGCCGCCGACAACGGCATCGAACGCGTCGTCATCGGAATGGCGCACCGCGGCCGGTTGAACGTGCTCGCGAACATCCTCAACAAGAGCTTCGAGCAGATCTTCCGCGAGTTCGAAGGCGCGATGCTTCCGTTGTCGTCCGATGGCTCCGGCGACGTCAAGTACCACTTGGGCCAGCAGGGCGTGTTCACGACGACGACGGGCAAGCAGGTCTTCGTCGTGCTGTGCGCGAATCCGAGCCACCTCGAAGCCGTGGACCCCGTCGTGCTCGGCATGACGCGCGCATACCAGGACGAGATCGGCGACACGAGCCGCGAGAAGGTGCTCGCGATCCTCGTCCACGGCGATGCGGCGTTCGCCGGCCAGGGTGTCGTCGCCGAGACGCTCAACATGTCGAACCTGCCGGCGAATCGCATCGGCGGAACGGTTCACATCGTCGTCAACAACCAGATCGGCTTCACGGCGGGTCCGCGCGACACGCGCTCGACGTACTACTGCACGGACCTCGCGAAGGGCATCGACGCGCCCGTGCTGCACGCGAACGGCGACTATCCGGAAGCCGTGCTGCGCGCCGTCCACGTCGCGCTCGACTATCAGCAGACGTTCCGGCGCGACGCCTTCATCGACTTGGTCTGCTACCGCCGCTGGGGCCACAACGAAGGCGACGAGCCGGCCTACACGCAGCCCGCGCTGTACAAGAAGATCCGCCAACATCCGACGCCGACGGAGAACTACGCCGCGCTGCTGACGCGTCGCGGCCAATTGACGAAGCCGGACGCGGACTCGATCGGCAACGAGGCGAACGAAGAGCTCCGCATCGCTCTCGAGCACCATCGTGCGCACGCGAACGAGCCGGAGCCGGCGCTGCCGTTCGGCGAAGTCGTCGATCTGACCGACGACGATCCGCGCGATTACGCGGCGCTGGAATCACCGGTGACCGCGGTGACCGCCGACGAGCTGGTGTCGATCATCGACCGCTCGAACGCCATTCCGGCCGGCCACGTCGTCCACCCCAATCTGCTGCGCCAATTGCGCAAGCGCGAAGAAATGGTGCGCGGCGAACTCGCCGTCGATTGGGGCTGCGGCGAAGCGCTCGCCTTCGGTTCGCTGTTGCGCGACGGCGTGCCGATCCGGTTGCAGGGCCAGGACTCGCGGCGCGGCACGTTCTCGCAACGCCACGCCGTCATTCGCGATCAAGTGACCGAGAAGGACTGGATCCCGCTCGCGCACATCGACGCGAGCGCGACGTTCGAGGTCTGGGACTCGCTGCTGTCGGAAGAAGCGGCGCTCGCGTTCGAGTACGGCTACGCGGTGATCCGCAAGCAAGCGCTCGTGCTGTGGGAAGCGCAGTTCGGCGACTTCGTGAACGGTGCGCAGATCGCGATCGACCAGTTCCTGATCTCGAGCGAGACCAAGTGGAAACAACTGTCGGGCGTCACGCTGTTGTTGCCGCACGGCTACGACGGGCAAGGCCCGGAGCATTCCTCGGGTCGCATCGAGCGATTCCTGACCTTGTGCGCGGACGGCAACATCACGGTCGCGAACTGCACCTCGTCCGCGCAGTACTTCCACCTGCTGCGTCGGCAAGGTCTCGAGGGCACGAAGCGCCCATTGATCGTGTTCACGCCGAAGAGCCTGTTGCGCGATCCGCGCGCGGCGAGCCCGATCGAACGGTTCACGACCGGGTCGTTCCTGCCGTTCATCGCCGGCGACGTCGCGGACGCTGCCGCGGTCAAGCGCGTGATCCTCTGCTCGGGCAAGGTCTTCTACGACCTCGAGGAGTACCGGCAGAAGGAGAAGCGCGAGGACGTCGCGATCGCGCGCATCGAGCAGCTCTATCCGTTCCCGCAAGCGGCAGTGAACGCCGAACTCGCGCGCTTCCCCGGCGCGAGCGTCGTGTGGGCGCAGGAAGAGCCGAAGAACATGGGCGCGTGGACGTTCGTACGCAATCAGGCCGAGATCGCGGGCTTCGCGCCGGTCTACGCCGGTCGCGCCGCGTCGTCGAGCCCGGCGACGGGTTCGTACATGCGCCACAACGCCGAGCAGGAGTGGTTGGTCAAGCGCGCGTTCTCGTGAGTCGAGCCCGCGCGATGAACCGCGGGGTGGACGACCCCGTTGGAACGGTCATCGAACGGACCGCGGGTCGCCGACGATGAAGCGCTCGACCGCAGTCGGACTCTTGCTCGCCACGATCGCGCTGGGCGCGTGGTGGCTCTGGCTCGCTGGCCCCGTGAGTCCCGTCGTCACTCCGTCGAACCCGCCCGACGGCCGAGCGCCCGTCGGCGACGTTCAAGTGCGCGACGACGCGCTGGCGCCGGCGAACGAAGATCGCCGCACCGTCGATGCGACGTCGATTTCGCCCACGGCGGAGAACCCCGCGCCCGTCGAGGTCGCCACTCTGCGCATGCGCGTCGTCGACGCCGCGAGACGGCCGATCCCCGACGCGACGCTGGCGTTCTGCCGCGTGGGCAACACGCCGCGTGGCATCGCCGCTCTCGAAGACCCGTCGATGCCAAGCGCGCGTTCCGGTGCGGACGGCTCGATCGAATGGGTCGCGACGCGGGACGCGCTGTCCGCGACCGGGATCGGCAGCGATGCGCAGCATGTCGGCGCGACGTTCGTCGTTCGCGCGGACGGCTGGCGCATGGTGGAGGTCAGGACGTGGTTGCGCATCGGGCGCATCGTCGACGAGGGCGACATCGTCCTCGCGCGGGGGAAGACGCTCGAAGGCCGCGTGCTCGATGCGACGGGCCAACCCGTCGGGGGCGCGCTCGTCGCGACCCGCAGCGGCACCGCGGCTTCTTCGGCGACGGCGCGATGGCCCGGGTTCCAACGCCCCCCGCACACGCTGACGCGGGACGACGGTTCGTACGAGCTCCACGGCGTCCCGAGCGAACTCGTTTGTGTCGTGGCGTTCGCGGATCCCCGCGGCACGTCGAACGCGGGACCCTTCGGCCAAACGTGCTCCGTCGACCTTCGACTCTTGCCCGAGATCAAGGGGGTCGACGTCGTGCTCGATCGCGGCGCCTTGCCCGAGCACTGTATTGCCGGGCGCGTGCGGGATGCCGAAGGACGAGGCCTCTCCGGAATCCTGATCGGGATCGCCGGAACCACGCCCAGCGTCGGTGTCAGCGGGCTGAACGCGCCCGTCCGGCTGGCCGGGGACTTCCCTCTCTCGGCCACCACGGGTGCTGATGGGAGGTTCGCTTGTGCCTGTAGTCCCTCGTTCGCGGACGCGATCGCACGTAATGAACTGACGGTGCGCGTGCGTGATCCGCTCTGGAAGTTCGGCGAGCGGAACATCCCATCCATTCGGCTCGGGCAAAACGACCTCGACATCGTGCTGGCGCCCGCGCGGCACATCGCGATCGACGTGATCGACGACGCGGGCCGATCCGTCGCCGACGGCGTCGCGCGTGTGGCACGTGGTCGGAACGTGCGCTGGACGATCCTCTCCGCGCGTTCCTCGGGCGATCCGCCGGTGCTGCGCGTGCCGACTCCTGAAGCGCCATTCGACGTGGAAGTCTCCGCGCGCGGACACGAGTCGACGTGGCTCGGTCCGTTCCAGGACCCCATGGTCCCTGAGCATGTCACCGCCGTTCTGCCGCGCCGGACGGGTATCACGGGCCAAGTGGTCTTCGAAACTGGTGCGGTCGTGGGCGCAGAGGTCGCGTTGGTGCGCCTGAAGGACCCAAAGGCCGGCACTGCATCGGGAGGCGAATTCGACAGGCGCGTTCGCGATGCACGACTCTTCGTCGAAACGGCCATCGACACGACCACGACGACGCGGGATGGCCGGTTCGAAGTGTTCACCGATGTGATCGACGATCGCACGTCGAGCGCCACCGGCGACCCGCGCCTCGCTCTGCGAATCCATACGGTGGGCGCGTCGGCTCTCGTCGTGCTCCCGAACGCGGCGTGGAGCCGGCCCTACGACTGCGCGGCGATCCGACTCGAGAAGACGGCGGTGCTCGATGGTCGCGTGCGTGGCGGGACGGAGGGAGACCTCATCGCGTTCGATCGCGGCGACGGGCGCGTCGCCGTCGCGCCCCTCGGCGCGGACGGGACGTTCCGCGTCGACGACGTCGGCGCGGGAACGTGGCGTTTCGCGCGCATCCGTCGCGACCCCATCGTCTCTCCGTGGTCCAAGGGCGAAACCGCCGCGGCGCGATGGATCGACGATCGCGGTCTCGACGACAGCGCGCGCGCCGCGTTCGAAGTGCCGACCGGCAG
>JBPOIU010000092.1:0-18554 GCA_052034255.1 Planctomycetota bacterium | reverse complement strand
CCTTGGGAATCCCTTCCGCCCTTGGGCCGCTCGGAAGACTTGGCGCGAAGGGACGTCGTGACCTGCTCTCGCAGCGGCCTCTCGCCTTCTCATGGGGGCGCAGGGGTGGCTTGCTGACCGCGTGATCGACGACCCCTGTCTTCTCTTGTCCGGCTGTGTCACTGATGGGAGCTGTACAGCGGATCGCCACAGCTGCGGCGGGCTGCTGAGAGGCCGCTGCGAGAGCAGGTCACGACGTCCCTTGGCGACGGAGTGGTTCTTGACTGACGAGCGTGCGGCCTGAAACCGAGGGAGGGTGACGGTTCTCGCTCCAAGCTGGCGCTCGAACGACGATCGGCGTGCTCAGCGTTCGGATGCGATCACTCAAGTCGTGGAGAACGCACGACGTAGCCCACGTGCATTTGCCGCGGCGATGGCACGCGGGTACGCCCCGGATCGGTGCGGCCAGCGGTCCGCGGCTCTGGGGATCGATCGCCGCCTCGGATTTGGCGCCGTGATCGCGCGTGACATGCGTGCGCGCATTCGGATCCTCGGAATGCATTTGAACCCCGTTTTCACCTTCGGAGGCGTTCCATGACCTTGCATCGTTCACGCGCGTTGTTGGGCTTTGGACCGAGTGTCTTCCTCGCGCGATCTCCACTGCGCACCTTGTTGATCGGGGCGCTGGTCGTCGTGGTCGCGCCGTTCGCGCGGGGTCAAGCGGGTGCGACCTCGGCTCGCTCGCCTTCGTTCGCAGCGGACGGCAACGAAGTGCCGGACGGGCTCTCTTCCGCGGAGTGGTCGAGCATTCGCGCCGCATACGAGGCAGGCCGCCACGCCGCCTTCGCCATGGAGGGCGGTCATCGCGCTCGCAACCCGGGGCAGCGGTGGACCACGGAGTTCGACGGGCGCGGCTTCACCACGACTCCCGACACGGAACGATGGACCTGGGGGTTGGAGCTGACGAATTGGGGGCGAGCCGGCGGCGAGCGGACTTCGTCGACGCCGCGAACGGTGAGGGTCGATGGACACCGCGTCAGCTACGACTGGGACGACGCCCTGACCGAGTGGTACGTCAACGATCGGCGCGGCCTCGAGCATGGGTACACGGTGCATGCGCGACCCGTCGGTGACGCGCCCGAGATCTCGTTCACGCTCGCGGTTCGTGGCGGACTCGCGCCCGATGTGAACGACGATGGCCGCAGCGTGCGATTCGTCGATGGTGCTGGAGCGACAGTCGTCACGTACTCGGGCCTGACCGTGTTCGATGCCGATGGCGACTTGCTCCGCGCCGACTTCGAGCGGCGCGGCGAGGGTCTCGTCCTGACCATCGACGACGCGGGAGCGGACTATCCGCTGACGATCGATCCGGTGGCGCAGCAGGCCTACCTCAAGCCGTCGAACACGGGAGGGAGTGATCAATTCGGTAGTTCGGTCGCGGTCTCCGGCGACACGGTCGTCGTGGGCGCGCGTCGCGAGGACAGCAACGCGACGACCGTGAACGGCAACGGCGCGAACGACAGCGCGGGGAACGCCGGCGCGGCCTACGTGTTCGTGCGCAACGGCACGACGTGGAGCCAGCAGGCGTACCTGAAGGCCTCGAACGCCGGGGCCGGCGACGAGTTCGGGACGTCGGTCGCGATCTCCGGCGACACGATCGTCGTCGGAGCGACCTCCGAAGACAGCACCGCGCCCGGCGTGAACGGCAACGGAGCGGACAACAGCGGCTCGGGTTGCGGCGCGGCCTACGTCTTCGTGCGCAGCGGCACGACGTGGAGCCAACAGGCCTACCTGAAGGCGTCGCTTCCCCAGAGCGGTGACGACTTCGGGATTTCCGTGGCGATCTCGGGCGAGACGGTCGTCGTCGGCGCCGAATCCGAGGACAGCGGTGCCGCCGGAGTCGACGGCAACGAGGCCGATTCGAGTGCGCCGGGTGCCGGTGCGGCGTACGTGTTCGTCCGCAACGGATCGACCTGGAGTCAACAGGCCTACCTCAAGGCGTCCAATCCCGGGCCCTTCGACGCGTTCGGCATCAGCGTCTCCATTTCGGGCGATTTGCTCGTCGTCGGGGCGCATCTCGAGGACAGCATCGCCACGGGCGTGAACGGCGACGGCGACGACAACACCGCATCCAGTGCCGGAGCTGCCTACATCTTCGAGCGCAACGGGGCGACCTGGGTCCAGCGGGCGTACCTCAAGGGCTTGAACACCGAGATCGGGGACCAGTTCGGGATATCGGTCGCGATCTCCGGCAACACCGTCGTCGTGGGTGCGTGGAACGAAGACAGCGCCGCGACCGGCGTGAACGGCAATCCGAACGACGGCAGCGCGCTGAAGGCCGGCGCCGCGTACGTCTTCGTCGGTTCCGGCGCGACGTGGAGCCAACAGGCGTACCTCAAAGCGTCGAACACCGAAGCGGACGACAACTTCGGTTGGTCCGTCGCGATCTCCGGCAACACCGTCGTCGTCGGCACGCGCGGCGAGGACAGCAGCGCGACGGGAGTGAACGGCAACGCCGCCGACAACAGCGCGGCCACGGCGGGCGCGGTCTACGCATTCGTGCGGAACGGATCCATGTGGAGCCCGCACGCCTACATCAAGGCGTCGAACACCGATGCGGGCGATCAATTCGGCAACTCGGTCGCGGTGTCCGGCGACACCCTGGTCGTCGGCGCGTGGGAGGAAGACAGTGGCGCGACGGGCGTGAACGGCAGCCAGACCAACACCAACTCGAACGCGGGCGCGGCGTACGCCTTCGACCTCGACCTGTTGCCCGATCCGTGGACGAACGTTGGATCCGGCCTCGCCGGAGTGAACGGAGTTCCCGTTCTCGCCGGGTCCGGAACACTCGTGGGCGGTGAGCCGCTGTCCCTCGCGCTCACCAACGCGAAACCCGGCAGCAGCGCGGCCCTGATCGTCGGCTCCTCGACGCTGAACGCGCCATTCCTGGGAGGCACACTCGTCCCGACGCCGAACACCGTCGTGACCGGCTTGCCGCTCGACGCGAGCGGAGCGCTCGTGATCGGCACCACGATGCCCTTCGGCATTCCGTCGGGCGTGCAGTTCTGGGTTCAGTACTGGATCCTCGATCCCGCGGGGCCGCAGGGCGCCTCCGCGAGCAATGGAGTGCGCGGCACGACGCCGTGATCGAGCGATCGCGACCGGATCACCGCGGCTCGAAGGCGACGCGCGACAGACGTCGTGCGACCTCGACGAAACGAAGAAGGCCGGGCGGAATCGCTTCCGCCGGGCCTTCGTGATCGCGTGCGCGACGTCGCGGCCTACTGCTTGCGCTTCGCCTCGCGCAGCTTCGCGCTTTCCTCGTAGACGCGCTTCGCGGTCTCGTTCGGCACCGGCGCATAGCTGTCCGGTTCCATCGAGTACGTGCCGCGACCCTGCGTCAGCGAACGCAGACGCGACGAGTAGGCGAACATTTCCGCGATCGGCACCTTGCTGTGGATCACGCGCAGGTTCGCGCGCGAATCGACGTCGGACACCTGCGCGCGCCGCGAGTTGAGGTCGCCGATCACGTCGCCGAGGAACTCCTCGGGGACCTGGACTTCGACCTTCATGATCGGCTCGAGCAGGACCGTCGTCTCGGGGACGAACGCTTCGCGGAACGCCTTGCGGGCGGCCGCTTCGAACGCGAGTTCGCTCGAGTCGACTTCGTGGTACTGACCGTCGAACAGTGCGGCCTTGAAGCCCATGAACGGGAACTTGTCCTGACCACCTTCGATGGCGGACTGACGGATGCCGTACTCGATCGGCTTGATGTACTCGCGCGGAACGGCGCCGCCCTTGATCTCGCTGATGAACTCGACCGCCGACGTGTCGTCGAGGGGCGTGAAGCGGATCTTGACGACACCGTACTGACCCGAGCCACCCGACTGCTTGATGTGGCGGCCTTCGACGACGAGCTCGCGCTTCAGCGTCTGGCGATAGGCGACGCGCGGAGCGCCGACCGTCGCGCCGACGCCGTAATCGCGCACGATGCGGTTCTTGAGCACGTCGAGGTGGAGCTCGCCCATGCCCGCGATGACCGTCTCGTTGGTCTCTTGATCGGTGAAGTACGAGAACGTCGGGTCTTCCTTGGCCAGACGCGCGAGCACTTCGCCGAGCTTGTCACGATCGGCGCGCGAGGTCGGCTCGATCGACATCGAGATGACCGGATCCGGGAAGTCGATCGACTCCAGGCGGATCGGGTGGTTCTCGTCGCACAGCGTGTCACCGGTGACCGCGAGCTTCAGACCGACGGCCGCCGCGATGTCACCGGCGCGGACTTCGTCGATCGGCTGGCGGTTCGCCGCGTGCATGCGGTAGAGGCGGCCGATGCGCTCGCTCTTGCCCTTGGTCGAGTTCAGCACCGTGGTGCCGGTGGGCAGAACGCCCGAGTAGACGCGGATGAACGTCAGGTCGCCCGTCTTCTCGGAGATCGTCTTGAACGCCAGCGCGGTGAACGGGACCGTCGGATCGGGCTTGCGCGTCAGCGCTTCGCCGCCGCGCGGGTCGTGGCCGACGATCGGCGGAAGATCGAGGGGGCAGGGCAGGTACTCGACGACGCCGTCGAGGAGCTGCTGCACGCCCTTGTTCTTCAGCGCGGTGCCGTTGAACACCGGGAAGATCTTGGTCGAGATCGTGCCGGCGCGCAGCGCGGCCTTGATCTCGGCCTCGGTGACGGGCTTCTCCTCGAGCAGCTTCTCGAGCAGGGCGTCGTCGAACTCGGCCGCGATCTCGAACAGTTCGCGGCGCGCGGTCTCGAACTCGTCCTTGTATTCCGGCGGGACCGGGCCTTCGAAGAACTCTTCACCCTGCGAGTCTTCGTCGAACGTGAAGGCGACCCCGCGCACCAGGTCGATCATGCCCTTGTAGTCCTTGGCCGAACCCATGGGCAGTTGCATGACGGCCGGGCGCGCGCCGAGGCGCTCGCGGATCGACGCCAGCGACTCTTTGAAGTTGGCGCCGATGCGGTCCATCTTGTTGATGAAGCACAAGCGCGGCACCTTGTGACGGTCGGCCTGGCGCCAGACCGTTTCCGACTGCGCCTCGACGCCGGATACCGCGTCGAACACCGCGACGGCACCGTCGAGGACGCGCAGCGAGCGCTCGACCTCGGCCGTGAAGTCGACGTGACCGGGCGTGTCGATCAGGTTCAGGGTCAAGCCCTTCCACTCGCACTGCGTGGCGGCCGACGTGATCGTGATGCCGCGCTCACGTTCTTCCTGGAGGTAGTCCATCGTGGCGGCGCCGTCGTGGACTTCGCCGATCTTGTGCGCCTTGCCCGTGTAGAACAGGATGCGCTCGGAGATCGTCGTCTTGCCGGCATCGATGTGGGCCATGATGCCGAAGTTGCGCAGGTTCTTCAGATACTGCGCGGCCTTGGAGGGAGTGGAATCTGGGGGCGTCGACTCGGTGGACATTGCCGTTCCCGGAGGGTTCACTTCGGACCGTGGATGGAAACGGGGGAGGCTAGTCGAAGGCACTCGGCCGATCAAGCAGGCCTTTGGGACACGCGGGGTCCCATTTACCGGGGCTGAACCAGCGGACCGGCCGTCGGGTGGGGGCCGCGAGCGCGCTTCGGCCCGTCACTTCGACGTCAATGCGGCCGTGGCGCCGTTGCACGCGGCGCTGAGGCGGTCGAGCAACACGCTCGGCGTCGTCGACGCGTTCACGCCGTGCAGAGCGACTTGCAACGAGCGGTTGGCCGCCAGCGTCTGAGCCAACAGCTCCTCCGGGAGCAACACCGCGCCGCGCGAGGCGACGCCGTCCGACAGCAGGACGATCGTGTCGATCTGTTCGGCTCGAGCGCGCGCGGTGCGTCCCCCGTCCGAGATCCCGAGCGCGAAGTCGAGCGCTTGATGCAAGTCCGTGCCGCCCTTCGCCTCGATCCGCGCCACGAACTCGAGCGCGTCCCGCAGCGTCGTGGCGTCCTTCGCGACCGGTGCGGGGCGGAACGGCGCCAGGTCGTCGTTGAACACGACGATGTTGAAGCGAGTGCCCGGGTCGAGCGCGCTCAAGCAGCGCTTCAGTTCGAACTGCGCCAGGAACAGCCGGGACGGCGGATCGTTGCCTTGCGCCGGACGATCCATCGAACCCGAGCCGTCGATCAGGAACAGCACGACGTCGGTTTCGAGCGGGATGCCGAAGAAGCGCGGGCCCTGCTCGGGCACAGCGGTGTGCACGGCCGATGGATCGAGTTCGAACGACCCCGCGACGTCCTTCCACCACGCGGCCCAATCCGCGGAGCGATCGGACGGGAAGTCCCTGCCGGTCAATTCCATCAATGATGCGCGCAGTTGCGTCCGCACGCGACGACGCGCATCGGCGCGGCCGACTCCACCCGGGGCTTCGGCGATCAGAGCATCGATGAGAATCGGGATGGTGCCGCGGTCGGCGCCGGCGCGCAGCATGCGTGCGGCCGCGAGCCGGATCGGCCACGCGGCGTCGCCGATGGCGCGTGCGAGGGTCGACTTGCGGCGCTCGCCGAGTTCCGATTTGCCGATCGTGATCGCGTCGATCGCGAGCAGCGCCTCGAGGCGCACGCGATCGTCGGCGTCGGCGAGCGCAGCCTCGAGCGCGCTCAGAGCGAGCGGAGTGCCGAGCATTCCGAGGGCGACCGCGGCTTCCGCGCGCACCGACGCGGCCTCGTCGCGCAGCGCGCCGGCCAAGGGCTCGAGGTAGGTGGCGTCCATCGTCGCGCCGAGTGCGTGACAGGCCACGGCGCGCGTGCGAACGCCGTCTAGGGGATCGGTGTCATGCAGCGCGATCTTCGCCAGCCAGTCGCGCGCCGCGGGATCGCGCAATTGCGTCAAACCATCCTGGCCGAGCCTGCGGACGAGCCAGGGCTGGCGTGACACGAAGCGTCGGCGCTCTTCGCCGGCGTCCGCGATCGGCTGATAGGTCGCCAAGTCGACCAGGACGCGTGCCGCGGCCAGCGAGTCCTCGGTGCGTGCCGCGTCGACCTTCGCGCGGAGCGTGTCGACCGCGGTCGTCGCGCAGTACCGCACTTCGGTCGCGCCGGCAGGGCCATCGGAAGCGACCGGAACGACGATCGCGGCCGGCACCGGCTGGTGCAAATCGACGCCGCCGCGCCGGTAGTCGTCGAACCACTTGCGCAGATCGGTCGACGCCGCGGTGGACGGCGGGGCGAGCGCGACGGCGACGACGACGAGCGCAGTGTGCAGCACGGGCTTCTCCAAGCGCAGGCGCGGACGATGGGCAGGCGAGATCTCGAGCGCGGACGACCGTATGTTAGCCAGCCATCACCGACGGTTGCCGGCCGCGACGGAAGTCCGCCGTCGCACGCGACCGAGCGCGCCGCGTCCGCTCCCGTGAACCCGGGGGCCGGCCGCAAGACCCTGGATCGGCCATCCGAGGATCGTTCATGACCGAGCGCTTGTATTTCCACGACGCGAACCAACTCGAGTTCGAGGCCCGCGTCCTGGCACTGACGCCGCATCCGCGCGGGCACGCCGTGGTCCTCGACCGCACGGCGTTCTATCCCGAGGGCGGCGGGCAACCGGCAGACATGGGCGAACTGGGCACGCTGCGCGTCGTCGACGTGCAGGAGTTCGACGCGGGGATCGTCCACGTCGGCGAAGGCGAGCCTCCGACGGTCGGCGCCCGCGTCATCGGCCGCATCGACGCGCAACGGCGCCAGGATCACCGGGAACAGCACAGCGGACAGCATCTGCTGACGCGCGCGTTCATCCGGGTCGCCGGCGCCAACACGCTGTCGTTCCATCTCGGCCCCGACGTCGCGACGATCGACATCGACAAGCCCGCATTGAGCGATCGCCAATTCGAAGCCGTCGAGGACGAGGCCGCCCGGGTCATCCGCGACGACCGGCCGGTCACCGCCGCCCTCTATCTCGATCCCGCCGAGCGTCCGACCGACCTGCGCAAGATCCCCGCGGTCGAAGGCGCGTTCCGCGTGATCACGATCGACGAGTACGACGTTTGCGCGTGCGGCGGCACGCACGTCGATCGCACCGCGCAGATCGGCGCGATCGCGGTCGTGCGGCAGGAGAAGCTCCCGGGCGATCGCCTGCGCGTCACGTTCGTCTGCGGTCAGCGGGCACGCCGCGACCATCGGGCGAAGTCGCGGCTCGTCCGGGATCTCGTCAAGACGCTGTCCGTGGGCGAGGCCGACGTGCTCGCCGCCGTCGCCCAGCGCATCGCGCGCGCGGCGGAATCGGACAAGGCGCGGCGCGAGCTCGAACGCGAGTTGATCCCGACGCGCGTCGATCGCCTGGTGGCGCGCGCGGAGGCGCGCGGCGACGGCAAGCTCGTCGTGGCGCTCGTGCCCGAGGCGGAGCGCGACGGCCTGCAGGATCTCGCGCGCGGATGCTCGCAGCGAAGCGCGTTGATCGCGGTGTTGTGCAGCGGCGGCGAGAAGCCGCAACTCGCGATCGCGTGCGGTGACGAAGGGGCGCCGTCGGCCTCGGCGTTGTTGAAGGCCGTGCTCGAGCCGATCGGCGGTCGGGGAGGCGGCTCGCCGCGTCTGGCGTTCGGCGGCTTTCCGCCGACCGTCGATCCGACGGTCGTCCTGGCGGCGGCGCGCGCGGCGATCCTGGCGGCGCGGGTGCCGTGATCTCGCGGACGGCCGGGCCGCGCCGACACGATTCCCGGGGTCGCGAACTCGAAGCTCGCAGCGCTTCTCGCGTGTGGACTGCTAGAACGTGCGGTCCCTGAACGCGCGTTGATCGGTCCGATCGATGCGCGTTCGTTGCCTCACCCGGTGTCGCGAGGCGGCGGCAGCCGCTGAAATCGCGGCCCCTGACCTCTTCCGTTGGAGATTTCCACTCATGGCCATCAAGCGCGTTTGGATCGAACCCGGTTGCATCCTCTGTCACATGAGCGAGGAAGGCTGCCCCGAGGTCTTCCATATCCCGGGCCCGGCGGACACGGCGATGGTGCGCGAAGGCGTCGACTACTCGAAGTACGAGAAGCAGATCCGCGACACGGCCGCGCAATGCCCCGTCGACGTGATCAAGTTCGAGTGACGGTCGAGGGGTTCGCAATCGCGTGAAGTCGCGCGGCTACGTTCGGCTGTTGACGGTCGCTGGCATCATGTCGGCACTGCTGCTCGCGGCGGTGCTGATCGTGCGTTACGTCATCGAAGGACCGCGCGGTCGTGCACCGAGCGTGCTGGTGGTGGTCATCGACACGTTGCGCGCCGATCGCGCGTGGGGGCCGGCGTCCCAGATGCCGTTCTTCGCGCAACTCGCTCGGCGCGGGACGTACTTCACGCACGCGCGCTCGGTCGCGGAATGGACGCTGCCGAGTCATGCCTCGCTGTTCACGGGGAAGCTCCCGTCGGAACACGGCGCGACGTTCGAGCACCGCACGCTCCCGACCGAGGCCGCGACGCTCGCCGAGGTACTCGGGGGGCTCGGCTACGCGACGGCCGGGTTCACCGCGAACGTCAACGTGTCGAAGCTGTACGGCTTCGATCAGGGCTTCGACGAGTTCGTCGAGGCGTGGCGCACCAAGACCGGCAGGGAGCGCACGCATGCGTCCGACACGCTGATCGACGAGCTGCTGTCGTGGTGGGATCGCACGCAGCATCGGCCGGCGTTCATGTTCCTGAACCTGATGGATGCGCACCTGCCCTATGACGCCGCGCCGGACCTGCTCGAGGCGGCCGGGCCGGAGGCGCGCGCGATCCCCGACGAGTTGCTGCGGGCGCCCGACCTGTTCGATCGCGTCTTGGCCGGTGAGGTCGTCGTCGATCAAGCGTTCTCGCGCGCGCTCGCGGCGCGCTACGGCGCGGCGGTGAAGACGGCCGATCGCAAGCTCGAGCGCCTGGTCCTCGAGCTCGAGAGGCGCGAGTTCTTCGAGCACGGCGTGCTCGTCGTGACCTCGGACCACGGCGAGAACCTCGGGGATCACGGGCGCGTCGACCACCAAGGGGCACTCGACGAGACGCTGTTGCGCGTGCCGCTGTTGCTGTTCGGCGAACGCGTGCCCGTGAACGTGGTGCGGGACGAACCGATCGCCACCCCACGGCTGTTCCCCTGGCTCGTCGACCTCGCGAATGGCGCCGCGAAGTTGCCGAACGCTGGGGAACTCGCATTGGTGGCGGAACGATATCCCGCGATCGAGATCGCCCAGCGCATGGCGACCACGCGGCCCAACGTGGACCGTTCGGTGCTCGAACGAGGCGAGGTCGCCGTCGTGCCGACCGAAGGCCGGCGCAAGCTGCTGCTGTCCCCCGACCAGTCGCCGCGCCTGTTCGACATCGACGGGCCGGCGTCGACCGAGCGCGAACTCGATCCGTCGACCGAAGCCGCGATGGTCGAGCGCTTGAACGTCGCATTGGCGCGGGTCCGCCAGCTGGCTCGGCCGGTACTGGAGTCGTTCGAACCGGAACGTCTCGATCAAAATGGTGCGAACGAGACCTGGCAGCGACTCGCGGAGCTCGGCTACGTCGGCGCGAACACCGAGGTCTTCTCGCTGCACGCGCAAGAACACCTGTCGCGCGGGAATCGCGCGTATCAGCGCCACGAGTACGCGGCGGCCCGCGCCGACTTCGAAGCCGCGTCGCGCCTCGATCCCAACTTCGTCGACGCGTGGTTCAACCTCGCGTTGGCGCTCGAGCGCACCGAGATCGAAAGCGCGCGCGAAGTGTGGGAGCACTATCTCACGTTGGCGCTGAAGCGCGGCGGCCAAGACACGGCGTCGATCGAGCACGCGATGTCGCGCGTCGAGGCGCTGAAGGCGCAGGGAAAGTGAGCGCGCGGCGAAGCACATGGCTTCGCGTCGTCACGGCATTCGCGTACGCCCTTGCGCCCGCGGCGGGGAGTCCGCGTTCAGCATTCGCGTGTACAGCGCATCCAGGCGATCGACCATCCGCGTGACGTCGAACGCGTCGACCTGCGCCGCGGCGTTGTCCGTCAGGTAGCTCGCGAACGACTTCGCTTGCAGCACGCGCACGATGCCGGCCGCGATCGCGTCGGTATCACCGATCGGACACAGCACGCCGGTCTCTCCGTCGCGGACGACGTCGGAAGTCCCGTCGGCAGCGGTGGCGACGACGGGGACCCGCGCGGCCATCGCCTGCACCACCGCGCGCGGCAGGCCTTCCCAGCGCGAGGTCAACACGAACGCGTCGAGCGCGCGCAAGATGCGCGGCACGTCGTCACGCCAACCAAGGAACGACACCGTCGCATCGAGTCCGAGATGCGCGCGCAGGCGTTCGAGCGGCACGCGCAGTTCGCCATCGCCGACGACCACGGCGACGGCGTCCTTCACGTGCGCGCGGACGTGGGCGAACGCCGTCAGGAAGTCGGCGACGGCTTTCTGCGGCTTGAAGCACGCGACGACGCCGACCAGCGGCGCGGCGCTCGAGATGCCGAGCGCCTGCCGCGCCTGCTCGCGCGTGATGCCGGGGTCCCGGAACGCGACGACGTCGAAGCCGGAGCGGATCAACTCGACGGGCTTGTCCGCGAACAGGCCGAGCGTGCGGCCCTCGCGTGCGTTCGCCTCCGCGACCACGACGAACGCGTCGGTCATCGGCGCGACGTGACGCTCCGCGGCCAGCGCGACGCGGCGCGCGAGCGACGACGCGAACGCCGGATGGCCGAACCCGTGGACCGTGTGCACGACGCGCACCGCGGTCGACGAGCGCGCGGCGACGTGGCCCGCGGCGAGCCTCCCGATGATCCCGGCCTTGCTCGAATGCGTGTGGACGAGGACCGGCGCGCCGTCGGCCGTGAACGACTTCAGGTGGTCGCGCAGAGCCTTCCACGCCCGCAGGTCACGCAGCGGCGAGATCTCGCGCACAAGATCGGGCACGATGCGGAAGTCGAGGTCGGGGATGCGCGCGGCCGCGGAATCGAGCGCGCCGTCGGGGCCGGTCAGCAGCGCGACGCGGAAGCGAGTCCGATCGAGTCGCGCGCAAGTGTCGAGCGTGTTCTGTTGCGCGCCGCCCAGTTCGAGCTTGGTGATGACGTGGACGACCCACGGCTTCGTCATCGACCGCCCTTCGCGTAGCGCGCGGCCTCGATGCCCTGCGCGATCGAGTCCTCCATCGACAGGTAGTTCCAACTGCCGTAGCGGCCGAGCGGGATCACGTCGCGCGCGACGAGCGCTTCGAACAGCACGGGCAGCGCGGCGCGACGCGCTTCGTCGAACAGCACGTACGCGTACGGCAGGTCGAGTCGCGTCGCGCGCGTCACGCGCTTCGCGTCGTCGAGCGCGCCACACGCGACCAAGCCATCGCGCACGAGCTCGGTGTCGTCGGCGCTCGGCGGGAAGCGATCGGGCGCGTAGGCGACTTCCGCGCAGATCGACGTCTGGCCCGGCGGCGCCATCGCGGGCGTGAGGTTGGTCGGGAAGCCCGCGCGATAGAACGGCAGCGCGCGATCGGGGTAGTAGACCCAGTGGCGATCGTGGCCGAGTTCGCCGGCGACGCCGTAGTTGAACGACGCGACCGAGCACCAGCGCAGCTTGCGCACGGCGGCGTACGCGGCGGCATCGAGTCCGGTCGTCATCGCGATCAGTTCGGGCAACGGCTGCGTCGTCAGCAGCAGGTCGTAGCGGACCGTCGAGCCGTCGGCGAGGCGCGCGACTTTCGCGACCGCGTCGATCGCGACCACGGTCTGCGTGGTCTTCACGCAATCGAGTTCGCGCGCGAACGCGTCGGGCAAGCGGCGGATGCCGCCGGACG
The DNA here is from genome assembly GCA_052034255.1 of Planctomycetota bacterium. Taxonomy (GTDB): domain Bacteria; phylum Planctomycetota; class B15-G4; order B15-G4; family JADJEK01; genus JADJEK01. Next base: position 5,905 of record JBPOIU010000092.1, on the reverse strand, counting down.
CCGGATAGACGAAGCGCGGGTTGTAGCCGAACGCCTTGTCGACTACGGCCATTGCGCCGCGCAAGACGTCCTCGAGCGCGGGCTTCGGGATCGCCCACGACACCCAATCGGCGCTGATCGTCGCGACGTCGCAGGCGAAGTTCTTCGCGTTGTAGGGCTCGAAGAACTGCCGCGTGAAGCCGTCGCCGAACGTCGCCTTCGCCCAGTCGAGGAACGACAGCGCGTAGGCGCCGCGCGGCGTCTTCACGTTCAAGAACGAAAGGGGCAGCGGTCGCGCGGGCGGATCGAACGAGCCCGGCGCTGGCGCACGCCCGGGCAACAGCGTCTCGACGAAGCCCTTCACGCACTCGACGCGCACGTCGTCGGGCAATGCCGCGATGTTTGCTTGGAATGGATACGGCACGAGTCGGTCGCCGTGCTGCACGAACGCGCGGCGCTCGAGGCGCACTTGGTCCGCGCCGAGCAGGCGATCGCACAGCGCCGCGATTTGCGGATCGCGCGTGTGGAGCAGATGGCCGGTGAAGTCGAACGTGAAGCCGTCTTCGGACACCGAACGCGCGAGGCCGCCGGGCTCACGCTCCTTCTCGAGCACGAGCACGTCGTGACCACGCAGATGCCAAGCGGCGGACAGGCCGGACAGTCCTGCCCCGATGATCAGAATCATGGGCCGGGACGGTAGCGGATCCGAGCGCGGATCGGCGTTCGCAAACGCGGTCGGCGACGGAGCGAGAGTCCCTGGCCAGCCGCTTTACTCCGACCGCGCGGCCGGCCACACTGCGCCGTCTCGACCGGAAAGGCCGAAGGGCGTGGGGGACGCGTGGGAGTACGAACGCGACAAGCCGATCCGTTCCGCGATCTGGGCGGCGATCTCGCACCCTGGGCACGGTTGTTCGGACTCGGGGTGTCGATCGTTCTCGGCGCGGTCGCGATGGTGATCCTGTTCGGGATGATCACCGGCTCGACGATCGATGCGGTCGCGGAGCTGACCGCGGCGGTCGTCGCGTCGGCGTTCGCGCTCGGGCCGGTCGCGGCGCCCATCGTGATGCTCGCGGTCGTCGCGTCGGCGCTTTGGGCTCTGGCACTCCTCGCACGCCGTCGAGTCCGTTGGGTCGGCGGAGCGACGCTGATCGTCGTGGTCCTAAGCGTGGTCGGAGCGATCGCGCTCGCGATGCGCGTCGTCGTCGACTCGACGTGGCCGCCGTCGAGCGGCTCCGTCGGCGGCCCGTCGATCGGATTGCTCATGTTCGTGGTGCTGCTCCGCGGCGCGTTCCGCGGCGGAGCCTCGCGTTCCGCGCTGTGGGCCGTCGGCACTGTCGCGGGTTGGCTCCTCGCCGTGTGGCCGGCGTCGATCGCGAATCCGGCGTTGGCGTGCTTCGCCGGTTCGATGGCCGTCGCGTGGTTGTTCCTGCTCACGGCACGTGGATCGCTCGAACGGAGCGCCCCCGTCTTGTCGCCCTTCGGTGTGTTCTTGCTCGTGGGACTCCCCGACACGTGGGCGTTTTGCGCGCAGGCGGCCGCGGAACGGGTCGCAGGTCCGTCGATCGCGGCCCTGATCGTCGCGCTCACCGTCGTCTCGTTCTTGGCGCTGCACGGACCGCGATGGAGCCGCGCGAGCGATTCTCCGTCCCGGCGGTTCGCGCGATGCGCGCTCGTGGGCGTGTCGCTCGTCGCGGCGGCGTACGCCGGCGGATGGCTGTGGAACGCGGCGGTGCTGTTCGTCGAAGGCTGGCGCTCGGCCATCCTCCCGACGAGTCCCGCGAACTCGACGACGCAGCACTCCATCCTCACGAGCGCGCCGATCGTCGTGCTCGTGCTCGGCGGTGCGCTCTGCGCGATCGTCCTCCGGCGACGTCCATCCACGCCGGTCGAGCCCGATCCTGACCCGACGCGAGAGTCGACGCGCCGTTCGCCGTCGCATCGCGACGCGCGGGCGAGCTGGACACTCGCGGTCGCGCTCGTCGTGCCGTCGGCGTTCGTGCTCGCGTGTGTGACCGCATTCGGGTGGATCCGACGCGACGCGCCGTTCCAGCACACGCGCGCCATCGTCCTCGACGCGCCGATCGACGCGGAGATCGTCGAATACAGTGGCTTCGTCGCGCTGTCGCCAGTCACGGAGCTGCCGCCGAATGCGGAGTCTTCCACCACGACGCTCCCCGTGCGTTTCGGCTTCGTCGAACTCGAGCGCCAAGGCGATGCGTACGTCGTCGGTGACTTGCGGTTCGAAGCGGGTGCGCGGGAACTCCTCGACGAAGACCGTCCGATGCTGGTCGGTCACGTCGGAACGTCCCGACAACGGTACCGCCCGGATGGGCGGCAGTGGATGCAGGGCGTTCCGTTGGGCACTCCGAACGATGGGACCTACCGCACGAACGAACTCGACCTCCGTGCCATGGTCCTCGTGCCGATCGGTCGGCATTGGCCGAGGGAATGGATGCAGCGACTCGAACTCGCGCCGTCCGCGCGCTTCACGCTGCGCGTGACCGACGACGGCATCGCGCGCGCGGACGACGTGACGATCGACGGCCTGTCGATCGATGCTTGGTTGGCGCGCCGATGAGTTCGACACGAACGAGGACTGCGAACTGCGGGGAACTTCATGAACCGTGAGCCACACGTCGAGATGAACGAATCCGCGTTCGATCCCACCGAAGCCGTGAGGTCGCTGTGGCGCGAGTCGGCCGAGTGGCTGCGCATCGTCGGCGTCGGGATCGCGATCGTGGTGGGGTTCGGGGCGGTCGGTGCGTCGCTGTACGGGACGATCTTCGGCGTCTTCGAAGTGGCCGATCCGCTGTTCGCGTTCGTGCTCGGGATCGGTCCGTTCGCCGGTCCGATCGTCTGCATGCTGGCGATCGCCGGGCTCTGGATCGCTGTGCTTCGGTTCGGGATGCGGCGGCGATCGTGGATCCCACTGATTGCGACGATGCTCGTCGTTTGCGCGATCGGGCTCCTGATGGGGGTCGCGATCGAGGTCTCGATCCGCGCGTCATGGCCTTCGGCGCACGATGTTTCTCGTCGCTTCGGAGCGTTCTTTGGCGCGCTGAGCTTGTGCATGCTCCTGCCCGTGCGCGGCCTGAAGCTCGGGGTAGTGCTCGTGCCCGCTGTCGTCCTTCTCGGCATCGATCCCCGGCTCGCGTCGGCGTTCGTCGCGCTCGCCTTCGCCGGGTTCGTGAGGGCCGTTCCTGTCTCCGGGCCAGCGTGGCGGTTGCGTTGCGCACGTTTGATCTGGGCCGTGGGCACGCTCCTCCTCTTGATCCTCGCCTTCGCTTCGCCGTCGTTGCTCGCGTTCTTGTCGGCGGTGCCGACGCGCACGGATTCCGCGTTCGCCGTAGTGGGAATCGCGGCGGTTTTCGGGCTCGGCCGCTGCAGTCGTCGGCGTTGGATCGACGCGAAGGCAGTTGGGCCATCCTGGATTCGCGCCGTCGTCGTCGGACTCTTCGCAGCCGCAGGTGCGGTCTGGCTTGCGCGAGCATGCGCGGAGTTCCTCCCGCAGGTGGAGCGCTGGTCGTCCGTCCACGACCGCTCGACCCGAGACCCTGTGTGGTTCTGGATCTTCGTCGTCTGGGTCGTCGGCTACATGGCATGGGTCGTCCGCTACGACCGAAACGCTCGCCGCGAACGCGAGCATTTGCAGATCGAACGACGATCGCGGAGCCCGGATCGGCTTGCGCGCCTGTACCAGCGGCGACCGGCGTTCACGATCGGCAGCGGGCTCTGGGCATTCCTCGCCGCGCCGTTGCTGATCACCGTGTTGGCGTGGAACCACCGGGTCGCGCCATTCCAGTCCACGCGACTCCTCGCCATCGATGCGCCGATCGACGCGATGGACCTCGACGGCACGGACTTCGTCGCATTGGCGCCCGTGACCGCGATCCCCGAGGGTGACGCGGGCGCCGAAGCCGAGCTCGGCGTCCTTAAAGGATTCGTCGATCTGGAGCGATGGGGCGATGCGTACGTCGTCCACGGATTGAGATTCGACGGCGAGCCGCAAGCGGGGTCACGCGCGGAGGGCGAGGAACGCACGCGTCTCGTCGGATTCGTCGGTCGCGGACGAATGCGCTACACAGTCAGCGGGTTCGATGGCGACGACGAGGTCCGCGAGTTGCACCGAGCGAGTCGCTGGTTCGACGACGCGAAGGGGCGCATGTCGATCAGCGAACTCGACCTCGGCGCCGCGGTGCTGCTGCGCCGTGACCCGTCGTGGCCGGAGGATTGGAAGAAGCGCCTCGAACTCGCGCCGTCCGCGCGATTCACGCTGCGCGTGACGGACGACGGCATCGCGCGCGCGGACGACGTCACGATCGACGGCCTGTCCATCGACGCTTGGTTGGCGCGGGCGCAGTGACGAACGAGCGCGCATCCGCGCGCCGCATTCACGTTCTCCGACAGCCCGTGCCGTAGCCGAAGGCTCGCTGCTAGTCTGCGCGCAATGTCGTCCTTGCTGTTCTTCGCCAAGATCCCGATGAACGTCGTGCTGTTTCAGCCCGTGCATCGGCTGCTCGCGCAGCACCCCGAGTTGCGGATCACGTTCACGGGCAAGTTCCGTGGCGGGTCGGACTTGGATGGGCTGTTCTCGGCGTTCGATCTGCGGGGCGCGGCGACGACGCCCAATTGGCTCGCGCGGTTGCGCGCGTACGACGTCTACGTCTCGCCGGACTTCCGGCTCGCGAGCAAGCGCTCGCGCGTCAAGGTCCACATGTTCCACGGCTTCTCGATCCGCAACTTCGCGATCCATCCGCGCGTGAAGGACTTCGACAAGCTGTTCCTGCTCGGCCCGTACATGAAGCGCCGCTTCCTCGAGAGCGGCATCCTCGCGCAAGACGACGCGCGCATCGAGGAGGTCGGCATGCCGAAGCTCGATCCGCTCGTGCGCGGCGAGTTCGATCGAGTCCGCGTGCTCGAAGCGTTGCGCCTCGATCCGGCGCGCAAGACCGTGCTGTTCGCGCCGACGTGGATCCAGGGCGGTTGCCTCGACGTCCAGGGCGAGGAGATCATCCGGGCTCTCGCGCGCTTGCCCGTCAACGTCATCGTCAAGCTCCACGACAACAGCTTCGACCTGCGCAAGCAGCGCGTCGACTTCGGAGCCGCATTGCCGCCGCTGTTCGGACCGCACATGCGCATGGCGACGGGCTTCGACTCGAATCCGTACCTCGCTGCCGCGGATCTCCTGATCTCCGACGCATCGTCGGTCGCGAACGAGTACCTCGTCCTCGATCGACCACTGGTCTTCTTCCGTTGCCCGGAACTCGAGAAGGACTGGCCGAGCACCGACCGCGAGACGTGGGGCACGAAGACGGGCACGACGATCGAACGCCCGGCCGAACTCGAGCGAGCCGTCCTCGAAAACCTCGACGCGCCGAATGCGCTGAGCGCCGTGCGTCGCGCGGCAGCGACCGACTTCTTCTATGAGCCAGGAACGGCAGCCGAGCGGGCCGCACAGCGTCTGCTTGCGTACGCGCGCGAGTGACGTGCGACGCTCTCCTGCGCGCGCCGCGCGGCACCGGTCGCTCGCAGTCGGCGCGACGTTCCTCGAACTAGGACGCTCCTCGACCGCTCCGGGCACGTGGAGCGAGATCGAAGCGAGGACGGCCGAAGCGGTCGAGCAAGCCGTACGCACGGTCGAACCCCGCAACCGGAAGTGAGCTCCATGAGCTCGGGAGCGAGCCCCCGCGGTAGATGAGTTCGGGAGAGGAACGGGGAGGTGCGACCGAGGGTGAGACGGGGTGGACCTGGGATCGAGGGCGAGAGTGGTCACCGGTGACCGAGACCCGGTGACCGAAGGGGTGCGACCGAGGATGAGACGCGGTGATCTGGGGTCGACGGCGAGAGCGGCGATCGGTGACCGGTGACCGATCACCGAGACCCGGTGACCGACGGCGCGCTGCGCGCCGACCGGCCGCGCGGCGCG
>JBPOIU010000201.1:0-12810 GCA_052034255.1 Planctomycetota bacterium | reverse complement strand
TGATGCGCGCGGCGTGCGACCTGCCGAAACGGCTGACGCCGATGATGTTCCGCCCCGCTCATTGGGATCCGGACATCCGCTTGCTCGGGATGATGGCCATCGAGGGCATCTTGCATCCCGACCCGGTGCCGCCGCGGCCGCGTGATTGGATCGGCAAGACCGAGCTGTTCCGGCTCGAGCACCACTTCGTGTTGACGAAGAACGACGCGTTCATGCCGCGCGCGCGACTCGTCGCCGGCATCGAGATCGAGCCCGACGACACGAAGGCCGTCGAGCGCTTGCGCGATCCGAAATTCCCGATGGCGATGCGCGCGATCCTCGCCGAGGGCACGCCACGCGACGACGGCATCGGCGACGTCGGCACCGCGCGCATCGTGTCGACCGATCCGGACCGTCTCGTCATCGACGTCGACGTGAAGCGCGAGGCGTGTCTCGTCGTCGCCGACACGGAGTACCCGGGTTGGCGAGCGTTCGTCGACGGCAAGGAGCGCCGCATCCAGCGCGCGAACGTCGCGTTCCGCGCCGTCGCGTTGAAGCGCGGCGACCAACGCGTCGAGTTCGTCTACGAGCCGAAGTCGGTGCTGTTCGGCGGCATCGGTAGCGCTCTATCGGCGCTGCTCGCGCTCGCGCTGATGTTCGGCGTCGGTCGGCGATGGCTGACCGTGGAGACGTGACGCGCGCGCGGCGCGCCCCGCCTCCGCGCGAGGATCAAAGAGCCTTCGCGATGCGCGCGTTCGCGGCTTCCGGCGCGCTCTTGCACTCGAGCAGCGCCGTCAGCATCAGCGGCGCGACGATCGTCGCGTCGGACTCGACGACGAACATCGGCGTGTCCTCGGTCAGCTTGTCCCACGTGATCTTCTCGTTCGGCGTCGCGCCCGAGTAGCTGCCGTACGACGTCGTCGAATCACTGATCTGGCAGAAGTACGCCCACGGCTTCACCGGCTGCTGCAGGTCGTACTTGATCGACGGCACGACGCAGATCGGGAAGTCGCCGGCGATGCCGCCGCCGATCTGGAAGAAGCCGATGCCGGCGCCCGTCGAGAGCTCCGCATAGCGGTCGTAGAAGTCCGCCATGTACTCAATGCCGGACTTCGCGATCGAGGCGTTGCAATCGCCGGTCCGCACGTACGACGCGAAGATGTTGCCGAACGTCGAGTCCTCGTGGCCCGGCACGACGATCGGCAGCTTCGCGCGCGCGGCGGCGAGCAGCCAGCACTGCTCCGGATCGCCTTCGTATGCGTCCTTCGGAACGGCCTGGATCACTTCGTAGAAGTACTCGTGCCAGAAGCGCCGCTCGCCGCGCGCGCTCGCGTTCTTCCACATCGGGACGATGATCTTCTCGACCGCGCGGAACGCTTCGTCCTCGGGGATCGACGTGTCGGTGACGCGGCGCATCCGGTTCTCGAGGATCTTCGTGTCGTCGTTCTTCGTGAGGTAGCGGTAGTCCGGGAAGTCCTTGTAGCTGTGGTGCGCGACCAGGCGGAACAGCGACTCCTCGAGGTTCGCACCGGTGACCGACATTCCGTGGATCAAGCCCGCGCGGATCGCCGGCGCGAGCGTGATGCCGAGCTGCGCGGAGCTCATCGCGCCGGCCACGGCCCAGTACATGCGCCCGCCGTTCTGGATGTGCTTCCAGTACGCGATCAGCGCGTCGCGCGTCTGGCGCGCGTTGAAGTTCTTGTAGTTCGACAGGATGAAGTCGAGCACGGGGAGCTGCGAAGTCGCCAAGGTGGCCTCCGTACGGGCTGTGAAGATCGAGATCCCGGGAGGCGCACGCGAACGCACTGCGCCCCGGGGACGATCTACGGTCGTGATCGTCGGATCACGCCGCCATCGATGCGTCGGGTGGCTGGCCGATGGAATAACCGAGGCGAGCGTCGCGCGCCATACGGTCGTCGAGGAAGTCGCGGGTCGAGGTTCGTGAGCGAGCGCGGACGCCGCAACGCGCGCGGCGAAGTCCTCCACGCCGCACGCTCGCGCTTCGCACTCGACGCATCCACCGAGCAGTCGCTGCAGGTCATGCTCGACGCACGCTCCGATGAACGGGTGCTCGAGAGCACGTTCAACGCCGCCGTACTCTCCACGAACCGCGCGGACTTCGACGCGCGCGTCCGCGCACTGCTCGGGGATCGAGACGTGGAGCCGCGTTAGAGAAACGGGGGAAGCTCCTTGCGACGACCGCGTTCAGCAGACGGCATCCCCGGTGGGACCGAGCGTGACGACAAGGACATCGAGCGCCGCATCGAATGACGCGGCCGCGACACGCCGTTCACGGCTTCTCGAGCGCTTCCTCGATCGTCTTCGCCTTCGCGTCGACGAACACGCCGACGCCGGCATCCACGAGGCGCGCTCCGTCTTGCCGACCCGCGCGTGAGTACGAGTCCTTGCCGCCGCCGAGGTCGACGAACACGCCAAGCGACGGTTCGCCGTAGTAACTCGAATCGCCGTTCCCGCCCTGCGTGTCCGCGCCCGTGCCCGAGCGATACGCGTCGTCTCCCCCGCCGTCGATGAACACCGCGAGTCCCGAGTTCGACGCGCCACCGACCGAAATGCCGCCTTGCTCGTCGTAGACGTCGTTGCCGGCGTCCTCGAGGAACCAGCCGATGCCTTCGTCCCATGACGCGCCGAGATTCGCCGCGCAGCGCGTGTGGTACGTGTCGTTGCCGGCCGCATCCCAACGCACGCCGACGGCTTGATGCACGCCGTAGCCCTGCGAGTAGCGCGTGCCGAAGTTCTCGTCGTCGCCGCCGCCGTCGAACATCAGCGCGAACGAGAAGTAGTAGGCGCCGCCCTGACTGAAATTGCCGGCCTGGTAGCGGTCCTTGCCCGCGCCGTCGAACAACGCGGCGATGCCGCCCGGCGTCGCCGGGCGAATGCCGATCGCCGAGCCTTGCGACGCGCCGTGGTAGACGTTCGGGCCGGAGTCGCCGTAGCTGTCCGGCCACGCGAGGTCGGCGAGGTACGTGTCGTCTCCCTTGCCGTCGATCAGCGCGCCGAAACCGTTGCCGAGCGTCGAGCCCTGCGCGAACGCGTGCGCCGTATGCGTGTCGTTGCCGTCGCCGTCCACGAGCAGCCCCACGCCCTGGAAGCCGAAGCCCTGCGCGTAGTCCTCGGCGACGTACGTGTCGTTGCCGACGCAGTCCGCGAGGATCGCGATGCCGCCGCTGCTCGCCGCCTGCGCGAACCGTGTCGACGTGTACGTGTCGTTGCCCGCGCGATCGACGAGCAGCGCAATCCCCGCGATCGACGCCGCGCAATGCGCGTAGCGGTCGTTGCCGCCGAGATCGAGCACGATGCGCACGAGCACGCTCGGATCGTCGACGACGGCCGCGCGCTCGTAGACGTCGTCGCCGCCGACGTCGATCGACAGCCCGACGTCGCCGCCGTACGTCGTCTTCGTCGGCCCGCCGAGCACCACGCGATTCCCGTCGGTCGAGCCGACGACGGCGAGCACGTCGCCGCTCGCTTTGACCTTCGCGCCCGAGCCGGGCACGCGCTTCGTGCGCGAAAGGCGCGCCGCGAGCCCGTCGAGAACGGCGGGCTCCGAAAGCCGCGCCAACACGCGCGCCGTCGCGAACAACGCGCGCGGCTCGATGCGCGGCTGCAGAGCGAGCACTTGCGAGAGATCCTGCTGCTCGGCTTCCGGAACTTCGGCCTTCGGCTCGTTGAAGCGCTTCCACGTCGCGAGCGCGTTCGCGTTCGCCGCGAACCAGCGCGCGCGCTCGTCCGGCTCGAGGTCGTGCAACGCGAGCTCGACTCCGCGCTGCGCGACGTCGAGCAGGGCCGACAGTTGCGTCACCAGCGCGAGTTCGACGACTTGCGGATCGACGACCCCCTTCCACGCTGCGTCGAGTTCCGCTTCGAGGGCCGTGAGCTTCGCGTCGACTTCGTCGTCGTCGCCACTGGTCGCATCGGCATCCGTCCAGTCCGCGACGGTCGCGAGCAACGTCGCGAGCTTCGGCTCCTTCGGCTTCGCCACCGCGGCTCCGAGCGCATCGCGCAACTCCGTCGCCAGCGCTTGTCCCGACCAAGGCTCGTCGAGCGCGCGACGCACGCGCGACCGCGTCGCCGGCAGGCGCGACTTCCTCGTCACGCCGGCGAGATGCGTCAGCACGACGTCTTTCGCCGCGGTCTGCGCGTTCGCTTCGCACAGCTGCTCGACGAGGCGAGCGACCGGCGGCCGCGCGTCGTCGAACGCCAGAGCACACCACGTCGAGACGGTGACGGCGCAAAGCGCGAGCAGCGAGGACTTCACGAAGCGTGCGCGACGATTCATGTCGAGAGTCCTCGCGTGGAAATCGTCGGGTTCAGGCGTCCTTCGCGGCGTCACGATGCGTGATGTGCACGGCCCAACGTCGGTCGGCGAGCGCTTTCGCGAGCTCGCGCGCCATGACGACCGAACGATGTTTGCCGCCGGTGCAGCCGATGCCGACGTTCAGGTACGCCTTGCCTTCGCGGATGTAGAGCGGCAACAGCGGCTTCACGAAGCCGATCAGCCGCTTCAGGAACCGGCCGGCCTCGGGATCCGCGAGCACGTAGCGCTGCACGTCCTCGTCTTCGCCGGTCTTCTTCTTCAGCGACGGCACGTAGTGCGGGTTCTTCAGGAAGCGCACGTCGAACACCAGATCGCAGTCGAGCGGAATGCCGAACTTGAAGCCGAACGACAGCACCGAGACGACCAGTTGGTTGCCGGCCTCGAACACTTCCATGAGGTGTTCGCGCAGCTGGTATTGGTTGAAGTTCGACGTGTCGAGGATCATGTCCGCGATGTTGCGGACGTTCTCGAGCAGCGCGCGCTCTTTCTTGATGCCGTCCTCGGCGCGGGAGTCGAGCGCGAGCGGATGCGGACGCTTGGTCTCGGAGAAGCGCCGCAGCAACGCTTCGTCCGACGCCTCGAGATAAACGACGTGCGGCCGCGGCTCCTGCGCGCGCAGCTTCGCGACCAGCGGAATGAACTCGTTGAGGAACTCGCCCTCGCGCACGTCGACCACGAGCGCCACGCGCGGGATCGACTCGCGCCGTGCGCGCAGTTCTTCCAGGTACGCGGGGATCAACGTCACGGGGACGTTGTCCGAGCAGAAGAACCCCATGTCCTCGAAGCACTTCACGGCGCCGGACTTCCCGGCCCCGGAGAGTCCGGTCACGAAGACGAGTCGGTTGCGGTCACGCTTCGCGGGCTTCGCCATGGGCGGAGAGCATAGAGAGCGAACGGGTGCCGCGGACGGGGACGCCACGGCCGCTTCTCGAGCAAGCTCTCTGCCTGCCTTCTTGCCTGTCCTGCTTCCCCTGCTCGCCCTGAATTCCTGCTCTCCCTGTTTCCACTGCTCTCCCTGCGAACTGCACCCCTTGTCCCCTGCCTCCCCGCCCGTGTTCGACGGACGCACGGAACGGGGAGGCAGGTAACGAGGGGTGCAGTTCGCAGTGGAAGCAGGGAGGGCAGGGAATGCAGGGAATGCAGGGGATCAGGAATGCAGGGATTCAGGGCGGGGGGATGGCGCAGGCTCAGCTCCCCGACTCGCGCGGCTGAACGTGTCGGTTACCCTGCGCCCCGCCACTGGGGGCCCGCCTGATGCCACGAACTCATCCCGAGCACCTCTTGCTCGAGTACCTCGACCTGCGGGAGCGCGACCCCTCCCTGTCCTTCGATGCCTTCTGCGCTCGGCATCCCGCCCACGCCGACGACCTGCGCAAGATGTTCGCGGGTTGGCAGCTCGCGCAGCAGGCTCCCGACGCGAAGGGCCCGTTCGCCGCGCGCTTGAAGGAACGGTTCGGATCCCACGCCGACCCACAGGTCTCCCTGGATCCCGGCGCCGACGCCCCCGTCGACCCGACGCTGCTCGATGCACTCAAGTCCCGCGGGCCCGCCTCGTCGCGGTACCACCTGAAAGGTCAAGTCGCGAAGGGCGGCATGGGCGTCATCCTGCGCGTGTGGGACGAGGACCTGCGTCGGCACCTCGCCATGAAGGTCATGCTCAGCGACGCCGACGGCTCGGACGCGCGCCTGTCGCGCTTCCTCGAAGAAGCGCAAGTCACCGGCCAGCTCGACCATCCCGGCATCGTGCCGGTCCACGAGCTCGGCATCGATGCGCGCGGTCGTGTCTTCTTCACGATGAAGCTCGTGCACGGCCGCACGCTGACGCAGGTGTTCGACGCGGTGAAGCGCGGCGCCGACGGCTGGAACGTCACGCGCGCGCTGTCCGTCGTGCTGCGCGTCTGCGAGGCGATGGCGTTCGCGCACGAGAAAGGCGTCATCCACCGCGACCTGAAGCCCGCGAACATCATGGTCGGCCGCTTCGGCGAGACCTACGTGATGGACTGGGGCTTGGCGCGCGTGCTCTCCGCGCGCGACACGAAGGACATCCGCCCGCGCCACGACGAGCCCACCAGCGTCGTCCGCACCGACCGCCGCGACGCGAGCAGCGCCACGCCGAACTCGTCGCTGCTGACGATGGACGGTGATCAGCTCGGCACCCCGGCGTACATGTCGCCCGAGCAAGCGCGCGGCGATCTCGCACGCATCGGCCCGCACAGCGACGTCTACGCGGTCGGCGCGATCCTCTACCAACTCCTGTCCGGCCGCATGCCGTACGTCGAGCCCGACGAGTCGCTGACTCCGTGGGACATCGTCCAATGCGTGATCAGCGGCCCGCCGAGGCCGCTCGATCGAATCACCGACGACGTGCCCGCCGAGCTGCTCGCGATCTGCGCCCGCGCGATGGAGCGCGAGCCACAGATGCGGTACGCGTCGATGCTCGCGTTCGCCGACGACCTGCGCGCGTACCTCGAGCGCCGCGTGGTCCAGGCCTACGAGACCGGCGCATTCGCCGAACTGAAGAAGTGGGTCCAGCGCAACAAAGGCCTCGCCGCCGTCGCCGCCGTGCTGTTGACGGTGCTGGTCGGCGCCACCGCGCTCGTGCTGCAGAAGAACCGCGAAGTCGAGGCGAAGAACGTCGAAGTCTCCGCGCGCAAAGCCGAGTTCGACCAACTCGCGGGCGTCGTGCTGCTCGAGAACGCACGCAAGAGCGAGAGCACGCTGCACCCCGCGCATCCCGATCGCATCGAGCCGATGAAGCGCTGGCTCGCGACCGACGCCGCGCGCCTGCTCGCGATGAAGCCCGCACTCGCCGCGACGATCGCGGAGCTCGAGGAGCGCGCGCAGCCGCGCACGGAACTCGACGCCGAGATCGCGCGCCTCGAAGCGGAGATCGCGGGCGGGCCCGCATTGGCGTTCGCCGACGACTCGCAAGCGTTCCTGCACGCGACGCTGACGTCGCTGCGCACGCAACTCGACGCATTCGAGTCCGAGCTCGTCGCGCGCGTGCGTCAACGGTTGACGTGGGCCGAGCGCATCGAAGCCCTGACGCTGCGTCATCCGCGCGCGAAGGTCACATGGGACGACGCGCGCGCGGCGCTCGCGAAGGCGGATGGCGTCGTCGCCTCGCCGCTCTATCGAGACGTCCCGATCGATTTGAAGCCGCAGATCGGACTCGTGCCGCTCGGCATGAACCCCGTCACGCAACTGTGGGAGTTCTACGAGCTGCGCTCCGCGTGCGACGTCAAGGCGGGACAAGACCCATCGACGATCGAGATCCCGTCGATCCGCGCCGATGGGTCGATCGACGTGCGCGCGGACACGGGCATCGTGTTCGTGCTGCTGCCCGGAGCGACGTTCACGCGAGGCGCGCAGAAGAAGGACGAGAACGCGCCCAACTTCGATCCGTCCGCCGAAGTCGACGAAGGACCGCAGTCGGTCACGCTCGAGCCGTACTTCATCGCGCGGCACGAACTGACGCGTGGGCAGTGGGCGCGCTTGACCGATGGCGGCGAACCGAGCGCCGCGCCATTCGGCATCACCTACGACGGACCGGGGCGCGCGATCGGCTGGTCGCACCCGGTCGAAAACGTGTCCTGGGTCGAGTGCGACGCGCTGTTGCCACGGCTCGGCATGCGACTCCCGACCGAAGCCCAGTGGGAGTACGCCACACGCGCCGGTACGCGCACTCCCTGGTGGACGGGCTTCGATGCGTCGTCGTTGAAAGGAGCCGCGAACGTCCTCGACGTGCGCGGCGCCAACGCGCAACCGGCGTGGGGTCAGCAGCACGGTGATTTCGACGATGGCTTCATCGCGCTCGCGCCGGCGGGCTCGTTCCAAGCCAACGCGTTCGGCCTCTTCGACACGCACGGCAACCTCGGCGAGTGGTGCGCGGACGCGTACTCCGGCCTTCTCGTCGAACCGCGAGTCGGCGACGGCCTGCGCCAACCGACGACGCCGGACTCGATCTTTCGCGTCTACCGCGGCGGCACGTTCAGCAACTCCGCGTTGCAGGCGAGATCGGCGTACCGAGTCAATGTGCCGCCCGAGTTCAAGGGCGGTGGAGTCGGAGTGAGGGTCGCGAGGGACGTGCGATAAGGCGAGCGGTGAACGCAGCGCCTCCAGTTCCTGCTGTCCCTGCATTCCTGCTGTCCCTGTTTCCACTGCTCTCCCTGCTTCCACTGCGAACTGCACCCCTTGTCCCCTGCCTCCCCGCCCGTGTTCGACGGACGCCCCGAACGGGGAGGCAGGTGACGAGGGATGCAGTTCGCAGTGGAAACAGGGGAACAGGAATGCAGGGAGAGCAGAGACAGCAGGGATTCAGTGAGCAGAACGCGCGCGGGCTGATCTCTTCGATTCGCGCGGCCGCTCCCCTCGCTACCCTGCGCACCGCCACTGGGGGGCTCGTCCGATGCCACGATCTCGGCCTGAGCACTTGCTGCTCGAGTACCTCGATCTCCGCGATCGAGATCCATCGCTGTCGTTCGACGACTTCTGCGCGAAGCATCCCGCGGATGCCGACGACTTGCGCAAGTTGTTCCTCGGCTGGCAACTCGCACAGCGCGCGAATGACGCGAAGGGTTCGTTCGCGCAGAAGCTGAAAGAGCGCTTCGGCTCGCGCGCCGATCCCGCGATCTCGCTCGAGCACGGCAGCGACGCCGCCGTCGACCCCGCGCTGCTCGATGCGTTGAAGTCCCGCGGTCCTTCGTCGTCGCGTTACAGCCTGAAGGGCGAAGTCGCGCAAGGCGGCATGGGCGTGATCCTGCGCGTGTGGGACGAGGACCTGCGTCGGCACCTCGCGATGAAGGTGATGCTCGACGAGGAAGGCGAGTCCGAAGGCTCCGCGACACGCCTGTCGCGCTTCCTCGAGGAAGCCCAAGTCACGGGACAGCTCGATCACCCCGGCATCGTGCCGGTCCACGAGCTCGGCATCGACGCGCGCGGTCGCGTGTTCTTCACGATGAAGCTCGTGAAGGGCAAGACGCTCGAACAAGTGCTCGACGCGGTCAAGCGCGGCGCCGAGGACTGGAACCTCACGCGCGCGCTGTCCGTCGTGCTGCGCGTCTGCGAAGCGATGGCGTTTGCGCACGAGAAGGGTGTGATCCACCGCGACCTGAAGCCCGCGAACATCATGGTCGGCCGCTTCGGCGAGACCTACGTGATGGATTGGGGTTTGGCGCGCGTGCTGACTGCGCGCGATACGAAAGATGTCCGCCCGCGTGCACCCGACGCCAGCATGGTTCGTTCGTCGCGCCGCGACTCGACCGATGGGAACCCGAGTTCGCCGCTGCTGACGATGGACGGCGATCTGATCGGCACGCCGGTCTACATGCCGCCCGAGCAAGCCCACGGCGATCTCGACCGCATCGGCCCGCACAGCGACGTCTACGCCGTCGGTGCGATCCTCTATCAACTCTTGTCCGGGCAGATGCCGTACGTCGATGCGGGCTCGGACTCGACGCCATACCTGATCCTCGAGCGCGTGCGAACCGTCCCGCCGAAGCCGCTGCACACTGTCGCGCGCGACGTGCCCGCGGAACTCCTCGCGATCTGCGAGAAGGCGATGGAGCGCGAGCCGCGGCAACGTTACGCATCGATGCTCGCGTTCGCCGACGACTTGCGCGCGTACCTCGAGCGCCGCGTCGTGAAGGCGTACGAGACCGGCGCGTTCGCCGAAACCAAGAAGTGGGTCCAACGCAACAAGGGCCTCGCGAGAGCGGCCGCCGCACTGTTCGTCGTGCTCGCGGGCTCGACGGTCCTGATCGCGAACAAGAACCGCGAAGTCGAAGCACGCCGCGCCGAGGTCGAAGCGAAGAACGTCTCGCTGGGCTCGGCGAACGCCGAAATCACGAAGCAGAAGGCGGAAGTCGAAGCGCGGCGCTCCGAAGCGGAAGCACGACGCGCCGAGGCCGAGGCTCGCAAAGCGGAGTTCGATCAACTCTCGGGCGTGGTGCTGCTCGACGTGGCGCGAGCGGGCGAGCTGTCGCTCTATCCCGCGATTCCCGCGCAAATCGAGTCGATGCGCCGCTGGCTCGAGAACGACGCGGCGAAGCTGCTCGCGATGCAGCCGACGTTGTCGCGAACCGTCGCGGATCTCGAGGCGCGCGCACTGCCGCAAACCGACGCCGAACGCGAAGCGCGGAACTTCCTACACACGACGCTGAGCGCGCTGCGGTCGGACTTGGCGACGTTCGAAGCGGACACGGTGGCCGGCGTGCGACGGCGCCTCAGTTGGGCGGAGCACATCGAGTCGTTGACGCTGCATCATCCGCACGCGCGCGTGACGTGGGACGAGGCGCGCGTAGCGCTCGCCAAGGCGGACGACGTCGTCGCGTCCGCGCTCCATCGCTCGATGCCGATCGACCTGAAGCCACAGCTCGGCCTCGTGCCGATCGGCATGAATCCCGTGACGAAGTTGTGGGAGTTCTACGACCTCCGCTCCGCATGCGACGTCAAGGCCGGTGAGGATCCGGCGCAGATCGAGATCCCCATACATCGCGAGGATGGCTCGATCGAAGTGAAGGACGGCACGGGCGTCGTGTTCGTGTTGATCCCCGGCGGGACGTTCGTGCAAGGAGCGCAGAAGGACGACGAGTCCGCGCCGAACTTCGACCCGGGCACGAAGCTCGACGAAGGACCGCAGACGGTCACGTTGGCGCCGTACTTCCTCGCGCGACACGAGCTGACGCAGGGGCAGTGGTTCCGCATCACGGACGGGGACGAACCGAGTTGGTTCCAACGCGGCGAGTCGTACGCCGACGACCCATTCGCGATCAGCTGGCACCATCCCGTCGAGACCGTGACGTGGGACGACTGCGCACTGCGTTTGACGCGGGCAGGCTTGGCGATGCCGACCGAAGCGCAGTGGGAGTACGGCGCGCGAGCGGGCACGCAGACACCGTGGTGGACGGGAGCGGACGCGTCGAGTCTCGCCGGCGCCGCGAACGTGGTCGATCAACGCGCCGAAGGCACGTACCCGGCGTGGGGACGCCAAATGGGCGACTTCGACGACGGCTACGTCGGGATCGCTCCGGTCGGTGCGTACCGCGCGAACGCGTTCGGCTTGTTCGACGTCCACGGCAACGTGTGGGAATGGTGCGAGGACTTCTACGCGTTCCCGTACGTCGCCGCGCGTGAAGGCGACGGGTTGCGCGTGCCGCCGGAGTCGGAGACTCCGGTGCATCCGCGCAAGGGCGGAGGGCACATGAATACGGCAGCGTTCGCGCGCTCCGCGTATCGCGACGACGGGGCCCCGACGAGTCGGGTCGCGAACTTGGGAGTTCGTGCGGCGAGGGCGATCGAGTGAGGGAGAACCTGATCGTCGCTTCGAGGACTTGCTGCCCACCTGATCCGCTGAATCCCTGATTCCCCCACTGCCCCTGCTCTCCCTGTTTCCACTGCTTCCACTGCTTTCCCTGCTCTCCCTGAGAACTGCACCCCTTGTCCCCTGCCTCCCGCCCGTGATCGACGGACGCCCCGAAGAGGGAGGCAGGTGACGAGGGATGCAGTTCGCAGTGGAAACAGTGGAAACAGTGGAAACAGGAATTCAGGGAGAGCAGGGATTCAGTGAGCAGGACGCGCGCGGGCTGATCTCTTCGATTCGCGCGACCACTCCCCTCGCTACCCTGCGCCTCGAGTCCGGGGGACCCGTCCGATGCCACGATCTCGGCCTGAAGAGTTGTTGCTCGAGTACCTCGACGCGCGCGAGCGCGACGCGTCGCTGACGTTCGATGCGTTTTGCGCCAAGCATCCCGCCGAAGCCAACGACTTGCGCAATGCGTTCCTCGGCTGGCAGCTCGCGCAGCAAGCTGACGGCGCGAAGCGTTCCCTCGCGCAGAAGTTGAAGGAGCGCTTCGGCTCGCAGGCTGATCCCGGAATCTCGCTCGAGCACGGAGCCGACGCCGATGTCGACCCCGCGCTGCTCGACGCGTTGAAGTCCCGCGGTCCTTCGTCGTCGCGCTATCGCCTGAAGGGCGAAGTCGCGCAGGGCGGCATGGGCATCATCCTGCGCGTGTGGGATGAGGACCTGCGTCGGCACCTCGCGATGAAGGTGATGCTCGACGAGCACGAAGGCGCGGCCTCGCGCTTGTCGCGCTTCCTCGAAGAAGCCCAAGTCACCGGACAGCTCGATCACCCCGGCATCGTGCCGGTGCATGAGCTCGGCATCGACGCGCGGGGTCGTGTGTTCTTCACGATGAAGCTCGTGAAGGGCAGGACTCTCGAGCATGTCTTCGAAGCCGTCCGACATGGCGACGACGGCTGGAGCGTCACGCGTGCGTTGTCCGTCGTCTTGCGCGTGTGCGAAGCGATGGCGTTCGCGCACGAGAAGGGCGTGATCCACCGCGACTTGAAGCCCGCGAACATCATGGTTGGCCGCTTCGGCGAGACCTACGTGATGGACTGGGGCCTCGCGCGCGTGCTCGGCAAGAAGGACACGAAAGACATCAGGCCCCAGCCGAACGAAAGCGTCAGCGCGGT
Source organism: Planctomycetota bacterium (assembly GCA_052034255.1). Taxonomy (GTDB): domain Bacteria; phylum Planctomycetota; class B15-G4; order B15-G4; family JADJEK01; genus JADJEK01. The sequence goes on along the minus strand of JBPOIU010000201.1, from coordinate 20 downwards.
CCGCACCGATCGCCGCATCG
>JBPOIU010000024.1:0-3590 GCA_052034255.1 Planctomycetota bacterium | reverse complement strand
CCGGCGGCAACTTCGTCCGGCCAGCCGGACAGGAATGCCGGCGGCAACTTCGTCCGGCCAGCCGGACAGGAATGCCGGCGGCAACTTCGTCCGGCCAGCCGGACAGGATTGCCGGCGGCTACTTCGTTCGGCTAGCCGGACAGGATTGCCGGCGGCAACTTCGTCCGGCCAGCCGGACAGGATTGCCGGCGGCTATTTCGTCCGGGTCAAGTCGCTCGCACGACTCGGGTTAGGGCGGCGAAGCCGATGAGGTAGATCACGGCGGCCGCGACGAACACGACGGTGAAGCCGACGGCCATGCTGGCGACGATGCATGCCAGCGACGCGAACACCGACGAGAAGCCGTTGATCGCCCATGCCCACGGGACGAGTTGGGGCGACGTCGCCTCGAGCGCACGCACGCCGGTCGGGAACGGCATGCCGAGCGCGATGCCGATCGGCGCCAGCAACAGCACCACCGCGAGCACGCGGACGCCGAACCCGAGCCCGAGCAGCATCGGCGGCAACCCGTTCATGCCGATCGCCGTGACGACGATCAGCGCGGCGACCGCGAGTCCGAGGCGCATCAGCGTCTTCGGACAACGCGCGTCGAGCTTCGCCGCCAGGAACGACCCGATGCCCGCGAAGCCGAGCAGCGAGCTCAGGACGACCGACAGCGCGTACGTCGGATGCCCGAGCACGATGACGACCTTCTGCATCAGCACGATCTCGATGCACATGAAGCCGACGCCGAGCGCCGCGAAGTACGCGAGGATCTTGCCCTTGTGCGTCGACTGGATGCCCTTCTTCGCCAGCGATCGCAGCGGCAGCAGGATCAGCGCGACGCCGAGCAGCACGATCTGCGCCAGCGACGACAGCAGGATCATGTGGCCGACCGGGTACTCGGGGTGGAACGCCTTGTCCTCGCTCGACTCGACGCCGTCGCGCCCGTGCTTCGACCACAGTCCCGAGTAACGGTAGTAGTTGAAGAAGAACGGCGTGTCGTCGGTGCACGGGGAGACGTCGTAAGGATAGGACTCGAGGAACGTCGCCTTCTCTTCCGGCGTCGCGCGCAGCAGGTGGAAGAAGATGTCGCGCGTCTTCAGGAACGGCTCGGAGTTCTTCCGCAGGTACTCGACCATCTCGCCGGCGCGCGGCGCCAACGCGTCCCTGAGCGACGGCGGAGTCGGCGGCGCGGACGAGCCCGCGAGGCCCGACGCCTCGGCCAACGTCGCATGACGCAACGCGGCGACGGCGCCGTCGACGTCCGCAGGCGCCGCGTTCGGCGCTTGCGCATTCACGAACAGACGCAACGCGCTCTCGACGTCGCCGGGCAACGGCAGCAGGTCCTTGCCGGGGTCGAACAGCGGATCGAACACGAACCCGCGGAAGCCCTCGGCGACGGCGAACCGCTGCAGATCGTCGATCTCGGCGCGCGTGAATGGCCCGCGCTTGATCATCGTCGACGCCCAGCTCGAGCCCTGGAACACCGCGAGGTGCGACGACGGGTCCTTCACCCCGAGCTCGGTCAGCGCCGTGATCGCGATGTTCGCGAGCCGCAACGTCTCGCGCGGCCGCTTCGGCCAACTCAGGATGTAGCGTGAGTACGTGACGATCCCGCCGTCCATCAGGTGTTCGTAGAACTCCTTGACGGCGTCGACGGTGTACAGATAACTCTCGGACAACGTATAGGCGCCGGTCGACAGCGCCGTGAACGAGTCGACGCCGCTCATCTGGATCAGGTCGTAGCGCCGATCCGAGTTGCGCATGAACGACCGACCCTCGCTGTTCACGAGGTGGATCTTGTCCGAGTACGGATGGGCGCCGGGCCGGAACAAGCCGCCGAGGTAGTCGTCGTACTCCTCGGTCACCATGCGGATCATCGCGCGGTTGATCTCGGCCGCGTCGACGCGGCTCGCGCCGTGCGCCAACGCGACCATCACGTCGATGCCTCCGCCCACGCCGATCACGAGGACCTCGGGGTCCTTGCCGCCGCGCGCGGCGAACGCGCGATACCCCGACGCCGCCTGCGTTTCGTCGAGGAACTTGAATCGCGCGAGGTCGGCCGCGTCCTTGAACATCTGCGTCGGCGCGGTGCCGTCCTGAGCGACCGCGCGCAGGTCGAGCTTCATCTCGTCCAGCGCGCCGAAGTTGCCACCCATGATTGGCGGGCCGTTCTCGATGTTCGTGCTGACTTGGACTTCGGCGGTCGCGCTCGGCAAACGCATGTCGAGGTGCGTGCCGGCGAGGTCGTTGATCTCCTTGTCGGTCGCGAACGGGACGTCGATCTCGAACGTCGGCAGTCCGACCGAGCGCCCGAGTCCCGTCGCGCTGAGGGCGAACACGCAGGTCGCGAGCGCCGGCAATGCGTACTTGCGCACGAGCCCTGGCACGGCGGCCGCGAACGCGAGCGCGCCGAGCACTCCGAACGCGCCGGCGAGCACGACCGTCGGCGCGCCGCCGAACGCGTCGAGCAGCGCGACGCTGGCCGCGCCACCCGCCGCGGAGCCGACGAGGTCGGCGAAGTAGATCCTGTTCGCATGAGCCGCGAATCGCGTCAGCGCCAACCCGACCGCGTATCCACCGAGGAACAGCGGAATCGTGATCAAGCCGTACAGCAACAGCAGCGCGCCGAGGTTGCTCGGCTCGCTCCACAGCTTCAGCGTGTTCACGCGCAACTGCGTCGCGAGCAACAGCGTCACGACGACGGCGATGCCGTACAGCAGCGCGGCGCGCGCGACGGGCTTCGACGGCGCATCGTGCTTCAAACCCTCGGCGCGCGCCGTCAGGAACGAGCCCGCCGCGCCGAAGCCGAGCAGCGCGATCGACACCACCATGTAGGTGAAGTGGTGCCACATCATGATCGCGAACACGCGCGTGAGCGCGACCTGGAACAGGATGATCGATCCGGCGAGGACGAAGATCCCGGCGTACGCGGAGAACGGAGGCATCAGCGGTTCGCCGCCCGGCGCGCCGCGGTCTTCAGCCGCGCTTCGATCTCGTCCTTGCGCGCATCGAGCAGGCGGCGGCGGATCTCCACGGGATCCCAGACGAACGTGTCCTCAGGCAAGTCCGGAACGGCCTTCGTGATCGCGTCCTGGACGATCAAGCCGAGTGCGATCGTGCCGTCGAACTTCGTATGCAGAAGGTCGTCGTCGAGCAACCGATGGATCGCGCCGCTTTCGTACTTCGCGCCGCGCACGTCGAACGCCTCGTTCGCGCGCAGCCGTTCGAGGAACTGCGCGAGTGGCACGATCGTGACGTTCTTGCGGCCCTTGGCCCAGTCGCGCAGTCGCGCGTTCAAGCGGTCGAGGGTCTCCAGATTGGGCACCTGGAACGGGAAGATCATCGGCCCGCCGATGACGCCCTTGCCCTTCAGTGCCGGATGCATGTCGGGGAAGTCACCGACGATCACCGGGCACTCGAAGTCTTCGAGCAGGCGCAAGCCGTCCTCGAGCAACTCGAGCCGCGCGGACTCCGGCAACACCGCGCCGTATCCGAACCAGAACAGGAAGTCGACGCCGATCACGAGCGTCGGCTTCGCCGCCAGCGCCGCGTCGACGTACGCGGTGCCGAACGCGCGCGGCTCGCGGAAGAACAACGACGACGAC
>JBPOIU010000140.1:0-4127 GCA_052034255.1 Planctomycetota bacterium | reverse complement strand
TCTCTCTTGCCGCGTTCGAAGAGCTCGTCGACGACTTCGAACGCTACGGGTTCTCCGAACTCCGACGCGCTGATGCTGATCGTCGATTGACGGCGATCGGGGTCATGCCAACGGTCACCGAAGCGTGCCGTACGAGTCTCCTTTGCGGTGCCTTGCGCACGGGCGATGATGCAACCGAACGCTCCGGATTCGCGAACCATCCCGGGCTTCGCGCACTTGCTCCCAGACTGCCGCCGCTGCTCTTCCATAAGTCAGCGTTGAAAGGGACCGATGGAGTCGGGCTGGCCGACGAAGTGCGGGCCGAAGTCGCCGGTGCTCGACGCGTGGTCGGAGTCGTGCTGAACGCCGTGGACGACCATCTCTTGAAGGGTGATCAATCACGCTTCACATGGACGATTGACCGGATCTCCCCACTGCCCGCACTTCTCGAAGCCGCCCGCGAGGGCAAGCGCACCATCATCGTCACTGCGGATCACGGGCATGTGCTGCACCACCAGTCCGTGTTCCGTGCGCACGAAGATGGCGGCGAACGTTGGCGAAGCGCGGTTGGTCCAATCGATGCCGAAGAAGTTCGACTGACCGGACCGCGAGTTCTCTTTGGCGGTCATGACATCGTCGCGCCATGGGGTGAGAGTCTGCGGTACGCCGGGCAGAAGAATGGTTATCACGGTGGCGCGACGCCGCAGGAAATACTCGTTCCCGTCGCAATCTGGTCGACGGGCGCGGTCGATGTGAAGGAGTTCGTCGAAGTCGCACCGGCGCGTCCCGCATGGTGGAGCGACAAGTCGGGCACCGCCCCGTCACAGACTCCGGCCGTAACGCCAACGCAATCGTCGTCGCCGGGGACGGTTCCAACAGGGATGCTGTTCGACCCGATGGCTTCGAAGCCAGCTTCTGCGGGCATCGACTGGATTTCAGGAATGCTCGCCTCCAAGACGTATGCGCAGCAACTGCGCACGGCAGGGCGCGCAATCCCGACGGAGGATCGCGTACGCGAGATCATGAGCGCCCTAGAAGCGAACGGCTTCACGCTCACCCGCGCAGCGATGTCGCGCCAACTCGATCTGTCCCTCGTGCGCTTGAACGGAGCCCTGACGCAGTTGCGCAAGGTTCTGAACGTCGACGGGTACGACGTGCTCTCGATCGATAACGAGTCGGACACGGTCCGACTTGACCGCACGCTGTTGGAGACGCAGTTTGAACTCTCGGTAAGCGCTAGGAGGAAAGGGAGTCGTGAATGACGACCGCACTTCCGACGGGCTTGCTCGACGCGCCCTACGACCTGGAGCGATTGCTCGATTACTGGCTGTCGCTGCCCTCCTCGACTCGGGCCCCGTGGTGGACGGCCGCGGATGCGCGGCGGTTTGAACGCGAGGCAAGTGAGATACTCACGCAATTTCGGAACGGGCGCCGACCGAGCCAAGTCATTGGCGACTTTCCCGATTGGGAGACACCTCTTGATGGTTTGAAAGCCATCGAAGCGGACACGCTGCCCTCGATCGGGCAGGCACTGGTCGCGCTCGTGAATGGCCGAGTAAAGAGCGCATTCGGTGAGGAATCGCCGCTGAATGAACCTTGGCGACGCTTCGGACACGAGATTCTCGAGATCCTCTACTGGGTAGCGCCCGATCGGTTCGCGCCGTCGATCTTCGGATTCGAGTTCTTGGCGTACACGCTCCGCGGCTCCGCAGAGCTTGCGTGGGACGAGATCGAGGTCGCGTCGCGGAGACTCCTGGTCACCGCGGGGAAGCGTGGACTCGATCCATCGAGCATCCACGTGTTCTCGCGCTGGCTGTCGTCGTGGGGCGAGCTCACCGTCCGCGAGAGCGACGACGCGGCTATCCGCGGTGCAAAGGACGTGCTGTGGCAAGTCGTCGGCCCGGCCAAGGTGCCCGACGAAACGATTGCGCGCGGCGCTGGAGTCGAACTCGTCATTCGTACGTGCGGAATCGGCTCGGTCGTCGCGAACGAACTGAGCCGGTCGCGCGACGGCGCCCTTCACGAACTGGCAGCTCCGAGCGTGGTCATCGAGCCCGTTCCCGCCGTCAGTGACGCGAACTACGTCTTGGTCGCCGCGCCGGCTTGGCAACGAGTACCGGAATCTCTGTTTTCCGACGGGAACAGCTACGCCCTGATGTGCGGGCCTGCCGAGCCGATCGAAGTGCCCGAACTCGTCCAAACCGGCCTGCGACGCCTGTTCTCGGGGAGACGCGCCGAGCGCGTTGTGCTCGACCATCGACCCGCGTGGCAGAAACAAGACGGATTGAACGCGGAGCGCAAGAGAGCTTGGGGAGCAGCCGTGCACACGTTGGGATTGCCCAGCGACGGGCATTCGGTGACTTGGGGTGAATTCGACACCGGGCGACGGGTGTTCACCACAGATCGCAACACAGTGCGGCAGCGAGTCGTCTTGGAGACCGTGGTGCGAGCGTCCCTCGAACGACCCGAGCACTTGGACGTGCTTCGGGCGATCTCGGCGAAAGCCAGCGCGCCGATCGAATCGTTCATGGCGACGATGAAACGCGGAAGCCGATCGAGGAAGGGCTCATGACGATCAGTCCACAGCGACGACGCGAGATCATCGACGCGCTGCGACGCGGCACAGTGCCGCAACGCAGCCTCGATGCGTTCGCGGTGGGACTCTCTTCTTTTGAACGCGCGCTCGACGCGGAACTCGACACGGTAGCCACAGGCGGTGCGGTCTTCAAAGCAGTGCGCGGCGAGTATGGCAGCGGCAAGACGTTCTTTGCGCGCTGGCTGCAAGACCGCGCGCGCAAGCGCGGATTCGTCACGAGCGAAGTTCAGATCTCCGAGACCGAAACTCCCCTCCATCGCCTTGAGACGGTCTACCGGCGACTCATGGAGCGCCTGTCGACCACGGACGTCGCGCAAGGCGCACTGCGTGCAGTTCTTGACGGTTGGTTCTTCACGCTGGAACAGGACGTGTTGGCGGAAGGCGCGATCTCCGAAGGCGACACGGCGGAGCTCATCGCTCGCACGAATGAGCTGATGGAACGTCGGCTGGCTAGCGTGAGTCGAACGGCACCTGCATTTGCCGCGGCGTTGCGCGCGTATCGGGAAGCGTCTGCTCGTGAGGACGCAGTCGTTGCCGATGGAATCCTCGCGTGGCTTGCCGGGCAGCCCAACGTCGGTGCTGACGTCAAGCGTGCCGCGAGTGTGAAGGGCGACATTGACCACTTCGGAGCTTTGTCGTTCCTCCAGGGCTTGCTCGTCGTGCTGCGCGACTCGGGGCACGCGGGACTGCTGCTCGTGCTCGACGAGGTTGAGACGCTGCAGCGCGTGCGCGGCGATGTGCGGGACAAGGGATTGAATGCGCTACGGCAACTCCTCGACGAAGTCGATGCGGGTCGCTTTCCCGGGCTGTACCTCCTCATCACAGGCACCCGCGCATTCTTCGAGGGCCCCCAAGGCGTTCAGCGACTCCCGCCTCTCGCGCAGCGATTGCACGTCGACCTCTCCGCGGATGCGCGTTTTGACAATCCACGCGCGGTGCAGATTCGACTCCCAGGATTCGATCTGACCCGTCTCGAAGAGGTCGGTCGGCGCGTGCGCGATCTCTACTGCGAGCAATCAGCAGTCCAAGATCGGATCCACCAACGGGCTGATGACGCCTACGTTGCGACACTCGCGCGTGCCGTCACCGGATCGCTCGGCGGAAAGGTCGGAGTCGCTCCGCGTGTCTTCCTGAAGAAACTCGTGAGCGACGTGCTCGATCGCGTCGATCAGTTCCCGGACTTCGATCCACGCAAGGACTATGCGCTCACAGTGACGGACCAGGAGCTGTCCGATGCCGAACGCGAAGCGCGAGGCGCTTCCACACCCGACGACGTTCGGTTGGACCTGCCGTGAAACCGTTCGATCGCCTTCACCCAGCGATTCAGCATCACATCGTCAACACGCTCGGATGGCCTGCCCTGCGCGAGCTGCAGGACCGCGCGATCGAACCGCTCGTCAATGGTGAACACGCTTTGCTTCTCGCGCCTACCGCTGGCGGGAAGACGGAAGCGGCCTTCTTTCCCGCGTTGTCGAAGATGCTCGCCGAAGACTGGCGAGGACTGAGCATCCTCTACGTCTGCCCGATCAAGGCGCTGCTGAACAACCTCGAG